>DIWP01000024.1:0-149 GCA_002423545.1 Thermoleophilia bacterium UBA6103
CGTCGTGGCCGGCGTCACGCCGGGCAAGGGCGGCAGCGACCTCGACGGCGTGCCGGTCTTCGACTCGGTGGCCGCCGCGGTGCGCGAGACCGGCGCCGATGTCTCGGTGATCTTCGTGCCGGCACGCTTCGCCCGCGACGCGCTCATCG
>DIWP01000024.1:189-456 GCA_002423545.1 Thermoleophilia bacterium UBA6103
ACTGTCCCGGCGTCATCACCCCCGGGGCCTGCAGCGCCGGCATCATGCCGGCCGACGTCTTCTCACCCGGCAGCGTGGGGCTCGTCTCGCGCTCGGGCACGCTGACCTACGAGATCGTCTACCAGCTCACCCGTGCCGGCATCGGTCAGTCGACCTGTGTCGGCATGGGCGGCGATCCGGTGCACGGCCTCGGCTTTCTGGAGTGCCTGGAGCGCTTCGCCGCCGACCCGGACACCGAGGCCGTGGTGCTGGTCGGCGAGATCGGCG
>DIWP01000024.1:506-2414 GCA_002423545.1 Thermoleophilia bacterium UBA6103
GAAGGAGGCGCTGGAGGCCGCCGGCGTCCCGGTGGCGACGCACCCCGAGCAGGTGGCGGCGCTGGTGGCGGAACGATCGCGCTGACGATCGGAAGCATCGTGCCAGAGACGACGAGCTGAGCGTGGTCCGCGAGCCGACCATCGGGAGGCGTGGTACGGCAGCGACTGCGGGTCGGCCGCGGGCCGTGGATCGGGAGGCGTACTACGGCAGCGACGGTGGACGGGCCGCGGACCGTGTCGGGGGCGTAGAGTGCGAGGAGTACGGAACGCGCGTGAGCGGCGGAGGAGCAGCATGGCAGGACTAGTGGAGCGTACGGTCACCGGATTCGTCGCTGAGGTGGCCTCGGAGTCGCCGGCGCCGGGTGGCGGCAGCTCGGCGGCACTGGCCGGCAGCATCGCCGCCGGCCTGATCGGCATGGTCTGCCGGCTGAGCGTCGACAAGCAGGGTCTGGCGGCGACGCCGCAGGAGCTGGCCGCCGCCACGAAGACGAGCGACGAGCTTCGTGTGCGGCTGCTGGCGCTGGTCGACGAGGACACGGCCGCCTTCGACCGCGTCATGGACGCCATCCGCCTGCCGAAAGCGAGCGACGAGGAGAAGGCGGCCCGTCGTGAGGCGCTGGCCGCCGCCACGCTGTTCGCGGCCGAGGTGCCGAGAGAGACGCTGCGGGCCTGCCGACGCGTGCTGGATGTAGCCGCCTCGCTGGCCGGACGCGCCAATCCGGCGGCCGCCAGCGACCTCGGCGTGGCGATAGAGCTGGCGCGGGCCGGCGCCGAGGGCGCCCTGTTGAACGTCGCCATCAACCTGGCCTCGCTGCCGGAAGGCAACGAGGTCGACGAGCTGCGCCGCGTCGCCGACGAAGAGATATCGCTGGCCCGCGGCCGCGCCGACGCGGCGTCGCGCACCATGCGCGCCGAAGTGGGCCTCACCTGAGACACGGGACCGTCAGAGCGCCGATCGGCCGGCGCGGTCCGCATTCCGCCGCACGGAGCAGAGCATGAGCAACGCACCGATAGTCATAGGAGACAGCCCGCTGACCATCGAGCAGGTGACCGCCGTGGCTCGCGAGCGCACGCCGGTGCGCCTCGGCGATGTGGCGCGTGAGAGGCTGGCGACGGCGGCCGCGGTCATCGAGCGCATCGTCGCCGAGGAGCGCGTCGTCTACGGCGTCACCACCGGCTTCGGCCAGCTGGCCACCACCAGCATCCCGGCCCAGAAGGTGCGCGAGCTGCAGCAGAACCTGGTGCGCAGCCACGCCGTCGGCGTCGGCGAGCCGCTGCCGCGCGAGGTGGTGCGGGCGGCGATGGTCATCCGCGTCAACGCGCTTTCCAAGGGCCACTCCGGCGTGCGTCCGCACGTCGTCGAGCTGCTCTGCCGGATGCTCGAGCACGACCTCGTGCCCTACGTCCCGTCCCGGGGCTCGCTGGGAGCCTCCGGCGACCTCGCTCCGTCCGCCCACCTGGTGCTGGCGATGATGGGCGAGGGCGAGCTCCTGGAGCCGGGTTCCGACCGCGGCGGCCCCCAGGCGGGCACGTCGGCGCGTCATGTCCCGGCCGGCCCGGCGCTGGCCGCGGCCGGTCTGCAGCCGGTTGTGCTGGAGGCCAAGGAGGGACTGGCGCTGCTCAACGGCACCCAGTTCATGGCCGCCATCGGCTGCCTGGCGGTCGCCGACGGCGATGCCCTGCTCGACTCGGCCGACCTCATCGGCGCCATGAGCATCGAGGGACTGCGGGCGTCGGTGGGGCCGTTCCAGGAGCGCATCCAGCGGCTGCGTCCCATCCCCGGACAGCTGCGGACCGCCGAGAACGTGCGCCTGGCCACCCAAGGCAGCGAGATCATGTTCTCGCACGTGCACTGCGACAAGGTACAGGACGCCTACTCCATCCGCTGCATCCCGCAGGTCCACGGCG
>DIWP01000024.1:2447-4036 GCA_002423545.1 Thermoleophilia bacterium UBA6103
CCGGCAACTTCCACGGCGAGCCGCTGGCGCTGGCGCTCGACCTGGCCGCCATGAGCTTCTCGGAGATCGGCAACATGAGCGAGCGGCGCATCTTCCGCATGCTGACCACCGAGCTCTCCGACCTGCCGCCGTACCTGACCACCGAGAGCGGCCTCAACAGCGGCTACATGCTTGCGCAGTACACTGCCGCGGCTCTGGTCGCCGAGAGCAAGATCCTCTGTCATCCGGCCAGCGTCGACTCCATCCCGACCTCGGGGGACCAGGAGGACCACGTGAGCATGGNNTGGGCATGACGGCGGCGCTCAAGCTGGAGACGGTGGTGCACAACACGCAGACCATCCTCGGCATCGAGGCGATGTGCGCCGCGCAGGCCATCGATCTGCTGGCGCCGCTGGCGCCGGGGGAAGGCACCAGCCGGGCGCACCAGATCGTGCGCCGCGAGGTGCCGCACCTGGAGCGCGACCGCTATCTGGCGCCCGATATCGCCGCCCTCACGGGCGTCGTGGCGCGTGGCGAGCTCGCGGCGCTGATGGGCGAGCTGTACGCCGGCCGCGACGGCGCCGGCGACGAAGCCTGAGGCCTGGACCGGCCGGCGGCTGAGACGGACCACGAGTGAAAGGGAAGCGAACGGTGGCAGCGACAGAGAAGAGCTCCGGCAGCCGGGTCCCGCACCTCACCTACCTGAGCGAGCAGGACCGGCAGGACATCTACGATGCTGCTGTGCGCATCGTCTCGCAGATCGGCATGCGGGTGCATCATCCCGAGGCGCTGCGGTTGCTGCGCGAGGCCGGTTGCGAGGTGGAGGGCGAGGACCGCGTGCGCATCCCTGCCGCCCTCATCGACACGGCGCGAGAGACGGCGCCGGCCGTCATCGAGGTCTTCTCGCGCGACGGCGAGCCGGCCATGTCGCTGGGCGGCTACAACAGCTACTTCGGCAGCGGCTCCGACCTCATGAGCACCTGGGACCTCGAGAGCGGCCAGCACCGGCCCAGCCGGCTCGACGATGTCGCCCGTGTCTCCCGTCTCTGCGACGCGCTGCCCAACATCGATTTCGTCATGTCGGGCGCCTACCCCAACGACATCGACCCTCATCGTTCCTACCTCGAGAGCTTCCGGGCCATGGTGAGCAACACCACCAAGCCGTTCGTCATGACGTCCGAGAACGCCGACGATCTGAAAGCCATGTGGCAGATCGCCTGTCTGCTGCGCGGCGGCGCCGAGGAGTCGCGCGCCAAGCCGTACTTCACGATGTATCTGGAGCCGGTGAGCCCGCTGGAGCATCCTTTCGAGAGCCTCGAGAAGCTGCTGTTCTGCGCCGACTGGGGCATCCCGGCCATCTACTCGCCGGCGCCGCTGGCCGGCGGCACGGNNGCACGGCGCCGATCACCGTCGCCGGGCACACCGCGC
This sequence comes from Thermoleophilia bacterium UBA6103, assembly GCA_002423545.1. Taxonomy (GTDB): domain Bacteria; phylum Actinomycetota; class Thermoleophilia; order UBA2241; family UBA2241; genus UBA6103. The sequence continues at coordinate 3,855 of DIWP01000024.1, forward strand.
AGGGCAGCGCCGAGTCGCTCTTCGGGCTGGTCGTCCATCAGCTCCGTAAGCCGGGCTCGCCGTTCCTGTTCGGCATCGGCCCGGCGGTCCTGGACATGGCCACGTCGCAGTCCTCGTACAACGCGCCCGAGTTCCTCATGACGTTCCTCTGTGCCACCGAGATGGCGCGCTGGCTCGACCTG
>DIWP01000011.1:0-3066 GCA_002423545.1 Thermoleophilia bacterium UBA6103
ACTTCGACGGCGACCAGATGGCCGTCCATCTGCCACTCAGCTGGGAGGCCCAGGCCGAGGCCCGCATCCTCATGCTCTCGGCCAACAACATCCTCTCGCCGGCCCACGGCAAGCCGATCGCGGTGCCCAGCCAGGACATGGTCATCGGCATCTACTACCTCACGTTCAACGAGCGCGACGACCTCAGCGGCGTCACGCCGGAGGACATGGCGAAGGAGCTCGACCGGCCGCTGCCGGCGTTCGCCGACTACGAAGAGGTGGTGCGCGCCTACGAGCAGCGCATCCTGGACCAGCGCCAGGTCCCGGTGCAGCGTTCCGCCGGCATCGCCGACTTCACGCGCAGCCTCATCGTGCTGCGGCTGTCGAGTGGCCGGCGCGTGGTCACGACCGTCGGGCGGGCCATCTTCAACTACCGCATCTCGAGCGGGCTGCGCGAAGTGCTCGGCGACGACTACGACGCCGACTTCGGGTATCTCAACCGCAACCTGCCCAAGAAGGCGCTCACGGCGCTGATCACCGATCTGGTCGGCCGGTACGGCGCCACCAAGGTGGCGCGCGTCCTGGACGTGTTCAAGGATGTCGGCTTCCGGTATGCCACCCGGGCCGCGGTGACCGTCTCCAAGAACGACGTCGTGATCCCAGAGAAGAAGAAGGCCGAGATCCTCGCCAAGCACGAGGGACTGGTCGCCGGCGTGGTCGGCGAGTACCAGCGCGGCTTCCTCACTGAGGAGGAGCGGCGGCGCAAGATCGAGGAGATCTGGCGCGAGGCAGACGTCCAGATCACCGCCGCCACGCGGGCCAACTTCAATGCCCTCAACCCCATCTACATGATGGCGACCTCGGGCGCCCGCGGCGACATCAAGCAGATCCGGCAGCTCGCCGGCTGGCGCGGCCAGATGGCCAATCCAAAAGGCGAGATCATGGAGCAGCCGGTGAAGTCGAGCTTCATCGAGGGCCTCTCCGTGCTCGAGTTCTTCACCTCCACACACGGTGCCCGCAAGGGCCTCGCCGACACCGCCCTGCGGACCGCCGACTCGGGCTACCTGACACGCCGCCTCGTCGACGTCTCCCAGGACGTCATCATCCGCGAGGAAGACTGCGGCACCGAGGAGTCCCTGCCGATGTCGCCGTGGTCGCGGAGCCGCGACGAGAACGCCGAGCTGTTCGAGTGCGTGCTCGCTGAAGACATCTTCCGGCCGCGGCGCGGTGAGCCGGGCGGCATCGAAGAGAGCGGCGCCGGCGATCGCGCCGTGATCGCGGTCGGCACCACGCTCGGCTCGGCCGAGGTCGGCCTGCTGAAGGAAGTCTTCTCGCACATGCCCAACGCCAAAGTCGCTGTAAGGCGGGCGGGGAAGACCAGAGGCAAGCCCGAGCAGCTTCCGGTGTGGCGGCACGACCCCAACGACAACCTGATCGGCCGCTTCCTCGGCGCCGCCGTCGTCGACGAGCAGACCGGCGAGGTGGCCTACGATCGCGACACGTACATCGACCGCGACGTCCGCGACGGCATCATCGCCGTGCTCGAGCGTGGCTCTCAGACCGAGCCGACGGTGCCGGTGCGCAGCGTGCTCAAGTGTGCTGCCCGGTTCGGAGTGTGCCAGCGGTGCTACGGCGTGATGCCGGCCACCAACGCGCTGACCCAGATCGGCGATGCCGTGGGACACGTGGCGGCACAGTCCATCGGCGAGCCCGGCACGCAGCTCACCATGCGTACGTTCCACACCGGTGGCGTGGCCGGCGCCGACATCACGCACGGCCTGCCGCGAGTCGTCGAGCTCTTCGAAGCGCGCAAGCCCAAGGGCGTCGGCCTCGTCGCCGAGGTCTCCGGTCGTCTGGAGCTCGACGAGACCGATCCGCACGGTGTCCGCAAGATCCGCATCCATCCCGACGACGACGGCGCTGTGCTCGAATACGACTCGCGCCATGCACCGTTCCTCGACGAGGTCATCGTCGCGGCACGGCTCGGCGACTGGATCGACCGTGGCGTGACGCTCACGCACGGGTCGCTGGCACCCGCCGAGCTTCTGGCGCTGCGTGGGGCCACCGGGACCGAGCGCTACCTGGTCGAGGAGGTGCAGGAGGTCTATCGCTCGCAGGGCGTCGAGATCAACGNNACAAGCACATCGAGCTCATCGTCCGTCAGATGATGAAGAAGGTGCGTGTGGTGACCCAGGGCGACACCAACCTGCTGCCCGGACAGCTTGTGGACAAGTACGCGTTCCGCGTCGAGAACGAGCGCCTGGCGGACATGGTCCGCGTGCTCGAGCCGGGCGACAGCGGGTACGACGTCGGTGCGCTTCTGGACGCCGCTGTGGCCGAGGAGTCCAACGCCGGCATCGTCGCCGAGGGCGGCGCGCCGGCGGTCACGGAGCCGGCCGAACCGGCCGTCGACGAACCGCTCATCCTCGGTATCACGAAGGCATCGCTGGCTACCGAGAGCTTCCTCTCCGCGGCCTCCTTCCAGGAGACNNAGAACGTCATCATCGGCAAGCTGATACCTGCCGGTACCGGCCTCAAGCGCTACCGCAGCATCGACATCCACCCGGCCGGTCGCGGCGAGGCGGAGCAGGAGGCGTACGAGGCGCTCGGGCGCCTGCAGGCCGACCTCGGCTTCCTCGGGAGCGACCTGCCTGCCGGCGACCGTGACGGGCGCGGGGGCCTGAGCCTCGACGATCTGCTCGGCGTCGGCGCCTCCTCCGGCGACGAGGTGGACGAGACGGACGTGCCGCAGGATACCGCTGACACCCCGTCGGGGGCGGCCGAGGAAGATGCTGCGGCCGCCGGCGACGACGAGGGCGGTGACCGGCCGGCGGCGGAAGCCGATGAGGCGGACGTACCGGCCGTCTCCGACGATCAGGACTGAGCAGGCGGTCGGGCGCCGCCCGGCGTGTTGCGACGCCGAGCGGCGCCCTGCTAGACTATGCGACCGCTGTACGAACAGCCGTAAGAGCCGAAGACAGAGAGGATAGATGGCGACCATCAACCAACTCGTGCGTAATGGGCGCGAGAGAGCTCTCAAACGCACGAAGACGCCGGCGCTCAAGGGTTCGCCGCAGAAGCGCGGCG
>DIWP01000011.1:3112-3887 GCA_002423545.1 Thermoleophilia bacterium UBA6103
GGACGCCTCCGGCGTCGCCGACCGCCGCCAGGCGCGTTCAAAGTACGGCGCCAAGTCGCCGAAGGGCGGGAGGTAAGCCATGCCGCGCAGAGGGACGATCACGCGGCGCGAGGTCCTGCCCGATCCCGTCTACAACAGCAAGCTGGTGACGCAGATCGTCAACAAGGTACTGCTGGACGGCAAGAAGGGCAGCGCCGAGAGCATCGTACACGGCGCCCTTGAGCAGATCCGCGCCAAGACCGGCCGCGATCCGGTCGAGGTCCTGCAGGAGAGCGTCCAGGCGCTCACGCCGCATCTCGAGGTCCGCAGCCGGCGTGTCGGCGGGGCCACGTATCAGGTACCGGTCGAGGTGCCCGGGCGGCGGGCGCGAACGCTGGCCATCCGCTGGCTGGTCGCCTATTCGCGGCAGAGGCGCGAGAAGACGATGGTCGACCGTCTCGCAGGCGAGGTGCTCGACTCTCTGCAGGGTCAGGGCGGCGCCTTCAAGAAGAAGGACGACATCTTCCNNAGGCCTTCGCCCACTACCGCTGGTAACGGGTCTTCACACGGACCCCCGCCGCGGTCGGACCGCGCGGGGGTCCGTCTGTGTGAAAGGGGAGACCGGTCCCGCTCGCGGGACTGTCTCTGCGGCGCCGGGCTGTGCCCGGCGCGGGATGCGGATGCGCCGGCGGCCGTCGGCGTGACGCGGAGCGGTGCCGGAAGGCGCCGGTGAGGCGAAGCATGCGGCTCAACACCATCGACAGAACGCGCAACATCGGGATCATGGCCCACATCG
>DIWP01000017.1:0-43475 GCA_002423545.1 Thermoleophilia bacterium UBA6103
AGACGATCGTCGGCGGCGCCGTCTGTACGCAGGGCTGGGCCGACGAGATCGGCGCCGATGCGTTCGCCAAGGACGCCAGCGACGGCGTCAGGAAGATCGAGCAGCTGCTCGATCTCGCCTGAGCCTCGCGGTCGCGGCCGGGCCGGGAGGCCCGGCTGCGGGCGGTGAAGAAGAAGGGGGGCGGCGGGTTCCGCAGCTGATTTGCCCGATAGTCCACGAAGCGAATTGTCTTTGCAGATGGGATGAGAAGCTGCAGTCGGGGTTCGTGGTGACCACTCTGGAGGACGTCGTACCCGACGATCACCCGCTGCGCGCGATTCGCTCCCTAGTCGATGCGGCGCTCTCGGAGATCAAGCCCTCGCTTGATGCCCTCTGCGCCGAGGGCGGTCGTCCCTCGATTGCGCCCCAGTACCTGCTGCGCGCCCAACTGGTGCAGATCCTCTACGTCATCCCGAGCGGCGGCGGCTGGTCGAACAGCTGCGCTACAACCTGCAGCTGCGCTGGTTCGTCGGCCTGCCGCTCGATGAGGCCGTCTTCCATGCGACCAGCTTGACCAAGAACCGTGACCGGCTGCTCAACACCGAGATCGGTTGGCCCGCCAGCTGGCTCTCATTCCTCGTCCGGCGATGCTATCCTGAGACCGCATGACCACCGGCATCTTCGATCTGCTCAGCGTCTGCATCGGCCCCTCGAGTTCACACACGACGGGTCCAATGCGTGCTGCGCGCAGGTTCGTCGTCTCGCTGCAGGAGCGCGCCCTGCTGGGGCGCGTCGCGGCCGTGAAGGTCGAACTCTACGGGTCGCTGGCGGCGACCGGCGCCGGACACGCTACCGATCACGCCGTCGTCATGGGTCTGGAGGGCGAGCATCCCGAGACGGTGGTCGTGGAGCGTCTTGCGGTGCGCTTCTGCGAGGTCGAGAAGGCTGCGGCGGTGCGTCTCATGGGCGAAGAGACGGTCCCATTTCGTCCCGGCAGGGACATCGTCTTTCGCGCCGATGTCTTCCTGCCGCGACATCCCAACGGCATGCTGTTCAGGGCGCTGAGCGAAAGCGGCACGGTGCTGGATAAGCGCACCTACTACTCCATCGGTGGCGGCGCTCTCATCGAAGGCGGTCACAGAGGCCGCCCTGCGGTCGAGCCTCCCGAGGGGCGCCGGGTCTCCTTCGGATCGATGCGTGAGCTGCTGGCGGTCTGCGCCAAGCAGGGCATCTCGATCAGCGCAGCGATGCTGTGGGACGAATCGCGGCGACATCCTGAGAGCGAGGTGGTCTGCCGGCTCCAGGATCTATGGAGTGTGATGCAGGACTGCGTGCAGCGCGGCCTGCGCGCCGAAGGCCTGCTGCCGGGAAGCCTCGGCCTTCGCCGTCGCGCACCGGCTCTCTACCGCGCGCTGACCGAGCGGCCGGAAGAATCATTGCGTGATCCCCTCTCGGCGCTCGATTGGGTGACCCTCTATGCCCTCGCGGTCAGCGAGGAGAACGCCTGCGGCGGCCGGGTGGTCAGCGCTCCCACCGCCGGCACGGCCGGCATCCTGCCGGCCGTGCTGCACTACACCATGCGCTTTCGACGGGAGGCCACTCAACAAGACGTCGTCACCTTCCTGCTGACGGCCGCCGCAATCGGCATCCTGTTCCGCGACAACGCCTCGATCAGCGGCGCCGACGTGGGCTGTCAGGGAGAGGTCGGCGTGGCCTGCTCGATGGCGGCGGCCGGGCTGACAGAGGTCCTGGGCGGCACGCCTGCCCAGGTCGAGGCCGCCGCCGAGATCGCGATGGAGCACAACTTGGGGCTCACCTGCGATCCAATCGCTGGCCTGGTCCAGGTGCCGTGTGTGGAGCGCAACGCGATGGCCGCCGTCAAGGCGATCACCGCGGCCAGGCTGGCGCTTCGTGGCGATGGCGAGCATCTCGTCTCGCTCGATGCCGTCATCGAGACGATGCTGCGGACCGGGCGCGACATGCGCGAGGAGTATAAAGAGACGGCACGGGGTGGGCTTGCCAGGACCGTCGGCCGGGTGCCGGTCAACGTGGTCGAGTGCTGAGGGGTCTCGCATCAGACTGGAGCCCAGCACGGCGCAGCCTGGCCTTGCGTTCGGGCGTGTAGCACCACCAAGGAAGCTTGGGTGCGCCCTCCATGAAGCGCACCGCGGCGATGAAGGCGTCGAGCAAGCAGAGGTCGTGACGGTGGCCGCTGCGCGCACAGAGCTCATCGAAGAGAGCGTAGGGGTCGCGACCGACCAGGTCGGCCGGTGCGCTGATGCCACACGCTCGCAGCTTGGCGGCTACCAGCGGACCGACGTTGGGGAGCGCTTCGAGTCGCGTCGGCTCATCGCTCTCGTAGGTGAGCACCACCTCCTCGTCGTGCTGGAACAACACATCGTAGCGGGCCGCTCGCCGGGCGCGCCGCTCCAGCAGCAGCTCCTCGTGCTGCGAGATCCCGGGCGGGCCACCGCCGCACGAGGGCGGGCAGCCGGTGGCGCGCGCCAGCCGTTCAGCCAACAGCTCCCTGATGTCGAGTCCTTGGCGACCGGCCGCGCAGTAGCGCGCCACGCTGCTCTTGGAGCTCCCAAGGCAGGCGGCGATCGCACGCAGGGAGAGGCCGCTGCGGCGTAAGGCCAGGGCGTAGAGGCGCAGCTCCTGCGCCTCGAGTGGCCGATCGTCCTCAACGGCAGCCGGCAGTGCCGCTGCACGCTGCTTACGAGCGGCCGCCGAGCTCCTCGCCCGCGATCGATCGGCAAGAGCGGCCAGCTCGTCGCACAGCAGCGGCCCCAGCGCTGCGGCCTCCTCGGCCTGCGTCTGGGCGCGGGGCAGGCGGCGGTAGACGAGGTGGTGACACTCACGGCAGAGAAAGCAGTCCTCGCCCGGCGGTGCGTAGAGCTTGCGCACCGCCCGCCCGTCGCAGACAAAGCCGGGGCAGAGCACCGCCCAGCGTCCGGCGCGGTTGCACTCCAGAAGCAGCTCCTGGCGGAGAATCGGGGCATCACTGGCCGGCTGGTAGGCGAGGCAGAGCATCTCCTGCTCGGCGCCGTCGGGCCGTCGCTCGGTAACCACGGCGTAGGTAAGCGCGGCGCGCAGCCTGCCACCGCCAACGGGGCGCCAGACGAGCTGCCCGCGGCGGGCACGCTGCAGAGCTGCGCCGTCGAGCAGCGCGCCGATCTCCAGGGTCCGGCAGGCATCGACCTCGCTGCGCGTGCGCCAACGACCGCTGCCAAGACCGCCCATCGCGCCTCCTAACCCGTCGCTCTCATGACCATCGTAGGTCGCTGCTGTTCGCCAAACGGCGAACACAAACCGCCGAAAATGGCGCCAAAATCGTCGAGAGATGGACTTCTTATGGTCGTTTCTGCTTCCAAGCGCTCCCTTTCGAGAGACTTTTGGGGCCGTATGGGACAGGCAATCTGGCGTGCGATGCGCTCTTTGTTTGGCGCTTTTGCCTGCTCAGAGCTGTGCCGTCTCGGGAAACAGGCGCTTGAGAACCGTCCATTATGAGACGCATATCCCTAAGGTTTTCCGTCAATGGAGCAGACTAGCACGCCGACGCGATGCCGACGTTGGCGGTCGGCACGGCCTGCATCGGCTGCAGCAGAGCATCGATATCGCGCGTTCTGACGCCCATCGAGAGCCGGGGCTCTCGGCGTCTTGCGCGCCGATTCGACGTCAGAAGGCCGCTTTGCTTCGCAGATTACGGCCGATTCGCAGTGCTCAGCGAAAGAAGTGCCTGCAAGGGGCGTGTTCACATCTCAGTGAAGGGCCGAAAGAACGAACTATTCCGCACCATAACCATGTTTCGGCCGACCTTGTCCCGCTCGGCCCCTCACGACTGCAAAACCTCCATCGCCGGTTCAACTCCGGCCGCCGCCTCCAGACTTCTCTTCCTGCCCCTTCCTGCGGCGTCGCCGTGGTCGAGGTCGAACCGGCAGGCGTCGATGGGGCACGGGGAAGAGCGGGGGTGCGGTCGTCGTCACAGGTCCGGCAGTCGTCGTCACAGGTCCGGCAGTCGCTGTCACAGGTCCGGCAGTCGCGTGTCGACGCCAGGCGGCTTCTCGCCCAGCCCCCAGAAGAACAGGGCCGGGATCTCTCCGCTGTTCCTGGCCGAGTACCTCAGCTCATTCTCCCGGCGCTCGAAGTAGCCGGTCTCGAGCAGCAGCTGCCCGCCTTCTCCTCGTCGCAGTCGCTCGGCACCCTTTCCCCGGTACAGCGTGACCTCTGACTCGGGGTGTACGTGTGACGGACGAGGCTCCGGCGGTCCAGACGTGCGCAGGGTCGGACTTCCGCAGGGTCAGGCTCTTGAAGGGTCAGACTTCCGTGATCACGTGGGGGATGTCGTTGAGCCGCACGGCGCCCCTCTGCTTCACCACGAACTGGTCCTCGATCTGCATCTCGCCCATATCCGGGAAGGTCACGGTCGGCTCCAGCGAGATCACCATGTTCTCCTCGAGCACACGGTCTTCGTACGCGGCGTCATCGACGATCCGCTGGTAGCCGATGAAGGGCCACTCGTGGACCTCCAGACCCACGCCGTGTCCGACGGCCCACCAGTCGCGATCTCCCCACGCGGCCGTGAGGACCGTGCCTGCCGCGGCATCGACGGAGGAGGCGCGGACACCCGGCCGCGCGGCCGCGGCCGCGGCCTGATGCGCCTCCAGCAGGACCTTCAGGACGTCCTGCTGCCGCTGCGAGGCCGTGCCCAGCACGAAGGGTCGCGCGAGGTCGCAGCAGTACCCCCTGTACATGGTGCCGAAGTCGATGGAGACCGGGTCGCCGGCTTCGAGCACGCGGCGCTCGCAGTGCCACCAGCCGCTCTCGTAGGCCTCATCCGTGCCCGAGACGACCATCGTGTAGTGTGGGAAGGCCTGCGAGCCGTGCGCCCGGCAGGCTCGTTCCATCTCACCCTTGATGTCCGACTCGGTGACCCCGGGCCGCATGAAGGCTGCCGCAGCTTCGAAACCTCGCCCCGCGATAGCGGCCGCCTCCTTCAGGCACTCCAGCTCGTACTCCGACTTGACGGAGCGAGCCTGCTCCAGGATGTCGGAGGCCGGTTCGAGCTTCGCGGCACCCGCCTCCTCGCGCAGCCGCAGGAAGAGGGCGGGGCCGACCGAGTACTCACCGGCCACACCCACGGCCGATCGCTCCAGCCGGTTGCGGGAGAGGAACTCACGGACCACCTTGATGCGGTCGCCGGCCTCGCGGACGTCCGCGATCCAGGTGCAGCCATGCGAGAAGTGGTTCGCTTCATCCAACACGAGGACCGCGTCGACGGCCGGGTCGAGGGGCAGGATCATCATGCAGTCGCCGAAGTACGGCTCGTAGCCGGACAGGTAGAGCACGTGGCCGCGCTGCCCGAACCGCAGGCTGCCGGGCGACGAGAAGACGATCAGCGCCTCCAGCCCCCGCTCGCTCATCCTCTGCCGCACGGCGGCGATGCGTCTGTCGGTCTCGTGCCGGGGAGTCTCCGGCCGATCAGGCATCGTGTGCTCCATTTCTCCCCCTGTGTGCCGGCTGACTGATGGACAGCCGGGCCCTCGCGAGCGCGGCCGCTCCCTGTGCCCTGCTCTCCGGATGAGGGCGGAGCGACCTCGCCGGCGGCTCCCCGTGCCCGTGTGGGCTCCCGGCCGGGCCGTCCACCCGAGCCAAGGCTACCATCGTCGAGCGTCGTCGCGGTGGCGGCGAGCGCCGAGACCCGGTCGATGACGATCCGCAGCCATCGGTTGACCGCAGCGACGCCGTCGTGGCCGGTCCGGTGCCGTTGAAGCAGGTGTATCCTGCTGACAGAGGCCGCGAGCAAGGAGGTGCGCGGTGGAGGAGTTGGAAGCAGGGCTGGCGGGCGACGTACTCGCCCGGTGCGAGTTCTTCCGGGACTTCGACGACGAGCTGCTCGCAGAGATCACGTCCCGGTCCAACGAACGGTTCTTCGATACGGGGGAGATGGTCTTTCAGGAGAGCCACGAAGCACTCGACCTCTACGTTGTGGTGACCGGGCGCGTCGGCCTCATGGTCACGCTCCCCAACGGGCACGAGATCAAGGTGCTCGACAAGAGTCCCACCGAGCCGTTCGGCTGGACGTGCCTGGCGGAGCCTGGGCGCTACGTGGCGACGGCCCGCTGTCTTCGCGAGACGGCTCTCGTCGAGGTACCGGCAGCCGTGCTGGAAGAGATCGTCGAGCGCGACCCTCGTCAGGGCCTGCAGCTGATGCGCCATGTGGCGGCGGCGGCCGTGGCCTGGATCGCCGATCTGCGCATGCAGCTCACGGCGGCGCTGGACTGAAGATCGCGCGGCGTCCGCGTCACCAGCCGTGCAGCGGCGGGGGCAGGAGGCATTGCGCGTCGCGGACCACCCGCAGGGCTTCCAGAAGGCCGGCTCTGGTCAGGCGAGGAAGGCTCTCGGCGTCGACCACGTTGCTCGGTTGGGCGCCTGTCCGCACCAGCTCGGCGTGCCTGACCATCCGCAGCCTGGCGATGGTGGCGTAGGCGTCGCGCAGGGCCTCGACGGTCTCTCCGTGCAGCACCTCGGAGCGGGCCAGCTGTTCGAGCCGCTCGGCGGTCCCCGAGCAGACGATGCCTTCTGAGAGCGTGAAGTACCGTGCCAGGTTGACGATGGGGACGAGGCCGCGCTTCTTGAGGTCGACGGCGCCGGCCAGGCGGCGGCGAAAGCCCAGCGGCGACGCGATCTCGGTCACCGTGCCGGCCAGGGCGGCGAGGAAGCTGGAGTGCTGTGGCGCCGTCGCCATGAGTCCAGCAACGGCGGGGACCAGCGGCAGCTCGCCGGCGACCTGGCGGAGGTCGAAGGCGATCGTGGCACGCATGAGGTGTGAGCGGTTGGGCACATCCAGACAACGCTCGACGATCCGCACCCATTCGTCCATGGGGTGGCGCCACATCTGCTCCTGGGCGAGCACCCCCGAGATGTCGGCGGCGAAGCCGCAGGCGGTCAAGCCGCGGTTCACGTCTCGTGCGAGCTGACGGAAGTAGCTCTCGACGGCCGGGTCGTCGGTCGGCGCGTAGGCCAGGGCGTTGTCCTGGTCCGAGACCAGGGTGAGTTCGCCGCGGGCGGCGCTGCCGAGAGCGAGCCAGGCGAAGTCGACCGGCGGCGTGCCATGGCGCCTCACCGACAGGTCGATCAGGCGGCGGGTCATGGCGTCGTGCTGGATCGTGAGGATGTGCGACACCGTGGCAGGCTCGAGGCCGGTATCGACGAGGCCGCAGAAGAGTGCCGGCAGGTCGGCTGCCGCCGCCGCGACCGCATCCTCGTCGGCGGCGTGTTGGACGGCCCGGAACAGAGCCAGAGGACCGCTCTCGTCGGCGGTCAGGAAGTGGTCCGCGGCGACCAGGGCGACGACGCGGCCATCGCCATCAACGACCGGCAGATGTCGTATGCCCGCTACCAGCATCTCGGCCGCCGCCTCATGGATCGGCGTGCCGGCCGGGACGGTGATGACCGGCCGGCTCATGATCATGCCGACCGGCGCCTCGGGCGAGAGCCCCGCAGCCACGACCTTGTCCCGCAGGTCGGCGTCGGTGACGATGCCCTGCACTCGGCCGTTCTCGACCAGGGCGGCGTCCTGATGTCGCCGGCTCATGAGCGAGGCCACGTCGCGAATGGTCGTCGCCGGGCCGCAACGGAGCGGCTTCTCGTGCGCCAGTCGCTCCACCGGCAGCAGAAGGTCGCCGGAGACGCTGATCGGCTGGGGCGCCGAACGGGGCGAGGCGTGTGGATGCGGATCGGTGGCGTCTGTCAGACGGCGTTCGGAGATCTCCCGCTCTGGACCGGGATCACCGAGCGTGCTGTGTGGCCTCTCGAGGACCCATGCGAACATCGTGCCGCCTGAGGTCGGTGCTGCTTCCACCTCATGGTACCGCTCAATGAACGGATATAGATGGTGGTCTGATGGCAGGTTAATGACTGGTAATACCAGACATCATCACACCTCGGTCGTGACCTCGGCTCGACGGGCATCAGCAGTCTCTTTGCATGGCGCGCTCAGAGGTCCGGGCGCTCCAAGGCCCGGTGTCGCTCGGAGTCGTCAGTCGCGTGACGTGTCCGCGGCCCGGGCGCTGGGGCCGGTCTCGTCCGGGGTGTCAGCCGCCGGCTTTGTTCGCGGCGCGGGCGCGATCGTCGGCGCGACGGCGACGGGTGCGCCAGCCGATGAGGAGGCCGATGAAGAGGCCCAGGAGCACTCCGAGGACGGCGACGGAGAGCACCAGCCAGACGAGCGCCACGGACGACGTGCCGAAGACCCAGCTGACCTCGACCGCCGCCGTGTTCATGGCGCCGAGGGCGATCAGGTAGGCGACCGCCACCAGAGCCAGGAAGACGTAGATGTAGAGCCGGACGCGGCGGGCCTTGCGGGCTCGGCGGGCCCGGTCCGTCTCTCCCGGCCGCCCCTGCTCGGCCTCGGCCCCGGCGCCGGCGGTCGCGGGAGCGCCGCCGGTCGGCGGGGTGCCGTCTGCCGTCGGCGTGCCACCGGTGGCCGGATCCCCCGGGAGAGTGGCCGGACTCGTCCGATCGGCCGGACTCCCCGGCTCTCCCGTCACGCGACGCTGGTCGCTCTGCATCCCGATCTCCCTTCCCCCGAGTGATCGCGAAGGGTCTTCGACGGTCTGCCCGTCGCCCCTCCATCAGGGTGGTCGCTCGCCTCGGCACGACAGCTCCGTGTCGCTGACTCTTGTCTACCCACCAGGAGCGAGATCGAACAGGAGCAGTGATGGCCGGCGGCGGACTCCGTCGCCCTGTCCGCCTGAGCCGCGGCGCCGTGCAAGACGACGGCCCGTGCGGGGAGGATCGATCGCGCAGCAGCGCCGCGATCTGACACACGGCGTCGGCGACGGCCTGCGGCAGGACGTGGCCTCGGCGAGACTGGCGTTGTAATGCTATGTCCGAAGGAGTACCGTCTTGGTACAGTACTCTGATTGCCGCCGCATCGACACGGGGGTTGCTTCGATCCCCGGCGAGGCGCCACTGTGTGGCTGTGCGCGACGCCGTGAGGGGGGTTGCTCCATGAACGCGATCGTGCGCCGCCGCGCAGCTCTTGTTCCACCGGACCGGCTTGTCTGTCGACGGAAACGCGCAAGGCTGGTCTGGTCCACGATCGTCACGGTCCTCCTGCTCTCTGCCACTGCCACCATGCCGGCGTCGGCCTTCGCAGCGGATCCAGACGCCTACGAGCCGGATGATTCCTGGGGCGCGGCCACACCGATCACCGTCGACGGCAGCACCCAGCAGCACACCATCCACCCAGCAGGTGAAGAGGACTGGGTGTCGTTCTCGGTGAGCTCGGGATCGACCTACACTATCGAGACCGGCGAGGGTACCCCCTCCGAGAGCATGGACACCATGCTGTACCTGTATGACTCGGACGGGACGACCCAGATCGACTACGACGATGATGGCGGCACAGGCGCCTACTCGCTCATCGAGTACACGGCCGATGTGGACAAGACGGTCTATGCGTGCGTGACAGGCTACTCGACGTCGACCACCGGCGCCTATGCACTCGGCGTGGCGCTGACCGGGGACTCGTTCGACGGGGACGCGTTCGAGCCGGACGACTCCTACGGCACGGCGACGCTGATCACCGTCGACGATACCGCCCAGCAGCACACGATCTACCCCGCAGATGACGAGGACTGGGTGTCGTTCGCGGTCAGCTCCGGTTGGACCTACACCATCGAGACCGGCGAGGGCACGCCCTCCGATGCCATGGACACCGAGCTGTACCTGTACGACTCGGACGGGACGACCCAGATCGACTACGACGACGACGGCGGTGCAGGCATCTACTCTCTCATCGAGTACACGGCCGACGCGGACAAGACGGTCTATGCCCGGGTGGCTGGCTTCTACTCGTCCAGTGGCTCCTATGCCCTCAGCGTGACTGCCGCTGCCCTCGGCAGGATCGACGTTCCAGGGAACGTCGATTTCGGCAGCGTGGTGGTGGGCGCCAGCCAGCGACAAACGATCCTGGTTCGAAACAAGGGTGCCGCTCCGCTCGCGATCGAGGATGTGCGGTTGACAGGCGACGGGTTCTCGATCGTGCGCAACGCTGCCGCCGGCGTCCCGATCCCCGCCGGTGAGTCCCGTGAGATCGAGGTGGCCTTCTCACCGACGGTGGGATACGGAGGCGCGCCGCACGCCGTCAAGCACCTCTGGTCGAACGTGGTGATCAAGTACAACTACTCCGGGGGAGTCCTCATCAGCTACTTCCTGTACTCAGGCTTCCAGAACACAGGTGGAGCGGGCAACCTCGGCTGGCGCGTGAAGACCCCCTATCTCGATAGGACTGGAGCGGGCGCCGTCGTCCCCGGTGGTCGGTACACCGTCAAGATGGTCCTGTATCCAGGCTACGGCTCCGGGATGGTGGAGTTGCTCGAGCCCGTCAGTGCGTCGTTCAGCTTCGGCTCCAGCACGCTTGGGAGTGGTCTGGGAAACGTCACGTACATCAGGGTGGCGGATGCGTCTCTGTCTATCGAGAGCAATGACTCTGACAGCCCCACCAAAGTCGTTGACCTGTACGGTATCAGCGTCCCCGCGTCGGCGCGGGCGCCCTCCATCACCGGCTTCACCCCCACGTCGGGTCCGGTGGGCACGTCCGTCACTGTGACCGGCACCAACTTGACCGGCGCCACCAGGGTCACCTTCAACGGCTTGCCGGCAGCGACCTTCACGGCGCTCTCTGCCACCCAGATCCGGGCGACCGTTCCCAAGGGCCGTACCGGCGGTCGCATCGTCGTCAGCACCCCAGGCGGCAGCTGCACCAGCGCGGGTAGCTTCACGCTGACCCGCTCCTCCTGCAAGGTGACGATGACGCTCAGCGGCCTGCGTAGAGGCGTGCTCAAGTTCCGGAAGAAGTTCACCGCCAAAGGGAAGGTGGCCTCCGCCAATCTGAGTGCCACCAAAGCCAAGCTGACGCTGCAGCGCAAGCGCGGGAAGAAGTGGGTCAAGGTCAAGATCGTCTCGCGCACGCTCACTTCGACGAACGCCTACAGCTGGAAGTACAAGCCTTCGAAGAAGGGCACGTACCGCATCCGGGCTACGGTCGCCATGACGGCCACCAACAAGGCTGGGGCCACCAAGTGGCGGACGTTCAAGGTGAGGTAAGGGCCGGTCCCGCGACGAAGTCGCGATCCGATCCAGACGTGTGCAGTGGCCGCCTCAGGTCACGGGAGCGCCCGCACGTCAGCGCATCGGCGGCCGCGGATCCTTGAGGCAGAGATCGACCAGATCGTCGGCGCGGACGGTCCCGGCGCAGACCACGCTGTCGGCCGCGCCCCAGTAGACCTTGATCGTCCCGTCGTCCTCCGGTATGGCCCCGCAGCAGAACACCACGTTGGGCACGTAGCCCACCCGCTCCCATGGGTCCTCGGGCTCCAGGATCCACTCATCGGCCACCCCGAGCAGGCGAGACGGGTCGTGCAGATCGTGCAGCGCCGCGCCGAGCCGGTAGACGGAGCCGTCCATGGTCGGGAACACGCCGTGGTAGATGTGGAGCCAGCCCCGGGAGGTCCTGATCGGCGTGGCCCCCGGACCGATCTTCAGTGCGTCCCAATGGTAGGGCGCCGGCTTCATCACCACGCGCGAGTCTCCCCAGTGGACGAGGTCGGGCGAGAAGCTGATCCAGATGCTCCACGGATCGATCTCCGAGTGCGGCCGGTCGAGGCGTACGTAGCGGCCATCGAAGCGCTGCGGGAAGAGGACCACGTTGCGGCTGTCGGCCTGGGTGATGAGCGCGACGCGCTCCACCTTTTCGAAGTCCCTGGTCCTCGCCAGCGCCACCCGCACGCCGTGACGGGAGTAGGCGGAGTAGGTGAGCAGGTACTCGCCGTCAAGGGCACAGACCCGCATGTCCTCGACGCCCCACTCCTCGTACTCGGCGAACACGCCGGTGCTCGCGGGCACCAGGAACGGTGTCGGTCGCGCCTCGAACCGGAAGCCGTCGGTGCTCTCGGCGAGGCCGATGATCGAGCGGCCGTTACGCCGGTGCGAGCGGAAGAGGAGCAGGTAGCGGTCCCGGTACTTGACGGCGCCGGGGTTGTGCACGGTGGCGACCGGGTAGGGGACGTCGCTCTTTGTGAGGACGGGGTTGCCCGCGTGGCGGCGGATCATGCGGACCGGGCGACGAGCGTATCGTCGCGACGTCCGTAGTCGTCGGCGAAGCGCTCGATGTCGTCCTCGCCGAGGTAGTCGCCGCGCTGTACTTCGATGAAGACCAGCGGTCCCCGCCCCGGGTTCTGCATCCGATGGACCGTGCCGCGGGCGATGTCGACCGCGTCTCCCACCGCCAGCGAGCGCGACTCGTCGCCCAGCGTCACCAGCCCGCTGCCCTCGACGACCACCCAGTGCTCGGAACGGTGCCGATGACTCTGCAGGCTCAGACGTCGACCGGGTCGGACCTCGATGCGCTTGACCTTGTGGCCGGGAGCGTCCTCGAGCACGCGGTAGGAGCCCCAGGGCCGGCGGTCCTCTCGGGCCGAGCGGGCCAGCACCTCCCGGTACACATCGAGATAGCCGTCGACCATGCGCTCGACGCTGAAGTGCCGCTCGACGTGGCGGCGGCAGCGCGTCCTGTCGAGCTCCGGCACGCGTTCTACCGCGGCCACGGCTTCGTCGACCGTGTCGACGAGAAAGCCGGTGGCGCCGTCCTCGATGACCTCCGCCATGCTCCCCTTGGCGAAGGCGACCACCGGCGTCCCGCAGGCCATGGCTTCCACCACGGAGAGGCCGAACGGCTCCGGGAAGCCGATCGGATGCAGCAGCGCGTACGCTCCGCCCAGCAGCGCGTCCCGCTGCGCGGGCCCGACGCTGCCGACGTAGGTGACGTTCTCGCCGTCGAGGAACGGCTCGACTTCCCGTTGGTAGTAGTCGCGATCCTGGACGACCCCGGCCATGACGAGCGGCCGGCCGGCGCGCCGGGCGATGGTGATGGCCTCGGCAGCGCCTTTGTCGGCATGGATGCGGCCGAAGAACAGCAGGTAGTCGCCGGTGCTTTCCTGGAAGGTGAAGGCGCCGAGGTCGATGCCGTGGTGGACCGTGGCGACGTACTCGAGGTCCGGGCAGCGGTCGGCGGCGCTGATGGAGACGTAGAAGGAGCTCGCGTCGTACTTCTTGTAGACAGGCAGTATCCGGGGCGACGAGAAGCCGTGGATGGTCGTCAGCACCGGCGTGGCGGTGAGCCTGGACCAGGCGAGCGGCAGGAAGTCGAAGTGGTTGTGGATGAGGTCGAACTCGTCCGCGTGCTCAAAGACCTCGGCGATGTGCAGGCACTCCACGACTTTGGCATCGACGGTCTCGTCGTCCTCGTAGCCGGCGGCGATCACCGCGTGCAGCCGTGCGGCGGTCTGCGAGTCGGCCGTCGCGAACAGGGTGACGTCGATCCCGCGTCGCACGAGCCCCTCGGTGAGCAGGGAGGTCACCTGCTCCCAGGGTCCGTAGTCGCGCGGGGGAGTCCTGTGCGCCGCCGGGGCGAGCATCGCCACCCTCACGACGCACCATCCCCGGGCTGTCGGTCGAGCCACGTCAGCAGCTCCGAGACACCTGCCGTCGCCATCGCGATGCTGGTGTCGGCGGCCCCGTAGTAGAGACGCAGCTCATCGCCGGCCACGGTCCAACCGCAGGGAAACACCACGTTCTCCACGTCGCCCACACGCTCGTAGGGCTCGCGCGGACCGAAGACCCACTCGTCCGAGCGCCGCAGCACGCGGCGCGGGTCCTCCAGATCGAGCAGGGCGAGGCCCAGGCGGTAGACGCCGCCGGCCACCGTGACACGGACGCCGTGATACATGATGAGCCAGCCGCGCTCGGTGCGCAGCGGCGGTGGGGAGAGGCCGATCTTGTTGGCGTCCCAAAAGCCTCCGCGGCGGGCGTGGAGGAGTATCTGGTGGTCTTCCCAGTGCCTCAGGTCGGACGAGAACGAGATCCAGATGTGAGAGCCCTGACCCGGCATGGTCGGGGCGGGGCGATGGAGCAGGGCATAGCGCCCGCCGAAGCGCACGGGGAACACCGCCGCATCTTTGTCGTCCGGCAACATCACCGGACCGAGGCGCTCGAAGTGCCGGAAGTCCTCGGTGGTCGCCAGCGACACCAGCGGTCCCTGGTGAGAGTAGGCCGTGTAGGCGATGATGGAGCGCACCTCGTCCTCCAGGCTGCAGATACGCGGGTCCTCTATGCCCCACAGCTCCTCCGGGTGGCCTTCCGGGTCGGCCGGCAGCGTCGGAGCATCGTCGATCTGCCAATCACCGACTCCGTCGCGGCTGCGGGCCACGGTGAGGTGGGAGAGGCCGCGCCCGTCTTCCACACGCATGAGGAGGAGCGTGCCGTCGTGCGTCGTCGTCGCCCCGGCGTTGAAGACCGAGTTGGCGCCGTACGGCACGTCGTCGGCGGTCAGGATGGGATTGCCCGGGAAGCGGGTGAAGAGCTCTGCCGACGGGGCGCTCATTCCGTGACACCGGCCGTGAGGCTGCGCGGCCGGTCGCGCACGGCTTCCAGCCGCTGCGGGGACCGCTCGCGGCACGCCGCACGCAGCGCATGCATGTCGGCCAGCGAGAGCAGCCAGGCCAGCGTCGATTCGGCGCCCTGGTTCAGATTCGGCCCCTCGGCCCCGAGGCCGTCACAGCAGGCGCCGGTCACGGGGTCGTGCAACGGCGCGTTGAGGTCGTTGTGACCGAGGAACCACTCGAAGACCTGGTCGGCCGCTTCCGCCCAGCGGCCGGCGCCGGTGACGGCGTAGGCGGCCGCGTACGCCTCGATCATCGACTGCGCTTCGATCGGCTGCTGATCGAAGCGCGCCCGGCGTCCGTCGCGCCGGTACCAGCCGTCGTTGCCGATGGGAGAGAAGCGCCCCTCCGCCAGCTGCACCTCGGTCAGCCAGTCGAGCGCCTGGACGCCGATGCGGATCATGCCCGCGTCCTGGAGCGACGCGCCGGTCACGATGAGGGCCTGGGCGAGCTTGCCGTTGTCGTAGGTGAGGATGTCGTCGAACCAGAACCAGTCGTCGGCGGCGTTGCGGCGGAAGTCCCGTTCGATGCGTGCCGCCAGGAGCCTGGCGGTGCGCCGCGCCCGGCTGTCGCCGGCGAACCTCTGCAGGTAGGCATTGATGCCCACCAGAGCCAGAGCGGACGAGCGCGGATGCACAAAGTCGTCGGCCGCCGGCAAGGCCTGGTTGAAGAGCCAGGTGGCGGTCGCCATGTGACCCTTGTCGGCCGAGGCTCCGGCGGTGACCCCCAGCGCCCACAGCGCCCGGCCCTGACTGTCCTCGGACCCCGCGCTCGGCTCGAAGCGCCGGTCGTAGGACATGAAGTTGCGGAACCGTCCGCTGCCGGGGTCGAGCGCGTGCGCCAGGAAGCTCAGGTAACAGGCGGTCATCGACTCCACCTGGTCGTCCTCGGCCAGCAGGTCGTGGGCGGTCATCGAGAGCACGAGCGCCCGCGCGTTGTCGTCGGTGCAGTAGCCGTGGGCACGGTCCGGCGTGGTGAACCGGGCGTGCTGCAGCAGGCCGGTGTCGTCGGTCATACGGCGCAGGTGGCCGAGCTCGATCGCGGGGAGGCTCGCGGTGGCCGGCAGCAGGGTCGGTGCCGAGAAGCGGCGTGTCGGCTGTCGCCGGCCGCGCTCCCTGGCGTGCGCGAACACGCCGAAGTACTGGTCGGCGACCGTGCTCCAGACGGCGTCTCGCGTGAACAGATAGGCGCGCTTGCGCATGGCGTGGCGGCGCACGGGGTCGTCGAGGAGCGCGGTGATGTTCCCGGCCAGCGCCTGTGCGTCGCCGAACGGGGTGATGACCCCGCGGCCTTCCGCCAGCATCTCGGTCGCGTACCAGTAGGGAGTGGAGACCACGGCCTTGCCGCTGCCCATCGCGTACGCCAGCGTGCCCGAAGTGATCTGGGCCTCGTTAGCGTAGGGAGTGACGTAGACGTCGGCGCAGCCCAGGAACGCGCTCAGCTCTTCGAGGTCGGCGAAGCGGTCCAGGAGGCGGAGGTTGCCGCTCACCCCCAGGCTCTCGGCCAGACGCAGCAGGGCCGTGCGGTACCGCTCTCCTTCCTGCTGCTTGAGATTCGGATGGGTGACGCCGAGGACCAGGTAGATGAGGTCCGGGTGGCTCGCCACGATCTGGGGCAGCGCCTCGATCATGTGCTCGATGCCCTTGTTGGGTGAGAGGAGACCGAAGGTGGCGGCGACGGTGCGGCCCTCGACCCCGAAGCGCTCCTTGTGATAGCTGGGATCGATGAAGGGCAGGTCGGGGATGCCGTGATGGACGAAGGCGATCTTCTCCTCCGGCACGTGGTAGATGTCCTGCAACGATCCGACGGCCCGGTGGCTCATGACCACGAGCTTGGCCGAGAGCCGTGCGATCTCGGCGGTGACGTCGCGTTCCTCCGGGCTCGGCTCCTCGAGGACCGTGTGGAGCGTGGTCACCACCGGCATGCGCAGCCGGCCGATGAGGTCGAGGACATGAGCCCCGGCAGGTCCGCCGAAGATCCCGTACTCGTGTTGCAGGCTGGCGAGCTCGACCCCGTTGCTGTTGAGGAACTCGGCGGCCAGGCGATAGTCGCCGGGCTGCTGCTCGCCGATCTCGAAGTGGACGCGAGCGGGATAGGCGTAGCCCTCCGGCCGATCGTTCATCGCCACCGTCCACACGTCGCTGTGCGGGGCGGCGGTCGCCAGAGACTCGGCCAGATCGGTGGTGAACGTGGCGATCCCGCAGCGTCGCGGGACGTAGTTGCCGATGACCGCGAGACGGTCGGGGCGATGGTCGAGACACTGGTCTGGCATGGGCGCCTTCCTGTTCCCGGCCGCTCGTCCCGATGCCTTCAGCTCTCCAGGCTGCCGGTGGGGTCGCGGCATGGAGAGGTCGCAGTGGGGGAGTGGCCGTAGCTCCTGAGTGCGGATCGTTCCGCGGATCTGTCTGGAGTCGCACGACCGCGCACGGAAGTGACGAGACCCCGGGGTCCTGGCCCCGGCGGGTCGGATGCTCAGACAGTCGCGGCCGCACAGGCGGAGTGAAGAGCGCCTCAGCTTCTCCGTGATCCGGAGCCGTGCCGGCCGGCGGATCGACTTCGTGGAGGCAGGCGAAACTGTGGAAGTCGCGAGCGTCTGGCTCGTGGAGAGCACAGACCCTTAAGTGCCTTCTACTCTACCACAGAGCGACCGGTCTGGGCGGCTACTTGCGCAGCGAGGCCTGCAAGTCGCGGGCGTGCTCTTCCTCGGTGATCAAGATGTCCTCGAGGGCGCGCCGCAGCCCGTACTCACCGAGCATCTCGGCCTGGGCGATGCGTTCCTTGTAGCGGGCGATGGCGTCGAGCTCGCCCTCCAGGTCCTGCTCGAGCATGGTCGTGCTGTCGTCAGAGACATGGATCTCGGCCACGTCGTAGGCGGGCACACCGCCGAGGAAGGCGATCTGCTCGGAGAGGGCCACCGCGTGAGTGTGCTCCTCGGTGGCGTGGACGAGCAGCTCCTTGCTGATGGCGTCGTACTCCGGACCGGTGATGACGGCGCCGTGCTGTACGTATTGGATGAGCGCCGAGTACTCCTTGGCGAGGTCGTTGTTGAGCTCGTCGATGAGCTCCTCGACGTTCAGCTCACGGACCTTGCGTGGCATGGGACTGCTCCCTTCGTCTTCGGGGTGACCGGTGGGCGCGCATAAGGCGCCTGCGGACGTGGTTCCCGCGATCGGCACGCTTCAACCGTGTCGCATCGGAGGGGGATCGCAGGGCCGTGGCGCGCGCCGTATGGGCCCTGCTGCGGCGGAGCCGCGGCGAGTTGCTCAGGGAGACGACGCATTCTGCCGATAACGCAGGCATGTTCACTCTGCGTACCGACGGACTCCTGTGGCAAGGGAGCGGCACCGCAGTCGACGTGGCACGTCCGCGCCGGTTGACCTCGTGGCCCATCATCATCTACTTGGTGTTCGGAGGATCGATCGTGGTGGCGGTGGCCGGCGGTGTGCTCGGTGACTGGGCGTCGGCAGCCTTCCTGACGATCGCACTGGCGACGATCGCCGCCATGACCATCTCTGTCTGGAGTCGCCGTCCAGCGCACATGGGTCACTGGGTCGCCATCATCGCGGCGTTCGCCCTGTTCCTCTTCGGAGGCGTGGCGCGCTACCAGCTGGCTGTCACCGGCAACATCACCGAGAGTCGCTCGCTGATCCCCGACCTCATCACGTTGCCCGGCTACCTGCTGCTCGCCGCCGGTCTCCTCGGTTTCTCGCGTAGCTCGTCGGTCGAGCCGCAGCGAAAGTGGAGCGTGGTGCTCGACGCTTCGATCGCGGCACTGGCGGCCGCCGCCGTGATCTGGGTGACCGCCATCCAGCCGATGCTTGCTCAAGGCGCCGCGCTGCGGGCGACGATCGTCCTGATCCTCTATCCATCGATGTCGATCTTCATGGTCGTGGTGACGCTGCGCATCGCGTTCAACCCAGAGCAGGAGCGTGTGCCGGCGTACTGGCTGCTGCTCATGGCGGTCACCTTCATGCTTGTGAGCGACGTTCTCTACATGGCCGCCGACGCCGATCTTGTCGCCGTGCCGGAACGGCTGCTCGACCTGCCCTACATGCTGGCGCTCCTCAGCGCTGGAGTGGCGGCTTTACATCCGACGATGCGCATGCTCACCGAGCCGGGCCGGCCCACACGCATGACCAGACCGACCATCCGCATCGCGCTGGTGGGCATCGCGCTGGTAGTGCCGGCGCTGCTCGTCCTCAAGGGCGTGGGACCGACCACGACCGACCGTGTGGTCCTCAGCCTGTTGATGCTGGCGATGGCCGCCGCCGCAGTGCTGCGCATCGTCCAGGCGCTGCGTATCGCCCATTCATCCGAGGCCCGGCTGGTCTTTCAGGCCCATCACGACAGCCTGACCGAGCTGCCCAACCGGCGGCTCATGGAGCGGCACCTGTCGCGGCTGCTCGACCGGGCGCGCGTCGATGACACACATGTGGCGCTCCTCTACATCGACCTCGACCGCTTCAAGCTGGTCAACGACACGCTCGGGCACAGCCACGGTGACCAGCTGCTGGTGGAGGTGGCCGGACGCCTGCGTGAGAACGTACGGCCGAGCGACCTGGTGACTCGCATCGGCGGCGACGAGTTCATGATCCTGCTCGGGGACGTGGTCAGCATCTCGCACGCTCTGGACCTGGCCAACAGACTGCGGTCCTGCCTCAAGGTCCCGTTCGACATCAGCGGCATGACGTTCTACGTGTCGGCCAGCGTCGGTCTGGCGTATGCCTCGGGCGACGATCCGGCGGCGAACGTGGAGACGCTGGTCCGCGACGCCGACACCGCGATGTATCAGGCCAAGGACGCCGGTCGCGACGCCGTGGCGGTGTTCGACGAGACGATGCGCGTCCGCGTGGAGCAGCGTGTCGAGATCGAGCGCGACCTCCACGATGCCGTCAGCCTCAACCAGCTGCACCTGGTGTACCAGCCGATCGTCCGCCTGCCGCACGGCGTGACGATGGGCATGGAGGCGCTCGTGCGCTGGACACACCCCGAGCACGGAGTCGTCGGGCCGGCGAGGTTCATCCCGCTGGCCGAGGAGGACGGGCTCATCTCGGAGATCGGCGAGTGGGTCCTCGACGAGGCCGTGGGTCAGTTCGCGGCCTGGCGCCGGCAGTGGCCGGACATGGCGAACCTGTACATCTCAGTCAATCTGTCCGGTCTGCAGCTCTACGACGACAGCATCGTCACCCATGTCACCGACGCGCTGACGCTGCACGGCCTGCCGGGATCCTGTCTCTGTCTGGAGCTGACCGAGTCGGTGGTCATGGACGACCCCGACGCCGCCGCCGCGGTCCTCCGCGAGCTGCGCAGGCTGGGCGTACAGGTGGCCATCGACGACTTCGGTTCCGAGTACTCCTCGCTGGCGTATCTCAAGCGCTTCCCGGCCACCATCCTGAAGATCGACCAGTCCTTCATCGGCAACGTGGCGAATACCGACAGCCCCGACACCACCCTGGTGGCGACCATCGTCGCCATGGCGCAGGGCCTCGGGATCGGGACGGTCGCGGAGGGCGTCGAGAGCTCGGCGCAGAGCGAGCGGCTCATCGAGTTGGGGTGCGATGCGGCGCAGGGCTACCTGTACTCGCGGCCGGTGGGCCCGGACAGGCTCCCCGAGGTCGTGACGGCTCTGGGGACGCACAAGCTGCAGCTGGTGAAGTCCTGACGGTCTAGCGGGCGTTGCCCCCGCCGACGGCGACCCGCTGGTCGAGCCGATCGAGGTCGACCCGTCGCAGCGCCCGCTCCAGCCCGATACCCTGGATGAGGATCTCGTGCAGGTCCCGGTTGGTGGCGGCCAGCCGCTTCTCGGCCGCGATCACGTCGCACCAGGCCGGGATGCTCGTGGGCGACTCGTAGTACGGCTTGGGGCCGACGCCCTTGTAGCCGGCGAAGATCAGGCAGAGCTGCCAGCGGACGAGCCTGAAGACCGGCATGTCGATGATGGTGACGAACCACTCGACGCCGCTCCGCAGGGCGGCCAGCGACAGAGACTGGTAGAGGCCCATGCCGACCAGGCCGCGGGCGGCCCTGCCGCGGTACCCGGCGTCGATGGCGTAGGTCGCGATGTCCCAGGTCTTCTCGGGATCGATGGTGACGCCGGTGCGCTCCATCATCGCCGTCACCGGCTCGCCCCAGACCGGCTCCACGTCGTTGAGGCTCTTGAAGCCCAGCGGCCCCGGCAGGCCGACGCGCATCATGCCGGCCGGCACCATGCGCAGGTGGTCGACGATGCAGAGGAAGATGCTGCTCGCATCGTACGGCTCGTACCCTTCGGCCATGACCTCTGGAAGGTCGCCGCAGGCTTCGAAGAAGACCTGCTGCTCGACGTAGCGGCAGAGATCGGCGCCCGGCTCATCGTGGTGGAACAGGTACGCGCCGAACGGCTCCGACGCGCCGGGTGCGGTCACGTCCCGGGTGAGCCGGCGCAGCTCCGCGTCCTGCAGGTCGACGACCTTGGCCACCGCGAAGACCCCCTCCAGCGTGAACACCGTGCGATCGAGAGCCATAGTATCGCGAGGACAGGTCCGGCGACAGCACCCGCGCTGGGCCGCGGAGCGTCGGATCGGCCGCTCGGCAGACGGTAGACTTCCCGCCATGGGTGAACGCTGGAACCTGATCGCCACCCGGGGACCGGGGCCTTTCGTGACTCAGGAGGTGTGGCGATCCGAGGGCGGCGAGACCGTTGTCCTCGATTCGCGCTGCAGGCGGAAGCGGTCGCCGCGGCTCAATCCCGCGCTGCGACGGGGAGCTCACGGAAAGCGGGCGTTCCTCTGGGCGCCGCGCCGGCTCACCTGGTGGATCAGCGTCCTGTTCATGATCGGCGCCACGTGCTTCGCGGTGCCGTCGCTGTCTGTGTTCGCGGACGCGACGTCAGCCATGACGGTCGCCGTCGTCTACCTCGCCGGATCGCTGTTCTTCACAAGTGCCGGCTACCTGCAGCTCTTCGAGTCCATCAACGCCGGCCGCGAGTCGGGGCCCGGTGCAGCGCAGGGACTCTCTCATCGCCTCGTGCCCCTGGCGTGGCAGCCGCATCGCATCGACTACTGGGCCACGCTGGTCCAGTTCGTCGGGACGCTGTTCTTCAACGTCACGACCTTTCGGGCGCTGGACATCACGTTGAGTGGGCGCGACTACGACTACGAGGTGTGGCGACCAAACGCCTTCGGCAGTGTCTGCTTCCTGATCGCCAGCTACCTGGCCGATGCGGAGATCAGCCACTCGTTCTGGCACCAGCGTGTGCGCACCCTTGCCTGGTGGATCGCGGCGGCCAACATGGTGGGCTCAGTGGCGTTCGGCGTCTCTGCCGTGAGCGCGTGGGAGCTGCCCTCCGGCGCCATGCTCTTCACGGACACGGCTCGCCTGGGCACGCTGGTGGGTGCGGTCTGCTTCTTCGCCGGTGCATTCCTGCTGCTGCCGGAGGCCGCTCGGGAACAGCCGGAGGTGCCCGCGGATCTCGTCGGCACGTGCTCGCCGGTTCACGCACCCGCCCCTGAGGAGCCGGGATGCCGGGGCAGCGATTGACGTCCGGGCCGACGGGGCAAGAGCGGTGAGGAAGCTCGCCGGCCATCGGTGGGACGTCGAATCTCGAAAGGATGGGGCCATGAAGGCGATCGTCGACGAGGACGCCTGTACGGCATGCGGACTCTGTGAGGACACCTGCCCGGAGGTGTTCGAGCTCCAGGACGACGTGGCCGTGGTCCTGGTGGACACGGTGCCGGAAGACCAGGAGGATGTGTGCCGTCAGGCGGCGGAGGAGTGTCCCGCGGAGGCGATCACGATCGAGGAGTGACGGGCGGGGACGGGCGGCCGTCGGCTGCGCCCGCCCGCGCGGTTGCCATCGACGCCCAGCGGGAAAGAGCAGATCCGACATCGCCCGCGGGCGGCGGCCGGCGCGGCTTGAGCATCCTGCCGAACGTGCGAGGGCGCGGCTGACCAGGCACGTCGTGCCGGCAGAGCGAAGGAGGACCCTATGGCATCTGGGAATCGCGGCGGCGTGCCGGCATCGATGTGGGGCGGACTGCTCGTCGGGGGCATCGTCGCCGCCATCTTGGGGATCATCGTCATCTTCAACCCGTTCGACAGCGTGCGGTTCCTCACTGTCGTGGTGGGGATCGCGTTTGTCGTCGCCGGCATCTTCGGCATCGTCGCCTCCATCCGCGGCACGTCGCGCATGGGTGCCCTGGGGCCGATCGTGGCGCTCATCGGCGGCATCGTCCTGATCGTTGTGCCGGAGGGCAGCGTCAAGACGCTTGCCGTCATCGTCGGCATCATCCTGCTGGCGTTCGGCATCGTGACCATCGTCGGCGCCGTGGGTGCGCGCCAGGATGGCGGCTGGGGTCCGGCGCTCGTGGGCGCAGTGCTGGCCGTGCTGGGACTGATCGTCATCGTCTGGCCGGGTCCCACGCTGGCGCTCATCGCGATCCTGGTGGGCATCTCGGTGCTGGTCTCGGGGATCGGCATGATCGCCCAGGCGTTCCGGTTGCGCAGCCTGCGGCGCTGACCGGGAGGCCTGCCGTGTTCATTGAGCTGCTGCGCGAGAGAAGAAGCATCAGGAAGTTCGAGGATCGGCCGGTCGAGCGGGAGAAGCTCGACCTGTTGATCGAGGCGGCGCTGCGGGCGCCCTCGTCGATGGGGCGGGCACCCTGGCGGTTCGTGGTGGTCACCGAGCGCGAGACGATCGATAAGCTGGCGACCGCCAAGCCGCACGGCGCCGCCTTCCTCAAGGGGGCACCACTGGTGATCGCGGTCTGCGCCGACCCGCGGGAAGCAGACGTCTGGGTCGAGGACGCCTCCATCGCGGCGCTGATCCTGCATCTGGAGGCGCACGACCTGGGCCTCGGCAGCTGCTGGGTCCAGACGCGACTGCGCGATCATGACGAGCAGCAGACGGCGGCGGAGTACGTCGCCGGGGTGCTGGAGCTGCCGGCCGGATTGACGGTCGAGGCGATGGTCGGCATCGGATATGCGGCCGAGTCCAAGCCCGGCCACCCGGAGTCCTCGCTGCCGTACGGCAAGGTCTCTTACCAGCGGCATGGAACGCAGCGCGATGTCGGCGCCTGACACCGACCGCTGGATCGCCGAGGTCAAGGCAGAGCCGGGAGCCGCCGGCATCGGCATGGTGCTGGTGCACCGCGGCGTGGTGCGCGGCACGTCGCGCAGCGGCGAGGCGGTCGGCGGCATGGAGCTCTCGGTGGACCGCGAGCGCCTCGACGAGGTGCTGGCCGTGGCGCGCACGTGGCCGGGCATCGTCGCCGTGCGCGCCTGGCTCAACGAAGGACGACTGGCGGTGGGCGACGACATCATGGCCGTCCTGGTGGCCGGCGACATCCGCGAGAACGTCTTCGGCGGTCTGCAGCGGCTCGTCGGCCTGCTCAAGACCGAGGTGGTCACCGAGAGGGAGGTCTCACCGTCATGAAGATACTCGTAGCGGGCGCGCACGGCGCCGTCGGCAGGCTTGTCACCGCCAGGCTGGTCGGCGCGGGGCACGAGGTGCGCGGCATGGTCCGTGACCCGGCCCAGGCAGAACAGGTGCGGGCGCTCGGTGCGGAGCCGGTGATCGCAGACCTGACCAGGGCTGCCACCCTGCCGGCGGCGGTCGCCGGCAGCGAGGCGATCGTGTTCGCCGCCGGTTCCAGAGGGAAGGACCTCGACGGCGTCGATCGCGGCGGGGCCATGCGCCTCATCGACGCCGCCGGGACCGCCGGCAGCGGCCGCTTCATCATGCTCAGCTCGTTCTTCGCCGGGCATCCGGACGAGGGACCGGAGAAGATCCGGCCCTACCTCCGCGCCAAGCGTGCCGCCGACGATCACCTGGCGGCGAGCCGGCTGCAGTACACCATCGTGCGCCCCGGCTGGCTGACCGACGACGCCGGCACCGGCCTGGTGACGACCGGAGCGTATCTGGCCGACCAATCGGGCTCCATCAGCCGCTCGGACGTGGCGGAGACGCTGGTGGCGGCGCTGGACGTGCCGCAGACGGTCGGGCGCGCCTTCGAGGTCGTCTCCGGATCGGAGCCGATCCGCGAGGCGCTCACGCGCCTCTCCTAGCCGTCCGGAGGCCGCGCGATCCGCGACGCTCCGCCGCCTACTCCTGCTCCGGCGGCAGCAGCACGGCGTCGATCACGTGGATGACGCCGTTCTCGGCGAAGACGTCGCCGGTCATGAGGACGGAGTCGTTGATCTTGACGTTGCCGTCGTCGTCGACCGAGACGGTCAGCTCTGCCCCCTGCAGCGTCTCCACGGTCATGCCGTCGGTCAGTTCGGCCGACATGATCTCGCCCGGCACCACGTGGTGGGCGAGGACGTCGGTCAGCTCTCCCTGCGGGTCGGCCAGCAGCTTGTCGAGCGCTCCGTCCGGCAGCGCGTCGAACGCCTCATCGGTGGGGGCGAACACCGTGAAGGGTCCGGCGCCCTTGAGGGTCTCGACGAGGCCGGCTTCTGTCAGGGCCGTGGTGAGGGTCTCCAGGTTGCCGGTCTCGACGGCACGGTCGACGACGTTCCTGAGGTCGTCGGTGCTCTCGGCCGCTTCGTCGCCGGCGGCGCCCCCCGAGGCCGTGACGTCGCCGCCGCAGGCGGCGAGGGCGGCCGGGGTTGCCAGCAGGACGAGTGACAGGATGACGATCGTCGCTCTTCTCATCGGTCCAGGCTCCTTGTGCGAGTGCGCGCGCACTGCCGGCGCACGCCGTTATCCAAAGATGCGTGGAGCTCGGCGTGCCCTGCCCAGGCCGATACCCAAGCGTACCGCGGCGGAGCCTACCAGATATTGTCGTTGCAGCCGTCGACCTGAGAGATCTGCTGCGAGAGTCCCGAGAGGGCGATGCCGTCGAAGCGGTTGCGATCGCAGTCGCTCAGATAGGCTGCCGCCGCCCCCGGACGGGCGTTGCGGAAGGTGCAGTCGATCCATTCGCTGCGCTCGACGTTGAAGGCGCAGATCATGTTCGCATCGGGGTGGCGCGTCACGCTCCCGAGATGGTCCACCGTGTTGTCGACGACGATGTTGCGGAAGGTCCAGTCCATGTCCACGCTGTCCTTGCCGTTGAGATTCCAGTTGGAGCCCCGCGTGCGGTACATGGTCAGGTCCTGCACGAGGAAGCCGCGCGGCCCGTTGATCTCCATCCCCTGGCCCCAGGAGAAGAGATCGGGCCGTGTGCCGCTGCCCTTGATGAGCACGTCTTCAATGGTGCAGTCGGTATGGACGGCCGGCCCGTCGTAGCTGATGGCCTCGGAGCCCTGGGGGTCGAAGGTGACCCGGCGCAGGTCGACCCGCGAGTAGCAGGATGTCTCCGATCCGCGCGACGTGCACTCGAAGCCCATGCGCGCCGACGACTTCACGTAGCAGTCGATGAACGTGATGTCGCGGACCGTCCCGCCGGAGTCGTTGATGGTGATGCCGTTCCAGGCGCTGCCTTCGAAGACGCAGCCTCGGAACGTGATGTTGCTGGCCCGGGTGATCGTCACGGTCGCCTGCTGATAGCTGCGCGAACTCAGGAAGCGCACATTCTCGTACGTGATGCCGGACTGGCCCGATCCCAGCTCCAGGTCGGTGATCGTGCTGGTGGTGGGTGGGGGGGACGACGGGGCATCGTTGCCCGGCGACGATGCCGGGAGCGGGGCGGGCTGCTGCGGCTCGGTGGCGGCGGGGATGCGCGCCGAGGACGAGCCGTCCATCCTGCCGAGCCTGACGGTGCCGGTCGCCAGTCGGCTGCGCGCCACCAGCAGCGTACGGACGTGGGCCCGCAGCGCCGGTACCCGGGCACGCCGGGCCAGCCGGGCCGACCTCGTGTCGAGAGCTCGGACCCGCTTGTTGAGTCGCATGAGCCGCGCGACGAGTGGGTCGCCGGCGGCGTGATCGCCAGCCAGGACGGCGGCGTTGAGCCTGGAGACGGCACAGTTGAGCCTCACGACGCTGCGCTTGCGCGCCAGCGCGGCACGCCGCAGCTGTGCCGTGCCGCCGCGGCGCTGCATCTTGTGCAGGAGCAGGCCGACCTGCCGCTCGCGCAGGCGCGTGGTCTTGAGCAGCGTGGTCGTGCGCGTCTTCACCCATGTGTCCGACGGACCGCTCGCCGCCGCCGGCTCGACCGGCCAGCAGACGGTGATGGTCGTGATGAAGAAGAGGGCCAGGAGCGGGCCGGCAAGGACGACGAGCTTCTGCTTCTGCACTGAGAGGACCTCCGTGGGGGTGTGTCCTTCTGTGCTGTCGGCAGGAGTGGGGCGGGCATGATGGGTGGGATCGGATAGGCGTTGACGGGCCAGTCAACGCAGATCGCTCAAGTGTGGGTGGGGCGGCGCTCACGGGACGCGGTGCAGGCTCGGGGAAAGAAGGAGGGGGTCCTGGCGGCAGGTGGTCGCGTCACGCCGGGCGTCGCGGCAGCCGGCGGCGCGAGCCCGGATCGTCCGGGCGACAGCTGCTCAGAAGAGCGTGTTGAGCGTCAGCGTGCGCTCGCGATCGGCGACGCTGCCGGTGACCGGCTCGAGCCGTCGGTCGAGGCGCGGGACGTACGTCAAGGCCAGGACGATCAGGGCGACGGCATAGGCGACCAGAGCCATGTGGGCCGGAGCGAAGCTGCCGGCGATCGGCGCCGTCCACCAGCCGGGGAGGCAGAGCCAGGCAATCAGCAGCGCCAGGCCGGCGACGCTGAGTGCTGCCGCACGGCGGCGACCGGGGTGAGCCGGATGACGTGTGGCGACAGAGGTCGGCCGGTCGGTATCGCAGCGCCACGGCGGCGCTGATGTCCGGGCGGCATGAGCGGCCGCGTCCGGCGGCGGTACCAGTCGCAGATGCGCGCGTCGCCGGCTGTGATCGATGCCTCTGTCCGCTCGCTGACGTCTGGTGTGCTGCACGACCGTCCCCCTGGGTCTCGGTCTCCGGGTGCACGAATGGCGATCCGCCCGCTGCGGCAATGGTAGGCGCATCGGACGTCGCCGTCGCCGGCCGTTCTGTCAGCGGTCATGCGGGAGCGGTGAGCGGCGCCGTGCCGCGGGTGAGCGGCATCGGTGTCGCGGCTGCCGTCACATGCCCAGTGCCCGCTTGAACCCGGCGACACGTCGCCTGGAGACGGGGATCTGCGTGCCGTCGCGATCGGCGAGCGTGAGCAGCAGGGTGCCCCCATACATCG
Organism: Thermoleophilia bacterium UBA6103; assembly: GCA_002423545.1. Classification (GTDB taxonomy): domain Bacteria; phylum Actinomycetota; class Thermoleophilia; order UBA2241; family UBA2241; genus UBA6103. Next base: position 27,599 of record DIWP01000017.1, read on the forward strand.
GGACGACCTCCTTGACCCGCCTGAGGTTGACCAGATAGCTGCGGTGGGTGCGGAAGAAGCCGAGGCCGGCCAGTCGCTGCTGCAGGGCGTTCATCGAAAGGGTGGAGAGGTAGCGTCCGTCGGCGGTGTGCACGTAGGTGTAGTCGTCGTAGGCAGAGATGAACAGGATGTCCTCTCCGGCGAGGAGGAGCTTGCGGCCGCTGCGGTCTACCGGGATGCGGTCCAGATGGGCCACGCGGTGCTCTCCCGCGGCCGGCGACGAGCCGCCGGTCTGCGGTCCCGGGGCGCGCGGCGCCGGCACACCGGCTGCAGGTGCCGTGGATCCGGCGCCGTCGGCGTGCTCGGGCAGCTCCGCGGTCGGACGCGTGGCAGGCTCCTGCGCGTCCGGACCACCGGCCGCGCCGCCGGGCGGCAGACCGGCGACGATGCGGTCGAGCGCCAGACGCAGGCGCGGCAGCTCGACCGGCTTCACCAGGTAGTCGACGGCGGCGACCTCGAAAGCCTTGACGGCGTGCTCGCCGTAGGCCGTGACGAAGACCACGGCTGGAGACCGTGCGGCAGCGCGTAGCGCGGCTGCCAGCTCGAGGCCGGACAGCCCGGGCATCTCGATGTCGAGGAACACGACGTCGTACTCGATGGCCGAGATGAGCTGCAGCGCTTCCGCGGCGCCGGTCGCCTCACCGACGATCTGCACACCGCCGGCCTCACCGAGCAGATAGCGCAGCTCCGAACGCGCCGGCGCCTCGTCGTCGACGATCAGGGCTTTGAGCGGGACTGGGTCGGTCATGAGCGGCCTCCATCGGATACCGGGTCGTGCGCGGCGGCGTGGGGCGGCCGGGCGATGACCAGCGACACGGTGGTGCCGGTCCCCTGCCGGCTGCTCACCGAGACGCCGGAGCCGGGGCCGAAGTTCCCGCGCAAGCGGTCGTGGACGTTCCTGAGCGCGATCCCGTGGCCCTTGCCGAACCCCGGCTCGAGCACGCGGGGCACGTCCTGGTCGGGGATGCCGATGCCGTCGTCGGTGACGCTGAGCATGGCCAGGTCGCCGTCGACCTCGGAGGTGAGCTGGATGTGCAGCGCCCCCGCGGGGCGCATGCCGTGCTGGATGGCGTTCTCCACCAGAGGCTGCAGGATGAAGGCCGGGACCAACAGGCCGCGATGGTGGTGGTCGATCTCGTCGCAGAGCTGCACCCGGTCGCCGAAGCGGGCCTCGGCGAAGCGGACGTAAGCCCGCACGTACAGCAGCTCCTGGTCAAGGGTGATCAGATCGTCACCGCGCTCCAGCGTGTGCCGATAGAAGGCGGCGAACTCGCGCAACAGCTCGCGCGCCCGCGGGGCGTCGGTGCGGATCAGGCTGGCGATGGTGTTGATGGTGTTGAACAGGAAGTGGGGGTTCATCTGGGCCTGCAGGGCCTTGAGCTCCATGCGGCAGGCCAGCTCGGTCTGATGCTCCAGCTCCGAGAGCTCGAGCTGTGTCGAGAGCAGACGGGCGAGACCCTCGGCCATGGCGCTCTGCGTCTCGTTCAGCGCGCCGGGGCGGCGGTAGTAGAACTTGAGCGCGCCGACCGGCACGCCGCGCATGCGTAGGGGGACCACTATGGCGGCGGCGAGCGGGCAGCGCCGATTGGGGCAGTTGATCTCCTCGCGGGTGTGCAGCACCCGCAGCTCATCGTGCTCCAGTGACTGGCGCGTGGCGGTGGTCAGTATCGGCTGACCGACCTCATGGTGGTCGGCGCCGACACCGGCGAAGCCGAGGATGTGCGTGGTGTCGGTGATGGCGACGGCGGCTGCTTCCGTCCGGGCCAGGACGATGGCACAGACCGCCTGCGCGGTGTGCTCCGTGAGCCCCTGGCGAAGGTGGGTCAGACTCTCGTCGGCGATGGCGAGGACGCGCTGGGACTGGACGGCCTGGACGTGATCGCCGCGCGCCAGCCAGCGGGCGACCGCCATGCCTGCCGCCACACCGGCGAGACCCAGCAGGGTCGCGAGGATGCTCCATGCCGGCTCGTCGGGTACCACTGCGGCCAGGAGCGCACCTGTGCCGAGGGCGATGGTGATGCCTGCGAGTATCAGATCGATGGCCGCGCTGCGACTCAGCTTCATCGCACGTGCTCCGCCTGCGCCTCCGCAGTCTGTCCGCCGTCGGCAGGACGGTCGCCCCGTGGCGGGCGCCGGGGACCGGAGGTCCCACCCCCGTGTCCGGACCACGCGCCGGGTCGCGGTGCGAGGTGGCCGAGTATACACGAGGCCGAACGCGACCGGGCGCGTGTGACCGCTGCGTACCTGCGTCGCCAGGATTCTGCTAGGGTCGCCGACGGCGGGAGCGAGTGAGCGGCCCGGCTCGGCGATCAGCGCCGTGAGGGGCGATCGCGGTCATCACCGGAGGACATCGTGAGCGAGCGAGCAGTGCTTCTGAACGAGTGTGAGTGCGACTGGGAGTGGGACAAAGGCCCGAGAGGGGAGACATGCGTGAGATGGCGGACGCTCATCTCGGCCGACAAGACACCGAGCTGCGGCGTCACCACCGGCATCTGCATCGTGCCGCCCGGCGGCGAGCTGGCGCCGCACCATCACGCTCCTCAGGAGGCCTACTACGCTATCGAAGGGAGCGCCGAGATCCACCTGGACGGAGGATGGCGGCCGATCGAACGCGGCGACGCGGCGTACATCCCGGGCGGAGTCACGCACGGGGTGCGCAACCGGAGCGACCGGCCGTTCGTGCTCATGTGGACGTTCCCGACCGACACGCTCGCCGAGATCGAGTACATCGACGGCTGACGCAGCGCCGCCCCGGGGCGGCGTGACTGGAGTGCTGGGATCGGGGGACCGTTGCCGGTGTCAGGCGGTCCGCGAACGCCCCGAACGCACATCCCTGTCGGGACAGGTCCTTAGCAGGTCGGCGGACCCTTGGGCGTCTTGTCCCGCAGGTACTCGTCGATGGAGTGGGCGGCGGTCTTGCCGTCGCCCATCGCCAGGATGACGGTGGCCCCGCCGCGGACGATGTCGCCGCCGGCGAAGACACCTTCCATGGTCGTCGCCTGGCGGTCGTCGACGACGATGTTCTTCCACTTGTTGAGCTGCAGCTCGGGGGTCGCCTCGGTGAGCAGCGGGTTGGCGACCGTCCCCAGGGCCACGACGACGATGTCGCACTCCTGGACGTACTCGCTGCCCTCGATCGGCACCGGACGGCGCCGTCCGCTGGCGTCGGGCTCGCCGAGCTCCATCTTCTGCAGCTTCACACCGCGCACCCAGCGGTGGTCGTCGCCGAGGATCTCCAGTGGGGCGACGAGGAAGTGGAACTCGATGCCCTCTTCCTCGGCGTGGTGGATCTCTTCGACACGGGCCGGCATCTCGGCGCGGGTGCGACGGTAGGCACAGATGGCGTGCTCGGCGCCCAGCCGCCTGGCGGTGCGCACCGAGTCCATGGCGACGTTGCCGCCGCCGAAGACCACCACGGTCTCGCCGCGGGCGATCGGCGTACCGTCGGTCTCGCCCTTCCAGGCACCCATGAGGTTGACGCGGGTGAGGTACTCATTGGCGGAGTAGACACCCTTGAGGTTCTCGCCCGGCACGCCGAGGAACATCGGCAGGCCGGCGCCGTTGGCGACGAAGACGGCGTCGTAGTCCACGGCGATCTGGTCGACGGTGAGCGTACGGCCCACGACCACGTCGCATTCGACCTCCACGCCCAGGTTGCGCAGGTTCTCGACCTCGCGGTCGACGATCGCCTTCGGCAGACGGAACTCCGGGATGCCGTAGCGCAGGACCCCGCCGGTGTCGTGCAGGGCTTCGTAGATGTGGACCTTGTGGCCCATGCGCGCCAGCTCGCCGGCGGCGGTAAGGCCGCCGGGCCCGGACCCGACGACGGCCACGTGGAAGCCGGTGCAGGTCTGTGGCGGGCTCTCGGGTGGCATGTGCTCGGCGGCCCAGTCGGCGATGAAGCGCTCGAGCCAGCCGATGGCGACCGGGTCGCCCTTCTTGCCGCGCAGACAGGAGCCCTCGCACTGGACCTCCTGTGGGCAGACGCGGCCGGTGGTGGCCGGCAGGGCGTTGTCGACGCGCATGACCTCGGCGGCACGCTGGAAGTCGCCGTCGGCGATGGCGGAGACGAACTCAGGGATGCGCACGGACACGGGGCAGCCGTTCACGCAAGGGGGGTTCTTGCAGCGCAGGCAGCGCTGGGCTTCCAGACGAGCGCGCTCTTCATCGAGTCCCTGGTTGACCTCCGCGAAGTTGCCGCTGCGGGCCGTGGCATCCTGCTCGGGCATCCGCACGCGGTCGATCTTCATGCGCTCCTTGGCGCTCAGCCCGTCTCCTGTCGCGGTCCCGGCTCTCTGCTCGGCCATCGTCTCAGTCCTTCTTCTCGGCGGCGGCGAGGTCGGCCACCTGCTTGTCCAGGCGGCAACCGTGCTCGTCGAGCTCCTGGTACATCTTCTGGCGCTCGGAGAGCTCGTCGAAGTCGACTTCGTGGCCGTCGAACTCGGGGCCGTCGACGCAGGCGAACTTGACCTCGCCGCCGACGGTCACGCGGCAGCCGCCGCACATGCCCGTACCGTCGACCATGATGGGGTTGAGCGACACGATGGTCTTGACGGCGTACGGCCGCGTAAGCTCGGCGATGGCCTTCATCATGGGTACCGGTCCGACCGCGTAGACGGCGGCCGGCTTCTGGGCCGGGTCGTCGAGGATGCGCTTCAGCGGGAGGGTCACGAAGCCGCGTTCGCCCAGCGACCCGTCCTCGGTGGTGATCAGCACACGCGTCGATATGGCGGACAGCTCGTCCTTGAGGATCACGTACTCGTCGGTCCGGCCGCCGATGATGGTGGTCAGGTCGTTGCCGGCCTCGGCGAGAGCCTTGGCGAGCGGGAAGAGGACGGCGGTGCCGGCGCCGCCGCCGACGCAGACCACCCTGCCCCAGTCTTCGATCTCGGTGGGCTGACCGAGCGGGCCGGCGACGTCGCGCAGCTCGCCGCCGGCCGGTACGGCGCAGATGCGCTGCGTGGCGACGCCGACGCACTGGATGATGAGGGTGATGGTGCCGGCGTCGCTGTCGTAATCGGCGATGGTGAGCGGGATGCGTTCGGCGCCGGCGGTGGCGCGGACGATGACGAACTGCCCCGGCTTGCGCGCCCTGGCGATGCGCGGCGCCGCGATGACCATGCGGTGGAGCTGCGGGGCGATCTCCTCGTTGCTGACCACTGGGAACATGCGTCTCTCCTCACGGCTCTGCCCGGCACGGTCCCGGCGCCGCATCGTGCGCCGCCGTGACGGGCGCACGGACTCCCGGCGCGCCGGCCACCGCTCTGTGGCGGGGATGCGCACAGTCTACCGAGGCGGCCGTAGCTTCGCTATCCATCGGTGCGTGTGTCGCCGTGGTCGCGGTGGCGGGGCTCGCAGAGACGGACGGCCCGCGCCGGGAGACGTGCGCGACTTTCGGTACTGCTCGCGTACCGGTCGCCGTCGGCGCGCAGAGCCCGGGCCGGTGCTCGAAACGAGCACCGGCCCGGGCGGGATGGTCGTGATGCGACGACGATCGATCCGGGGGTCAGCCCTTGTCGTCGCGGCTGGTGTCGCCGTCGGTGCCTGCCGGCTCGGCGTCCGTGGGCTGGGCCTCCGGGGGTGCGGCTTCGCCGACCTGATCCGGAGCGGAGGGCGCCGCCGGCGCCGCCGGCGGCGCGGTACCGACCGCGGGCGGGGGAGTGGCCGGGCCGGTCCCGACAGCCGGCGGCGCCGCAGTCGCCGTCGCAGTCTCGCCGGGCGTGGTCGTGTCGCCGTCGCCAACGGGCGCCGGCGGTACCGGCTGCGAGTCGGCCGCCTCTTCGAGGTCGGCGAACAGATCGGTCGTGTCCTGGCGCCCGCCGGCGGTCGTCGCCGGCATGCCGTAGGGGTCGGCCGGCGGGGCGACGATGGCGGTGTCGGGCTGCTGCGGCGTCGGCGGCGGTGCGTACGGAGCGCCTGCCGGCGGCGGTGTGTAGGTTACGCCCGCCGGCGGCGTGGTCTGCGGCCCTGCCGGCGGGATGCCGTACGGAGCGCCGCCTGCCGGCGGGGCGCCGGGGGCCGGCGGCTGCGGGCCCGCTGCCGCGGCCAGTCGTCGCGCGTCGCGTCGCCGCCGCTGCCAGTCGGCCACGGCCAGCACCAGCGCGCCGAACGTGATGAGGCCGGCCACGAACATGATGATGCCGCCGGCGATGGGGATGAGCCGGACGACGTTGATGATGATCACGCCGATCACCGCCGCCAGCATCAGATTGCCGCGATTCTTGTCTGACCCGCGCAGCACCTGCGTGCCGATGAAGGCCGCCAGGCTCACCGTCGTGAACACGTAGAGCAGCGGCAGCCCGATGATCACGCCCGGGACCACTATCAGCAGTCCGATGATGGTGATGGCGATCAGGACGATGCTCACCGGCAGGATGATGAACCCGGTCAGGGCGCCCCAGCCGAGAGAGGCCAGCGGGCGGGCGAGCAGGGTGTCGCCGACCGCCCGCACCTGCCGCGGAGCGATGGCGACCACGATGATGGCCAGCACCACCCAGACGATCGTCCACACGAGGTTCCAGATCAGCGAGCCGATCCCGAACGGATCGACCAGCGGGTCCCAGACGCCCGACCGCAGCGCATCGGACACCCAGGCGCCCTTCAGGGTGGTCGTGTCGCCGAGCAACTGGGCGCCCTCGTCGCGATAGAGCCTGCCGCCGACGAGCACCACGGCGGCGTCGCCGTCCTTGCCTTCCGAGCCGACGAGGGCGGTCGGCTTCAGCTTCACGTCGCCGCCGACCGCGACGACAGTCTCTTCCACGGTGCCGACGACGGTGACGTCACCACCTACGGCGACCGCGACGTCCACAGTGCCGTCGACGAGTACGTCGCCGCCCACGGCGACCACGGCTTTGGCCCGCTCGCCGGGGTCTATCACGGCGTCCTCGCCGAACTGGACGACGACGCCGTCGCCCTTGCCGGCCAGTGCGGCGATCGCGAGGTGGTAGCCGGCGTCGCTGCCGGCGTCGCGGGAGTCGGCGGCCGCCAGCGGCGTCAGGCACAGCAGCAGCGCCAGCACGAGGGCCAGCGCGGCGCCGAGAGCCAGGCCGCGCGGCCGCGCGCGAGATGCCCGGGCGATACTCGTCATGAGGGGACCTCCTTGTTCGAAGAAGCCGGCACCGGTGGAAGCGGCTGGGTCGTCGGCGGGCCGACCGTCGGCGGAGGAGCGGAGGGTCCGGCCGGCCCGCCCGACGGGGGCTGGGCGGCCGGCGCGTCCGCCGGCGGTGGTCCTGACGAGCCCGGCGTCTCCCACGGAGCGCCGGCCTGGGTGGCGTAGATGACGGGGGTCGCCGGCGTGCCGCGGTGCGTCTCGCTCAGCAGCGCGTCGGCCAGCAGTCGCCAGACGGCGGCCAGCAGGTTCACCAGATGCAGGCCGATCAGCAGCACCAGCACGGCCAGCGGCAGCAGCGGCAGCGCTTCGAGCCAGCTGTCGATGCGCCAGCCCCAGAGGTCGAAGGCGCCGTCGGTCCGGTTCGATATGTCGATGAGGGGGGCGAACAGCAGGACGTTGGTCAGGCCGGCGCTCCCCACGAGCACGGCGAAGGACATGATGCCGAGCGGGAGCTTGAGCAGTACGAAGGCGAGGTCGCGCCACGTGGAGGAATCGGTGAAGTGGGCCCGCAGCTTGCCCAGCAGGCCGGGTTCGTTCTCCCACGGACGCGGCGCGAAGCCGCAGTCGATGCCCAGCAGGCCACGAGCAAGCAGGCGCTCGAGGGCGGCGAAGGCCCACCACAGGCCGGCGACGACGAGCAGGATCGGGATGCCGACCCAGAGGATGGCCAGACCGAGTCCCAGGCTGAGGCCGGTGATCAGGATGACGAAGTACATGGTGCCGAGCGGAAACGCCAGCAGCATGTACAGGACGTTCAGCCAGGTCTGCCGGCGGGCGATCACCCCGAAGAAGACGCGCGCCGAACGGCCCAAGCCGGAGCCGATCGGCCCGGCCGGAGCCGCCGGGTCGCCCGCGGCGGCGATCGTCGCCGGTCCGGCTCCGCCGTCGCCGGGCGAGCCTGGATCGTGATCGGGCCGTGTGCTTGTGGTCTGGTCGGTCATGCCGGGGTCGTGCGTTCCACGCTCATTCGTAGTGGATGGCGGCCAGGATGTCTGTCTTCGCGGCGCGCCGGGCCGGCAGCACCGCCGCCAGCACGCCGACCACGATGGCCACGATCAGGCAGATGACGAGCTGCACCGGCGGCACCGTGAAGCTGATGCCCTGGGCACCGAGCTGGGTGGTGACGATGTAGGCGAAAGCCGTGCCCAGGACGATGCCGAGCACGCCGCCCATGATCGCCGTGATGACGCTCTCGTAGCGGATCATGCGTCTGATCTGGCTGCGGCTGGCGCCGATGGCGCGCAGCATGCCGATCTCGCGCGTGCGCTCGTAGACGGTCAGGATCAGGGTGTTGACGATGCCGAACAGCGAGATGATGACGCTCACCGCCAGCAGCGCGTACAGCATGTAGAGGAACTGGTTGAGCTGCTTGACGATCGAGTCGATGTACTCGGCCTTGGTCTCCACGATCGCCTGGGGGTAGGAGCCCATGGCCGCCGCGACGCCCTTCTGCGTCGCCGTGACGGAGGCGCCCGGTTCCACGCTGAGCAGGTAGAAGACCGCGTCCCGCTGGGCGAAGAGGCGGTCCCAGCCGGCCGTGGAGACCGTCAGCCCGGCGAACAGGTTGGGATCGCGGTACTTCCCGACGATCTGGAAGTCGGCCGTCTTGCCCGACCGCGCCAGCACCGAGACGGTGTCACCGACGGCCAGCTTGTGGTCGAGGGCGAACTGCTCCTCGACGACGGCCGTGTCCGACCCCAGCTCGTCGAGCAGGGCGTCCGAGCCGCCGTCGAGCCAGCGGTACTCCCACTGGCGCTTCATGTCCGATGGCTCGATGCCGATGATGGCGCCGGTGGCGCCGCCCTCGACCTGGACCTGCTGGAACGCGATGCCCGAGACCGACTCCACGGTCGGCACCCGGCGGATCGCTTCGCCGGCCGACTCGGGCAGGGCCGTCATCATGCCGCCCGACTGGGTGCGGACGATGAGGTCGCCCTTGGCCATCTCGTCGACGGCGTCCACGAACGAGCTCTTGAATCCGGCTGTGAACACGGCCACGAAGACGACGACCGCCAGACCGATCATGAGCGCCGCCGCGGTGGCCGCCGTGCGGGCCGGGTTGCGCATGGAGTTCTCGCGCGCCAGCCGACCGGCCGAGCCGTCCACACGGTCGACCGGCCAGCCCAGGACGCGGGCGACCGGGCGGACCACGTACTTGGCCACGGTGGCGACGGCGAAGAAGATCAGCACGCCGCCGATGGCCATCTGCAGCAGGCGGTCGGTCACCGACCCCTGGCTGAGAAGGCCCAGGACGAGCAGTCCGATGCCCAAGGCGGCCAGCAGGCCGCCGAAGTACGGGACGTAGCGAGAGAGGGCCGACGGCGGCAGGGCGGCGCCCTCCTGCAGGGCCGCCACCGGCGGCACCCGGGTGGCCCGGATAGCCGGGACCAGCGCCGAGACCAGCGTGATGCCGATGCCGACCGCGAGGCCGATGATGATGGTCCGCGGGGCCATCTCGAGGCCGCCGACCGGGATGTCGGCGCCGACGGCCTTGAAGAGCGAGTTCATGCCCATGGCCACGCCCAGCCCGGCGAAGAGGCCGGCGACGGAGGCTCCGACGCCGATCACCAGCGCCTCGGCGACGACGGTGCCCAGGACCTGGCGGCGGGTGGCGCCGAGCGTGCGCAGCATGGCGAACTCGCGCTGGCGCTGGGCGACCGTGATCGAGAACGTGTTGAAGATGATGAAGGCGCCGACCAGCACGGCGACGCCGCCGAAGGCCAGCAGGGCCGGCGTGAGCACCGAGTCGAGCGCGTCGCCGACGGCCTGCGTCTGTTCCGCGGCGCTCACGGCGCCGGTCTTGACGGTGGCCTGCGGGTAGTCGATCGCGGCGCGGATGCGGGCCGCCAGGGCGTCGGCGTCGGTGCCTTCGCCCTTGACCTCGATGGCCGAGACCACGCCCTGCAGGTCGAACCAGTCGCGCAGGTCCTCGGTCGTACCGACGACCAGGATGGAGCCGCCCAGCGAGGCGCCTTCGCTGCCGAAGTCGAAGAGGCCGCTGATGCGCACCGGCACGGCGCCGTTCTGGGTGCCGACCGCGACCTCGTCGCCGACGCTCAGGTCGTTGGCCTCGGCGGCGTCGCGGTTGACGGCGATCTCGCCGCTCTGGTCGGGCTTGGATCCGGCGTAGTAGGTCACGCTGTCCAGCTCCGTGGGCGCGGCATTGAAGAAGAGGGTCGGCGAGCCCATGGTCTGCAGGGCTTCGCCGTCGATCACCAGCACGCCGAGGGCGGAGAGCGAGGGGTTGACGGTCGTGACGCCCTCGACGGCCTCGACCTTGGCGACCAGCGAGTCGGGAAGCGTCTCCATTCCCGCCTCGAACGACTCGCCGAAGGCGGGCTTGGGAGCGACCACGACGTCGATGTTCTTGTACGCGCTCTGGTAGATGTCCTCGAAGCCGGAGCGCAGCTGATCGGTGAGTACGTAGGTGCCGCTGATCATGGCCACGCCGAGCAGCACGGCCAGGATGGTGAGGCTGGTGCGCAGCTTGTGCTGCCAGAGGTTGCGCAGGGCGACGCGCATCATCGCTCGGCCCTGCCGGGTCCATCGCCGTCCGAGCCGCCGGCTGCGGCGCCGACGACCTCGGCGGCGGCCGTTTCGGGTGCGCACAGCACGGCGGCGAGCGACCGGGCGTCGCCGTCGCCGTTGGCATCGGCCGGGCAGACGCCCTCCAGTGAGCGGATGACGTCATAGATGTCGTCGCTGGCCATGGAGCCGTGGTCGTGCACGATCATGCCGTCTTTGAGGAAGAGGACCCGGTCGGAGATCGAGGCCGCGTGGGCGTCGTGCGTGACCATGATGATCGTCTGGCCGAACTCGTCGACCGACTGGCGCAGGAGCTGCAGGACCTCTTCGCCGCGACGCGAGTCGAGGTTGCCGGTGGGCTCGTCGGCGAACAGGACGGCCGGCCGGCCCACAAGAGAGCGGGCCACGGCGACGCGCTGCTGCTGACCGCCGGAGAGCTCGCTCGGCTTGTGGCTCAGCCGGTCCTCGAGACGGACGATGCCGATGAGGCGCTCGAACCAGCTCTTGTCGACCGGCGTGCCGGAGATGGTGAGCGGCAGCACGATGTTCTCCTGTGCGTTGAGCATCGGCAGCAGGTTGAAGGACTGGAAGATGAAGCCGATCTTGTCGCGGCGGAGCTGCGTGAGGTCGCGTTCCTTGAGACCTGTGATCTCGATGCCGTCCACGGTGACGGTGCCGTGCGTGGGGCGGTCGAGGCCGGCCATGATGTGCATCAGCGTCGACTTGCCGGAGCCGCTGGGCCCCATGATGGCGGTGAGCTGTCCACGGCCGATGGCGACGTCGACGCCGCGCAGCGCCTTGACGGCGGCGTCGCCGCTGCCGTAGATCTTCGTGAGCGACCGCGTGACGACCACCGAGTCGGTGTCGAGCGGGTCCGGCGCCGCCGGCTCGTCGCCCGTACGGGTCTGGTGCGTGGTGCTGCTGTCGCTCATCCTCTGCTCCCTCCGGCCTGCACGGCTCGCCGGGGAACGCGCGGCCACGGCGACTCGACCGGTGTGATCGTGTGCTGGTGGCGCATCTGCTCGTCCTTCCGGCTGCCCTGGTCTTCCTGCTTCTGCGCACCGACCGGTCGTCCGTCGGCGGACGTGGTCTCGCAGTGTGAGTCAAGGGTACCCGGACGGCCGCCCGCTTACGTCGCCCCGCGGCGGGAATCCGGGGGTCCCGGGAGAGGGATTCTGAGCCGCGCCCGACTACCCCCTGGGGGGTAGGCCGTCGAAGGTCGGCCGGTCGGCGGCCGCGCCGTCAGGCCGGCTTGCGCGCCTTCCAGGCCTCTTCGCAGGGCCAACGTCGGGCCCAGGCGAGGTCCACGATGTCGGGGAACAGCGTGGTGGCGTCGGCCGGCGGACGCAGCTCGAGCAGGTCCTCGACATCGAGGCCGTTGGCGCGCAGCAGCCGCAGCCAGTCGCCGTGAGTGAGGTGGAACTCCACCTCGGGGGCTGCCGGCCACTCGAAGCGGTGCATCCCGAAGTAGTCGCGCACCAGACGGTCGCCGGGCAGCGACTCGGCGTCGTCGGCCGCCACGCAGAGCATCAAGATGGCGCCGTTGGTAAGGAAGACCAGGCGGCCGCCGGGCCGCAGCACGCGGGCCGCTTCCGGCACCCAGCGATACGGGTCGGCCCACAGGCAGGCGCCGTACTCGGAGACGGCCAGGTCGAAGCTCGCGTCGGGGAAGGGCAGTTCCTCCGCGTTCCCCTCGATGAGCGGGAACGCGAGGCCGTGCTCTCGCTGCAGCCGGCGGGCGGTGACCAGCTGGCCGCTCGAGAGGTCGATGCCGACCGGCCGCGCGCCGCGGCGGGCCAGCCAGGCGGAGACGTACGCGGTGCCGCACCCGAGCTCGACGGCGTCGACGCCCTCGAGGTCCGGCGGCAACAGGCCGAGCTCCACCTCGGGGACCTCCCAGATGCCCCAGTAGGGCTCCGCCGCCGTCCACGCCTTCTCACCGTGGGCCACGAAATCCGCCGCCCGATCGTTCCAGGCCGCCCTGTTACGGGCCAGATGGTCGCCGTCAGCCACGCTGAGGCTCCACGAGCCCGGCTTCGTAGGCGAAGACCACGGCCTGGGCCCGGTCACGGACGCCGAGCTTGGCGAAGATCCGCTTCACGTGCGTCTTGACGGTGCCTTCGGAGAGGAAGAGCAGCTCGGCGATCTCCGTGTTGGAGAGGCCGCGGGCGATGAGACCCAGGACTTCGCGCTCGCGATCGGTGAGCTCCGCGAGTGTGCGGGTCTCGGCGACGCCGGCCGAGCCGCGGCTGGCGAAGGTCTCGAGCAGGCGGCGCGTGATCGACGGCTCCAGGAGCGCCTCGCCGGCGGCGACGACGCGGATGCCGTGGATGAGCTCGTCGGCCGGCGTGCGCTTGAGCAGGAAGCCGGAGGCGCCGGCGCGCAGCGACTCATAGACGTACTCGTCGAGGTCGAACGTGGTCAGGATGAGCACCCGGGAGCTCTCCTCGCGACCCAGTGCGCCGATGGCCCGGGTGGCCTCGATGCCGTTCATGCCCGGCATCTGGATGTCCATGAGCACCACCTGCGGGTCGAGACGCTCGACCAGGCGCACGGCCTCGGCGCCGTCGCCGGCTTCGCCGACGACCTCGATGTCGGGCTCGGCCTCCAGGATCATGCGCAGGCCGGCCCGGACCAGCTGCTCGTCGTCGACGATCACCACCGGGATGGGCATGATGCGTACCTCCTCATCGCCGTCACGGCGTCTGGGCTTCCGTGGGCAGCCATGCCCATACCCGGAAGCCGCCGCCGGGGAGCGGACCGACGTCGAGGCGGCCGCCGAACACGGCCACCCGTTCGCGCATGCCCGGTATGCCGCGGCCGCCCTCTGTGCTCGGCGCCGGCGCGGCGGCCCCGCGACCGGTGTCCACGATCTCGAGCTCGATGCCGGTGGGAGCGTATCTCACCGTGACCGTGGCGCGGGCCTGACCGGCGTGTTTGAGCGAGTTGGTGAGAGCCTCCTGCACGATGCGGTAGGCGGTCAGGTCGATGCTCGACGGCAGCACCGTCGCAGCACCGTCGGTGGTCACCGCGACCGGCAGGCCGGCCTCGGTGACCCGCTCCGCCAGGGCCGGCAGCTGTCCGATGCCGGGCTGGGCGGCCAGCACGTCATCCTGTTCGGCCCGCAGGACGCCGAGCATGCGCTCCACATCCTGGAGCGCCTGGCGGCTCGCCGTCTCGATCGAGGCGAGCGCTTCGCGGGCCAGGTCGGGCTTGGAGTGCATGATGCGCTGCGCGCCCTGCGCGTGCAGGACGACGACGTTGAGCGCGTGGCCGACGCCGTCGTGCAGCTCGCGGGCCAGGCGGGCGCGCTCCTGCGCGACCGCCTCCATGGCCCGCAGCTCTCTGTCCTGGGCGAACAGCGCCGCCTTCCGCGTGGCTCGCGCGGCGCTCTCGCGGTAGAGCTTGATGATGAGTCCGAGCAGCCAGACGACGGAGAACGCCAGCCAGTACAGGATCAGCTGCGGGACGTTGATCTCGCCGATGGGGAAGGCGAAGATCGCGACCAGGCTCAGGACACCGGAGCTGACCCCGGCGACGATGGCCTGCCAGTACGGCGTCGTGAGGGCGATGATGAACAGCCCGGTGAGGAGGGCGGCGGTCACCGGCAGGACCGTCTCGTAGCCGAGGGCGGCGAGGGTCAGCTGTGCCGCCATCATGAGCGCGTAGCCGTCGAGGGCGTGGAAGTGCATGCCGGCCAGCGGCAGCGTCACGAGCAGCACCAGCACGATGCCGAGCGTGTCCGGCGAACGCAGGCCGCCGGGCGTCTCACCGGTGAGGAACATCACCAGTGCCGCCGAGGTGAACCCCAGCGCCAGGAGCAGGTCGATGACGTGGGGATCGATCGGCGGGCGACGTCGCCGGGCCGGCGCGGGCTGGGATCCGGTGGTCTGCAGCGGTCGGTCTCCTCAGGATCGTCGACCGGCGCCCGTACGGGTGGTGCCGGTCGCCCGACCACCTCCGGGGCCCGGAACGGCGGCCGTGTCGTCAGCAGTGACAGCGCCAATGATAGCCGCAGACGCCCTGCGGCGGTGACTCTAGACGGATGGTCTATTCCCCGTCACGCGGATCGGGGCGACCATGACGTCACAGGGTCAGCCGGCCCTCTCCGCTCCGCCTCGCCAGGCCTTGGAAGCACCGGCTGGCCCTTCTCCATGCCGGCGAAGGAATGCCCGGCAGAACGCCGAATCTGGTGCGGGGCTGCCGACCTCACCAGTGCTCCTCTTGGCTCGCTCAACTGGTCTGTCTCATCTGCCGGCAGCCCCTTTCCTCTGTCCCGGTCATGCTTTCTGCGCCGCATCGTTGCGCGCGGGGCGGTCCACATGTGCCCGGCGCTGCGGGGTATCCGGACTTGTTCGTGGCACGCCGGGAGCACTCGCCGGCGCCCGGCAGCCGGCCCGTGGCGCCTCTCGGACGTGGCTTTACATGCAGCGGAGCCCGTGCCATCATGGCCGCTGGCGTGTCCCCGGCATGCTGCCCGGCTGGTGGGCGCAGGCCGTGGTGGGGTCGACCGCCGCTCGACAGGGGCTGCAAGGGGGCGGCAGGCCGCAAGGCGAAACCGACCGCCGACAGGGAACGTCGCATCGAGTGTTGAACTCTAACGGGTACCTCCCGACACATCCACGATCCACGGCCGCGCGCGCGGACTGTGTGGTCGTCCGGGGAGCCGGCGCCGCCGGTCGTCCCTCACAAGACAGCGGAGTACGCAACGCATGATCGTCTTTGAGAACGTGACCAAGCTCTACGACGGCAAGGTCGTGGGCATGCAGGACGTCTCCTTCCACATCCCCAAGGGGGAGTTCGTCTTCCTGGTCGGCCCGTCGGGGTCCGGCAAGTCGACGCTCATCAGGCTCGTCCTGCGCGAGCTGCGTCCCGATGAGGGTCGGGTCGTCGTCTCCGGACGCAACCTGTCGACGCTGCGGCGCAGCAAGGTGCCGCTCCTGCGCCGCAACATCGGCTGCGTCTTCCAGGACTTCAAGCTGCTCCCCAACAAGAGCGTCTACGACAACGTCGCGTACGCGCTCGAGGTCGTCGGCGAGCCGCGCAAGCTCATCCGGCGCAAGGTCCCCGAGATCCTCAAGCTCGTCGGCCTGTTCGAGAAGATGAACAACCTGCCGAGCGAGATCTCCGGCGGCGAGGAGCAGCGGGTCAGCATTGCGCGGGCCTTCGTGAACCACCCGCCGCTGCTGCTGGCCGACGAGC
>DIWP01000017.1:43504-43760 GCA_002423545.1 Thermoleophilia bacterium UBA6103
GGATCAACCGCACCGGTACCACCGTGGTCGTCGCGACGCACGACCGCGACATGGTCAATCGCATGCGCAAGCGCGTCTTCGCCCTCGAGGGCGGCCGTCTCATGCGCGACGAGCGTCGCGGCGGCTACGAGGAGACCGGCGAGATCCCGGTCGTCGTACCGGTCGGCGCTACGGGATCCTTCCCGGCGCCGGGACCGGCGACCACCGGCGCCATCCCGGTCGTCGCTCCGGCGCCCGGCCAGACCGGGGCCCAGCC
>DIWP01000012.1:0-525 GCA_002423545.1 Thermoleophilia bacterium UBA6103
CCATGGACTACCAGGTCTTCCTGCTGAGCCGCATCAAGGAGCGCTTCGACCACACGGGCGACACCCGTGAGGCCGTCGCCCACGGCATAGGCCAAACGGCGAGCATCATCACCGGTGCTGCCGCCATCATGGTGTGCGTGTTCGGCGGCATGGCGACAGGCGACCTGGTCATGTTCCAGCAGATGGGCTTCGGCCTCGCCGCCGCCATCCTGATCGATGCCACCATCGTGCGGACCATCATCGTCCCGGCCGGTATGGAGCTGCTCGGCGACTGGAACTGGTACNNCCGCGCTGGCTCGAATGGCTGCCGAACGTGAGCGTCGAGGGCCACCTGCCGATCGCCGGCCAGGCGACCGGCGGCGCAGCGCCGGCGCACGAGGGCGCGCCCGACGGCGGTACGCCCGGCACGCGCCGGCAACGTGTCGAGGGTGTCCCCGCCCGGCGGCCGGCTGCCGCCTCACACGCCACCGCAGCGAAGTAGCTACGCACGCCTGAGAGCCCGCGGCGGCCGGGGCCGGCTTCACG
>DIWP01000012.1:635-67894 GCA_002423545.1 Thermoleophilia bacterium UBA6103
GGCAGCCAGACGCGCCGCACCTCCCTGTGGACGGTGCTCATCTTCAGCCAGCTGACCGGCCTGGTCCTGATC
The DNA here is from genome assembly GCA_002423545.1 of Thermoleophilia bacterium UBA6103. GTDB lineage: Bacteria > Actinomycetota > Thermoleophilia > UBA2241 > UBA2241 > UBA6103. Next base: position 708 of record DIWP01000012.1, read on the forward strand.
GCGCTGCTGGTGTTGGCCCGCGGACAGGCCCTGCCGGCCGGCGTGCTGCAGCCGGCCCTCATCGCCGGCCTGCTCTCCATGACGTCGATCGCCGCGTACTACCAGTCCCTGGCGATCGGCGTCATGGGCATCGTCTCACCGATCGTCAGCCTCAGCGTGGCCGTGCCGGTGATCGTGGGCCTGGCGAGCGGCGAGCGCCCGTCCGCAACGCAGCTCGCCGGCATCGTCATCGCCCTCGGCGGCGTCCTGCTGGCCACTCGGCAGAAGAGCGCCGGCGAGCACCACCAGACCACGAGCAGGACGAGCGTGCTGCTGGCCGTGCTGAGCGCCGTGACCTACGGCTTCGTCATGGTCTTCTACGCCCAGGGCGCGGAGGCGGACCCGTACTGGACCGTCGTCATCAGTCGCTCCGCCTCCGTGATCGCTCTGATGCTGGTGTTCGCGGTCATGCGGCCGCGCCTGAAGCTCACCAAGGCGACGACGCTGCCCGTCCTGGCCGTCGGCCTGTTCTCCGTGAGCGGCGACGCGCTCTACTCGGTGGCCTCCACCCTGGGCTACCTGAGCGTCGTCTCGGTCCTGAGCTCCGTCTATCCCGTCTTCGTGGTGATCCTGGCGTACGTCTTCGTCCACGAGCGTCTCTCGCGGCCGCAGCAGCTGGGTGTCGCCGCGGCGCTCGTCGGCGTGGCGCTGATCGCCGCCGGGTGACCGCCGATGCTGGCCGTCGTCCTCGCTCTGGCCGCCAGCCTGTCGTACGGGGCCGGCGACTTCCTCGGCGGCAGCCAGACGCGCCGCACCTCCCTGTGGACGGTGATCGTCTTCAGCCAGCTGACCGGCCTCGCCCTGATGGCGCTGATCGTGCTGGTCCGCGGCCGGGGACTTCCCACGGACGTGTTGCTGCCGGCGTGCGCCGCCGGCGCGCTCATGGTCATCACCCTCGCCGCCTACTACAAGGCGCTGGCGATCGGGGTGATGAGCATCATCGGTCCCATCTTCAGCCTCAGCGTCGCCGTGCCGGTCGTTGTGGGCCTCGCGCGCGGCGAACGCCCGTCGGCAGTCCAGCTGGCGGGCATCGCGATCGCGCTCGGCGGCATTGTCCTGGCGTCGCGGGAGAAAAGCGCCGGCGAGCACCACCAGGCCACGAGCAAGGCGAGCATCGGACTGGCGTTGCTCTCCGGCGCCGCCTACGGCATCGTCATGGTCCTCTACGCCCAAGGCGCGGAGGTGGACCCATACTGGAGCATCACCCTCTCGCGCCTCACCTCCACGGTCGTCTTCTCGCTGGCCTTCGTGATCACCCGGCCTACCCTGAACTACACCAGGGGCGCCGCCCTGCCGCTCCTCTCGATCGGCGTGTTCGAGGTCGGCGCCTTCACGCTGTTCTCCGTGGCCTCGACGTTCGCCTACCTGAGCATCGTCTCGGTGCTCGGCTCGGTCTATCCCATCTTCCTCGCGCTGCTGGCCTATGCGTTCCTGCACGAGCGCCTGGCGCGGGCGCAGCTGGTGGGCGTGGCCGCGGCGCTGGCAGGCGTGGCGCTGATCGCGGCCGGGTGATCGCCTCCGCGCAAGAGGCCCTCGAGTCTCCTCAGTGACATCTTCGAGGGCCTCGGGGGCTGACGGCCGCAGGGCGGGAGCCCTGCGGAACATCGCCCCGGACAGCAGACGCAAAGAAGGGGCGGGGCGCCTGCAGGCGCCCCGCCCCTTCTCAAGTCCGGGTCTCTCAGTAGTTCTCGGCGAAGACCTGGAAGTAGGACTGCGGGTGCGTGCAGGTGGGGCACACCTTGGGCGCGGTCGGGCCCTCGTGGATGTAGCCGCACTTGCGGCACATCCACTTCACCTTGTCGGCCTTCTTGAAGACTTGGTCGTTCTCCACGTTGGCGAGCAGCTTGCGGTACCGCTCTTCGTGCATGGCCTCGGCCTTGGCGACCATGCGGAACGTCTGCGCCGCCTCCTTGAAGCCCTCCTTCTCGGCCACGTCGGCGAACGCCGGGTACAGCTCGACCCACTCCTCGTGCTCGCCGGCGGCGGCGGCGGCGAGATGCTCGGCCGTGGTGCCCTCGTACTTGCCCGCCGGATACGCGGCCGTGATCTCCACCGCGCCGCCCTCAAGGTGCTTGAAGAACCGCTTGGCGTGCTGGCGCTCGTGGTCGGCGGTCTCCAGGAAGACGGCCGCGATCTGCTCGAAGCCGTCCTTCTGCGCGGCCTTGGCGTAGAACGTGTAGCGGTTGCGCGCCTGGCTCTCGCCGGCGAACGCCTTGAGCAGGTTCTTCTCGGTCTCGCTGCCCTTGATACCCGGCATGTGGGCTCCTTTCGCTGGTTGCTGGAGCGAGTGTACCCTGTCCGTCACGAACGGGAGGAACGGCCATGTGCGCACACGTCATCGGCATCAGCGGCAGTCCGAGACCCGACGGCACCACCGGGCGCGTGGTGCTCAGCATCCATCGCCGGTCTCTGCGGATGAGCGCCGCACCCCGCAGCGCAGGAGGTCTCTGACCATGAGTGACGAGCCGGGCGTGCGCGAGGTCGTGTGGCGACAGCAGGCCGCAGACGACGGCCATCAACGACCTGCTTCGGCCGCCGAGGCCCGACTGCGACTCGAACGCGGCAACGCGGCGTTCGCCGCCGCCGGCGACGAGGACCGCCGCCGGATCGTCACGGTCGGTCCGCATGCGTTCGGCCTGCCGAACCTCCCCGGCGGTGATCTGCCCCAGGAACCGTTCGCGGCAGTCTTCGGATGCTCCGACGCCCGCGTCGTGCCGGAGCTCGTCTTCGGACAGGCGCTCAACGACCTCTTCTGCGTCCGTGTCGCCGGCCACGCCCCCACCGCGTCGTCCCTCGCCAGCCTTCAGTTCGCCGTCCGCAACCTGCCGACCGTGCGTCTGGTGGTCGTCGTCGGGCACACCGGGTGTGGCGCGATGATCGCCGCCGTCGACTCCTTCCTCCGGCCCGCCGGCGCGGCGGACCCGGCAGCCGCGTCCGAGCTGCGCGCCGTGCTCGATCCCCTGTTCGCGCCGGTGACGGCGGCCGCGCAGGCACTGGCAGACGTGTACGGGCCGGCAGTGACCGGAGCGCAGGACTACCGTCCGGCCCTCGTCGACACGGCGATCGTCGCCCACGCGGCCCTGACCGCGATGATGCTGCAGAGGGCGGTTGCTCGACCGATGGCCTGGGGCGTGTACGATCTGGCCACCCGCCGCGTGGGCGTACCGGGGGCACCGGGACGGCAGCCGCGGTTCAGCGACCCACCCGCCGACGACCGTGCACTGGCCGGACTGCTGCGGACCGCAGCGGCCGAACTGCCGCGGAGTACGGCGGTCGAGCTGAAGCGGAGCACGGCGGTCCAGCCGACCGGGAGCGGGGACGCGACACGTCCCTGAGCGCCGCTCGCCAACACGGTCAGAAGGAGACACGCCCCTGAGCGCTCGCCTCACGACGAGGACGCGGCACGCCCTTGAGCACCCGCCTCGCAATCGCGGCGAGGCGAGCCTGTGACCGCCCCAGCGTGGCGGGAGCAGCACAAACGGGTACGAACACATCCATGAGCCCTGGCTGGTGGATCCTGATCGCCCTCCTGCTGCTCCTGCTGCTCCCCACGGTCGCAGGAGCCGTGGTGCGCTGGCGTACGCTGCGCCGCCGCCGTCGCCTCATGCGCGAGATCGAGCAGGCCCGCGGCTCACGCGCCATCACGCTCATCCATCGCCAGGAGCGCATGCGCCTGCTCGGCTTCGCCTTCGGCCGTTTCATCGACATCGAGGATGCCGAGCAGGTGCTGCGCGCCATCCGCCTCACGCCGCCCGACATGCCGATCGACCTCGTCGTCCACACGCCGGGTGGTCTGGTGCTCGCGAGCGACCAGATCGCCTACGCCCTCAAGCGGCATCCCGGCACGGTGACGGTCATGGTGCCGCACTACGCCATGTCGGGCGGCACCCTCCTGGCCCTGGCGGCCGACCGCATCCTCATGGACCGGGACGCCGTGCTGGGCCCCGTCGACCCTCAGCTCACCTCGCTGCGCCACGGCATGTGGCCGGCCGCCTCGATCCTGGCCGCCCTTGCCCGGGACAACCCCAACCGCGACGACGAGACGCTGATCCTCGGTGACGTGGCTGCCAAGGCGATCGCGCAAGCCACGGCCACGGCCAGGGACCTGCTGGCGGGATCGCTCGACGATGAGGCGGCCGCCCGGCTGGCGGCGCAGCTCAGCGAAGGCCGCTGGACACACGACTACCCGATCCGGTTCGACCAGGCGCGGGAGCTCGGCCTGCCGGTGGGCGACGAGCTCCCCGAGCAGGTCCACCGGCTCATGCGGCTCTATCCGCAGCGTTCCCGCCGGCCGTCGGTGGAATTCATACCAACGCCCTACGGCGATCGCCGCCCGGCATCGCAGGACGACGCACGCCGGTGACGCCCCGAGGTGCCCCCGGGGCCGTTTGCCCACCGGGCGCGGACAGACGAGAGGAGCCACGATGAGCGAACCGCGAGAGGTGGCCGATACCATCGAACTGGTCGCCGCCGGGCTGTACCATTGGCGCATACACAACAGCAGCATCGGCGGGCATGTCTCAAGCTCGCACGCCCTCTGTGCCGGCGAGGAGTGCGTCCTGATCGACCCCGTGCGGCTCGCCGACGAGGCGCTGGCGTCGCTGCCGCGGCCCACGGCCGTGGCGCTCACCGCCCGCTGTCACCAGCGCGCCGCCTGGCGCTACCGGCGACAGTTCGACATCCCGGTCTGGCTGCCGGAAGATGCCACGCCGGCCGACGAAGAACCCGACCAGCGCTATGGCGACGGCGACATCCTGCCCGGCGGCCTCTGGGCGATCCGCACGCCGGGACCCGAGTGGTCGCACTACTCCTTCCTGCTCGATGCCGTCGGCGACCGCCCCGGAGTGCTGTTCTGCTCGGACCTCGTCGGCGTCATGGACGACGAGCTCAGATTCATCCCGTCCGCATACCACGAGGACCCCGAGGCCACGCGCGCCAGCGTCGAGAAGCTCCTCGAACTGCCGTTCGAGATCCTCTGCCTCGACCACGGGGCGCCGCTGGCGGACGACCCCAAGGCCGCCCTGCGCCGTCTGCTCGAGACGCCGGCGTGAGGCCTGCGGCAGCCTGAGACCCGCGGTCAGCGCCCTTCGGCGCTGCGCCGATGCCGCGGCCGCGCGTGGCGCGGCCGCACGCAGACCGGCAGCGGCTCTTCGTCGGGCGCGAAGTCCGGCGGCGGCTCGGTACCGCAGAGCACGGGGTCGCAGCACGTGTGGCAGTCGCGCCGCTGTGAGCGGAAGCCGAGCAGCTCCACCGACGGCGAGATGTAGTCGTCTCCGGCCTGCTCGTCGTGCACCAGATCGGTGCTCAGGTACTTCTTGTTGTCGTCGGCGAACACCGTCGCCACCACCACCTGCGGGCCGAGCTCGCGCACCACCTGCAGGGCGGCGAGGAAGTTGGCCCCCGACGAGATGCCGACACCAAGGCCCAGCTCGGTGGCCAGCTTCTGGGCCATCAGTATCGCGTCGCCGTCGTGCACGGCGAGGGGCGCGTCGAGGAAGGAGAGGTCGACGATGGAGGGCACGAACTCATCGGAGATGCCCTGGATGCGATGCTCGCCGCCGCGCCGGCCGCTGGAGAGCACCGGCGCGCTCGCCGCCTCGACCGGGTGCAGACGGATGTCCGGCCGCTTGCCGCGGAGGTAGCGTCCGACCCCCATGATGGTGCCGCCGGTGCCGACTCCGGCCACGAACGCATCGGGTATCACGAAGCCGGCCTGAAGCTGCCACCAGATCTCGGGACCGGTGCTCACCACGTGCGATTCGATGTTGTCGACGTTGGAGAACTGCCGCGGCAGGAAGACCGCCCCGGCCCGGGAGGCCGTCTCGAGCAGGTCGGCGGCCGCCACCTCAGCCAGGCTGATGCTGCCGACGAAGCCGCCCTGCTCGTGACTCACGAGCCTGATCCGGGCGCCGAAGCCGCGGATCAGGTCGATCCGCTCGCGGCTCATCCAGTCGGGCATGAAGATGGTCACCGGATGGCCGAGGGCCCGGCCGATGGCGGCGAACGAGATGCCTGTGTTGCCGGAGGTGGCCTCGATGATGGGAGCGCCGGGCTCCAGCTCACCGCGTTCGTAGGCGCGGCGCAGCATGTGGAGCGCCATGCGGTCCTTGATGCTGCCGGTGAGATTGAACTGCTCGGCCTTGGCGTAGACGGTGGCCGGCGCGCCGTCCACCCGCACGTCTATGGCCAGCAGCGGCGTGTTGCCGATCAGTGAGAGCATGCCGGAGAACCGGCGCTCGATGGCATCGGCGGAGTGGGCGGCAGCGTGGGCGCACGTCGTGGCCGGTTCGGGTGACGGATGGACGATGATGCTCTCCTCCAGCGACGGAGCTCACGCGACGGAGACGATCCGCAGCCGACCGGCGAGCGGCAGCACACGGAGCGTTGAGCATAGCTCACGGAGGCGCCGTACGGCGAGCACGCCGTTCGCCGGCGACTCCTACAGGTCCACTTCGTCAGGCGCCCGGCGCTCGTCGGCGAACCAGTCGGTGGCCGCGAACGCCTCGTCGGCGATGGCGTCGAGCGGCAGCCTGAGATACCTGCCGCGCGCCTCGACCGCTACGCTGCCGTCCGCCAGCAGCAGCTCGCCGGTGCCCTCGAAGAGACGGGTCGTGTCTCTGGTGATGCGTCCCACGACCCGTATCTCGTCGTCCAGCGGCACCGGTCGCCGGTACTTCACCGTCAGCTCGACCGTGACGCCCCACGTGTCGGCGTGAGCGGTGGTCACCGCCCGGCCGATCGTCTCGTCGAGCATCGCCGAGGAGACGCCGCCGTGCAGTCGGCCGGGGTACCCCTGATGCTCTTCGCGCGGCGTGAACACGCCCAGCAGCTCGCCGCCGTCGAGCTCGTAGAAGCGTCCCTGAAGGCCCAGGGGATTGTCTCGGCCACAGACTATGCACATGCGGCTGACGTTCTGACTCGCGATGACGCGACGCTGCAACGGCCCTCCTTCCGCCGGGACGGCTCATCGGACCCCGGCGCATCATACGGTACACTCGTGGCACGCGCCCGAGACAGCAAAGGACACGTGGACGCCCTCATCCTCTCCGCGCTGAGCAGCGCCGCCGATCGAGGCACCGAGGCACTGCGCTCGATCCAGACGGCGCTCAGCACGCGCCGCCACGACGCCGAGACCATCGACGTGGTCGCCGCCGATGTGAGGCCCTGCCGCGGCTGCGGCAACTGCGGGCTGCACACCCCGGGGCGCTGCACGCAGGACGACGACATGCAGACGATACTGCCGCGTGTCGTACGCACCGACCTCCTCGTCCTTGCCTCTCCGGTGCGCTTCGGCGGCCACTGCTACCCGATGAAGCTGGTGATCGAGCGCTTCATGCCTCTCAACGGCCCCGTTTTCGTGATCCGGGACGGCGAGATGCACCACCGGCCGCGCTACCCGCGACGACCGGCGCTGCTGGGCGTCGGGCTGCTGGACCGCGACGACCCGGCCGACAAGGGCGACGGCGACGCGTACCGGGCCCTCATCGACAGGCACGCCGTCAACCTGGCTTCTCCGGCTCACGCCTCGGTCGTGGTCTCTCCGGACGACCAGGCCTCGGTCACGACCAGGCTCCTTGTCTCAGCGCTGGAGACCGTCGAGCCGGCGGTCGCCGCCGGCACGTCCCTGCGAGGCCGGCGATGAACGTGCTCCTGATCCAGGGCAGCCCGCGCGGACGGCGGGCCAACACCGGCTCGATCCTCGCCTTTCTGGCGACCGAGCTGGCGATCGGCGGCGCGCAGTCCGAGACGTACGCGGTATCGGCCCGCGGTCCGGGGCCGGACGATCTCGACGGGCTGCACGCGCAGTTGGCGGCGGCCGACGCGGTCGTGCTGGCCGCTCCCGTCTATCTCGACACCGTGCCGGCCGCCACGCAGCGGCTCTTCGAGAGCCTCTCGGCCCGCGGTCCGGGGCCGGCGCCGCCGCTCTACGGCATCGCGCACTCCGGCTACTTCGAGCCGGTGCACAAGCTGTGCGAGCTGCGCACGATGCGTCTGTTCTGCGAGGCCATGGGCTGGAGCTGGCGGGGCGGTGTCGGTTTCGGCGGCACCTCGCCGATCGAAGGCCGTCCCCTCGAGGATCTGGGCGGCCTCACCAGACGCCTGCGCGCCGGCCTGCAAGCCGTGGCCGCTGACATCGCCGCCGGGCGGCCGCTCTCCCAGAAGACCGTCGCCCTCTGCTCGCGGCCACCGCTGCCGCTGCCCACCCGGCCGGTCGTCTGGCTCACCAACCGGCAGGGTCGCAAGGAGCGCCGAAAGGTCGACGCCTTCGCGCGACCCTACGACCGGCGCCCCTGAACCCCCCGTCGCCGGCGGGGGCAGCCGCTCACCCCCCCAGCCACCCTCGTTCAGCGACGCCGTGAGCTCACCCAGCGCACCACATACACCCAGCCGTCGAGCTGCGCGATCAGCTCGGTGAGGTGCACATCCAGGTTGACGATGTAGTCGAAGAACCGGGCCGGGAGATCCATCGTCACCACATACCCGGTATCAGCGCCCGGCGCTCCGGCGGGTAGTCGGCAAAGCGCTCCCGATACCAGCGATGGTTGGCCTGTGCCCGCGGCACCAGGTTGGCGGCCGTCCAGACGGCGAAGGCCAGACCCGGCAGCGACCAGGTGGCGAGCGCCCAGCCGCTCCACTCCACGATCTCGCCGAGGTAGTTGGGACACGAGACCCAGCGGTAGAGACCGCCCCGCGGGACGCGGTACCCGTCGCCCGACGCCCGCAGTCCGCGCAGCGTCGCATCGGCTCTGCGGTTGACGGTCATGCCGGCGAGGAAGAGGACGGCGCCGGTGAGGAACCGCGGGTCGGTGAGCCAGTCGATGCCGTAGCCGCCGGAGAGATCGAACAGCCACCAGGAGTTGAGCGCCGCGTTGACACCGTTGAAGCCGACCGCCATGGCGACCACGCTCAGCGGCATCCGCTTGCCGTCGTCGCGCAGGGTGAACGGGTAGACGAAGGCCCGGTAGACGTAGTGCAGCTCCCAGAGGGCGAGGAAGGCCCAGGCGGCGGCATCGTCGAACGGGCGGCCGACGAGGAAGCCGACGAGGAACACCAGCGACGCCGGCGCCTCCATGAGCAGCCAGCCGAGGCGGTTCGGCAGTGTCGGACCCCAACCGCCGCGGACGTACCGTCCGTAAGGGGCGGTGATGAAGAACAGCGCCACGAAGACCGCGACCGCCACGACCAGCCAGCCGACGACGATCCACATCACCAGCGTCGCGCCGTCCAGCACCCCTCCCTCCGCCGCCTCGTCCTCGCGATCGACATGCCGGGCCATCCTACCGCCCGGGGGTACGCCGGCGCCGCGTCTACCCCCGCAGTGGTGTGCCGGCGCTGCCGAAGATGCCCCCAGCGGTCGACCCCATGTTCCTCCGCCCGGGAGACGACGCGGCGGCCGCTCCGTCCTAGGCTTGTCCTGCAACGACAAGACGGCCGGGACACCGCCGACAGACGGCGCCGGCCGCTGAAGGAGTGGAGGCAAGATGAGCACCACCGCAGCACCGGTCACCGTCGCCAGGCCCAGGCTGGACATCGGAAAGGTCTTCAGGCAGGGCTGGCGGCTCTTCGTGAAAGACATCGGCCCGCTTCTGGTGGCCAGCCTGATCGCGTTCCTGCTCGGTGCGGTGACGCTCGGCATCATGGCCGGGCCGCTGTTCGCCGGCCTCTACGGCATGGTCGTGGCCCGCGTCCGCGACGGTCGTTCTCCCGAGGTCGGCGACGTGTTCTCCTGCCTCGACCGTTTCTGGAGCTACCTGGGCGCCGCCCTGGTCCTCACCATCCTCATCGGCCTGGCCTGGCTCACCATCGTCGGCGGCATCCTGCTCACGGCCATCTGGCTGTACGTCTTCCCGTTGATGGTCGACCGCGGCATGGGACTCGGTGAGGCGCTGCGGGTCAGCAAGGACATGGTGATGGAGCGCGGCTTCTGGGAGCACGTGGCGCTGGTCCTCATCTGGACCATCGCGACCGCGATCATCGGCTGGCCGTTCACCCTCGTCGCCACGCCGTTCGCCATCGTCGCCGTCACCGTCGCCTACTACCTCTGCTCGGACCGGGCGGACGCGGTCGAGAAGGCCTGAGAGGACGCGGCGCATCCGAGGGCCCGGCGCCGGGACGGCCGGCCGCGGGGACACGACACACCGGCGTCCGTCCGGCCGCCCTGCGCGGGCGGTGCTGAGAGCGGACGAGAAGGAGCGGGCCGGGAGCCCTGCGGCACCCGGCCCGCTCCGCACATCTCCCCCGTCTGGTAGCGTACGACGCATCACTCCGAGTACGGCCGGCATCCGGATGCCGGCCGTACTCCGCACAACCGCTGCGGAGGGGGTCTCGATCATCATGGTCCCACGTCTGCGTCTGCTCATCCGGTCGCACGGCCGCGCCGCACTCCTGCTCGCCGCGGCCGTCCTCGTCGCGGCCGCTCTGCCGGCCGCCGCGGGCTGCGGATCCTCAGGCGACGGCGCCGAGTCCGGCGGCGATGCCGGCTCCACAGCGGCGGCCACCACTCCCGAGGAGATCGGCGCGCAGGTGGTAGCCGTCTACACCGAGACGATGACCGAGGTCGTGGAGCTCATGGAGCCGCGGCCCGACGCGGCCACGCTGACCCCCCCAGCTCGAGAAGCTCAAGGAGTACGCGATCGAGCAGCTCGTGGCGCTCGGCAAGCAGCGTGAGGCGCTCGATGCCGACGGCCGGGCAGCCTCGGACGCTGTGGTGCGGGACGGCCTCAGCTCGCTGTCCCCCGAGCTCTACGCGCAGTATCAGGAGGGCCAGTCCTACTATCTTTCGCAAGACGTCGAGCTGGGTAACCTCATCGCGAGCTTCAACATCATCACGCAGTACGCCGACTACGACCTGCTGCGCAGTCAGGAACCCGACGAGGCCGAGCGCCTGGGACTCTGACGGGCACACACGGACCGGTTCGGCGACCGGGACAAGCAAAGGATCGGACCGACATGGACACAGCACGGGACCACACCGAACTGCGGCAGCTGCTGGCGGCGTTCGCCGACGCCGGCGGCGTCTCGGGACACGAGGGCGACGTGGCGGCGCTACTGGCGGAGACGCTCGCGCCGCTGACCGACGACGTGCGCACCGACGTCCTCGGCAACGTGATCGCGACGCGCCGCGGCAGCGGCGGCGAGGCGGCGCCGACGCTGATGATCGCCGCCCACATCGACGAGATCGGCGCCATGGTCAAGTACATCGACGACGACGGCTTCCTGCGTTTTGTGCCCATCGGCGGCTGGTTCGACCAGACCATCCTCGCCCAGCGCGTGACGGTGCAGGGCCGCGGTGGTCCGCTGGTCGGCGTCATCGGCTCAAAGCCGCCGCACATCATGGAAGACGACGAGCGTAAGAAGCCGGTCAAGATCAAGGACATGTTCATCGACGTCGGCGCCCGCGACGCCGATGACGCCGCCGCCCTCGGCGTCGAGATCGGCAGCATCGTGACCATGGCCGCCGGGCTCACCGACATGGCCAACGGCCTGGTGACCGGCAAGGCGCTCGACGACAGGGCCGGCGTGGCGATGATGGTCGCCGCCCTGCAGCGCCTGGCGGACAGGGACGTGGCGGCCACCGTGTACGCCGTCGGCACGGTGCAGGAGGAGGTCGGCCTCAAGGGCGCCCGCACCTCGGCCTTCGGCCTGGACCCCGACGTCGCCCTCGTCTCCGAGACCACCATCCCCGGCGATCATCCCGAGGTCAGCGCCCAGCAGCGCCACGTCGAGCTCGACAAGGGGCCGGTGCTCACGGTCGCCGACGCGAACGGCCGCGGCGTGATCGTGCCGCGCCCGGTGCTCGACTGGCTGCGGCAGACCGCCGACGCCGCCTCGATCGCCTACCAGCTCGACGTCGGCAGCGGCGGCACCACCGACGCCACCGCCATCCATCTCACGCGCAGCGGCATCCCGACCGGCGTGCTCAGCGTGCCGACGCGCTACCTCCACTCACCGATCGAGGTCCTCTCTCTCGACGACCTCGATCGCTGCGCCGAGCTCATCGCGCAGGCCGTGCTGACCGTGCACGAGCACTTCGAGCACCGCTGAGAGGCCTGACGCGGAAGCGGGCGTCGGCGGAGACCATCGCCGCGTTCACCACGGACACGACCGACGGGCGGCGGGAGTCACTCCCGCCGCCCGTCGGTCTCTGACATCTGCGCGACCGGCCGATCCGCTGCAGGCCGGCCGGCTGCCGTCACGGGCGCAGCTTCCAGACGGCTCCTGAGCCCTCGTCGGGCAACGTGTCCAGAGACGACACGGCGCCGCTGAGATAGACGCCGCCGCGGGCCGGCGTGACGGCCCACGCCGCGGCGTTGCGCCTGCCGGCGTCGCTCCACGTCCGCTTCCACTTCGTGACTCCGGCGGTGGTCACCCGCAGCGCCAGCGTGGACACGTCGTCCTCGCTGCGGAACTGCCAGCCGGCACAGTAGAGCGACCGGCCACGGATGGCCAGATCGAGGAACATCGCCGGTTCTTTCACCGTAGCGTTGTAGTAGGTCCGCACCCAGGCCCGTCGCCCAGCCGGACTCCAGCGCTGCAGGAAGGCCCTGGCTTCCTCCGGGCCCTTGACCTCCGTCTCGCCGGCGACGTACACGTTCCCGGCCTGGTCGCACACCAGCCCACTGGCGACGGCGGGCTGCTTGTGGATGCCGAGACTGCGCGTCCACGCGCCGGCCCCAGAGCCGCGCACCGCCGCCAGACGCGGATACCAGTCCTCATCGACGCCGAGCGAAACGACGGCGAAGGCCGTCTCGCCGCCGAAGGCGATGGCCGCCCGTCCGACACCGTCGGATCCGGCCGGCACCTTCCAGGAGCGCGACCAGACCCGCCGACCCTGATCTGTGATCTTGCTGATGCAGTAGCTCTGGCGCTTGCTCACGTCCTTGACCCCGACCGCGTACACGTTGCCCGCCGGATCCGTGGCGACCGCCTGGCACGTGCTGCCGCTGCGGGGCTTGGCGACGATCGGCGTGCTCCACTGCTCACGGCCGCTGCCGGTGGAGAGGGCCACGACCCGGCCGCTGTTCTTGCCGGCACGGGTAAGGCCCGAGACGGCCACATACAGGCTGTCGCCACCGAGCACCGCCGAATCGGCGTCGAGGGCGACAGCGAACCCGGATGGGATCAGCGACCGCAGCCAGCGTCGGCGGCCGCTCTTGTCGTATTTGGCCACCAGCACGTAGGCGCTCCTGCTCGTCAGCCGCTCGCCGCCAACGTACACGTTCCCGCGGCCGTCGCTGACGCACCACCAGGCGAACACGTCGTCGTTCGGCCAGGACCCGACCCGACGCGTCCAGTGGACGCGCTTGCCCGGACCTATGCGCGAGAGTACGATTCGCGATCCGTCCTCGCCGGCATCGCCGACCTGACAGACGGAGTAGACCCCCTTGTCCGGCGCCGGCGCGTTGAAGACGTCCACTGAGGCCATCTCCATCGGCGCCCGCTCGACCTTCCAGAACACACCGCCGTGTGCCGCGCGCGCCGTCTCCGGCCCTGCTGCGGCCCGATCCACGACGAGCACCGAAACGACCACGGCGAGCACAAAGAGCACGATGCTCGCCGCCACGGACTGCATGACAGGACCGCGACTTCGCCAACGGCGACCGCTCCGCTCGTATGCCGTGATGTCGACCATCTCCGCGCTCCTTTCGCCGGCGCGCGGTTGCGCGCACGCTGGTCCTCACCGCGCCTATCGGCATCCGACGTGCCTGTTCTTGAGCGCGGCGATCGGCGAACGAGCTGCATGCACGGAGATTGCACGTACCGACGCAGAGAGCGGGCGCCGGCGGAGACCGCCGGCGCCCGCTTACGGCGCCCGCTCCTCGTCTGCCCTGAGCTTTCCGAGCTACGGCCGCAGCTTCCAGACCGTCGCCCGGGCGGATGTTTCCGGCGTCTGGTCCAGCGGCATCGTGGCACCGGCCACATAGACGCCACCCCGCCGGGGCTCGACGGCCCACGCCATCGCATCCCGCTTGCCGCCGCCGGTCCACACCTGCTTCCAGGCGGTCTTGCCACCGGTACTCACGCGCACGGTCAGCATGGTGGCGGCATCCTGGGCCCTGAGCTGGCAGCCGGAGCAGTACAGCGACCGGCCGCGGATCGCCACATCGAGGAAGATCGCCGGCTGCTTGGCCTTCACGTTGTAGTAAGTCCGCACCCAGGCACGGCGTCCGGACGGGCTCCAGCGCTGCAGGAAGGCACGCACCTGCTCGGGCCCTTTGACGACGGTCTCACCGGCCACGTAGACGTTGCCGGCTGCGTCGGCCACGATGCCGCCGAGGTCCGCGTTCTGGTCGTGGATGCTCAGGCTCCGCGACCAGGCGTCGGCGCCCGACCCCCGGACGCTCACCAGCCGCAGGCGCTCTCTGTTGGCAGCCGCCAGCGAGACGGCGGCGAAGGCCCTGCCGCGGGCGACGACGATGCGGGACTCGCCGCCACAGATGGAGCGGCCGGCCGACCACGAGCGCGTCCAGACCCTGCGGCCGTCGGCCGTCAACTTGGTGATGCAATAGCGCTGGCGCAGGCGCTCGCCGTTCTTGACTCCAAGGGCATAGAGATTGCCGGCCGGGTCCACGGCGACGTCGTAGCAATCGCTGCCGTTTGGCGCCTTGGCGACGATCCGGGTGCTCCACAGCATGCGCCCGGTACCCGCGTCGAAGGCCACGATCGCGCCCGCCTCGGGGCCACCGCGAGTGAGCCCGGCGACGGCCACGTAGACGTCGCCGCGCGGGCCGATGGTCGCCGGCCCGGTGGAGAGCACCGCCGAGATCCCCGGCGGCGAGATCGAGCGCAGCCAGCGCTGCCGGCCGTGCCTGTCATACTTGGCGGCGTACAGCCATGTCTTCGACCGTCTCTCCCGCATCCCCGACACGATCACGTTGCCGTCACTGTCGCTGACACACGACCACACGTACGTCAGGTCCTTGCCCCAGCTCCCCACGCGACGCGACCAGACGACCCGCTTGCCGGCTCCTATGCGCGACACGATCGAGTGGGCATCATCACTTTCGGCATGACCGACCTCACCGGCTACGTACACGCCGCCGTCGGGCGCCGGCGCGGTGTGCAGGTACGCGGAGATGCTGCGTGCCTGCGAGCGTTCCACCTTCCAGAGCACGCCGCCGTGGTGCACGAGGGCTGCCTGTGATACCGCCGCTGCGCCGTCCGCGGCGACGACCGCTGCCACGGCGAGCAGACACAGGCAGGCCAGAAGACCGGCCAGCAGCCCCCGTCCCCGGACGCCGCGCCGCACCGCTGCCCGGCGGTCCAGTATCCCGTCGATGCCGACCATCCTGCGCTCCTTTCGACCAGCTGCGCCAGACGCAGTCTGCCGTTCTGAGCGTGTATCGGCCAACGAGCCCCGCAAGCTTGAGCACCGCGCAGCATGAACGGCAGCCACAGTCAGACCGGGCGCGTCGAGCGGGGGAACGACAGTGACGTCGATGAGACCGAGAGGAGACCGGCGGGGGCCCGGCACACACGTTCGCCCGATCCCGCGCTCACAGGAGTAGACTGGCGCCCATCCGCAGCCCGCCGGGGGGTCGGGCCGGTCAGGGGGAGGGGCACGATGAGATGGAGGATCCTGCTCGGGACTATCGCCGCCGTGCTCATCGCCGCCGCGGTGATGATCGCCATGCTCATGATCCGCGCCGACGAGCGGTCGGCCGAGCATCCGGTGTGGGGTGCTCTGGAGCGCCACGACGCTGAGCTGCGGGCGATCCCCGGGGTGCTGAGCCTGGGGACCGTCGAGCCCGACGGCGGTGAGGCGGCGATCGTGGTCTACGTCGCCGACATCACCCCGCAGATCGAGGCGGCGGTGCCCGACGAGCTCGACGGGTTCCCCGTCCGGGTGCAGGTCGAGCCGACCCCGCCGCCGGGGCCGCCGACCATCGAGGGCCTCGTCGACGATGTCTCCGCCGCGACGAGTCAGCAGATCGCCGACGGCCTTGCCGGTACCGTCACGGTGACCGGTGCTCTGTACGCGCAGGGTCTGGGGACCGACGCGGAGATCGGGCGGACCCTGGTCGTGCTGGTCCCCGCTGATTGCCCCATCTGGCGCCCGCAGGGAGAGGGCAAGGACTTCATCGACTTCGCCGCCATCGAAGCCGGTCAGCGCTGTCGGGTCACGCTCGACGCGGCGCCGGCAGACGGCGCCCGCGAGGCGACCGCCGCCGACGTCGAGATCTACCGGATCGACTGAGCCTTTCCCGCCGGCCGCGGACTCGCCTCAGCGATCGCGAAATGGCCTGCGCGATCGCGGCCCACCTCAGCGATCGCGGACCGCGTCGGATCCCGGCCTCAGTGACGGCCGCGTCGACCCCGCGGGAGCCCCGTTTGCCTCAGCGATCGCCGGCCGGACCGGCCCGACCGGCCTCGGTGCCGCCACAGACCGGGCACGCCTGCATGCCCAGCGGGCGTTCCAGGCCGCTCGCGGCCAGCAGCTCGTCGTCAGTGAAGACGTCGCGCACCGAGGCGTCGGCCACCAGCCGGCCGCCGCTCATCACCAGCACCCGCTCGCAGAGCTCGGCCGCCATGTCGAGGTCGTGGGTGGCGATGATGCGCGTGTGCTCGAACGAGGCGAGCAGGCCGATCAGGCGGCGCCGCGCCTGCGGATCGAGACCGCTCGACGGCTCGTCCATCACCAGCATGTTGGGCTCCATGGCCAGCACGGTGGCGATGGCCACGGCGCGCTTCTCACCGCCGGAGAGCCGGTAGGGCGGCCGCTCCTTGAGGTGCGCGGCGCCCACCCGGCCCAGAGCCTCGTCGACGCGGGCCGCCACGTCCTCGGGCGGCAGCCCGAGGTTCAGCGGCCCGAACCCCACGTCCTCGGCCACCGTCGGCATGAAGAGCTGGTCGTCGGAGTCCTGGAAGATCATGCCGACGGTGCGCCGTATCTCCGGCAGCGTCGACTTGATCACCGGCAGGCCGCCGATGTGCACCGTGCCCTGCGTCGGCGAGAGCAGGCCGTTGAGGTGCATCAGCAGCGTCGATTTGCCGGCGCCGTTAGCGCCCACCACGGCGATGGCCTCGCCGTGCCCCACCTCGAACGAGACGTTCTCCAGAGCCCGCGTGCCGTCGGGGTAGACGAATCCCAGGTCGACGACCGATATGGTGTGGTGGCTCATGCCGTCACTGCCCCATCCCGGTGGTCAGACGGCCGAGCAGCAGCGGCACGTCCACCAGGCGGAACGCGACGAACAGCGCCGTCCAGCCGAGCGTGAAGAGCAGATCGGCACGGCCGAAGTGCAGCGTTCGGGCCATGCGGATGCGGCCGTCGAAGCCGCGGCAGAGCATCGCCTCGTAGACGCGCTGCGCGCGGGCGAAGCTGCGCAGCAGGAGCTGGCCGAGCATGAGGCCGTAGGGCCGCAGGCCCATGCCGCGGTGGCCGAAGGAGCGCAGCCGCCGCGCCTGCCCCAGTCGCTGAGCCTCGTCGCCGAGCACGAAGATGTAGCGGAAGAGCAGCAGGAGCTGCGTCACCAGGACGTCGGGGACACGCAGCTTCTCGAGCGCCAGACAGATCCCGATGAAGCTGGTGGTCGCCGTCAGCACCAGCGCCACGCCGGCGGTCAGCAGGAAACGCAGGATGATCGAGGCGTACGAGACCCACCCGCCGCTGATCTGCAGACCACCGATCTCGGCCACCACCTGGCGGTCGAGGAACGGGTTGAAGACGCCCACGAACAGTGCGAACGGCGAGACGACGAGCAGGATACGCGCCACGAAGCCGAGCGGGACACGACCGCCGGCAGCCAGCACCACCGGATAGACCACGAACGGCAATAGCTGGATCACATCGTACTTGCCGAACGAGACCACGCAGACGATGAAGACGAGCGTGGTGAGCACCTTGGCGCGCGGGTCGAGCCGGTGGATGGCCGTGTCCTGCTGCGCCAGCCGGTCGAGCCGGTCGAGGGTGGAGAGGCCTGTAGCGATGGCAGACATTCGATCTGTGCGAGCCTGGTCGCGTCGGTGCGCCGCGTGAGTCGGGCCGCGCCCGGGCGCCGCGGCGTCTCCTCAGGCGATGTCGCCGGTCGTGGTGGCCACGAACTTGCCGTGCTTGACGCCTTTGGTACCGATCAGCTCGTCGGCGATGTGCCTGATCTCGCGCGCCACGCCGCGCAGGACGACGACCTCGAGGCAGTGTTCCGCGTCGAGGTGGACGTGCAGCGTCGAGACGATCTCGTGGTGATGGATGTGCTGGTGGTCGGTGAGCTTGTCGGACAGGTCGTGGGCGTGATGGTCGTAGACCAGCGTGACCGTGCCGACCGCCTCGGCGTCGCCGACGCTCCACTGCTCGTCGACCAGCGAGGCGCGGATGAGATCGCGCAGCGCCTCGGAGCGGTTCACGTATGCCTTCTCGGCGATCAGCTCATCAAAGCGTTCCAGCAGGCGTTCCTCGATGGAGACGCCGAACCGCACCACATTGGACATCCTGAGCCTCCCGGTATCGCCCGCGCGACCGTCGCCGTCGCGCCGTGGCCGCTGCGCAGTCGGCACGCACGCGTGCCACGACCAAGCGTCGACTATAGCACGTGACGTGTCACCGTTCTTACAGTCGTGTGACAACGAACCGCCGGCTTGACGCCCGGCCACGCTCTCCTCTAGAGTCCGACGCGTCGTAGCACGAGTCTACGCTCCGTAGCACGGTAACACCATGTGCGTACGTGTCGCTTCTCCTGTCGTCGAGCGACGCGGCACACGGCGTCACGGTGCCACGGCGTGTCCCGCACAGAGCCGAGAGGAGCCGCTCATGCACATGGCCGACGCCCTGATCTCACCCGCGGTGGGGGGCACGATGTGGGTCGCGTCGGGAGCGGCCACCGCCTACGCGGCCACCCGGGTGCGCAAGACGCTCGACCAGAGCAGGATCCCGCTCATGGGCATCGCCGGCGCCTTCGTCTTCGCCGGGCAGATGCTCAACTTCACCATCCCCGGCACGGGATCCAGCGGCCATCTGGTGGGAGCGCTGATGCTCGCCATACTCCTGGGCCCGGAGGCGGCCTTCCTGGTCATGGCCTCCATCCTCGCCGTGCAGGCTCTCTTCTTCGCCGACGGCGGCCTGCTGGNNGCGTCATCCCCATCTTCATCGCCTACCCGCTGCTCTACCGGCCGATCGTCGGCAAAGACGCCAAGCCGGCGCCCTGGCGCATCGTGGGCGGCAGCCTGGCGGCTTCTATCATCGGTCTGCAGATCGGCGCTTTCGCCGTGGTGCTCCAGACGACCCTCTCGGGCGTCAGCGAGCTGCCGTTCGGCACCTTCCTGCTGCTGATGCTACCGATCCACCTGGCCATCGGCGCCATCGAGGGTCTCATCACAGCGGTCGTGGTGCTCTTCGTGCGCCAGGCCCAGCCCGAGCTGCTGGCACGCACCGCCCAGAGCAAGCCGATCGGCGGTCTGCGCGTCAAGCCGGTGCTGATCGGCCTGGCGGTGGCCGCCGTGCTGGCCGCCGGCGTGGTCTCGTGGTTCGCCTCCTCGTACTCCGACGGCCTGGAGTGGTCGATCGCCAAGGCGACCGGCACCGAGCAGGAGCTGGAGAACAGCAGCTCGGCCCACGAGGGCGCCGCCAAGGTGCAGGAGAGCACCGCCTTCCTGCCGGACTACGCCTTCAAGGAGGGCGAGNNGGCCGGCGGTCGACGCCGGCACCAGTGTCGCCGGCCTGGCCGGCGCCGGCATCGTCCTGGTGCTGGCGGCGATCATCGGGCTGGCCCTCTACAGACGACCCGCGTCGGGCGCCGATCCCAGCACCTGACGGTACGGCACGGCGCGTCCCAGGCGCCGCCCAGACCACCTCGCGGCGGTCGGTCGCTGCGGATTCGGACCCCCCAGCGACCGCCCGCCGCAGTGGACCCGCCGCGGCGCCGACCGGCGGCTTCAGTCGCTCACGTCGATGAGCACGTCGTCGCCCTCCACCCGCACCGGGTAGCTCGGCACATCGTCGGCCTTGCCTTTGAAGAAGAGGATCTTCGGCGCGCGGACGTTGCGGCCGGTGCGCACATCGAACTGCGAGCCGTGACGCGGACACGTCACCACACCGTCGGCGAAGCTGCCCTTCGACAGCGTGCCGCCCATGTGGCTGCACGTGTCCGAGATCGCGTAGAGCTTGCCGTCAAGATTCGCCAGCAACACGGCCCGCCCGCCGGCCTCCACCCGGGCGGCGCTGCCGCTCGCCACGTCGTTCACGCTCGCCGCTCTCACAAAGCCCATGCTCCACCTCCGGATCGCCTCGATCTGCAGGGCCGACTGCCCGCAGACGGCTGACTGCCTGACTACCCGACATGAGCGTCGGCGCATCCTCGTCGCCGTTCCCGCCCCGGTTCCCGACTCACCGCTCAGCGATCCGTCGCCGCGCTCGACCCGCGCGTACGTACGTGGCGCGTGAGGCTGCGTGCAACTAAGGATTACGCTCCCCGTGGTCGATATCCGGTACCGATGGGATACGTCTGAGCCACCTCGACCGGCGGCATCTGCTGCCCGCGCACAGGAGGAGTACGCGATGAGGGAGCGGTGCGTGCACAAGAGCCTGCTGACGATCGCGGCGGTCATCGCCGCGATGCTCGCGTTCGTGATCCCGGCCTTGGCTCTGCCGTCGGGGGCCGGCGCCGCTCCGGAGACCGGCGCCTGGGCACCGGCCGTCACGTGGACGGTGGGCGACGAGCTGGAGGGGCAGAGCGACGGATACATCGCGTGGGACCGCTCGCGGTGCTACTGGTCGACCTGCCTCGGCGTGGCCCGCTACGGCGCCACCTACGTCTTCGGCGGCACCAGTGATCTCCTGGACCGCTGGGAAGCACACGGACCCATCAACGCGATCCCTTTCAAGTTCGTCCTGCCGCCGAAAGGCAACGACGGCCCTAAGCCCCTGGGCAATGCGCTCGCCGTGCTGCCGGCCGGCGGCTACGACAGGTTCATCGGCGTCTGCGAGATCGGTTCGCCGCAGCCCGACATCTGGGCCCTCTACACGAAGCGGGAGGAGCCGGGGAGGGTCTTCTGGCGGCAGCACACGGAGCAGTACAACAAAGAGCACAGCTTCACGTGGCCCGGCGGCCGCACGGTGGACGACGTCCTGAGCTTCGACACCGTCAACAGGGACCAGCTCATCGGACGAGTGGTGGCGTTCGGCGGCGGGCTCACGTTCGTGTCCGCCGCCCCGGGCAGCGGCGCCGCCGCCGTGAACATCGTGACCGTCGACCCCCTCACCGGCGATCTGATCGACCAGACCGCCGTCCCGGCCGGCAGGCCTCTTCTCCGCTCGGTCGACGCCTGCGCGACCACCTATCACGGTGTCACAAAGCTGGCGGTCGCCTTCCTGGGCGGCAGTCCCGGCACCCCCGTGCGCGAGTTCAAGTCGTTCGGCTACCTCACCTCCGCGGCTGCCGAACTGGTGTTCCTCGACGAGGACCTTGCCGTCCTGCACCAGACGTCCGTGCCCCTCGACATGATCCCCGCACCGGACCCCCCAAGGGGCGGCTTCAGTCAGGGCTACAGCACCCGCGACATCGCCGTCGTGCAGGGCGGCGTCTCCGGCGCCTCCAGGGGCGACGCGCTCCAGGTGTTCACCCGCGGCGGCTGGGTCGGGAATCCCTACTACTACAAGCGGAAGGACTACCACCCCGAAGACTGGACGGTCGTGAGCCGCTTCGGTTGGAGCCTGGACCGCGGCAGCTGGTCGGACTTCGCCGCCACGCCCGGCGGCGTGCATCCGTGGCCGAAGACAGGCGCAAGCGGGAAACCCGGCCTGCAGATGCGGTTCTCGGCGTTCACGGTCTTCCCGGTGCTCGGCGAGGAGACGGCGTCGCGGCACGGCGACTTCCTCGGCTACCGGCAGTACTTCATCGTCAACACCGCCGCCAAGTTCGATCAGGGCTCCGCGGACAACGGCTACCTCTACGGCTTCGCCGGCGACATCCTCAAGCCGGTGGCCCGCGAGGTGAGCCCGGTGACCGGCGAGGAGGTGACCTACCCGTCGAAGATGGCTCTGACCGACGATCCCTCCACTTGGCAACTGGTGGGCGTGGTGTACGGCCCGCCGCCGTTCTCGCTGCAGGGCTACGACTACAAGGACCTGAAGTCGCCGTCGAGCTTCTCGTTCGAGCGCAGCCACAGCGCCACGACCTCCACCGAGACCACCATGGGCGGCAGCGTGACCGCCAAGGAGAAGTTCGTGCTGGGTGAGTTCTCCCAGACGTTCGGCCTCACGCAGGTCGAGACGGGCAGCGCCACGACCTCCAACAAGATCGGCTTCTCGTTCCGCCACGACTCGGCCAGGAAAGCCGACAACGGCTACTTCATCTGCAACAAGCCCAACTACGAGGTGCAGGCCTACACCCGCAAGGACTGGGCCGGCGGCGACATCCCCGAGTCGCGCCTGTTCGTCACCCGCTGCGTGAACCGGCAGGGCGACCAGACGCTCACGTACGTGCCCTTCGATATGGTCGATCCGGACGAATCGCCGGTGAGCAAGGGCATGGCCCGGCACGCCCGCTGCTCCGACTTCGGCAACGAGTTGTGGAGCTTCGACCCCGAGCTGCGACCCGGCATGACCGGCAACTGGTCGCGGCTGAGCCGCGTGCTGCTGACGGCCGACGTGGACGGCGGGCCCTCGAAGGCGTCGGTGACCCGCAGCAAGGAGCAGGCGACGACGAGCAACGAGACCGTGAAGCTGGCGGGCAAGTGGCCGTTCTTCGAGACCGGCTTCGAGTACGGCGTGAAGGCCACCACCAAGACCGGCGACGCCGACAACACCGAATGCTTCCTCGACCTGGCCGAACCCAAGGCCAGGGCCAAGGGTACGCTGGCGCGCCGGCTGGAAGTGGAGGCGTTCTGGCTGCAGGCGGACACCACGGCCGCCTACTGGATCCCCGAAGCCTTCCGCACGGCCGGCAACAGCCAGCGGCCGTGGTGCATCGACTACCGCGTCGTCTCGTGGCTGCCCTGGCGCGACGACGCGACTCGGGCCGACGATGCCGCGCGGACGGACGCTGAGGAAGGCGGCGCCGCGCGAGCCGACGCCGTCACCTGCTCGCTGGCGCCCGACGCGCAGCCGGCCAATGGCGGCACGGTGACCATCGCCGGCAGCGCCGACCCAGTGGACGTGGCGGTCGGCGAGAGCGTCGCGCTGCGCGCCCGGCCGGCCGACGGCTACGCCTTCTCGCGCTGGGTCGTGCGCGGCAGCCAGGCGAAGATAGCCAAGCGGACCACCCGGTCCACTACCGTCAGTGTCCGCGACGGCGGCGGCGCGACCGTGCAGGCGGTGTTCCGGCCGCTGCTGCCGAGCCGGCTCACTGTGCGCCGGCGAGGCGGCGATGTCTGCGACGTACATATGAGCGACGCCCCGCTGCCGAGCGTCCTGCGCGCCCCCGCCGATCCAGCAGCGCTGGACGTGGCCGTCCGCCTCGGCGACGACAGCTACACGTGTCCCTCGTTCCAGGAGGTGCAGAGCGGCCTGTACGTCGCGAGCTTCGTGCCGTACGGCTGGGGCAAGCGCGCCCGCTTGACCGTGCGCATAGACCAGGACACGAAGACCTGGTCGCTGGCGGTGGCGAGAGGGGCCGACACCGCCGATCTGCTGCTGGGCTGCGTCAACGGCAACGCCGCGGTCGGTCTGGAAGTCGGCGGCACCCTGGTGACGGGGAAGGGCTTCCCCATCGCCGCGCGGTCGCGGATCGCGCGCGCCAGGAGCGTCGGCACACGCCCAGCCGGCCTCGACCTCAGCGGTGCCACGCTGGCCACGTCATGTCCGGGCGGCTCCAGGTCATCGACCGCCAGCATGAAGGGCGTCAAGGTGAGCCGCCGTCTGCTGAACCGCAAGGGGTTCACGATGGACGTGAACGGCGTCACCCTGTACGTCGGCCCGTTTGTACGGCACGGCTCCCTGTTCACCTACAGCGGCCGGACGCCGGCGGGCGTGCGTGTGCGCTGCCGCTACCAGACCAACGGAAGGCTGGACCTCACGCTCAGCGGCGTGGCGCTGAACCCCCTGCTCGACCAGCTCGTGGGCCAGAACGTCACGATGCGGATCACACGCGGCGGTCGCTCCGCCCAGGCCAACCTGATCACCACCGTCAAGAAGCTGTCCGTGAGCGCAGCGCCCACGACGAAGTGAACGTCTGACTCACGATGACGGCGACGAGGTCCGGCGGCCCGCGACCTATCGCGGGCCGCCGGACGTGGCCGCTTACGCCACGCTCGCCGTCACGGCGCTGAGGAGCAGCACGGCGACGCCCAGCACGATGTTGCCGTACAGCAGGGCCATGCTGACCTTCATCCGCCCCGACGGCGTTCCCACCCGGCCGGCGCCGGCGCCGACCGGGTCACCGCCGGGCTGCACCGCCGGCGTCGCACCCATCCCCGGCGCCGGCAGCGGGATCCGCAGGGCCAGGCTGCGTACAAGGGCCACGACCACCATCACGATCATGAGCACATGCTTGAGCGTGAGGGCTACGGAATAGCCGTCGCCCCAGGCGAAGAAGCCCTGGAAGTCGGCGCTCTGGCGGGACAGCATGACGCCGGTGACGGCCAGACCGATGATCGCGACGTACACGAACCAGCGCAGTCGCGACTGGATCACGGACATGAGGCGCAGCATCTGCGGACCCGCGCCCAGCGCCGCGCGAGCCGACGGGATCACGGCGATGCCCAGCGTCAGCATGCCTCCGACCCACATCACGGTCAGCAGGCTGTGCACGAACCGCACCGTCGTGACGACGACCTCGTTCTCCATCACCGATCCTCCTTGTCCGGCTGAGCGTCGGCGACGACTCGCTCCTCACGGCCACGCCTGCACGACGCTGAATTCTTGACACCAGGAATTCCTTGCACTCATAATTCCTGCTGAAAGGAATTCTAGCACGGAGGACGCATGCGATCCCACCTGACGCAGTCGAGCAAGTGGCTTGTCCTCGTGGCCGTCTCGCTGGGCCTGTTCATGGCCCTGCTCGATGCCACGATCGTCAACATCGCGGTACCGGCCATCATGAGCGACATGCAGGCCGACGTCGCCGGCGTGTCCTGGATCGTCAATGCGTACAACCTGGGGCTCCTGACCCTGGTCCTGGCCGTCGGGCGCTTTTCGGACAGGCTGGGCCAGCGCCGCGTTTTCCTGGTCGGCCTGGTCCTCTTCACCGGCTTCTCGCTGGCCTGCGGCCTGGCGCCCTCGATCGGCTGGCTGATCGTCTTCCGCGTGGGGCAGTCGATCGGCGCCGCGGCACTGGTGCCGGTGTCGCTGGCGATCCTGCTCACCGCCTTCCCGCGCCGGCAGCACGGCCTGGCGACCGGTGTCTGGGGCGCCATCGGCGCCGTGGCCGCGGCGGCGGGGCCCACCCTCGGCGGTCTGCTCGTCACTTCCGTCGGCTGGCACTGGATCTTCTACGTCAACATCCCGATCGGGGCGGTGGCCGCGGTCCTCGTGCTGGCGTTTGTCCCCGAGCACCGTCGGGCCACCAGCGGCGGCTACGACCCGGTCGGGGTGGCCCTGTCCGCCGCCGGCTTCTTCGCGCTCACGCTGGGACTCATCCAGGCCAACGAGTGGGGCTGGACCTCGACCATCGTCCTCACGTTGCTCGCCTCGGCTGCCGCGCTGCTGACGGCGTGGGTCCTCTGGGAGCTGCGCTCCCGCAGCCCCCTGATCGACCTGCGGCTCTTTCGCGATCGCACCTTCCTCGGTGCCACCACCGGCATGCTGATCATGGGCTTCGCGATGATGGGCTCCATGTTCCTGCTCATCATCTTCATGGTGAACGTGCTCGGCTACTCGGAGCTTGAGGCGGCCCTGGCGGTGACCCCCATGCCGGTCTTGGGCGCGTTGCTGGCGCCGGCCGTCGGCAAGCTCATCGACCACGTGGCGCCACGCATCCCGGTGGCCGTCGGCATGGCTCTCATGGGCACCGGCATGCTGCTCCTGCGTCAGCTCGGCACCGACGCGACCCTCTGGGACGTTTCCTGGCGCACGCTCCTGCTGGGGGCGGGCATGGGGTTCGCCATGCCGGCGCTGGCCGCCGCCGGCATGAGCGCCGTGCCGCAGAGCGCCGGCGGGGCCGGCTCCGGTGTCATCAACTGGTCGCGCCAGATGGGGTTTGTCCTCGGCGTCACGGTGCTGGTGGCCGTCTTCTCCACCAGCATCACGAAGACCATGGACGACGCGCTCGCCACGGCCGAGTCGCTGGTAGCCGAGCAGACGGAGATGCCGGCGGCGGCACGAGCGATGGTGCTGGGCAAGATAGAGGCCAACGTCGCCGCGGCGGCCGACGCGCCCGGCCAGGCTTCAGCGACCGCCGACCCGCTGGCGGGCCTGCCGGAGATGGCGACCGAGCCGGGGCAGGCAGCACAGCGCGACGAGCTCAAGGAGGAGCTGACGTCGACCTTCAGCGCGGCTCGCCGCGATGCCTTCGACCTGCCGCTGCTGGCGGCCGCGCTGGTCGCCTTCGCCGGCGTGGCGCCGGCCCTGTTGCTCCGGCGGCGCGTCCACCTGCTGCCGCAGAAGAACGAGGCCGCGATCGATACGCCGGTCATCGCCGACGGCGGGGCCGAGCCGGCGGCCGGGTCCTTGAGCGCGGCAGAGGCGGCCGGGTCCGGCGCGCCGGCTGCAACGGCCGCCGTGCGTGCGGCCGGTCCGCCGGCCGGCGAGCACGAGACCGGCCTCGACGCCGCCGGCCGGCCTGTAGCCGCACGGGCCGTGCCGTGACGCAGTAGGATGCGGCCATGGCAGCTGCGGGCGCAGGTGGTACATCGCATGGGAGCCGGGTCGGCCGCCGCAGCGGCCGCCGACCCGGCGACAGCGGCACGCGTCAGGCGATCCTGACGGCGGCGCGCGACGTCTTCGCCGAACAGGGCTTCGACAGGGCGACCGTGCAGAGGATCGCGGACCGGGCCGGCTGCGATCCGGCGCTGGTGCGCCACTTCTATCAGGACAAGGCGCATCTCTTCGATCTCGCCATGACCCTTCCCTGGGACGCCGAGGAGATCGTGCCACGATGCTCGCCGGCGATCCGGATCACATCGGCGAGCGCATCGTCCTGCGCTTCCTGGAGCTCTGGGAGTCCGGTGCCAGCCGCGATGTGTTCACGGCGATGATCCGCTCCGCCGTGACCCACGACAAGGCGGCGTCGATGGTGCGCGAGCTGATCACGCGACGCCTGGTCGGCCCCCTCACCGACTCGTTGAACGTCTCTCAGCCCGACCTGCGCGCCACCCTCGTCGGCTCACAGCTCGTGGGGCTGGCGATGGTGCGCTACGTGACACGCGTGGAGCCTCTCGCCTCGCTGCGGCGGGAGCAGGTGGCTCGCGTGCTCGGCCCCAACGTCCAGCGCCTCCTCACAGCCGATCTGGAGGCTGCTGAGAGCCCGGAGGCCTGAAGGCCCAGAGGCCGACGCCGGAGTGGCCGCGAGCTTCAGCCCGCCGGTTGCGTGCCGAGAGCCGGCGCCAGCCGTCTCAGTTCGCCTGCAGCGACGACGCGAAGCCGTCCACGAGGGTCCTCTTCTCCTCCTCGGAGAGCCGGGCGCCCCAGTGGATGACGAGGTACTGCCATGGCGGCATCTCCTCGTCCACGGCATCTTGCATGGCCTCGGGCGTCAGGTCGCCGGTCCATTCTGAGAAGTTGAGGTGCTCGCGGCCTTCGTCCGCGTCGCGCTGCACCAGCCACGAGAACGGCGCGATGCTGGTCGCCCACCACCACTCCGTCTCGTTGCTGTGACAGTCGTAGCAGGACTCACGGGCGATCGTCTCGGCGCCGGCGTCGTTCCACCGAAAGTCGTTGGTGGGCGGCGGATTCGAGTGGTCGCGTCCGTACGGCACGAGCTGGACGGCGCCGAAGGCGACGGCGAGCGCCGCCACCGTCCACAGCATCGCCCTGCACCAGAACGCACGGGGTGGTCTCTTCAGCGTCCGGGACATCCGCTCCTCCCATCCACACCCTGACCCGTCGACCGGCGAGCACGCTGCAGGCCCCGGCGGCGACTCACGGCACCCGCCGGGCACGCTGCAGCACGCATCGCGAGCTCACACGCGCGGGCGTGTCGGCAACAGACGCTACCAGTCCCGGAGGAGCGCCGCCATACTCGAGCCGCTCTCAGTCGGGGTCGAACACCCGATGCTCGTAGAGACCATCGCGCCGTCCGCACGCTCAAAGATCTCACAGCCGGCTCACAGATTCTCAGCCCGCTCTCAGGAATCTGCAGGCATTTCACGCTCTCGTAACACATCGGCATCCACGCGTAATACGGACTACCTTCGTCCGCAACGTCCTCCGGCAAGACTCATCCCAGAAGAGAGGCACTGCGGATCGACACCGCATCGCGGCTCCGCAGAGAGACGTTCACACGTTCGAGGCGTTCACCAGTCGAGGAGGAGAGCAGATGAAGAGGTTCCTTGCCGGAGTGGCGGGTGGCCTGCTGGGCGCGGCCGTGGTCTTCGGCGCCGCGTTCGCCCTGGGTGCCTTTGACGGCACCATCGTCGAGCAGACCGTGGTGAAGGGCGAGACCGTGTCCTACGAGGCAGAAGGCCTCACGCCGCAGCAGATCTACGACGAGCATGCCGAGGGCGTGGTGGAGATCGTCGCCACGCTGCCGGCCCAATACGACATGTTCGGTCAGTCGACCGGCCCGCGACAGGGCATCGGCACCGGCTTCGTCGTCTCCGATGACGGCTACATCCTGACCAACTCGCACGTGGTCAGCGAGAGCGGCCAGCTCGCCGTCGACGTCCAGGTGGTGTTCAACCAGGACGGCAAGGGGACGACGCAGGTGACCGGCACCATCGTCGGGGCCGACGACGCCACCGATGTGGCGCTCATCAAGATCGACCCGAGCCAGGCGCCGGAGCTGCGCGTGCTGCCGCTCGGCGACTCTTCAAAGGTCGCCATCGGCGAGCAGGTCGTGGCCATCGGCAACCCGCTGGGCCTGGAGTTCTCGCTGTCGTCGGGCATCGTCTCGGCGACCGACCGCGAGATCCAGTCGCCGGACGGCTCGACGATCGTCAACGCGATCCAGACCGACACGTCCATCAACCCCGGTAGCTCGGGTGGTCCGCTGATCGACTCGGCCGGCAACGTGATCGGCATCAACGAGCAGATCGCCAGCCGGTCGGGTGGCAACGACGGCATCGGCTTCGCCGTGCCCATCAACACCGCCGTGCAGGTGATGGAGCAGATGAAGGGCGGCTCGTTCGCGCAGGGTGGCTACGGCGACCAGCTGGGCGAGGCCCAGCCGGACCCCACCGAGGTCTGGTGAGCTGACCCGTTCTTGAAGCGGCGGCCGGATCGGCCGCCCCCAGGACTGCGGCGGCCCCCCTTCACACCCTCTGGGCCGCGCAGAAGGGCGCGGGCCCGCGGACAGGCGCCCACCTTCCGCGGCCCGCGCCCGCCTCGTCTCCGCGTGCCGATCACCGACCGGGCTGAGGTAAGAGAGCTCAGCCCGGCGACAGGCCAGGATGCTGAGAACCCAGCCACGCGAGCACCTGATCACGGAACCGCTCCACTTCGACGAGGAGTTCCACGAGATCCTGCTCCGTCACCGCACCGACTCGATCGTAGTCGCTCGTGTTCCTCAGGGAACGGCATGAGTCGAGGTACGCTGCAAGAGGCTCCGTCCCGCGACCGAGCAGCTCCGGCAGGACCTGGATCGTCACCGCGTGGTGCCCACGCTGAGCAGCGGCACGATACCCAGACGCGTGCAGCACGACCGTCGCGAGCTGCAGAGCAGCTGAGTACGCCGTGGCGAAGCGACGGTCGACGGACACCCCGTCTACCTGCGCGTCGGCGATATCTCTCTGCGCCACGGCCAGCAGATCGGCGACCTCCTGACAGTCAGTGCGATGCCGACGGAGGCGCCCGTCGTCAAGCAAACGCCGCAAGCGCCTGTTCATCGCCAACGACCCATATCCGAGGCTCCGCCAGGACTGAAACGACGAAGTGGTCCTTGTCTTGGAGCCGCGCCCTGGTGTCTGCCGGTGTCATGACGACGACGTTGACTTCTCGTCCGAGCTCTCGTGACGCAGCGGCCAAGGGGGCCGCAAGAGAGCGCCTCGAGACGTCTCCGATCACGAACAGATCGACATCGCTGTCGGCGCTGTCCTCTCCTCGGGCGAACGATCCGAACACGAATGCCGCCCTGATGCCCGAGCCCACATCAGCCAACACGGTCCGCAGCACATCACTGAGGCCGATCGTCCTGATGACCACCCTGCGTAGGTCCTCGAAGACCGGATGATGTCTCTGAGCACGGTAGTAGACCCGGTTGCCGCTGATACGGCTCGCTATCAACCCCGCCCTTTCCAGACGAACGAGGTCGCGCTGAAGCTGACGGAGATGAGCTCCGGTGATGCGCTCCAGCTCCCGCTGGTAGTACTCCCTGTCGGGCTCGATGCAGAACACTCGCAACAGATGGACGAGCGTCGAAGAGGAGAACAGCGCCGCGATGCTCGATTGACTTTCGAGAGTAGTCATTAGACTACGAATCATAGTCGTACTCGCCATGATGGGACAAGTGTGGCTCATGCTTGACAGCGGAAGGGCCGGACTGAATGCGGGCAGCGGGGTCATGGATCAATCCTGGAGGCGAGGGGTGTCCAGCGCAAGGTGGACAAAGGCTGATCGAGGTTGACGTTGGCTGTCGACCGAGAACGCCGAGCCGCTGTTCGGCCGGCACGACTCGCTGCTGCTATCGTGGGCCCGACGGCAGAGCGAACACCCGGCGGCCGGGCGGCGACCGTCCGGACGAAGGGCCACGATGAGGAGCACGACCGTGATCGAGAGCGTCATCGTCAACTCGTGGAACGAGTGGGACCCGCTGCGCCACGTCATCGTGGGCCGCGCCGACGACTGCTGCATCCCCGCCGTGGAGCCGGCCTTCGACTTCCAGGCGCCGCCCGGCTGCGGCATGCCGGGTCCGTCCGGCCGGCGCCCAGCGGAAACGGTGACGGCCGCCAACGCCCAGCTCGACGACTTCGCCCGTCTGCTCGAGGGGCGGGGCATCACCGTCAGCCGCCCCGACCCCATCGCCTGGGACCAGCCCATCGCCACCCCGGATTGGACCGTGCAGAGCATGATGGGCTGCATGCCGCCGCGCGACGTGCTGCTCACCGTGGGCCGCGAGATCCTCGAGGCGACCATGTCCTGGCGCTGCCGCTGGTTCGAGTACCTGGCCTACCGGCCACTGCTTGACCGCTGGTTCGAGCAGGACCCCGGCTTCCGTCGCGAGGCCGCCCCCAAGCCGCGGCTCACCGACGCCAGCTATCGCCCCGGCTATCTCGATGACACCGTGCCCGACGAGGATCGGCAGCGGTGGGTCCTCGACCGGCAGTTCGTGACCACCGAGGAGGAGCCGCTCTTCGATGCCGCCGACGTGTGCCGCCTGGGCCGCGACCTGTTCGTGCAGCACGGCTTCACGACCAACCTGAAGGGGATCGACTGGCTGGCCCGCCACTTCCCGGAGCATCGCGTCCACGCCGTGGACTTCCCCGGCGACCTGCACCCCGTCCACATCGACGGCACCCTGGTGCCGGTGCGGCCGGGCCTGGTGCTGAGCTGCCCGGTCCGGCCGCTGCGCCCCGAGCACAAGGCCGTCTTTGAACGCAACGGCTGGGAAGTGGTCACGGCCGCCCAGCCGGCCCAAAAGGCGCCCGACCCGCTGAGCTACTGCAGCGTCTGGCTCTCCATGAACTGCCTGGTGCTGGACCCCAGGACCGTCTGCGTGGAGGCCACGGAGGTGCACCAGATGGAGCAGTTCGACCGGCTCGGCTTCGAGGTCGTCCCCGTCCCGTTCCGTGACGTCTACCCGTTCGGCGGCGGCCTGCACTGCTCCACCGCCGACGTCTACCGCGAGGGCTCCTGCGAGGACTACTTCCCGCGCCGGATCGACACCGTCTGAAGCCGACACAGTCCGCCGGGTAGCGGCCAGCCGAGAGGCTCGATCTCATGTGAACGTCACCGCTCACATCCCTGCAATGTGAACCGTGGGCAGGTGTCGTGAATCTTCCGCCGGGGACCTTGCCGCTGTAGCCTGCAGTCGTACCCAGGACCCTGAGTGCTACCCCCGTACATTCACGCCGGAAAGGGAGGGATGACCGTGAGCGCCGAGACCGGAGCCAGACCGTGGCCTCGTCCCGGAGTAGAATGGCATCGATCACCGATCGCTCTCCGGGGACGTTCCGTGGACGAGCTCATCTTCGTAGTCGAAGAGGCACAAGAAGGCGGCTACACGGCTCGCGCGCTCGGCGCGCCCATCTTCACTGAGGCGGGTGACCTCGAGAGCCTTGCGGAAATGGTGCGGGACGCGGTCATCTGCCACTACGACGAGGCCGACCGACCCCATGTCATCCGGCTCCATCACGTTCACGATGAGCTGATCCCACTATGAGGATCCCCCGGGACCTCTCGGGGGATCAGGTGGCATCGGCACTCACTCGACTGGACTACCGCGTCACACGCCAGACGGGCAGCCATCTACGGTTGACCACGCAGCGCGGCGGCGAACACCATGTGACGATCCCCCGACACGATGAGCTCCGAGTCGGCACCTTGTCTTCTGCACTCAGTGATGTGGCGCGTCACCACGGACTGACGCGGGAGGAGCTGGTCGAGTTGCTCTTTGGGCACTGAGCTCCTGGATCCTGGGAAGACGGCATCTGAAGACGCGAGCGGGACCGTGTCTGACGCATCGGGTGTCCGCACTCCAGTGCGGTCGCCACGTCAAGCTTCGTCCGAACCTGACCGATATCAACCCCGAGTGCCGACCAAGGCACCACGCGAGGCAAAGGGGAGATCGACCATGCGGACGACGTTGACAGAGCGGAAGGCCACGCGCGGCGCGAGGGCTTCGACCATCCTGGTCTCCCTGGTGGTGCTGGCCGCCCTGACCCTCGGCGGCCTGCTGCTCGCCGGCTGCGGCAGCGACGACCAGGGTGACGACACCGCTTCACCTACCAGCCAGGGTGCCGCTACACAGAAGGAGGCCATCCAGGCCTACTGCGACAAGATCAGCCTCGACATGCCCGATCTCTGCGTGTCCGGAGAGGACGGCTACGGCGACCCGGCGACGGTGAGCGCCGAGGACCCGGACTGGGAGATCGACTACGCGTTCCCGGCCGAAGCCGAGGGTGATGGCCACTTCTTCCTGCTGCACAAGGTGGACGGCAGCTGGACCGTCGTGGCCATAGCCGACTACACCGACCAGCTCGGCTGGACCGCCGCGCAGCTCGAGGAGCTGGGCGCCCCCACCGACATGATCCTCGACCCGACACAGGAACCCGCGGCTACACAGAAGGAAGCCATCGAGGCGTACTGCAGGACGGCCGGCATCGTGATCCCCGACATGGCCGTCAACACCGAAGACACGGACATCGAGGGGCCGGTGGTGAGCAGCGAGGATCCGAGCTGGGAGATCGACTACGCGTTCCCGGCCGACGCCGAGGGCGAAGGCACCTTCTTCCTCGTGCACAAGGTCGACGGCAACTACACCGTGGTCGCAGACACCCAGAAGGCGGGCTGGACGGCCGCGGAGCTGGAGGAGCTGGGCGCTCCCACCGACCTGACGCTCGACCAGTCGCAGTAAGCGGACCGCACCCCGACCGCACCGGGCGGCCTCTGCCGACGCCGCACGGTCGCGCCGGGCGGCCGCACTCGATCCGCCCGTCTCGTACAGCGTGCAGGCGTCGAGAAGGGCAGTATGGGCGAGGCCGGATCGGCCTCGCCCCCACTGCATGTGACAAGAGATCTCATAGTGCAACTCGGAGATCTCAAGGTGATCGGGCCGCCGTCGCGGCTTACTTCTCGGCCTTCTCGGCGGCCTTCTCGGCCTCCTTGATCTCCTTCTCGAACTCCTTGCGGTCGGCCTTGATCTCCTTCTCCACCGACTTCGCGGCCCGCGTCACGGCCTTCTCGAGCGCCTGCTCGAGCTTCGACTTGCCGATCACGACCAGCGCCGCGGCGCCGTCGTCGAGCTGCTCGCCGAGTTCCATGACGTCCTTGCGCGACATGCCGCGCCACAGGTGCCCGATGACCCCGCCGGCGAGGCCGCCGACGAGCACGTCGGCCACCAGGAGCGGCGGGAAGAAGATGCCGAGCACGGCGCCGACCACCACGCCGGTCCAGGCGCCGTGCTGGGTCGCCTTCTCGTGCTTGTGGACCTTCACCTTGCCGTCGTCGTCCTTTGTCAGCACGGCGGCGTCATAGGTGCCGATGGCGCCCATGGCGTGCAGGTCCTTGACCGCCTCATAGTCCAGCCAGGCGTCGGCCTCGTCGTCGTAGGTGGCGATGAACAGGAACAGGGGTTCGTCGGCCATGCGGATCTCCTTTGTCCGTGAGCCCTCCCTCGAGGGCCCTCCGTGAGCCCTCCCTCGAGGGCCCTCCATGCGCCCTGCGGAGCGGGCGATGCCGTGTCACACGTACCAGAGCCCCAGTACGTGCCCGTTACCTATCGGCCTCAGGCGGGCGGAAGTGAAGACGCAAACGCCAGGGCGACGACCACGGGCCTGTGACGGCCGGGCGGGGGAGATGATCGTCGCCCACCGAGAACCGCCTTCAAGTCCGCCATCACGGCCGCCGATACCGGTATGGGCGGGCGGTCGCTGTTCCGGGGGTGTTGCGACGCGCCACAACGGATACCGGGAGGCACGGTCATGGAGCTCCACTCGCGCGACTCGTTCACCCTTGTGTTGCGGCCGCGGAGGCTGCTGCTCGCCGCCGCCACGCTCCTCGTGCTGCTCGTCCTCAGCGCAGCCATCGCGGGCGTCGTCGCCGTGGTCTCTCCCGAGGCCGCCCTGGCGGCGAAGACGAAGAAGGCGTCGCCGTACGCGGCCGCCATCCGCGACGGACGCTCGGCCGCCAAGGCGCTCCTGAAGCAGACCGGCGCCGCATCGCTGTCGCTGGCGCTCATCAAGAACGACAAGGTCGTCTGGCGCCAGAGCTTCGGTTACGCCGACAAGGCCACCTCCACCCGTCCCACGGCGCGCACCATGTACGGCATCGGCTCCGTCAGCAAGATGTTCGCGACCATGGCCGTCATGAAGCTGGTCGACCAGGGGCGGGTCTCGCTCGATGCACCGGTCATCCGCTACATCCCCGACTTCACCATGCAGTCGCCGGCGTACCGGCAGATCACGGTGCGCATGCTGCTCGATCACTCCTCCGGCTTCGCCGGCAGCGAGTACCGCGACGCCATGACCACCACGTTCCACGCCGGCTTCCTGGAGCAGACGATGCAGTCGCTGGCCGCCCAGCGCCTGAAGCACACGCCGGGCCTGCTGAACGTGTACTGCAACGACGGCTTCACGGTGGTCGAGAAGCTGGTCCGCAACGTGAGCGGCCGAAGCTTCGCCGACTTCGTGCAGGATGAGTTCTTCGACCCCCTCGGGATGGCGCACAGCGCCTATCCGCTGCACCCGTTCGCCGACGGCACGTACGCGAAGTGCTACACCGGCGACCAGGCACACCCCCAGGAGGTCCTGAGTATGCTGGGGGCGGGCGGCCTGTACTCCACGCCGACCGACCTGGGCAGAGTCGCCACGATGCTCATGAACAACGGCAGCTATCGCGGCACGCGCGTCCTGAAGGCCGCGTCTGTCCGCGAGATGGCTCAGGACCAGACGGTGCGTTCCTTTGACCCCAGGCCCTCGGCCATCCTGCGTTACGGGCTCGGCTGGGACACCGTCCGGACGCCGGGACTCGCCAAGGTGGGAGTCACCGCCTGGGTCAAGGGCGGCGACTCCATGGACTACCACGCCGGCTACATCGTCGCGCCCAAGGCGAAGCTGGCGATCGCGATCACCGGCGTGGCGCCGCTGTCCTCGTCCTCGTGCGAAGCGCTCGGTGAGCGCATCCTGATGCGGGCGCTGGTCGGCGAGGGCGTGCTGCGTCGTATGCCGAAGCAGTTGCCGCAGACGACTCCGAAGCCGAAGAAGGCGACGCGCGCCCAGCTGAACGCGATGAAGGGCTACTGGGCCGACTACGGCTCGGTGCTGCGCATCACGGGTACGCCGGGGAAGAAGAACTCGCTCACGATGGCCGGCCTGACCGCCGACGGCTGGACGACGAAGACCGCCAGCCTGCGCCTGCGCTCCGACGGCCGCTTCCACGCCAACCGTCGCTCGGACGGCTTCACGGTGATCAGGGGCGGCGCTCGCACCTACCTCAGCGCGAACGTCATCGGGGGCTACGGCAACGCCCGCTTCAACCTCCTGTACACCCAGAAGCTGCAGCCGAAAGCGCCGCTCCCGGCGGCCTGGCAGGCACGCCTCGGCTCATCCTGGCTGACGGTCAACGACTCGGCCGATTCGCTGGGCCTGGACGTGGACCGTGGAGCGCTGATGGCCATGCGGGACGTGCCCGGCCTGCCGGGATACGTGGCGCTGGGCAGCACCGACGGCTGGACGGTGCTCGACCCCGGCGCGAGTGACGAGGCCGCTTACATGTTCCTGCAGATCCCCGGCGCGGGCTCGCGCGACCTCCACGACGCGACGATCGAGGAGCGCGCCGGCGAGGAGTGGCTGCGGTACGGCAGCTGGCTCTGCCGGCAGAAGGCGACGGTGCCGGACCTGGCCGCCGGCGCCAACGCGGTCACGTTCGGCGCCGAGGGCTATGCCGAGTGGCGCCGCCTGTCTGGCACCGGGACCATGACGATCGATGCCGGAACGGCCTGGCACCTCTACAACGCCGACCTGGAGTTCATCGACTCCGACAGCGCGTTCCCGGCGGCCGTCGAGGCGCCTTCGGCCGGCTGCTACCTGCTGCTGCACGCGCCGGCCGGCTCGACAAGCACCGTGACGTGGACGCCGTGAGCCGCGGCTGACGATCCCTCCCAGAAAGAGAAAACCCCCGAGGTCGTGACCTCGGGGGGGCCGGGGGGATGGAACCCCCCGGCGGGGATGATCCATTATGGCCCGTCACGGACACAGCGACAAGTGCAGGCGGGCCGCCTCAGGATGACATTCACCGACGGTGGGAGTTGACGATGCAGCTCGGCCCAAGGGACCCGTTGCCCCGCGGCCAGCGAGGCCTGAGGCGCGTCGCCGCAATCAGCCCGCGGTCTTGAGCGGCGCCACAACCCCGCTCGACTGCAGGGAGAATCCTACGGGCATTTGCAATGCGCGTATCAAGCATTGTAAAATCGCGCTATGACACGCAAGACACCTCTGGAACCTACACGCACAGACCAGGCTCTCTCGGCTCTCGGCGAACTCCTCGAGGCCGCCGGGGCGCCCTTTGAGATCGTCGTGGTCGGTGGAGCGGCGCTCCAGGCGCTTGGCCTGGTCCTGCGCCCGACCGCTGACGTCGACGTCCTCGCCATCATCGACAGAGAACTGCAGTCGGCCGACGCGTTGCAGCCGGCCGACGCGCTGCAGCCACCCGGCGTGCTGCAGCCGGCCGACCCATTGCCGCCGGCTCTCATGACTGCTGTGCGGAGAGTCGCAGCCGATTTCGGCTTGCCGGAGGACTGGCTGAACCCGGGTCCCACGGCATTGCTCCAATGGGGACTTCCCGACGGGTTCATGGCGCGGGCGAAGCAGCGCCGCTACGGGGCGCTGACCGTCTGGTTCGCCTCCCGCTACGACCAGATCCACCTCAAATTGTTCGCGTTCGCCGATCTCGGCGGAGGAAGGCACGAAGCCGATCTCAGGATGCTGCGCCCCTCGCGCGAGGAACTGCTCGCTGCCGCCGCATGGGCGCAGACGCAGGACCCATCCGAGGCGTTCCGGTCGGAGCTGCTCGCGGCGCTCGACCTCCTGGGTGTGGACCGGACGGGGGTGGACCGGATGGGGGTGGACGATGCCGGACTGGACTAGCCAACGTGTGACGCAACAGCTGAGCACGTTCCTCTGGGACCAGTGGACACAGCTCGGGCTGGCAGGCGTCTCCACGCGACGCGACGACTGGGCGATCGACCCGGAGGCTCTCCTGCTTCTGGGCGTACGCTGCGCGGACACCGACCCCCGCCTCTTCGGCGAGACGCTGGACTGGCTGCGCTGCAACGGCCGCCTCGTCAGCGCCAAGCGCCTGCGCAACCTTGCGCGGGATGACCGGAGCCGACGACTCGCGGACGCCGCGCTGACCTGGGCCGGAACGCACCAAGCGTCCCTGCAACTCTGGGCCCGAGGCGAGCGGGACCCGTGGCCGACGAACAGACTCGAGTCGCTGACCGATCTCGCGGTGCGCGAGCCGGACCCAGCCCTTGCCTCGTTCGGCTTCCTGTGGCCCAGGGTGGAACCGTCAGGGAAGTCGGCTCGCGTCGACGCCTTTCGTCCCGTGGCGCTCGCGTTCAGACTGCGTCTGATCTTCGGCGTGGGCGCGCGAGCGGAGGCGGTCCGGTATCTCCTCACCTGCGCTCGCGCCGACTCGTCGGTCGCCGCCGTCGCTCGTGCCGCCGCCTTCGGGAAGCGCAACGTTGCCGACGCGCTCGCAGCGCTGGCAGCGGCGGGCGTGATCGAACAGTCCCAGGCCGGCCGGGAGCATCGTTACCGCGTGGACGTCGACGACTGGACCGGCCTGCTCCACACCAGCGCCGACGAGCTGCCGCGCGCCGTCGACTGGGTGGATCTGCTGCCCGCGGTGTGGCAGATCCGCAGATGGTTCGCGGACGACGAGAAGACGGAGCGCAGCCCCTACGTGCGGGCCAGCGAGGCGCGCGTGCTGGTGTCGCAGATCCGCCCGGCCCTGGCCGCCGCCGGCATCGCGCTGCCCGCGGACCGGGATGCCCACGGACAGGCCTACTGGTCCGTCTTCGAGGGCGTGCTGGACGCCGTGTTCGGCTTCCTGGACCCGACGGCACGGCGGGCGGCGCAGACCGGGGACCGGGGCGGCGCGGCGTAGACCGGGGATCGGGGCGGCGCGGCAAGGGACCGCGGCCGTGGGTCAGCCGGCAGCCTTGAGTGGCGCCACCACCCTGGCCGGCCGCGTCCGCGCCAGATCGCAGGCTGCCTGCAGGTTCAACCAGTACTCCGGAGTCGTGTCCAGCGCCTGGGCCAGCAGCCACGCCGTCTCCGGCGTCACGCCGCGCTTGCCGCGGATCAGCTCATTGACGCGCTGGACGGGCACGCCGATGTGGGCCGCGAAGCTCACTTGCGTAGCGCCCAGCGGCTCCAGGAACTCCCGGCGCAGGATTTCGCCGGGGTGAGTCGGGATCCGGTCCTCCGGTATCACCGGCCGCCTCCCTTCAATGGTGGTCGGTCTCGCGATTATCGGCCTGAGTCATCGCGCTGAGCGTAGGTCTTTCATGCTATCCGTGCAAGCATGCATCGCGGCCGCCGGCCCGCGCCGACGAAGTTCCGCACGGGAGACGAATCGACAACGACGAGATCGGCTGCGGCGATCGTCGGCGGTGCGCCACCGCCACCCGCCCCCCACATGGCCGGCTACTCCTCACGCTCGGCGCGACGACGTCGGTCGCGTTCCTCGCGAAGCTCGCCCACCGACAGCCGCAGCCGCTGTGCAGCCTGCTCCTCACTGATGATCCCGTGGTGGAGCGCACGCAGAACATTGGCCGTCATGCGTTCCGGCACTCGGACTCTGCTGTCGCGAGCACAACTGAGGGTGTCGACGATCTCACTCAACCCCAGCTTCGCACGAAGACCGTGATGCTCCCGAGCGTCCAGACGCTGCTTGAGCTTGTCGGCAGCCGCCGCGTCTATGCGTCCGGCCGCCTTTGCCCTCCACAGCGCCGTCTCGCAGCTCACACCGAAGGAGTTGGCCAGCCGCAGGAGTGTCTCAAGGCCCCATGAGCCCGGCCCGTACCCCTGGCACCAGCGGTCCACTCCCGCGAGTGGCACCAGGAACTCGGCGGCAAACCGGTTGGCGGCGATCTCCCTGGGATCCCTGGCATCTCCGCCGACGGTCTGGTCGACCACGTCGTCGTGACCGAGACGATGATGCCCGAACTCGTGAGCCAGCGTGAAGCGTTGCCGGACCACCGGCTCGGCCGTATTGACCAGAACGAACGGGACTCCCCGCTCTCTGGTGTAGGCGCCGGCCGGTCCACCCTCCGGCAGCAGGGCCAGCACCACATTGACTCCGGCGCCGCTCTCGATGCGCTGCAGTATGTCCGGGACTGGGCCGTCGTCGCCGATCGACAGATCACGTCGGGCCTCGCGCGCGGCCATCTCGGGGGACACGTTCACGCCCGCCTACTCGACGACGGCCTGCGCACCGAAGTAGTCGCGGATGACGCCGCGGAACAGATCGAGCGACTGCGCCACTCCGTCGGGAGACTCGCCGGCGGCGCGGAGCCAGATGCTGGTGGCAGGCTGAGTGTCTCCCAGGAGATCCTCCACGCGTACGTCGAGCACCCTCGCCAGGCGCACGAGCTCATTCACGGAGACGGCTCGCTCGCCCTTCTCGACACGGCTCATGGACGACGGATCGAGACCAAGGGCCTCGGCAAGCTGTCTCTGATTGAGACCACGACTCTTCCTGAGCTCGATGAGCCGGGGCACAAGGCTCGACTGGATGTCAGGCTGGGCAGGCAAGGTTCCTCCCTCTCACCTCTCCGTTACTTGTGATTATATCATGCTGCTCCGCCATCCTCCCAACTCGACATGAGGAATCGTCAACCCAATCGAATGCAGCGGGTCACGGCTCTTCGCCGGGGTCCACGCAACGACCTTTCCGAGTTTTCGCGGGTTTATCACTGCCTGGCAAAGTCTGGTAAGGACGGCGTGAGAGGCCCGCGGCGTCGACTGGTCCGGGCCGCGTGAACATTCTCTGAGGCCCTCGACGGGGAAGGCTGGGTTCACTACTGACCGCGCGTGTAGTCCGTGAGATCCTCGACCGCGCGGTAATCACCTTCCGCAAGCAGGTGACGACGTATGTGCTCCCCGCGCACCGTGAGGCAACGAGGTCGAGCGCCGGGTGCGCGCCAGGCCGCCACTTCGCAGACCGGCGTAGCTTCAGGGCGCAACGCGAGCACTGCCTCGAGGGCGGGCACCAGGTCCGTGTCCGTCGAGAACAGCACGCCGACGTCGTAGTCGTCGCGAGCGGCCATCAGAACGAGATCGACGGCAAGCGCCACGTCGATACCCTTCTCCTGCGCGGGCCTCCTGGGCCAAACCGGAGGGTAGCGAAGGTCGCGGGCGATCACCGTGACGAGCCCCTGCCCGCGACCGACCCACAGGGCCGTCTGGCGCTGATAAGCGGCGTATGAACGTGGGTCACGGCGCTGACTGGGGCGGCCACGGTAGACCCGTACGCCCACAAGCTCGGCCTGCGAGACCCGGCCTGCGATGAGGAGACCGAGAGCCAGCGGGTCGACCTGACCCTGACTGGCTCGCGCGGCACGAGAGGGGAACGACTCGCGCGCACAGTGATAGACGTTCTGGTAGTCGAGAAAGACGACCACGCGCCGAGACGCGGAGGGGCTCACCGGCGCGCTCTGGGGTGTCGAGATATGAAGAGCCCCGCCGGTTCGGGGTGACCCGAACGGCGGGGAGCATTGGGTTCAGTGTACCTCACTGCCGGTGCGAGGCAACCGCGGCGAGGCCGCCAGAGGCTGACGATCCCCGCTGAGACCCGAAGCCGAACGTCATGGACGATGGAAGGTGAGAAGCCGGCGGCGCGCATGCCGTGAGTCTGGCGCGCGTTGGCCATCGGCTCAAGGTAGACGATGGCCGTTTCCGGTTGACGTTGACCGGCGGCAGCCCGGGCGCACCCGTGAATCCACAGGTGGCCCGGGCACGCGAGCCGTGGGTCAGCAGGCAGCCTCGGAGCGCGGCTCGCCGGTGGTGGCGGGGGTCCCGACCCCAGCTCCGTCCCGCGAACGCGACCGCAGCCTGAGCGCCACGACGCCCAGAGCCGCGATCGCCAGGCCGGCGACGAAGCAGGCCGGCTGCATCCAGCTCACGTAGCCGATCATCGCCACCTGCGCGACGATCCAGCCCACGAGGATCGAGCCGGCCGCGATCGACGCCCACGGCGCCCAGCGGCCGCCGGCCACCCGGCTGCCGAGCAGCCACAGCACGGTGGCGAGCAGCATGCTGCCGCCCACGGCGATCAACAGGAACAGGCTGGGGATCAGGTAGCTCTGGAAGGGCGAGCCCTCGAGCCAGCTCGCCGGGATGGCCTTGGCCCCGGCCAGGCCGTACCAGGCGCCGCCGCAGGCGTTCACGAACAGGATCGCCTGCAGGATCACGAGGGAGATCTTGACGGGTCTCATCGTCGCTCCTTGTTGCATCGTCGTCATGGGTGGAGTATCTTCGTTACCGTAACTGTGTTACCGTAACGCTGTTACCGTAACGTCGTTGACGGAAGATGTCAACCCCGGGCGCCAAGGCGGTCGCGGCGGGGCAGACGCACGATAGAGACCGCACCGGGACGATGCAAGCGGGAGAGACGAGGGGCGCGATGCAGGATGAGGACGATCGGCAGGGCGGCAGGCGAGGCGCCGGCAGAAGCGGCGGCGGCAAGGCCGGAGAGCCGGTGACCCCGGAGCGGGTGGTGGATGCCGCGCTGCGGCTCATCGACGACGAGGGTCTGGACGCGCTCACGATGCGCCGTCTGGCGCAGGAGCTGGGCGTGGAGCCGGTGACCGTGTACCGCCAGATCCCCAACAAGGAGGCGATCCTGGCCGCCGTCGGCGAGCGCCTCTGGTCTGAGATGCCGCCGCCGCCCGAGGACTTCCGGCAGTGGGACTGGCGCCGCCAGGTGCGCACCATGTGGCTGGACCTGCACACGATGATGCAGGCGCACCCGAACGCGATACCGATCCTGGCGCGCGGCGGCGCCTACTCGAGCTCGGCGGCGGCCGGCACGATGCAGATGGCGGATGTGTTCCGTCGCGGCGGCCTCTCGCCCGACGACGCCGCCGAGCTATTGCACATCATCGGCGCCTGCGTGGTCGGCTTCGGCTTCGCCACCGTGTGGGGCCGGCAGGCGGCTCGCGGCGAGGGACCGGAGGCCCCGGCCGGCGAGCCGCCGGCGCCGCCGCCCGAACTGCTCCCGTATTTGGAGCGCATGGCCGACTGGGACCCGCGCCAGTTCGAGCATGCCCTGGACATCGTGCTGGCCGCGTACGGGGGCGCCGAGCGGTCAGGTTGACGGCGCCGCCTCCTCGGGCTGACGGCGCCGGGGTCGACCGGCTTTCGGAGCCAGACAGGTCGCTGCAGATCAAGCCGCCGTCGTCGATGGACTGAGCCTGGCCACCGAGGCGAGGTCAAGCGCTTATGGCCAATTGGTGGCGTGCGTACGAAGCGACTCTTGCCGAGAAGGCGAAGTCCGCGACCGACTTGAGCGCAGCGTTTCCGCGGCGGTACGGCAGCACGACACCAAACCGCGTCGCTGAGTCAAGGCCACGGGCCGAGTGGATAGCCGGCACCAGGTCGGTATCGCCGCTGACCAGGACAGTCGTGTCGCAGGCTCGTCTACACACGAGCTCGATCAGCTTGGCGCCGATGGCGACATCCGTTTCCTTCTCCTCCCAACGCGCGAAGCTTCCGCGGCAGAGCGGACACCTCATGGTGGTTGACTTGAAGTGGCCGAGCCGCACGTGAACACCGGTGGACTCGATCGCCGAGAAGTAGCGCACCTGACGTGCGACCTCCCCCGGGTGGCGGGACTCGAGGTGATGCGGGAGAGCCGAGAAATAGAAGACGTCGCACAGCGTCGACCTGCCCGGAAGCGCGTGCAGGTACGACGTACAGAAGGCCAGGACATCCAGGCGGAGCAAAGGACGACCGGCAACCGCCTGAGCTTCGCGAAGCGAGTGATACAGGTTCAAGCCATCGACAAGAAAGGCTGTGCGGTTAACGATTCCCCCAAGAAAGACGAAACCCCCGGGGTCGCGACCCCGGGGGGCCCACGGGATGTACCCGTGGGGTGGTTGAAACCAGTATCAGGCGCGCTGGGCTCGCGGTCAAGCGCCAAACGGCAATGTCAACGCCGCAGGCACGTGAACGTCCACTCGGACGACCCAGCGGATCTCCCCGACAGAGCGGCGTCTCACGGGTAGCGGGACCGCGCCGCGGCGCCCGCACTACGACGGAAGGCTCAGGCGCGAGCAGACTCTTAGGCTCGGAGAAGACGGCCGGAAGGTCTAGGCGGCACGAACGGCCTCCGCGAGGATGCTGTCGCGCAGCCGAGGATGGAGCGAAGCAGGGGTAGCCAGATCGACCTCGGCACCGAGGAGTGTCGAGAGGACCTCCTGCAGTTCGAGGAACTCGAACATACCGATGCGGACACCCGGTGTGAACTCCACCAGGATGTCGATGTCGCTGCCGGCCTTGGCCTCGTCGCGCGCGACAGACCCGAACACCGACAGGCGGTCGACACCCATCGCTCGCAGTCGCTCGCGATTCGCGGCAAGCACGGTCAGCACCTCGTCACGTGTCATCGAGCCACCTCCTCCGCACGCTCATTGTCGCACAGGACATGCCGGAGCGTCAGGAGAGGCCCGCAGGACGATCGACAGTGCCTGGCGACCCCGGACGGCCGACCAGCGGAGGAGGGGAACGACCCGCGGCGACGTCACATCTCGTCGACCGTCCGCAGACCTGCGAGG
The DNA here is from genome assembly GCA_002423545.1 of Thermoleophilia bacterium UBA6103. Classification (GTDB taxonomy): domain Bacteria; phylum Actinomycetota; class Thermoleophilia; order UBA2241; family UBA2241; genus UBA6103. The sequence goes on from DIWP01000012.1 coordinate 45,212, forward strand.
CCATCGGCGGCGACATCGTTGCAGCGGCTCTGCACACTGTCGAGCTGAACGCCGAGCATGTCACAGGCGTGACCGATGATCGCGAGGGAGCGCTTCGTTCCCTCGCCGACATCGAAGGAGCTGCTCATGTAGCTGACGACCAGCTCCCGATCCAGCGCCTGGGCGATCTCGCCGGCTTCTCGACACGCGGTTCGCGCTGCGACCAGACGTCTCCCGAGTGCGTCGAGCTTGCGCAGCTGCGCTGTCAGCTCGACGACCGTTCGCGCCCCGCCGTCCGCACGCATTCCCCCGTCCGCACGAGTTCCCCCGTCGGCACGCGTTCCGCCATCGGCTCGTTGTCCGGCCTGACCACCCCAATCGGTACGCCGCTGGTCCTCGTAGAAGTCGAGCAGCACCGCCAGCCGCCCGGCCAGGTACTCCGGCACACCGGCCTCCATGAGGTCGCCGGCTTCGAGCTCCTCGGCATGGCAGTCCGGGCAACGCGGATCGATGCAGATCCAGCCGCAGCCGTCGTCGTCGAGGGTGCTCACGTTGGGGATCATCGGCCTGCCACAGCCGTCGCACGTCACCGCAAGCAGTTCGCCCATGTGTCCTCCCTGGGTTGGAGGCCTCGCCAGCACAGTCGATACTGCCACGATCAACTTAGGATCGTCGAGGGGCTCCCTAGCATCTCTCGGCCATAGCTCTCGATGCAGCGTTCGGCGCCGATGATTGTCAACCGCCAGGTGGATCGCCTAGGATCTTCGTCGCACCCAACGAACGGAGGCGTCCTTGCAGCCAGCGCAATCCGACCGTGATGCCGCGCATGCTCGCTATGGCTGGCAGAGCGACTTCCCTACCTTCGCGTTGGAGAGGCCGGAGACTGTGCGGATCTCCCTGCAAGAGTTCTTGGCCGATGTCAGCGAGTCGCAGGTCTTCGCCTGGGACGACTCAATCCCCAAGCTGCAGCACGAAGTCGGCGAAGTGGTCAGGATTGACGAGCTCGCCGGCGAGTACTCCGCGATCCTCGAGTACGAGCTGCCGCTGGAGTCGCGCCGCCCCGATGTGGTGCTGCTCCTCAACGGTGCAGTCGTTGTGGTTGAGCTGAAGGGGAAGGAGAAGCCCGACCAGGCGGACCTCGACCAAGCAGCCGCGTACGCCCGCGATCTGCGCTGCTACCACAGGCACTGCGCGGATCGAGCGGTCCACGCTGTGGTCGTGCCGACGAAGGCAGTTGGATACGCCGGGGAACGCGATGGCGTTCATGTCAGCGGCCCAGACGCACTACACGATCTCATTCAACGACTGCAGCAACCCTGGGCGAAGGGTGCGCTCAGCGCCGAGCAGTTCCTCAGCGACGATGCATACTGCCCCTTGCCGACCCTCGTACAAGCGGCGCGGGAGTTGTTCAAGGACGGCAAGATCCGAGACATTCCAGAGGCACGCGCCAACACCGATCCCGCGGTCGACGAGATCTCGCGCATCGCACATGACGCCGCGAGAACGAAGACCCGGCATCTGATCCTCGTAACGGGCGTGCCAGGATCGGGCAAGACGTTGGTAGGCCTTCGCGCAGTCCATTCTCGGGCACTCGACGACATCGCCGTGCCCCGTGAGACCGGCAAGCCCCCAGCTCCTGGAATCTTCTTGTCTGGGAACGGCCCTCTCGTAGAGGTCCTTCAATATGAGCTGAGCAAGGACGGCGCCGACGGCAAGACGTTTGTTCGCGGAGTCAAGGACTACGTGAAGCACTACCTCAGCAAGCCACAGGCCGTGCCGCCGCATCACGTCATCGTCTACGACGAAGCGCAGCGCGCATGGGATGCCCGTCAAGTGACAGCCAAGCATGCCATGCCGTGGTCGATCTCTGAGCCTGAGGCCTTCATCGGCTTTGGAGAACGCATCCCGGAGTGGTGCGTGCTGGTGGGCCTCATCGGATCCGGTCAGGAGATCCATGTAGGTGAGGAGGGTGGCCTTGCGCAGTGGCGCGAGGCGATCGAAGCATCGTCGAGCCCCGACAAGTGGACCGTTCATGCACCGCAGTCAGTGCTGCACGAACACTTCGCGGATCACAATCGGCCGTTCCACGTGACAGCATCCGGGGCTCTCGAGCTGAATCGCGAGCTTCGCTTCCACTTTGCCGCCGACCTGGACGAATGGGTGAACTGCGTCTTGGGCGTGGGGCCGGCGGTTCATGCTCGCGAACTTGCCAATCGTCTCGAGCACGACGCAGTGCATCTCCGCCTCTCGCGTGACTTCGAGACCGCTCAGGCCTATCTACGGGAGAGATACGGGAAGGCGCCAGAGTCTCGCTACGGCCTGCTCGCGTCGTCGCGCGACAAGGCCCTGGTCAACTGGGGAGTGCGCAACGACTACTTCTCAGTTGAGCGCATTCGACGCGGACCGTGGTACGCCGAAGGCGAGGAGAGTCCGCAGTCCTGCCGCCACCTTCGTGACTGTCTCACGGAGTTCAAGACTCAGGGTCTGGAGCTCGATGCTGTGCTTCTGGCGTGGGGCACTGACCTCATCCGGGCAGATAGCGAGTGGACCGATCGATTGGCGAAGGGCTACAAGAACGGCACACCCGTCAAGGATCCGTTCCAGCTACGGGTCAACGCCTATCGAGTCCTTCTGACGCGTGGACGGGACGGCACAGTGATCTACCTGCCGCCGATAGCCGCCCTGGATGAAACCGCCGCGTGGCTGCAGCAGTGCGGCGTGATGTTGCTTGACGATGCATGAGCATGGAGAGACCACAGTGCCGCTCGACATGTCCACTGTGAAGCTCGCCGACGAAGTCCAAAGGGAGCGTCCGCGTGGCAATGGTTCGCGGAACACCCAGTCGATCGGTGAGCGCTAGACCGTGGCGGTGGAGTTCACATTCGAAGAAGCAGGCACCGCGCCTCTCGTCGTGGACCGTGTCTATCGTGGGGGTCCGAGCCTCTCGATGGAGCCCCTTCACGCCATGTTCCAGTGCGGTATCGGCGGCGGCTTTCGGTACAAGCGCCGCGCCGACGGCAGTCTGCGCTATGTCGTGCTGTTCACGACAGAGAACGACCCGGACTGGCCCGATCGGCTCGACATGCAGACCGGATTGTTCGTCTACTACGGCGACAATCGCCGACCTGGTGAGCTCCACGAGACGAAGCGCAGAGGCAATTCGATCCTGCGTGACGCGTTCACGAGCCTTCAGACCGGCGAGCGTCGGGGCATCCCCCCGTTCTTCGTGTTCACTCGGGGTCCCAAAGGGCATGACGTCGTGTTTCGCGGGCTTGCTGCACCGGGTGCAGCCACGGGCAGCCCGATGGAGCACTTGGTCGCGGTCTGGAAGATCGGCAACGGGCAGCGCTTTCAGAACTACAGGTCGCTGTTCACCGTCCTACGTGCAGGCACGATTCCTCGTAGATGGGTTGACGACCTGCTTCGCGATGGCGACCCGCTGGAGAATGCGCCTGACGTTTGGCGCTTGTGGGTATCGAAAGGGACCTATACAGCGCTCTCTGCGACGCGGTCAGTCGCCCACCGCAGCCGCGAAGAACAGCTGCCGCGCGACGGACTGCAGCGTCGGCTGATCGAGACGATTCTGGAGGCCTACAAGGACGATTCCGTGGGCTTCGAGAGGTTCGCGGCCGAGTTCTTCCAGATGACGGAGAGCAACGTCGAGACGTATGAGTTGACCAGGCCTTGGCGCGACGGTGGAAGAGACGCGCTAGGCCTCTATCGCATCGGTCATCTTGGCGACTCGATCGATGTGGAATTCGCGCTTGAGGCGAAGTGCTACTCCATGGGGCATTCCGTCGGCGTTCGCGAGGTCTCGCGTCTCATCTCGAGGCTGCGTCACCGACAGTTCGGTGTGCTCGTCACGACGTCCTACGTCCACGATCAGGCGTATCGTGAGATCAAGGATGATCTACATCCAGTACTGGTCATCTGCGGCCGTGACATCGCTGACGGCCTTGTCGACAATGGCTTCAACACTCCTGACTCGGTGCAACAACTTGTCGCTGACATCGGTCGATATGCGTACTGACGCCCAGCAGGACGACACACGACCTCCGTTGGGATGATCCGGGTCCATAGGAGCGTGGTGTTCGAGGCTGATGCGCCGAGCTGGTTCGTCTTCTGCTTACTCGATGCGTAGCCGAAGACCGTTGAAGGCGGCCGAGAGCGTCAACGGCGAGTCGGCCGAACACCGGAGAGAAGTGAGCAGATGACTGATCAACTGTATCGACCCGACCAACTCCCCTTCGCCGGCCCGGGGCCGACGTTCGCCTACACCCCGCTGGTCCTTGACCCCGGCAAGCTGGGCGGGGCGGACGTGGTGGTCATCGGCGCCCCCTGCGACGTGGCCACCAGCTACCGCCCCGGCACGCGCTTCGGGCCGCGGGCCATCCGCGACGCCGACATCGTCGGCCCGCCGGCGATGCGCCCGCACCCGGGCCGGCGCGTCGACCCCTTCCAGGTGCTGAACATCGTCGACCACGGCGACGTGGGCACCTTCCCCGGCCGTATCGAGAGCATCCATGCGCAGCTGCGGGCGGCGGTGGCGGCCACGCTGGCCGCCGGCGCCGTACCGGCGGTGCTGGGCGGCGACCACTCCATCTCGCTGCCGGTGCTGGAGGCCCTGGCGGAGCGCCACGGAGCGGACGGCTACGTCGTCATCCACCTCGACGCCCACGCCGACGTGGAGCTGGGCATCGACGAAGTCGACCACGGCAACCCCTTCTCGCAGGCCATCCAGCGCGGCGCGCTGCTGCCGCACCACCACCTGGTCGCCGGCGTGCGCGGCTACTGGCCCACCACCAGCGAGGAGATGGACCACTGGGGCGAGCGGGGCATGCGCATCGTGCTCATGGAAGAGATCGCCGAACGAGGACCGGCGGCCGTCGCCGACGAGCTGATCGCCACCGCCGCCGAGCTGGCGCCGCGGACCTACCTGACCATCGACATCGACGTGCTCGACCCGGCCTTTGCCCCCGGCACGGGCACCCCGGAGGCCGGCGGCCTCACCTCACGGGAGCTGCTCACCGTCGCCGGCCGCATGGCCGCCGAGCTGGACCTCTGCGGCTTCGACGTGGTCGAGGTGAACCCCATGGTCGACCCCGCCGGCATCACCGCTCTGGCCGCCCACGCCACCGTGCTGGAGGTCCTGGCCGGCATGGCGGCGCGGCGAGCGCGGCGGGCAGGCGGTTGAGCCCGGCCGGCGGAGCCTGTCATCCTTTCAATCTGCCGACTGCAAACATTGCGATCAGCCGGTCATCAAGCTTACTCACATCGGAGACACCGGCTTCGCGGCGACTCTCCTGGACATGGAGGGCGAGACGCTGTTCTCAGAGCGTGAGCTCTACGGACGCATGCTGGAGACCTTTGTCTACCAGGAGCTGAGACGGCTCGGCAGCCACAGCGACCGGCCGCCGCGCTTCTCCCACTTCCGCGATCGCGACGGCGCTGAGGTGGACATAGTGATCGAGCGAGTCCACAGGCTCACCGGCGTGGAGGTGAAGGCCGCCGCCACGGTGACTGCTCGGGACTTCCGCGGGCTGCGCCGACTGAAAGACGCGGCCGGACCGGCCTTCGCCGGCGGGGTCGTGCTCTACGACGGCGAGACACAGGTCCCGTTCGGCGACGACCTGTACGCGGTCCCCATCCGGACGCTGTGGGATTGAGCCATCCGAGATGCTCGGGACCTTCATCGTAGCGCTGGGGCTCGCCCTCATCGGCGTGTTCACCATGCTCGGCGGCATCCTCGACTGGGACTGGTTCATGAACCACTCGCGCGCCCGCGGCTTCGTGCGGCTGTTCGGGCGCCCCGGCGCGCGTGTCTTCTACGTCCTGCTCGGCCTCGGCCTCGTTGTCCTCGCCGTCGTGGCCTTCATCAGCGTCAACCTGTAGCCGCGGCGCCCGCGCCGGGGGCGTCCAACGATGTGCCCGTCAGTCTGATCCCCGGGCATCGATGTCCGCGAGCAGCCGAGCGCACTCATCGCGCAACAGCGGCGCCGCAACATCAACCTTCACGCTGCCGCATCGTCACCCCGGGATGCGCATCGTCATCCTTCTCAGACTCCGGTCGCGCTGCTAGCATCGAACACGTCCGTACCACCTCGTGTGGCGGCGGCCTCGGAGGAGCATTGACGCCACGCGGAGGCGATGGCAGTATTGGGTTCGATCATCGCCAGTGGGGCTCCGGCCTCCTGGTCCCCCCGGGGCTACGGTCCCGGGGGTTTCTTCATTCAGGGGGGTGAGTGTCAACCTCCGTCCGGTTCCTTGTCGACGGTTTCAACGTCTATCACGCCATTCGCGAGGTCGAACGGCGTCAGGGCCACGACTGCCACTGGCTGGACATCCGCGGACTCTGCGCATCCGCTCTGCAACTGATCGGTCCTCAGGCGCACCTCGGCGAAGTCCACTACTTCAGCGCCCTGGCGCACCACCTCGAACGGAGCAAGCCGGGTACAGTTGGGCGTCACCAGCAGTACCTCGAAGCTCTGCGCGCCACCGGCGTCGTGATCCACCTGGGCGCGTTCAAGCCCAAGGACATCCGCTACCGGTCGGAGACCTGTCGCGTCCAGCTTCGCCGCCACGAGGAGAAGGAGACGGACGTCGCCATCGCGGCCATGGTCATCGAGTCCGCACTGGCTGATGAGTGCCCGGCAGTCTGCGTGGTGTCGGGTGACACCGACCTGGTTCCGGCGTTTCGCACCGTCCAGCGGGTACGGCCGTCGACTCGGTTGTACTCGCTCTTCCCACCATACCGCGCCAACAGAGCGTTCAGACCGCATGTGGACGGCGACTTCAAGGTCGCCCCCACCAGGCTCCGCGATACTCTGCTGCCCGACCCAGTCGTGGACAGCGAGGGAAGGCCGATCACCAAGCCGACCGCATGGTAGAGCTTCTACCTCAAGATCACCGACAAGGAGAGACGAGCGGTCGCGTGAAGCCCCGATCCGACTCGGGCCGCCGATCGGCCGATCGATTACGGACTCGGCTTATACAAAGCGCATCTTGTATTGGCGGGATAGACGGCAGCCCATGAAGCCGATTCCATTCGCTAGCAGAATACACTATGGTGTATCTATGCCAGTATGGTGGTACACTCCCGCAAGTCGAAGCGATCGGTGCGATGGTACGTCCAGGCAGCCGACAGCTCGCCCCTCGCAGACTGGAGCGCGCATGGGTCTGACCATCAAGAACGACGAGACGGAGAGGCTCGCCGCGGAGGTCGCCGCGATGACCGGCGAGAGCAAGACACAGGCCATCCGTCAGGCTCTGCGCGAACGCCGCGACAGGCTGGCATTACGCATCACGCCCGATGCACGACGCACCCATCTGCGGCGCTTCCTGGAGCGCGAGGTGTGGGCGACGATCCCCAGAGAGCAGCTGGGCAAAGCGCCCAGCAAGGCCGAACGCGAGCAGATCCTCGGCTACGGCCCCGGGGGAGTGTGACGACGGTGATCGTCGACGCTTCGGCACTGCTGTCGCTGATCTTCGCCGAGCCGATCGCGGAGGCTGTGGAAGAACGTCTGCGGCGTGCCGACGCTATCGGCATCGGTGCGCCCACTCTGACCGAGGCTTCCCTCGTTCTCGGCAGCCGGCTCAATCGCGACCCCATGCCGCTCCTCGGTCGCATCCTGCAGGAGTACGCCGTCAACGTGGTGCCGTTCTCGCAGGAGCACTGGGCGGAGGCCACCGATGCCTTCATGCGCTATGGCAAGGGGCGACACCCGGCCGCGCTGAACTTCGGCGACTGCATGACCTACGCCGTCGCCAGGCTCAGCGAGCAGTCTCTGCTGGCCGTCGGCGACGACTTCCCCCAGACCGACCTCCAGCTCGAGCCGCTGGGCTAGTTGACCGCTCGAACACGCCCTTTTGCAGGATGATCACAAACTACTCAGGACACTGAGTTAGTTTGCTCAACGTCCTGAGTAAGTCATGAGGCCGGAGCGGCCGCTCGCACCTCCACCATCGTCGAGTGCAGTCGGGCGCCGCGGCTGGGTAGGGTGGGCTCGGCGCTGGTGAGCACGTTCGCCGAGCCCGCCGTGTCGCAGCCGTCCTTGTCGAAGTCCGGCTCGATGCCGGCGAGCAGCGAGACCACGCCTTCGCGCACGTCCGCGGTGACCCGGCAGCGGCAGCGCACCCTGCCCTGCTCGCTGGTGACCAGCACGACATCGTCGTCGGTCAGCCCGCGCGCCGCGGCGTCCGCAGGGTTCATCCACAGCGTGCGATCGTCGCGCTCGCGGAACCACGGGATGGCGGCCAGCTGCGTGTGCACCCGCAGCGCCGACTTGGGCGTCACCAGGCGCAGCGGCCGCCCGGGCTCCTGCGGCAGCACGCGGGCGGCCGGCACCTGCGAGAGGCCGGCGGCCACGCAGGCCGCGCCGGCCAGCTCCACCCGTCCGGACGGCGTGCTCAGCGGGGCCGCCTGAGGGTCGGCGGCGAACGCGGCCAGCCCCACCCGCTCGCGGTCCGCGCCCCAGTGGATGCCGGTACGCCGGAAGGCGTCCGGGTCCGCGACCTCGGAGCCCTCCAGGAACCGGCTCAGCCAGCCCTCTTCGTCCAGACCCTCAGTGAACTCGGCGCCGCAGCCACTCGCCTCGGCCAGGTCGGCGAAGATATCGTAGTCGTCCCTGGCCTGCCCGGGCGGGGCGGCGACCCGATGCGAGTACAGCAGGTAGTCGGCCGAGGTGAACACGATGTCGCTGCGTTCCAGCCAGTGCGTCGCCGGCAGGACGACGTCGCAGTAGCGGGCGGTGGTCGTCAGGAAGAGGTCGTGACACACGGAGAACTCGAGCTGCAGCATGGCGCGCATGCTGGTCGCCACGTCGGCGCCCTGCACCACGTAGTTGCCGCCGGTGTCGTAGACGGCCTTGATGTCCGCGGGGTAGCCGCCGGCGCGCCCGCGCAGCACGGCGTCGGCCCAGTCGTTGCAGGGGATGCCGGCTTCGACGGGATTGTCCGGCACCGGCATGCTGCCCACGCGCGGCGCCGGCAGGCCGCCCCAGGTGGCGCCGCCGCTGGACCCGCCCGGTCGCCCCAGGTCGCCGGTCACCGTCTGCAGGGCGATCGCCAGGCGCACGGCGTCCTCGCCGCCGACGGTGCGCTGTATCGACAGCCCGGGGACGAGCGCCACCGGCCGATGCTCTACCCAGGCGCGCACCAGCGCGCGGATGCGCTCTGCCGGCACGCCGCAGACACCGGCGGCCCACTCCGGCGTCGCCGCCGCTTCCGCATCCAGCCCCAGGACGCGGCGGCGCAGCAGCTCGTAGCCGTTGGCGTGCGTGGCCACGAAGGCCTCGTCCACCGCGCCGCCGGTGATGAGCTCGTGCAGCAGCGCCAGCATGAGGGCACTGTCGGTGCCGGGCAGCACCGGCAGCCACTCCGTGCCGAGCAGCCTCGCGGTGGTGGTGCGACGCGGATCGATGACCACCACCGGCACCCCGCGCCGTCCGGCCTCGCGCACCCGTGCCCGCCACTCGCAGCCCATGATGCAGTCGACCAGGTTGGATCCCCAGAGGACGATCATCCCGGAGTGCCGAAGCGTCGCGGGGTCCACGCCGGCGTGGCCGGTCCCCAGCACCACCGGCTGCGTGTACTCGATGGCAGCATCGCTGTAGGTGGAGGTCTGCTCCACGTGTCCGCCGGTGAGGTTGAGGAAGCGGGCGGTCAGGATGTCGGTGTTGTGGAGGGCGCCGCGGCAGGAGCCGGACCCGCCCAGGGCCAGGATCGACGCGTCGCCGTGCCGCTCGCGCACCCGCGCGAGGCCGTCGACCACCAGCCGGACGGCCTCGTCCCAGCTCGCCTCGCGGAAGCTGCCCGAGCCGCGCGGGCCGCTGCGGACCAGTGGACGGGTCAGCCGGCCCGGCGCCTGCTGCTGCCGCCAGGCCTGGAAGCCGCGCACGCAGCCCTTCAGGTACGGCCCGCCGGCGGGGTTGTTCGTGATCCGCGTCACGCGTCCGCCGGCGACCGACGCCAGCAGCGGACACCCGCCGCCGCAGTCGCGATTGCAGGTGACCGGCGCCGTCGTCATGTCCTGCTCGGCCCCCGTCGCGATATCCTGCTCCGCCACCGACGTCCCCTCCGACGTACCCCTCCGGCACGCTCCCCCAGCGCGCCTCTCCGGAACGTCCTTTCGACGCACCGTTCCGACGCGCGCTTTCGACGGATTCGAAGGCCGAGGATAGCAGACCAACAAGCCGAGGCTGCGTTGTTGCGCCATGGCAAACGCGCACTCTGCCGTATCGTCACCCCGGAGTCCGCATCGTCATCCTTCCCAGTCCGCCACCGCGCTGCTAGCATCGCCTGAGTCCGAACCAGCCTCGACAGGTCCCGCGCCATCGCACGCTTCGCGACTACGTTGTTGCGGATGCAGTGAGGACTGTCGATGTACTCCTCGAGCGACACAGAGGGGAAACACCGAGATGACCACGCTTGAGCACTATCGGTCGCAGCCTTACCAGCGGGTCTTCGAGATCCGCTGCGATGCAGGTGAGCGGTATTTCCTCTACCGCATCGTCGAGATTCCCACCATCGCCGGCGACGGGCTGACCAAAGACGAGGCACTTGCCAATCGCCGCAGCGCCTTCGACGACTACGTCACGTGGGCTCTGGAAGAGGATCTCGACATCCCGCAGCCGGCACGTCCCGTGGTGCCCAGCGTCAGCAACACCGAGACCAGGACCAACGGTGGTGCGGCGGGCCAAGCTGCCACGAGCGGCCCGGCCACACGGCTCATCACGGCGATAGCGGCCTGACAGGCCGGTCCAGAGGCTCAACTCTCCGGGAATCCCGGACAGTTGAGCGAAAAGGTCTCAGCGCCGCACGCCAAGCGACACAAGCAAGGCCTCGTCGACACGAGCCATGACATCCGACGGCACGGTCGCCAGACACCGGCCGAGGCGCGGCTTGGCGACCGTCATGAGCTGGTCGCACTTCACCACCGACGGCTTGGGCAGAAGGTCGTCGGGCAGCCGCACGAGGAACGGATACTCAGCGGCTGGAAGACGGGATGTGACGGCTGCCACGATGGTCGTCGACGAGGCCCTGTTGCCGATGTCGTTCTGGACCACCAGCGCCGGGCGCACTCCCGCCTGCTCGCTGCCACGCCCCGGGCTGAAGTCGACCCGGTAGACCTGGCGATTCAAGACCGCGCTCCCGACGTCCGATGACTCAGGCATGAAGCCTTTCCGAGCCAAGTGTCCGCACTGCGGAGCGGTGTTCGAGGAGCCGTGGCATCCCACGCTGGTCCACGTGCTCTCGGACAAGCTCCTCACCTGCCCCGCTTGCGGCAAGACGGCCATGATGAAGACGAACGTGACGGACCCGGTCACCTGGCCGAAGCCCTGACGCCTCCGGCCATCACGTCCCTGTCGTGACGGCCCGCATCTCGGCTACGGCGGCCTCACAGGCCCGCACCGGCGGCCCGGTCGCCCCCAGACACTCTCGGTCAAGTACTCGCCCTTCTGGCGCCGGCGGCGCGCGAAGCGTACGGTGTGCGCTGCAGCCCTCGTGCGGGGCGGGATCGAGAAGGGAGAACCACCGTGAGACGTCCAACGACGATCCTTGCGACGATTGTCGCCGCACTTCTGGCAACGGCGGCGGTGACGTCCGCCGACGCTGCCGGCGCTCGGTCGCACACGTACCGGATCTCGGCCGGCGCTTGGACGGCGCAGACGTCCGGCACCATCGGTTTTCTCTCCGGCGTGTCCTGCGTCAACGCGGCCGCGGCCTGGGCGAGCGGGCAGAACGGCACCATCCTGCGCACCACCAACGGCGGCGCCTCCTGGGTCAGGCTGTCGTCACCGGCGCCGGCCGGCGAGGAAGTCACCGACGTCGAGTTCGTGAGCCCCACGACCGGCTGGGCGATCGGTTCCGCCAACGCCATCCTCAAGAGTACGAGCGGCGGCACGACGTGGTCGGCGAAGAGCTTCCTGGGCTTCACCTACCCGCCGTACCTTCTGACGCTCTCGGCCACCGACGCCTCGCATGCCTGGATCGGCGGCTATGACAGCACAGGCGGATTCACCTACGACGCCTACTACAGCATCCTCCTTGGGACCACGGATGGGTCGACCTGGTGGAGCTCGGCACCGATGGCCGCCGGCGACTACGGCCACGGCCTCACGGGCATCGACTTCGTCGATTCCCAGCGCGGCTGGGCCGTGACGGTCGACGGTTCCTTCACCATCACGACCGACGGCGGCCGCACCTGGACGACCCCCCTCTACCCGACCGGAGTCGACAGCTTCAGCGACGTCAGCTTCGCCGACGCCGCCAACGGCTGGGCCGTCGGCCAGGACTCGTCGTATGCCGGGTTCATCATGCACACCACCGACGGCGGCCGGACATGGTACCGGCAGGCGCAGAGCACGCTTGCCGCCGGACCCGTCTCCGAGGTCACCGCGATCTGCGCCGTGAGCCCCAGCGTGGCCTGGGCCGTGTGCCGCGGCGGCTTCGTGGTGTACACGACCAACGCCGGCGGCAGCTGGACGATCGAGCGGCCGACCACGCGGGATCTCAAGGACGTCTCCTTCGCGAACGCCGACACCGGCTGGATCGTCGGTGACGCCGGCACCATCCTGCGGCACGGGCCCAGGCTCGCGGTGGACACCGTGCGCCCCGTCCCCAGGGCCCTGGCCGCGGCGAAGGTGAAGCGTGGCAAGATGGCCACCCTGAAATACCGTGTCGACGATGCCGCGCCGTCCGCCGGTACGGCCACCGTGGTCATCAAGATCAAGAACGCGGCCGGCAAGGTGAAGAAGACGCTGCGGCTGGGCAGGCAGCCCACCGGGACGGCGCTGAAGGCCCGCTTCAGAGCGAATCTGAAGAAGGGCGTCTACAAGTGGTACGTCTACGCCACCGATGCCGCCGGCAACCCTCAGAGCAAGCCCGCCAGGCAGAAGCTCACGGTGAAGTGAGGGCGGTAGGACCGGTCAGCCGGCCGGCGTCCTGACGCGTCCGGTCGCCGAGCGCTGACGGCCAGACCGCCGCAGCGCCTGCTCAGTCCCAGGCGATCTCGATGGAGTACTCGCTGCCGGAATCGCCGGTGAGGACCATGATGACCGTGCCTTTGGCCAGCGCGGCGCTCACTTCGAGGCGGTCGCCCTTCACGACGGCGTCCCAGCCGGGCCAGGTGATGCCCTCCCAGGAGTCCGGGAGGCTGGCGCCCACCTCAAGCTCCAGGTCATCGGGGGAGTCGGTGGTCACGGTCACGACGAACGGACGCGGCTCGGCGTCCTGCCCGGCGTCTTGCTCGGCGTCCTGCCCGGCGCCGTCGCCGGCCGTGTCCACGCCGGGCACATCACACCGAAAGACATCGGCGTCGTCGGAGCCCAGCACACCGCTCACTGCGGTGCCGGGGGTGAGCACGGTGGCCGCCGCGAGCTCGTCGTTGGGCTCGTTGGCGTCGGTCGCCGAACCGCCGCAACCGGCGAGCCCCGGTAGCGCGAACACGATCGCCAGCAACACGACCGCCGGCGCGACGACCATAGGCAGCCGAACGTTCATCGATCCTCCTCCCGTACCCGTCCAGCCCATCGGAGGACGTCTACGACGGTGCTACACTGCTGTCGAGGAGGCTCTCCGCAATGGGCTCACGAGGCAGACAGTACCAGACCGACGATCGCGGGCGACGCACAGCCGTCGTGCTCCCGATCGCCGAGTACGATCAGCTTCTCGAGGACTTGCACGACCTGGCTGTCGTGGCCGAGCGAAGTGACGAGTCCCTTTTCGACAGAGACGACCTCGCGCGCCGGCTCGCCGGCGACGAACTCGTCTAGTCTGCCTCTCAAGACACCGACGCTCCGCCGCTTCCCGAACGCGTCGCCTCTCTTCATGCGCGGTGATCCAGGTGCCGATATCTGTGCGTAGGCAGTGCCGACGTCACTGGAGGTAGGAGCACCATGAGGATCGCGACACGTATGCGCAGCGCTGTGCCGGCCATGGCGATAGCGGCGGCGCTCCTCGCTCTGGCCTTGGGCTTCTGTGCCACCGCGGCCGCCGGCCAGGACGCGAAGGCCGGCGACGACCAGGCGGTCACCGCGTCCGCTCTCTCCGCGCAGACGGCCGCTCCGTCCGCGCAGGCGACCGCCGCGCCCGCGCGCGGCGAGGTGACGCGCTACAAGAAGGGCTACCGCTACGAATCCAACGGGTGGATCTTCCTGCACATCGAGGGCAAGCCGTTCGCGCGCGGCGTCCAGCACGGCCGGCTGATGGCGTCCGAGCTGGCCCAGACCCGGCGTACGCTGCGGTACGTGACGCCCGACGACACCGGCAAGAAGTGGAGCTACTTCGTCAAGGTCGCCCCGCGGCTGTGGCGCGACAAGATCAGCAACGAGTACCTCAACGAGATCAAGGGCATCGCCGCCGGGGCCACCCGCGCCGGCGTCAAGATGACGTGGCAGGAAGTGCTCGCCATCAACGGTCAGATGGAGCTCACCGAGTCCTGGTGGCCGGGCGTGGTCGACGGCGACTACCGGTCGGTGGTCGACAACACGCACTGCAGCGCGTTCATCGCCACCGGCTCGTACACGAAGGACGGCGAGGTGGTCATGGCCCACAACGACTGGGACCACTTCGCCACCGGCCAGTCCGCCAACGTGATCATCGACGTGAAGCCCGCCCGCGGGCACCGGATCGTCATGCAGACGTTCCCCGGCTGCATCGCCAGCATGACCGACTTCTTCACCACCAGCGCCGGCATCATGGGCACCGAGACCACCATCGGCGACTTCAACGGATACGCCCCGAAGAAGCTGCCCGAGTTCTACCGCATGCGCAAGGCCACCCAGTATGCGGACACGCTCGGTGAGTGGGTCCGGATCATGCAGAAGGGCAACAACGGCGGCTACGCCAACAGCTGGCTGCTGGCCGACGCCGACACCAGAGAGATCATGCGCTTCGAGCAGGGCCTCAAGTACCAGAGCGTGGAGCGCACCAAAGACGGCTACTTCGTAGGCTTCAACAGTGCCACCGACCCGCGGATCCGCAACCTGGAATGCGGCGGGGACCGCGACTACTACGACATCAGGACCCCGGCGGGCGCCCGTCGCGTGCGGCTCACGCAGCTGATGAAGCAGCACCGTGGGCAGATCGACACCGAGGTCGCCAAGGCCGTCCTGGCCGATCACTACGACGTGTACCTGAAGCTGCCGGACAACCCGTGCTCGCGGACGGTCGACGGCCACTACGAGCTCGACCCCTTCCCCTTCTGGCAGGCGCGGCAGCCGTACTCACCGCAGGGCGCCGTGGACGGCAAGGTGATGGACAGCGACATGGCCAGAGAGCTGAGCTTCGTGGCCCGCTGGGGCAACTCGTCGGGCATGCCGTTCGACGCCTCCGCGTTCCTTGCCGAGCACCCGCAGTGGGACCACTTCGCCGGGTACATGAGGGACCGTCCCACGCAGCCTTGGACGCTGTTCAAGGCGGGCCTGCGGTAGGCCGCGACCAGGAGCGTACGGCGCCGGTCGGGCGCGCACCTCCCTGACGGTCGCCTAGACCGCCTGCGGGTCGTTGCCGCGGATGTACTCGAGCAGATCCCGGGTGATCTGATCCTCGACCTGGATGGCGTCGTAGTCGACCACCACGCCGTTGAAGTGCTGCAGCACGAGCCAGTCTGAGTCGGGCCCGCCGGGCAGGATGCCGGTGAACAGGAAACCCATCTGCTTCTCGAGCAGGACGGCGACGGCGTCGCTGTGCGGCAGCCGCATGTTCAGGAACGCGTCGATGACCTTCACGTCCTCACGCTTGAGCCGGTACAGCTCCTGCCGCAGGCGGTCGACCAGGTCGGCGCCGTAGACGGGAATGCGGATGGTGGCCACGGCCCGCCTCACGTTCACGCTGGTATGCAGCTCGGTCGGCGGGCCGTCCGGGTCCGCAGGTGGGCTGTCCGAGTCCGCGGGCGAGCCGTCCGGGTCCAATCCGGCGCCGCCGTTCCCGGTACCCCAGGCAGGCGAAGACGGTGCCGCCGTGAACGGCGCGCCGAGGTTGGCGAAGAGCGCCGCGACCATGTCGCGGTGGCGCTCCGGCACGTAGAGCGGCACATCCTGCGGCGGCTGCAGGTAGCGGTACCCCATGATGTCGGCCCCGCGGCCGTCGAGCTTCTCGTTGATGCCCTTGTAGGACGTGATGGCCGGCACGTAGGCGAGCAGGAAGCCGCAGTCGGCGAAGCCAAGACGGTGACAGAACTTCTGCGTGTACGTGTGCACCGTGACTTCCTCGATGTAGAGACCGTGCATGCCGCGGTCGTGCGCCGCGGTCTCCAGGTACTCGCCCAGCCGCCGGGCGATCGACTGGCCACGGAACTTCGCCTTCACCGCCACGATGGCCATATCGGCGATCTCCCGCGTGTCTTCGGGGAACACCAGCGCCGCATGGCCAGCGACCTCTCCCTGGACCGTCGTCGCGACCGCCGACAGCATGTCGCCGCTCCTGTTGAGGGCCACCACGCGGTCGGGGAAGTACATGTGCTCGTTGACGTACGTGTAGCGGTAGGCGTCGTAGATGCAGCGGCACACGTCGATGGCCTGCTCGGGCCGCATGTCGGCGATCCACAGTTCGATCCGTTGCGGCTCCCGCACCGGCTCCGGCGCCTCCAGCGGCGCGGCCTCCGCCGGCGGCCCGGCATCGGTCACCGACGGACTCTCAAGGTACTTCACGAACACGGTGTCCTTGCCGAGGCTGCCGAGATTGTGGAACTCGACCACGTCGGCCATCTGCCGCATCAGGAAGCTGCCGAGTCCGGCGGCCGTCTGGCTGTCCAGGTCGGCGTCGGGCCGGTACTCGGGCGTCAGCGAGGGATCGTAGGGCAGGCCGTCGTCGTGGACCGTGATCTGCACGCCGGCCGGCACGCGCTCGCAGGCGACGCTGAAGTCGGCCCGCTCACCCTCTGCGTACGCCCCCTGGATGACGTTGGTGACCGCCTCCTCCACGAGCAGGTCGAAGCGCGCCTGGTCGGAGCGATCGAACCCCACCTGGCGCACGTAGTCGTGCACGAACCCCTGGACCATCTCGAGGTAGGCAAGCTCGTTGGGGATGCTCAGTGCGCACCGCTGCGGATCGAACGACGGCCCCTCTCCGGTCATCGCACCCCTTTCATCGGCTGCTCGCGCGAGACCCCGTCGCGAGGTCCCTTCACGAACTCCCATCTTCTGCGTCGGCGCGGTCGAGTCCTTGCCGGGCCACGCTCATCGAGACTCCCATCGGAATCGCGCGGCCGGAGCTTGATATCCGACGTCTTCTCAAGCATGAGCCCCGCAATGACGAATCATGACAGCGGAAGACCCGTCCCGGCCGCCGTGCGACCGGGACTCGGGTCGATCACGGACGAGTCGCCGCCCGCCACGCGGTGCCGTCCGACGGCCGATGTGCACCGCGCGACGTGCGACGGAGCGTGTGATGGAGGCAGCATGAGCAGACGGCACAGCAGCGTGAGTCGCAGCCGCCGCTGGACGCGGTATCGCGAGGTGGCCAAGGTGCTCTACGAGGAGCACGTCTTCAGCGTGCTGCACGCCAGCGGCATGGCCGACGACGCTCCGATCGAACTGACCGACGAGAAGATCGAGGAGCTCGAGGCGCAGAGCGGCCGCAAGCTGCCGCAGGAGGTGCGCGTACGGCGCGCCCTGGAGCGTCTGGGACCGGCCTTCGTCAAGGTCGGCCAGCTGCTCAGCACGCGGCGCGACCTCATCTCGCCGGCGCTCGCCGACGAGCTCGCCAAGCTGCAGGACAACGTGCCGACCCTGCCCTTCGACCAGATCCGCGAGCGCATCGAAGAAGAGCTCGGCACCACCATCGAAGAGACCTTCGGCTCCTTCGACACCACTCCCCTGGCCGCCGCGTCGATCGGCCAGGTGTACCGCGCCACCCTCAAGGACGGCACCGAGGTGGTCGTCAAGGTCCAGCGCCCCGGGATCACCGAGACGATGGAGGTGGACCTGGACATCATCCTGAGCCAGGCCCGCGCCGCCGCCGACCACACCCGCTTCGGACGCGACATGAACGTCGTGGAGATCGCCCAGCAGATGGTCGATGCGTTGCGCTCCGAGCTCGACTACCTCAACGAGGCGGCCAACCTCGACCACTTCCATACCGCGTTCCGGGACAGCACCAAGGTCTACTTCCCAAAGGTCTACTGGGACTACACGACGTCGCGCGTGCTGACGATGGAGCTGATGAAGGGCATCCCCGCCACACACCTGACCGAACTGGACGCGGCCGGCGTCGACCGCAAGCAGGTAGCTCTCAACGGGGCCGACTGCTACTTCACGCAGATCTTCGAGATGGGCCGCTATCACGCCGATCCGCACCTGGGGAACCTGTTCGTGATGCCCGACGGGCGCGTCGGCTTCGTGGACTTCGGCCGCGTGGGCCAGATCAGCGAGCGCAACCGCACGCTGACGTTCCACCTCATCATGGCACTCATGGACGGCGACGAGGTCGGCGTCACCGAGGCGGTGCTGGACATGACCGGCGCCGGCAGCATGTCTGACGTAGCGGCGCTGCAGCGAGACATGAGCCGCGTCTGTACGGCCTACAGCGCCGCTCAGACGGGGACCGGGTCAATGGAGCCCGCCGTGGAGGGTCTGTTCGAGGCCGTTCGCAAGTATCGCCTGGCGGTGCCCGGCCAGATCGTCATGCTGCTCACCGTCATCGGCGTGCTGGACGGTGTGTCGGCGCAGCTCTCCGGCGGCTCCTTCACCATCGCCGAGGTGGCGCGGCCGCTGGCAGAGAAGCTGCTGCCGCAGGAGTTCGGCCCCGAGCATCTCAAGGCTCACTTCACACGCTGGGCGCGTCGCTACGGCGCCTTCCTTGAGGACCTGCCGGTCTCGCTGAGCCGCGTGCTGCGCCGCGCCGGCGAGGGAGAGATCCGCATGGCGGTGCGGCCCGAGAAATACGACCGCCTGGTCGACCGCTTCGAGACCATCGTCAACCGTCTCTGCGTGGCCCTGATGCTGTCGGCCCTGATCATCGGCATGTCGTACCTGAGCGGCGTGGACGACGTGCACCCGTGGGTGAACCACACCAGCCGCCTGGTGCTCGTGGCCTGTGTGCTCATCGGTCTCTGGTGGCTGAGCTCGCCGCTGCGCGCCCGCTGGCGCCGCCGCAAGGACTGACGGCCACCCGACAGAGATGAGCGGTCGAGGCCGGCAACGTCATCCGGCGTGGTCGGTCAACGTCACCCTGGACTGCCACTCCGGCTCTCGACTCGCGCCCGAGCATCCGCCATCGTGGGTGTGCCCACGGTGCCCGGGCCCCGCCGCGACTCGCCGACTCGCTGCTACGGCGCCTTCTCGGCAGTCCGCTCGTGTGTGTACACTCTACGTACAGAAGCGACTGAGGGGTAGCCATGCAACGCGGGGCGGGCGGAACGCGAAGACAGAAAGACGAACGCTTGAACCTGCGTGTCACCGCCGAGGAGAAGCTGCTGCTGCAGCAGGCCGCGCTGGCGGCCCACATCAGCACCAGCCAGTTCGTGCTCCAGGCGGCTCTGCGCTCGGCCGAGGAGACGCTTGTGGGGCGGACCAGCTACGTGGTGCCGGCAGAGACCTAGGAGCGACTCGTCGCCCCGCTCGACAGACCGGCGCGCACGATCCCGAGCCTGGCGGAGGCGGCTCATCGCTCACCGCCGCCACGTGAGCGCTGACAGACTGCAGGGACCCGAGCCGCTCACATGATCGTGCTCATGAAGGATGTGCGCCGCAGCCTGGGGTAAGGCGAACGCTCGCAGATGTTGTTGAATAGAGACGGATACCCTTGCATTTTGCACAGGGTGCGTGCAAAATGCATGGTGTGGAAATGATCGATCGACATGCCACCGATGAGGTCATGCGCCACCTGACGACGTTCCGGGTGGTCGTCGTGACCGGAGCACGCCAAGTCGGGAAGTCGACGCTCGCACGGCTCGCGCTGGACCGTACCGCCGGCCGCTACCTCACGCTCGACGACCCACTCGTCTTCGATCGCGCCGTCAGTGATCCCGATGGTTTGGTGGCGGCGCACGATGGTCTCACCGTCATCGATGAAGTGCAGCGAGCGCCCGACCTGCTGCGCGCCATCAAGCTCGTCGTCGACCGCGATCCCACTCCGGGCCGTTTCCTTCTCACCGGGTCCGCCAATCTGTTGACCATGCGCTCGGTCGTTGAGTCCCTGGCCGGGCGCGCCATCTACGTCGAGCTCCTGCCGCTCACATGGTCTGAGCTGCGTGGCCGGCCACGGCCGGCCACCCTCGACCACGCGTTCACGGCGAAGGATGCTGAGGAGCTCGGCACGCTCGTGACAGACAACGTCGCCGTCGAGATGACGAGTGAGGCGTGTGAACGCGCCCTGAGTGGCGGCATGCCCGAGGCCTGCCGCCTCGCACCCGACCAGAGAAGAGTCTGGTACGACAGCTACCGACGGACGTTCCTGGAGCGGGATCTGCGCCAGCTCTCGCAGATCCATGCCGTGCCCGAGTTCAGCCGCCTCACCAGCCTGGCCCTGCTGCGGTCGGCCGGACTGCTCAACCGGTCGAGCCTGGCCGTCGACGCACGCGTGTCCCACAGCACAGCCGACCGCTATCTGGACCTGCTGCAGGTCGCCTACCAGATCCGGCTTCTGCAGCCATTCTTCAGCAATCTGAGCAAGAGGCACGTGAAGTCGCCCAAGCTCTACGCAGTCGACTGCGCCGCTGCCGCCTGGGCCGCCAACGTGTGGGACTGGCGCGCGGCTCAGGCCGGCGGTCGCGACGGGGCGCTCCTGGAGACCTTCGCCGTGAACGACATCCTCGCATGGGACGGTCTCGGCGGACTGTCCCGCTACTCGTTCTGGCGGACCGGCGGCGGCTCCGAAGTCGATCTCGTGGTCGAACGCGGCCCCGATGTGGTGGCCGTCGAGGTGAAGAGCCGCGCCACCCTCACCTACGCATCCACGAGCGGCCTCCGAGCCCTGCGGACAGACCTGGGTGAACGGTTCCGGATGGGCGTCATCGCGCACCTCGGAGAGCGGGTCCAAGTCATCGACGATTCCATCGTAGCGATCCCCGTGGCGTCCTTCCTCGGGGCGGCCTGACGCCCGAGGGCGAGTCGGTGGATGCCCAGCCCTACCCCCGCGGCGGCCCCGGCTTGAGACGGGTCGGTGTGGTCCAGGCGTGCAGCATGCGCAGGTAGTTGGCGCGCTCGTAGACGGCCGGGTCGTCGGTCGCCGCGTAGCTCAGGCTGCCGCGCAGCTCGGCGACGCTCTCGTAGTCGTGCTCGTCCATCCAGTCGAGCAGCTCGCGCTCCACGGTGGCAAAGTGCACCGGGCCCTCGCGCAGCACCGCCGAGGTCATCATGCACACATCGGCGCCCACCATGAGCGCCTTCACGGCGTCGACGCCGGTCGACACGCCGGTGGTGAGCCCCAGCGAGGCCCGTCCGGCGAGCTGCGGCCGCAGGATCGCCATCCAGCGCAGCGGCAGCCGCAGCTCCCAGGAGTGGCTCAGCTCGAGGCGCGAGACCACCTCGCGCGCCTCGGGGTCCACGTCGGGCTGGTAGAAGCGGTTCATCAGCACCAGCCCGTCGGCGCCGGCGCGCACGGCGTTGGCGGCGAAGTTGGCCAGCGCCGTGTAGTACGGCGCCAGCTTCACCGCCAACGGGATGCTCACGGCCTTGCGCACGCCGGCGATGACGGCGATGTCCTCGGCCTCCACGTCGGCGCAGTTCTTCTGAGGATCGGCCGCCACCCGGTACAGGTTGAGCTCGATGGCGTCGGCGCCGGCCTCCTCGAGCATCTTCGCGTAGCGTTCCCACCCCCCGGCCGAGAAGGCGTTGAGGCTGGCGATCAGCGGCACGTCGAGACGCTCCCTGGTCTCCTGGACCACCGAGAAGTAGCGGTCGGCCGAGCTCTCGAAGGTGGGGAAGTCGGGAAAGTAGTCGAGCGCCTCGGCGAAGTGCTGCGAGCCCTGCTCGAGGGCGAGGAGCAGATCGGTGTCGTGCTGCACGATCTGCTCCTCGAACAGCGACGGCAGCACGATGGCGGCGGCGCCGTGCTCCTGCAGGCGCTCGGCGACCTCCGGCCTGCCGGTCAGCGGACCGGCCGAGGCCACCAGCGGCGAGCGCAGCTCGAGACCCAGATAGGTGCTGGTCAGACGGCCCATCGCAGATCCTCCTGATCGTAGCGGTAGCCGGCATCGCTCTCGACGTCGGGCTGCGCGTCCGGGTCCACCGGCACCGTGCGCTCGATCTCGGCGAGCTGTTCGTAGAAGCGCCAGCGCTCCAGCACGTCGGCCTGGGCCAGCGCCATGAGGTGGTCGAAACGCTCCCGGTCGGCGCGCTTGAGGATGGCGAAGCGCGCCTCGGTGGAGGCGAAGGCGGGCAGCGGGATCTGCGGCTTCTTGCTGTCCAGCCTGAACGGCTGGCCCTCCGGGTCCCGCGTCGGCGTGTAACGGTAGAGCGGCCAGTAGCCGCAGCGTACGGCGTCCTTCTGGTGGGTCATCGACATCGACATGTCGATGCCGTGGGCGATGCAGGTGCTGTACGCGATCACCAGCGACGGCCCCGGCCAGGCGTCGGCCTCGAGCAGGGCGCGCGTCGCCTGCACGTCGTTGGCGCCGAGGGCGATCTGCGCCACGTACACGTTGCCGTAGGCGCGGGCGATCGCCCCCAGGTCCTTCTTGGCGGTCTCCTTGCCCATGGCCGCGAACTTGGCCACGGCGCCGCGCGAGGTGGCCTTGGAGGCCTGGCCGCCGGTGTTGGAGTA
>DIWP01000012.1:67911-68574 GCA_002423545.1 Thermoleophilia bacterium UBA6103
CAGCCGTCGCCGCCGACGATCCAGATGCCCCGCTCGACGAGGTCGCCGAGCACCGACTGCAGGTGGGCCGCCAGGAGCGCCAGCTCGGGTTCGCTGCCGTTGCCGCCGGCCAGGCCGGGCAGCCTGTCGGCGACCCGCACCAGACGCTGCCGCTGGGCGGCGATCTGGGCCTCGTCGGACTGCTCGGCGGTCAGGATCTCCGCGACCAGGTCTTCACCGATGTGCCGCTCGAGGCGCGTCAGGAGCAGCCGTGCCATCTCCGCCTGCGCCTCGTGACCGAGCCGCATGCCCAGGCCGAACTCGGCCGCGTCTTCGAACAGCGAGTTGTTCCAGGCCGGGCCGCGGCCGTCGGCATCGACCGCCCACGGCGTCGTCGGCAGGTTGCCACCGTAGATCGATGAGCAGCCGGTGGCGTTGGCGACGANNCGCCGGAGAACTCGAACAGCGGCTCGAGCTGCTGCGTGGCACGTACCCGGGAGTGGTCGACCAGCGTCCGGTCCAGGCGCGGTATCTGCTGGAAGAACTCCCAGTTCTGTCGTTCCGCCGGCCGGTGCCCGATGGCGTCGTGCATGTCGATGGCCTTGTGGCGCACCTGCGTCTTGCTCTTGCCGGGGCACACATCGGTGCAGACGCCGCAGCCGGTGCAGTCGTCGGGCGCCACCT
>DIWP01000002.1:0-443 GCA_002423545.1 Thermoleophilia bacterium UBA6103
GGCGGCGCAGGTGTCGACCGCCTTGAACGTCGGCACGATGCCCGACTCGAGTCGCAGCGCCCGTATCTCATGCTCGGTCGTGTCCCGCAGCTCCGCCAGGCGCGCATCGGAGAAGCCGTAGCGCTTCATGAGTCGCAGCGACTCGGGCGTCTCGACGGCGGCGCTCGACCACGTCTCCTCGAGCACCACGATGTCCTGCAACTCGTGCAGGTAGAAGAGCGGCACGCCGGTCAGCTCGTGCACCTCGGCCGGCGTGATGCCGTTGCGGTAGGCGTGCAGCACCAGCTCATAGCGGTCGCAGGTCGGCACCATGAGAGCCTGCTTGATGGCGCCGCTGGTCGGCGGCAGCAGCGGCCGGCCGTCGAGCTCGCGCGAGCGCAACGCCTTGAGGAACGCCTCTTTGAACGTGCGCCCGATCGCCATCGCCTCGCCGACGCTCTTCA
>DIWP01000002.1:510-77199 GCA_002423545.1 Thermoleophilia bacterium UBA6103
ATCGGGAAGCCGGTGGCCTTGGACGCCAGCGCCGAGCTGCGCGAGACCCGTGGATTCATCTCTATGACGACCACGCGGCCGTCTGTCGGATCGACGGCGAACTGGACGTTGGAGCCGCCGCAGGTGACGCCGATCACGCGCATCACGGCCAGCGCCGCATCGCGGAGTTCCTGCAGCTGCGGGTCGGTGAGCGTCAGCGCCGGCGCCACCGTGACGCTGTCACCGGTGTGCACGCCCATCGGGTCGACGTTCTCGATGGAGCACACGACGACGGCGTTGTCGGCCGTGTCGCGCATCACCTCCAGCTCGTATTCGTGCCAGCCCAGCACGCTCTCTTCCACCAGGACCTGCTCGATCGGGCTCTCACGCAGGCCCTGTTCGACCTGGGCGGTGAGCTCGTCGGCCGTACGGGCGATGCCGCCGCCGGCGCCGCCGAGCGTGTAGGCCGGCCGGACCACGAGCGGCAGCCCGAGCTCGGCGGCCGCGTCCTCTGCTTCGGCGAGCGAGGTGACGATGGCACTGCGCGGCACCTCGAGGCCGATCGCCTCCATGGCGGCACGGAACTCCGCGCGGTCCTCGGCGCGACGGATGACCTCGGCGTCGGCGCCGATCATCTCGACGCCCCACAGGCCCAGCACACCCTGTTCGTCGAGCTGCATGGCCAGGTTGAGCGCCGTCTGTCCACCTAGCGTGGGCAGAAGCGCGTCGGGCCGCTCTTTCTCGATGATGCGGGAGACCGTGTCCACGTCGAGCGGCTCGATGTAGGTGCGCGTGGCGACATCCGGGTCGGTCATGATCGTCGCCGGGTTGGAGTTGACCAGGACGACCTCGTAGCCCTCCTCGCGCAGCACGCGGCACGCCTGAGTACCGGAGTAGTCGAACTCGCAGGCCTGGCCGATGACGATGGGGCCCGAGCCGAGGATGAGGATGCGATGCAGATCGTCGCGACGCGGCATCTCAGCACCCCCTCTGGTCGGCGCTCGTCTGCGTGGCGGCGGCAGCTCCGCCGTCCCTGTCGACGAGCTCGCGGAAGCGGACGAAGAGCCCGTGGGCATCGTGCGGGCCGGGCGACGCTTCCGGGTGGAACTGGACCGAGAAGGCACGCGACTCGTCGCAGGTGATGCCCTCGACGGTGTCGTCGTTGAGGTCGATGTGGGAGATCCGCACCCCCGACCGCGCGTTGTCCAGGTCAGGGTCGACGGCGAAGCCGTGATTGTGCGTGGTGATCATGACGCGACCGCTGCGCAGATCGCGGACCGGATGGTTGCTGCCGCGATGGCCAAAGCGCAGCTTGTACGTGCGCATGCCCAGCGCCAGAGCGAGGATCTGATGGCCGAGGCAGATGCCGAACATCGGGACCTTGCCCACCAGCCGCGATACGGCCTTGACGGCGTAGGTGACGGCTGCCGGATCGCCGGGCCCGTTCGAGAGGAAGAGCCCGTCGGGCTTGAGGCGCAGGATGGCCGACGACGTGGTGTCAGCAGGCACTACAGTGAGCCTGAGGCCCTGTTGCCGGAGTCTGTCGAGGATGCTGCGTTTGATGCCGAAGTCCATGACCACCACGTGCGGCGCGTCTTCCGCGGCGGTCCCGTCGGACGGCGGCAGCGTCTCCTCCCGCCGCCGCGTCACCTCGGTCACCAGGTCGCGGCCGGTCATCGGCGGCAAGCTGCGGGCGAGCTCCACCAGATCGCCCGCGGCCTCGACTTCGGTGCTGATGGCGGCCCGCATGGCGCCGGCCTCGCGGATGTGGCGCGTCAACGCTCGTGTGTCGACTCCGGTGACCGCCATGACGCCGCGCGCACCGAGCCACTCGAGCCAGGCGCCTTCGGCCGCGTGATTGAAACGGTAGCTGGTGACCTCACGCGCCACGACCGCTCTGGCCTGCGCCGAGTCCGACTCGTCGAACGCAGCGGCGACGCCGTAGTTGCCGACCATCGGGAACGTGAAGGTGACCAGCTGGCCGCAGTAGGACGGGTCGGTGACGACCTCCTGATAGCCGGTCATGCCGGTCGTGAAGACCAGCTCGCCGCCGACCGTCCCGGCCCCGGTGAGCGCCTCGCCGCGGAAGGTGCTCCCGTCTTCGAGTCCGATGAGCGCCGCCTCAGGCACCGGCGTCCCAGACCACGTGTCCGGCGGCCACCGTCAGGATGACGCGGCCACGCAGCTCCTTGCCCAGCCAGGCCGAGTTCTGCGAGCGGGAGTGCAGCGTGTGGCGGCCGACCGTCCAGGTGTCGCCGGGGTCGAACAGGCAGAACCCGGCCTCGGCGCCTTCCCGGATGCTCGGCTGGGGGATGCCGGCGATGCGCGCCGGGGCGCTGCTCATGCGGTCCACCAGCGTGAGCAGGTCGATGGCTCCGTCGCCGACCAGCTCTGCGTAGAGGATGGCGAAGGCGGTCCCCAGTCCGATGACGCCGAACGGCGCTTCCTCGAAGGGGACCTCCTTGTCGTCGGCGCAGTGTGGCGCATGGTCGGTGGCGACGCAGTCGATGAGACCTTCGGCGAGTGCCGCCACCAGCGCCGCGCGATCGGCCTCCGGCCGCAGCGGCGGGTTCATCTTGACGTTCGCGTCCAGCGTCACCACCGCCTCGTCGGTCAGCGTGAGGTGGTGCGGACAGACCTCGGCGGTCACCGGGACGCCCCGCTCCTTGAAGCGGGCCAGGTGCTCCAGAGCGGCCGCCGTCGAGACGTGGCACACGTGCAGGCGCGCGTCTTCGTAGGCGGCCACCTCGAGCGCCCGCTCCACCTCGATGCTCTCGGCGATGGACGGCATCCCCGCCAGGCCGAGCCGCGCCGAGACGGCGCCCTCGTGCATGACGCCCTTGCGCGTCAGTGAGCGGTCCTCGGCGTGCACGGCGATGTGCCGGCCGGTCACCGATGCGTACTGCAGCGCCTTGCGCAGCAGGTCGGCGTCGCGCAGCGGTATCCCGTCGTCGCTGAAGGCCACGGCGCCGGCCGTGGCGAGCTCGACCATCTCGGTGAGCTGCTCGCCCTGCAGGCCGCGCGTGACGGCCGCGTGGAAGCCGACCGGCACGGTCGCCTCGGCCTGCGCGCGCTGCGCCAGGCCTTCGAGCAGGGCGGCATTGTCGACGACCGGGTCGGTGTTGGCCATGCCGAAGGCGGCTACGTATCCGCCGGCCGCGGCCGCCGCCGTCAGCGACGTGAGGTCCTCGGCATCCTCGCCACCGGGCACGCGGAAGTGGGCGTGCAGATCGACGAAGCCGGGCATGAGCAGGCAGCCGTCGGCGTCGCGCACCGCCGCGCTGCCGCCCGGCTCGAGGTCGTCACCGACGGCGGCGATGCGGCCGCGAGTCACGAGCACGTCCTTGACCTCGTCGCGGCCGGTGGTGGGATCCACGACGCGGGCGCCCTTCACGAGCAGGTCGGCCTTGGCCGCACGCTTGCACCACAGCCGTTGTGTCGCAGTGCCGGCCATCATGCCTCCTCGCTTGCGCTGTCGCTGTACCCGACGATGGTGCGGTAGAGGATCGCCATGCGGGTCGAGAGACCGGCCTCGACCTGTTCCAGGATGAGGGTGTCGGGGTCGTCGGCGATCTCGCCGCTGATCTCCACGCCGCGGTTGATGGGCCCCGGGTGCATGACCTTCTGTCCGGGCCGCACCCGCGAGCGGTCGATCCCCCACACGCGGGCGTACTCCCGCAGCGAGGGCAGGAAGTTCGCGCCGGCCTGCATGCGTTCCCGCTGGATACGCAGCAGGTAGATCACGTCGGCCGTGCGCAGGTGGGACAGGTCGTGCTCGACGGCGACGCCGAGCGACTCGATGTCCCGCGGCATCATCGTCGGCGGGCCGACCAGGGTGACGTGCATGCCCATCATCTGGAAGCCGGCGATGTCGCTGCGCGCTACGCGGCTGTGCAGGATGTCGCCGACGATGCTGATCTTCATGCCGTCGAGGTCACGGCCGAAGGTCTGCCGCAGCGTAAACAGGTCGAGCAGGCACTGCGTGGGATGCTGGTACTTGCCGTCGCCGGCGTTGATGACGCTGGCCGGCGTATAGCGGGCGGCCAGCCGGCAGGCGCCGGCCGACGGATGACGCATCACGATGATGTCCGGCGAGTAGGCAGACAGCGTCAGGATCGTGTCCTTGAGCGACTCGCCCTTCTCGATGGCTGAACCGCTCTTCTTCAGGGCGATGGTATCGGCCGACAGACGCTTGGCGGCCAGGTCGAAGCTCGACGACGTCCGCGTCGAGGCCTCATGGAAGTAGCTCACGATAGTACGGCCGCGCAGCGTCGGTACCTTCTTGATGTCTCTCTGGAGGATCGGCAGGAAGCTCTCGGCGGTATCGAGGATGAGATCGACATCGGTGCGCGTCAGGTCGTCCATCGACAGCAGGTCGCGCTTGGTCATGCCTCACCCTCCTCCCTGCCGCCACGCTCCAGCACGACCTCGTCGCGACCGTCGTGCTCGATGAGGCGGACGCGTACGTGCTCGGGCAGGGCGGTGGGCATGTTCTTGCCGACGTAGTCCGGCCGGATCGGCAGCTCGCGATGGCCGCGGTCCACCAGCACCGCAAGCTGGATCTTGGCCGGCCGGCCGAAGTCGAAGATCGCGTCGACGGCGGCCCGGATGGTGCGTCCGGTATACAGCACATCGTCGACGAGGACGATCACCGCGTCGTCGATCTCGAACGGCAGATCGGTGCCCTTGACGACCGGATGCGGCGTCTCACGGATGTCGCCGATGCCGCGGGCGCCGATGTCGTCCCGGTAGAACGAGATGTCGACCTCGCCGAACGGGATGTCGACGCCGCTGAGATCGGCCAGCTGGTCGCGCAGCCGGCGCGCCAGGAAGGCGCCGCGGGTGTGGATGCCGACGATGGAGAGCGATGGCTCACAGGGATTCTTCTCGAGGATCTCGTGGGCCATCCGGGTGAGCGTGCGGGTGATCTGCTCCGCGTCCATGATGGCGACCTCGTCGACGTGGCCGCTCATAAGAACGACGCCTCCGTCGACGAAGATGTGCAGGACGGCAGCGTCGTCATACGACCACCCCTTCCGGTCTCGCTGGACACACTTAAAGGACATCGGGTCGCGCGGACTGTACAGCGGCGGACGACGCCCGTCAAGGAGCCGGAAGACCGTCCAGGAAGCGGCGCAGATCGTCCGGCAGCGGCGCCTCGAAGGTCAGCTCGCGGCCGGGATCGGACGGGTGTGGGAACGAGAGGCGGCGGGCGTGCAGGAACTGTCGCGCCAGGCCGGCCGGCCGCGGCCGGCGGCCGTAGACCACGTCACCGGCCACCGGATAGCCGAGAGCCGCCATATGGACGCGGATCTGATGCGTGCGGCCGGTCTCGAGCCGTACATCGAGCAGCGTGTAGCCGCAGAGACGACGGCTCACCGCGAAATGGGTCACCGCGCGCCGCGGCTCCGCCGTGTGGATGCTGATGCGCGTGCGGTCGCGCACGTGACGCCCGATGGGGGCGTCGATGGTGCCCCGGTCCTGCGGCATGCCGCCCACCACGAGCGCCGTGTACTCGCGTCGGATGCGGCGCTCGCTCATCGCCGCAACGAGCGCCTGGTACGCAGCCTCCGTGCGGGCCACCACGAGCAGGCCCGAGGTGTCCTTGTCGAGACGGTGGACCACGCCGGGCCGCAGGTGATGCCCGCCGGCGGGCCGGTGTTCCAGCAGCGCATTGACCAGTGTTCCGCCCCTATGTCCGGCCGCCGGGTGCACCACCAGGCCGGGCGGCTTGTCGACCACCAGCAGCGCCTCGTCCTCGTACACGATGGTCACGTCGATCGCCTCGGCGGTGAGCGTCACGTCCTGCGGCGGCGGGGGCGTGAAGCTCACGGTCATGCCCGTCCGCACGATCGCATGTTTGTCGAGCTGTCTGCCGTCGACGCTCACTGCTTTGGCGACGATCAGGCGCTGGGCGGCGGCGCGGGAGATGCCGGCGCCGTGGGCGAGAGCGATGTCGAGCCGCGCGCCGTCGTCGTCCGGTCCTATCGTGAACTCCGGCATTCAGCCATCCGGGAGCTGTGGACCGCCGCCGTCGTCGGGTCGCGGCGCGTGCGGCGCCCGGCGCACGACGGTGAGGACCATCAGGCATGCTCCGACGACGATCGCCGCGTCGGCGATGTTCCAGCGCGGCCACCAGTAGACGGCGATGAAGTCGACCACGCTGCCGTCGGCGTGCAAACGGTCGATCAGGTTCCCGAGGCTGCCCCCGAGCAGGATGGCCAGAGGCATGGAGTAGACCCGCGGCAACACGAGGAACAGCACGAGCAGGGCGACCACCACCGCGGCCACGCCGGCGATGACGAACCCACTCCCGGTGAAGAGGCTGAAGGACACACCGGTGTTGCGCACCAGCTCGATGCGCAGACCGCCGGCGACCGTGTACGGAAGCCTGTCCGCGAACGCCAGGACGACGGCCTTGGACGCCTGATCGGCGATGACGATGCCCAGCGCCACCAGCACGGTCAGCAGCGGCGGACGCCTCACGGTCACCCGCACGAGGCGAAGCCTTCCAGGACGTCGGAGAGGGTGGCACCATGGATGCGCACGCTCTTGCGGCGCGAGTGTCGTCCGGCGGTCACCTGCACGTCGGCACGCCGTACACCGGCGCAGCCGGCGACGAAGCGGATCACCTCAGCGTTGGCGAGGCCTTCACGGGCCGGCGCCGCGACCCGCAGGCGGAGAGCTCCGTCGCGCTCGCCGTCGAGGCCGGTCCGTCGCGCGCCGGGGACCACCCAGAGGCTGAGCGTCACGCCGTCCCGACCGCTGCGGGCCCAGGCCGGCTCACCACTTGAACTCTTTGCCACCGATCCGGTCGTCGACATCGGCGAAGAAGTCGTCCTCTTCTTCCTCAGGCTGGAGGCGGCGCACCTCCGGCTCGTCGAGGACGGCGGTGTCTTCAGCTTCATCGGCCGCAGCGGTCGGCGGCGGCCCGGCGGCAGCCGGAGGCGCTGCCGCCGGCGGCGAGGGCCGTGTCTCGGGCGTCGGTCGGCTCGGCGGCGTACCTCCCGGCGGCGAGACCGCCGACGGGGCGGTGGGGCCGGCCGGCGCAGTATCCGGCCGGGCGGCGGGTGCCATGGGGTCCACGGTGGGTGCGCCGCGGCCGTCGGTCTCGCCGGCCGGCGAGACCCGGGCCTCTGGACCGGGGGCGGATGGGGCCGGTCCCGGTCCCTTGGAAGGCTGCAAGGGGGCCTCGACTCTCGGTGCTGGCGGCGGCGCCGCGGCGGCTTCAGCGGCCGGCCCTGTCGGGCCCGGAGTCGGCTGCGACGGGCGCTGCCCGCTCTCGCTGATGGCGTCGCGCAGGGCGCGCGCCTGGCGCTCGAACTCGCCGGCCTTCTCGCGCGCCCCGGCTTCAGCGGCCGTCAGCTGCTTCAGGTAGCCCTCGAGAAGGGCGCGGAACTTGAAGCGGAAGTCTGCTTCGGCGTTCCGCAGCATGACGATCTCGCGTTCGACGCTCTGCTTGGCACTATACGCTTCGCTGAGCGTGTCACGAGCCTTGACCTCCGCGTCGCGGAGTACGAGCTGCGCCTCGCGTTGTGCCGCAGCGCGCTGTTCCTCAGCGTTCTGTTGGGCCGAGACGAGCGTCTTCTGCAGCGTCCCCTCGATGCTGCGGTAGTGGTCGAGCTGAGCCTGGATGGAGTCGAGGCGCTCGCTGAACTCGAGGTTCTCCTTGAAGACGCGCTCGAACTCGTCGGCGACCCCGTCGAGGAACTCGTCGACCTCGGCATCGGCGTAGCCACGCATGCCGCGATGGAACTCCTTGTGCCGTATGTCGAGCGGTGTGAGCTTCATGGCCGGCCTCCCGACGTGTCAGAAACGGAGACGCATGCCGGCCGGCCGTTCTTGCGGCCGGTCGGTCGCGCCGTCAGCGCCACTCCATGGTAAAGCACGTGGCGGCACGCGTGAAGCGCCGCCGGAGGGCCTTCGCCGCCGGTCGGTGGGCAGCGCGGTCATCCCGTGCCGCGTCCCCGTGCCACGGCGGCCCGGACGGCCGCCATGAGGGCCGGGCGCAGGCGGGCCAGCTCCAGCTGCTCGATGCCGGCGATGGTCATGCCACCGGGCGTGGAGACGGCACGCCGCACGCCGCCCGTGTCTTCTGACCGCCGGACCAGCTCCACGGTGCCGGCGACGGCTCCCAGGGCCAGGTCGGCGGCCGTCTGCCAGTCGAGTCCCACTGCGACGCCTGCTTCTTCGAAGGCCTCGATGAAGAGCGCCGCGAAGCCGGGGCCACAGGCCGCGACGACTGTCGCCTCGTCAAAGAGATGCTCCGGGACGTCGGTCACTTCGCCCAGCACGCCGAACACGGCGCGGACGTCGGCGGCGGTCTCACCGAGCGTGCCGTCTGCCCAGACGAGCAGGCCGCACCCCTGCGCCACCGCAACATTGGGGATCACACGACCGAGCGGCGTGCCCTCCGGCAGCCAGCCGAGCAATGTCGGGATGGTGACCGTGGCCGCCAGCGAGACCACCGGGCGGCCGCCGAGATGCGCCGCCACGCCGGTCAGCGCCGCCTGCACCTCGACCGGTCGCACGGCGACGACAAGGAGGTCGGTCGCCGCGACGAGCGCCTCAGGCGAGTCGACGACTGTGGCTCCGGTGAGGCCGGCAAGATGCGCCGCCGCCTCGGGCCGGACGTCATAGCCCCACACCGACGGGCGCAGCCGATCGGGGACGTCGGGCCGCGACCATCCCTCGGCGAGGGCCGTGGCGATGTGTCCGCAACCGAGCAGGCCGACGTTCATGGCAGACCTCGCGTGCGTACGATCTCAGAACTGATTGAAGAAGCCCTTCTCGATGAGACGGGCCTTCTCTTCTGCGGAGACCTCGACGTTACGCGGCGTGAGCATGAAGATCTTGTCGCCGACCCGCTGCATGCCGCCGTCCATGGCGTAGGTGAGGCCGCTGCAGAAATCGATGATGCGCTTCGCCAGGTCTGTGTCCGAGGTCTGCAGATTGACGATGACCGGCACATCGACCTTGAACTTGTCGGCGATCTGCTGCGCATCGTTGAAGTTCTTGGGCACGACCAGATGGACCTCGACGCGACTCTGGCGGAGCGGCTCCACGGACTGGACGACCCGCGGTGCCGGACGGGCGGCCTCTTCCGCGAAGATCTCGTCGTAGTCGCTGCGACCGCGGCCGGGACGCTGGAGCTTACGCACGTTCGGCCGCTCCTGATAGGAGCGCTCCAGCTCCTGCTGCGGCGCCAGCGTCTCGTCGTCCTCTATGTAGTCCTCGTCTTCGGCGACGCCGAAGTAGACCATCATCTTGTGCCAGGAGTCTCCCAGACCCATCGCCCCTCCTGGGTCCACCTAGAACAGGACGCTCGTGCCCAGGCGGACTGTCGTGGCTCCTTCTCGGACCGCCACCTCGTAGTCGGCACTCGTCCCCATCGAGAGGTGCTGGAAAGTATAGCGGCCGCGCCATGCAGCGGAAAGCCGCTCTGCCAGCTCTCTGGTACGAGCGAAGTACGGTGCCGCGTGCTCGGGATCGTCGGACAACGGTGGCATGCACATCAGACCGCTGAACGAGACCCGTTCGTGACTGCTGGCTTCCGTCAGGAACCGCTCGAGATCACCCGGCGTGACGCCCGGCTTCTGCGGCTCCTCGGCGATGTTGACCTCCAACAGCACGTCGACCATGTTCTGCGTCCGACGATCGAGTTCCTGCACGGCGCTGATGCTCGAGACGGCGTGGATGCGGCGCACACGAGGCAGAACGAGCTTCGCCTTGCGACTCTGCAGGTGACCGATGAAGTCCCAGGTGAAGAGATCGGCGAAGCGATCGTGCTTGGCGACCAGGTCCTGGGCGCGGCTCTCGCCGACGAGCTGCACGCCTGCCGCAGCCAGGGCCGGCATGTCCTCCAGCGCCACGTACTTGGTCGCGATGAGCAGCTCCACCTCGGAGGCGGACCGGCCAGACTCTGCCGCAGCGGCCTCGATCCGCCCACGTACAACGTCGAGTCGGGCGGAGATCGTGCCTGCGTCGCCTACGAACTGCCGCATCGGATCGGCCTCCTCTCCCCCGTCTGGTGCCCCTGCTCCCGCCTGAGTCTACGCTGCAGCCCCCTCAGCTGTCGTCCGCGTCCCCGTCCGCGGCCGCCTTGATCCACACGATGCCCGCTTGACGGCCGCTGCGTCCGGCGTCCCGGCGATGCGAGAAGAAGCGCTCGTCGCACGACGTGCAGGCGCGTGCGAGCGTGACCGCGCTCTCGGCGACGCCGGCGTCCGTCAACTGCCGGACGGCCGCCCCCCAGAGGTCGACCCGGCCGTCATGCCAGGTGCCGGGGTACTGCCGCTCGAAGGCGCGGCCGACGTCCTCCCCCACCGCGAAGCAGCAAGGTCCTATGCTGGGGCCCACGACGGCGGCGACGATCGAGCCGTGGCGCCGCAGGAGCTCCACTCCACGCTCGAGGATGCCGGCCAGCAGACCGCGCCAGCCGGCGTGCAGGGCAGCCACCCGGAGGGTGCCATCCCGTCCGGCGGCGGCGACGACGACGGGGACGCAGTCGGCCACGGCGACCATCAACGGCAGACCGGGCTCGCCGGTCAGCAGGCCGTCGACGTCGGCGAGGGCATGCCGCTGGTCGGCGGCGCCGCGGCCGCGGTCGGCGGCGCCGACCGACGCGATCCCGGTCCCGTGGACCTGGCGGCCGACGACCAGGGCTGCGGCATCGAAGCCGGTCACCGCCGCCAGTCGCCGGCGGTTCTCGGTGACCCTCTCCGGCAGGTCGCCGACCGCGTAGCTGAGGTCCAGAGTCGCGAACGGTCCCCGCGAGACGCCGCCGTGACGCGTGGAGAACACCGCCCGCCAGCCGTCCCCGCCGGCCTCCAGCCACTCGACGCCCTCGTGAGCTCGGGCGCGCAGGCCGGTCACAGGGACGGCCTCGCGCCCAAGCTCCGCCGGCGCCGCTGCGGCGCGGCCGGTCTGCGGCCGGTCGTTCATCGCGCCACGCCGGGCAGGAGGATGTCGGCGGCGGCGGTGATCGGTGGTCCGAAGACCGCCCCCAGTATCTCGGGGCGCAGCACGATGAGCGCCAGGAAGATGAAGAACACGTACTGCTCGTAGGAGGCGAAGCGCGACAGGGTCGCCCGGTGCCGTACCGGCAGTAGTCCGGTCAGCGCTCGCCAGCCGTCGAGCGGCGGGATCGGGAGGATGTTCAGGATGGCGAGGGTCATGTTCAGGTAGAACGCGATCGCCACCGCCTGGGCGCCGGCGACCCACACCCCGGCGAGCGCCCAGCTGAGAGCACCGGCGAGCGCCGCCAGCGCAAGGTTCGACGCGGGGCCGGAGACCGCCACCAGCGTCTCGCCCCAGCGCCGCGACGCCAGCTGCCGCGGGTCGATCGGCACCGGGCGCGCCCACCCGAAGAAGAACGACCCCTGCGAGACGGCGAAGGTCACCACGAGCATGGCGGTGCCCCAGATGTCGAGGTGCGCCAGCGGGTTGAGCGTCAGCCGTCCGGCCGCTCGCGCCGTGCCGTCGCCGAGCCGGTCGGCCGACCAGGCGTGCGCCATCTCGTGGACGCTCAGGCTCAGAAGCAGCAGCGGCAGCATGACGACGAACGAGACGATCAGCTCGCGACTCACGGCGCCCCTCTCTGCTCGACGGCGTCCAGCATGCGCTGGGCGGCGGCCAGCTCGGCGTCGCGGCCGCCGGTCAGGATGCCGCCGATCTTGAGCCTCAGCAGGCTGGCCAGCACGCGTCCGATGGCCGGCGACTCCGCGTATCCCAGCTGACGCAGGTCGGCGCCGTCGACCTCGAGCCGCACATGGCGGAGCCGGTCGAGATACACGGCCAGCCGACGCGCCACGGCGCCGCCGCGGTCGAGCGTCATCGCCACCAGGACCGCCTCGAGCGGCGCCTCGCCGGCCACATCATGCACGTCGGCGTCGGCAGGACTCGTGCGCACCCGCTCGAGCAGCAGGCGCCCGACGACGAACGCCCGTGCCAGGACGCCGGCATCGGTGCGCCGGATGCGCATGCGGTCGGCCCACTCGAGGATCTGCGCCGGCTCCACGTCGCGCAGCATCAGTGCCAGGCGTAGACGCCACAGCGGCATCTCGCCGACCAGGCCGTGGCGCAGCCACAGCGTGTCGGTGGCCCGGATCAGCTCGCGGGTCGCCTGGCCACCGGAGATGCCGGGGTGCACGACGCGGTCGAGCCGCAGCTCCCGGAGCCGGCGCAGGGCGTGCTCGACGCTGCGTTCGCGCAGGATGAGGACCAGCTCGTCGCGCAGGCGGGCCGACGAGAGGTCACCGACCAGCTCCATCTCACTGCAGGCACGGGCCAGCGCGATCGTCCGGGCATCCATGCGGAACCCGTAGCGCGTCTCGTAGCGCACCCCCCGGAAGATCCGCGTGGGGTCTTCGATGAAGCTCAGATTGTGCAGCACGGCGAGCCGGCGCGCAGCGAGGTCCTGCAGCCCGCCGAACGGATCGTAGAGCGTGCCGTAGTCCTCGCTGCTGAGGCTCACCGCCATGGCGTTGATGGTGAAGTCCCGGCGCGCCAGATCGCTGCGCAGCGGCGCCGGCTCCACGCGGGGCAGGGCCGCCGGGTAGTCGTAGAGCTCGGTGCGGGTCGACGCCACGTCGACGCGCAGCGCCTCGCCGCCACCCTCCTCCCCGGCGATCACGACCGCGGTGCGGAACTTGGGGTGCGCACGCACGTGGCCGCCGAGCCGCCGGGCGAGCTGGTGGGCGAACGCGATGCCGTCGCCCTCCACGGCGATGTCGATGTCGAAGGTGCGTTCCCGCAACAGCACGTCGCGCACGGCGCCGCCGACCAGATACGCGCCCTGGTACGACGTCGCGAGGGCCTGGATAGCCTCGAAGAGATCGTCCAGGCCCAGATCCTCCAGCCGCGGCGCCAGCGTCGGACCTTCGGGCAGATGACGCCTGCCGGCCTCGGGCGGCATGCCGAGGACGTCGCGTCCGCGCACCAGTCCGAGCACGTCGCCGGCGTGCAGCGGCGCCTGCCGGCCGGCGCGGTGGACGACCAGGTGACCGGTCGGGCTGCCGGCCGCCTGCTCCACGAGACCGACCGCCGGGGCGGCGGCGCTGACGGCCGGCACGGTGCGGCTCATCACCGCCTTGACCGGCGCATGCCCGAGCCCGTGGCCCGCCGCCCGTCGCAGATCGTCTTCGCCGACGCTGCCCACGATCAGGCCGTCTTCGACCACCAGCGCTCCGGCGACGTCCTCGCGGCGGCAGAGGATGAGGGCGTGGTCGATGCTGTCGTCAAGGTCCACCAGCGCCGCCGGCCGCGAGACCAGTTCGGCGGCCCGACGCCCGTGCTGGGACGCATTCCGCACGGCTGCCGCGACGGTATCCGCGACGCTCTGCGGGTCACGGTCGCGGACCACGGCCGAAGCGGCTGCCGGGTGGCCGCCGCCGCCGACAGGCTGCAGAGCTGCGGCCACGTCGACGCCGCCGAGGCGGCTGCGGGCGACGACGAAGACCCGTGCCTCCATGCCGAGCACCAGGATGAACGCGTCGGCGCCGGTCACGTCGATGAAGCGATGGGCGATGACGGCGATCTCTTCCACATAGCGGTCCCAGCTCAGGGCGGCGATGAGGACGTTCTCGCCGATGCCCGGCACCGGCGTGGCCGTCTGCAGGGAGCGGGCCAGCAGCTGGCGCTGATCGCCCGACAGCGGATGGTGCAGGAAACGCTCGATGAGCGCCGTGGAAGCCCCGCGCTGCATGCAGAACGCCAGCGCTTCCGCGTCACGCTCCGTCGTGGTGGTGAACGTCAATGAGCCGGTGTCCTCGTGGATGCCGAGCGCGAACACGGTGGCTTCCAGCGGCGAGATCGGGATGCCGCGCTCGGCGAGGATGCGCAGGAGGAGTGTCGTCACGGCGCCGTCGTCGGTGGAGATGATGTGCGCGCCGGGCACCGTGCCGGCGTCCGCGTGCAGCGGGTCGTGATGGTCGAACACCACCACGTCGATCCCGGGACGTTTCAGCAGCGGTCCCAGCTCCCCCAGGCGATTGGCGTCGGCCGTCTCGATAAGGATGAGGCGCTCGACCGCCTCCGGCTCGATGTCGTCGGCGCTGATGAACCCGAAGCGGTCGCCGTAGAGGTGAGCGAAGCGGCGGACGTTCTGGTTCAAGGCCCCGCTGAGGCAGATGCGGGCACGCGGATACAGGCGCGCCGCGGCGACGGCGCCGGCGAGGGCGTCGAAGTCGGTGTTGGTGTGGGCGGCGATGACCTCGCTGACATGCATGACCGCAGTATATGCGCCGTCATCGCGCACGCCGTGGAACAGGGTGTGCGGTCACCGTGGCGCGGAGGGGCTGCCGAGACCGCTGAGACCGCAGCAGCCGCGGCGTCGGCCGCTCTCAGGCCCGCAACAGCCAGCCGACGCGTCGCCCGAAGGCTTCGCGCACGGCGGCCGCCAGGGCGGCGTTTGAGGGCGCCGCCAGCAGCGGATCGTCGCGCAGGGTGCGCCGCGCCGCCGCCCGGGCACGATCGATGGTCGCCCTGTCGCGTACCAGCCTGGTCAGGCGGAGATCACCGACGCCCGCCTGGCGGGCGCCGAGCACGCTGCCCTCACCGCGGATCTCCAGGTCGCGATCGGCGAGCTCGAAGCCGTCACTGCTGGCTTTCAGGGCTCCGAGGCGAGCCCTGGCCTGGTCGGTCTCGGGCCGCGCGAAGAGCAGGCAGTACGATCGGGCCTTGCCGCGACCGACACGTCCCCGGAGCTGGTGGAGCTGGGCCAGGCCGAAGCATTCGGCATCTTCGATGATCATGATCGTGGCGTTGGGGACGTCGATGCCGACCTCGATGACGGTGGTGGCCACCAGCACCTGCGTGTCCCCCGACTTGAAGGCGCGCATGGTCGTCTCACGATCGGCCGGTCTCATCTGTCCATGCAGCACGGCGAGCCGGTAGCCGCGCAGCTCGCCGGCGGCCAGGCGTTCGGCTTCGTCGACGGCCGCCGCCGCCGTGCGCGACTCGGAGCCCTCGATGGTGGGACAGACCACGTAGGTCTGCCGGCCCGCATCGAGGTGCTTGCGCGTGAAGGCGTAGGCATCGTCGCGCTTCTCTTCCGGTACCACGCGCGTGACGATCGGCTGACGGCCTGTCGGCGGCGCCGCGATGACCGTCATGTCGAGGTCGCCGAAGAGCGTCAGGGCCAGCGTCCTGGGGATCGGCGTAGCCGTCATGTAGAGCACGTGCGGGGCGTGGCCCTGCGCCGACGCCCGCCGGGCGAGCTCGTCGCGCTGGACCACGCCGAAGCGGTGCTGCTCGTCGACGACGATGGCCGCCAGGGAACGGAACCGCACATCCGCCTGAAAGAGCGCATGTGTGCCGACGATCAGCTGTGTGCGGCCGCTCTCCAGGCGAGAGAGGACGGCGCGGCGACGGGCCGCCGGCAGACCGGCGATCAGCAGCTCGCAGGACACCAGGTCGCCGACCAGCTCGTGGACCGTCGCCAGATGCTGCCCCGCCAGGGTCTCAGTGGGCACCAGCAGGGCGCCCTGGTGTCCGGCTGCCGCGGCGCGCAGCAAGAGATGGAGGGCGACGACGGTCTTGCCGGACCCGACGTCGCCCTGCAGCAGGCGCCGCATCGGCGTCGTCGTGGCCACGTCCGCATCGATCTCGGCCACCGCTGCCTTCTGGTCGGCCGTCAGGGCGAACGGCAGCCGCTGCTCGAAGGCGGTCGCGGCGCCGGAGCCGTCCGCCAGCGGCTGCGCCGCCAGACGCCCCTGTTCGCGAGCCTTGTGGGCCAGCAACCCCACCTGCAACAGGTACGACTCCTCGAAGACGAGCCGCGCCCGCGCCGTTCTGCCGACGTCGGGGTCGCGCGGGGCGTGGACCGCCAGAACGGCATCGGCGCGCGTCGGGAGACCGTGCTCGATGCGCAGCCATGCGGGCAGGGGGTCGGGCAGACCCCGGGCTGCCGGCAGGACGGTGCGTACGAGTGTACGCAGCGTTCGCGCTGAGACTGCCTCTCCCGCCGGGTAGACCGGCACGACCCCCTCGGTGTGCAGCGTCTCCTCGCTCGCGGCGAGTATCTCGTGGCTCTTGACGACGAACGAGGGGCGTCCGCCGCGGGCCGTTAGCGTGCCGCGCAGGCTGAGGGTCATGCCCGGCTCCAGCGCCTCCGCCAGCCAGGCCTGATTGAACCAGATCGCCTCGCTGACTCCGGACGGATCGCGGACGCAGGCACGCACGACCTGCAGGCCTTTGCGCCGTCCCTTCGTCAGGGCGACGCGCTCCACGGTAGCCCGTACGGTCGCCTCCTCGCCGATCTTCAGGGAGCCCAGATCGCGCCGGTCGCGGTAGTCGTCGTAGCGGCGCGGGTAGTGCTCGAGAAGATCGCCGACCGTGCTCAGGCCGAGCTCGCGCAGGCGGCGCGCGATCGCCGGCCCGACACGGGCCACAGACGTGAGCGGCAGGGCCAGCCGTTCGGGGCGCAGGAAGAGACGGGGCTGCGGCGGCGTGCCCGGGAACGGCTTGCCGCCGAGCTGCAGCGGCGCTGGTCGGGGCACTGCCGCCGGCACCGCCCTCCCTTACTCGGCGATGACCGAGTAGGCGCAGGCGCCGGGGCCGATGTGCACGCCGACGACCGATCCCGCCCATCCGGTGAACAGGATGCGGGCGTCCGGGCGCACGCCCAGAAGGATGTCGCGCAGCTTCTCTACCGCCCCCGGGCTGTCGGCCTGCACGATGCTCACGTAGAGCGTGTCCTTGGGGCCGGCATACTCAGCCAGATACTGCCCCATCGCCTCCCAGGCACGGCGCTCGCCGCGGATCTTGGCATACGGCGAGATGACGCCGTCGTAGGCTTGGATGATCGGCCTG
This sequence comes from Thermoleophilia bacterium UBA6103, assembly GCA_002423545.1. Lineage (GTDB taxonomy): Bacteria > Actinomycetota > Thermoleophilia > UBA2241 > UBA2241 > UBA6103. Next base: position 17,302 of record DIWP01000002.1, read on the forward strand.
ATCCCGAGGACCCCGCCGACCATCTCCTGGGCCCGCCCGATGCGTCCACCGCGGCGCAGGTATTCGAGCGTCGCCGGCAGGATGGCCATACGGCCGCGATCCTGGAAGTGGCGGATGTACGAGCGCAGCTCCTCGAGCTCGATGCCCTCTTCGAGCTTGGTCTGCACCCGGTCGACCAGCAGACCGAGACCGCAGCACACGTTGCGGCTGTCCCAGATCTCGACCTTGTCGTTACCTTCGGCGGCTGTGGTCGCGGACTGGATGGTGCCGCTCAACTCCTGCGAGATGTGGATCGAGAAGATGTGCTCGTACTCTCCACCGAGCCGATCGTAGACCTCGGCGAACTGGGCCACCGAGGGCTGCGACGAGGTCGGCAGGTCGCCGCCCTGCTTGAGGCGTTCGTAGAGCCTGGGTGGCGGCATCTCGGTGCCGTCGTCGTACAGCTCCGTGCCGAACACGACTTTGAGCGGTACCACGGTGATACCGCGTGCCGTCCAACGATCGTTGGGGTCGGCGGTAGAATCGGTCACCACGACCGTGTTCTCGGTGGTCAAGAGCGTCATTCCGCTCCAATCAGGATCGGGTACAGGGGCTGGCCGCCGGCCTGGATGACGGCCTCGGCCTGGGGTAGGCGACGCGCCAGCGCGGCGGCGACGTCGTCGTCGGTGATGGACGCACCGTTGAGGCTGGTCAGCACGGTGACGACCTCGGGATCGTGGGCTTCCAGCCGGCCGAGGACATCGTCGAGGACACCGCCGACGTCCTCGCCGGTGGCGACGAGCGTCCCGTCGATGAGTCCTATGACCTGGTCCTTCTTGACGCTCAGGTCGCCGATGATGGAGTCACGCACGGCCACCGTGATCTCGGCGCAGTGCGCACGCGCCAGAGCCTGCGTCATCACGGCCGCGTTGGCCACCGCATCCTTGTCGGGATCGAATTCGACCATGGCGGTGAGCCCGGCGGGCATCGACTTCGAGGGCACGACGACGATGGTGCGCGTGCTCATGGTGGCCGCCTGCTCGGCGGTCAGGATGACATTGCCGTTGTTGGGAAGGACCACGACGTCGTCGCTGGGCAGACGGTCGATGACCTCCAGGAGCTGCGCCGCGCTGGGGTTCATCGACTGGCCGCCGTCGACGATCCCGGCGCAGCCGATCTCGCGGAAGAGCGCCTGGTTGCCGGCGCCGGCCACCACCGCCACGACGGCCGTCCGGCCGGCCCCGGGCGGCGAGCCGCCGGCCGAGCGAAGACGCGCGTCGCGCTCCCGGGTCTGAGCGTGCATGTCGTTGATCTCGACCTCGCTGAGGCCGCCGTGGCGGACCGCCCACGTCAGGACGGCCCCCGGGTCGTCGGTGTGGACGTGGACCTTGAGCATCTCGGCGTCACCGACGAGCAGGGCGCTGTCTCCGATAGGAGCCAGGAAGCTCTCGAGCTCGCCCTTCGGCAGTCCGCTGCCGGTGAGCAGGAAGCTCGTGCAGTACCGGTAGCGCGACAGCTCGCTGGGTTCTTCGAGCGAACGCACGGCCGGAGCCCCCTCGGGGCGGGGACGCTGTCGGGCAGCCCTCGAGATCGCCGCCGGTGCTCCGTTGAGGACGGTCGCCAGGCCGCGGCAGATCACCAGCAGGCCGTAGCCGCCGGCGTCGACGACGCCGGCCTGGCGCAGTGCCGCCAGCTGCTGGGTCGTGCGTTCCACGGCGATGCGGCCGGCCGCCAGGATCGCATCGAGAGTGTCGGGCAGCGGCGTGTCGTCGGGCAGGTGCGAGGCGGCGGCCGACATCTCGCGGGTGACCGTGAGCATAGTGCCTTCGACCGGCTTCTTCACGGCGCGGTACGCCGCCGAGGTCGCCTCGGCGAACGCCTCCTTGAGCGTCGCGGTGGTAAGGACGCCTCCCGGCCGGCAGACGGAGCAGGCGCCGCGCACGATCTGCGAGAGGATCACGCCGGAGTTGCCGCGCGCGCCCATCAGCGATCCGCGGGTCACCGCCGCCGCGACGCCGTCGTCGAGGCTGCCGGCGCTGCGCTCCAGCTCTTCGCGGATGGCCCTGACGGTGAGCAGGAGGTTGGTCCCGGTGTCTCCATCCGGTACGGGGTAGACGTTCAGGTCGTTGATCAGCGACCGTTCCGCCTCGAGCTCCACCAGCGCCCCGTCGACGAGCGCCACTGCGAGGTCGTGCGCCGTCACTCGCGGAGGTCCTCGACGAGTACGTCGACCTCGGAGACGCCGAGGCCGGTGGCCCGCTCGATCTGATAGGCGACCTGATCGCGCAGGATCGCGGTGACCTGGGCCACATTGACGCCGCGCTCCATGACGACGTGGAGTCGGACGTGGACGGCATCGCCGTCACGCTGGACCTCGACACCCTCGGTCAGGACGCCGCGGAACAGGTCTGCCACGCGGCGCATGGGAGCACTGTGGAGATCGACGACGCCGTACGTGGTGCGGGCGGCGTAGGCGGCGAGCTTGGCGATCGCCGAGTCCGCGAACGCGACGCCGCCCTGTGGTCCGTCGTCCTGTCCTCCAGGATGCGCGCGCATCGCCGTCAGCTACACCTCCCCCCGCCCCTTGCCGTCCGGCGCTTGAAGATCCGGCAGCAAGGTGTTGAGCGCCGCCACGATCTCGTCGGGCTCCACACGGTGCATGATGGCGCCGGCTTCGATGCTCTCCATGCTGGCCCCGATACACGTCGAGCAAGCCATGCCGTGCGTCTCGAACACCACACGCACGTCCGGATGCAGCCCGAGCGCCGCGATGATGGACATGTCTTTGTGGAAGACGGTCACCCTGCCGCTGGTCTCCATGCTCCACAGGCGGCCACTGCAGACCGTTTGCCTTGCTGAAGCGCGTGTAGCATAATGACGCCCCGCAACCGAATCAAGCAAGGTCCTCGCATGTCCAGAGTCTGTATCGTCTGCGGAAAGCGGCCGGTCATCGGTCACAGCCGGAGCCACTCCAACGTCGCCACCAAGCGCCGTTTCGATCCGAATCTGCAGCACGTCCGCATCATGCACGATGGCCGCCCACGTACCGCATACGTGTGCGCCCGTTGCCTGCGCGCCGGCCGCGTCACCAAGGTCCTCTGACGCTCACCGCCGCCTGAGCGCCGCACGGCGCCGTTACGGAAGCTGCCGCAGCAGATCGGCCATCTCCAGCGCCGACAGGGCGGCCGCCCATCCTTTGTTGCCGGCCTTCGTCCCGGCGCGCTCGACCGCCTGCTCGATCGTGTCGGTGGTCAGGACGCCGAACACCACCGGCACGCCGGTGTCGAGGCCGACCTTGGCGATGCCCTTGGCCGCCTCAGAAGCCACGTACTCGAAGTGCGGCGTGCCGCCGCGGATCACCGCGCCCAGACAGACGACCGCATCGTAGCGGCCCGAGCCGGCCAGCTTGGCGGCCACCAGCGGTAGCTCGAAGGCGCCGGGTACCCAGGCGACATCGATGTCGTCGTCGCTCACCTCATGGCGCCGCAGGCAGTCCAGCGCGCCCTCATGCAGACGGATCGAGATCAGCTCGTTGAATCGGCCCACGACCAGAGCGAACTTGAGACCCCGACCGGTCAGCCTGCCTTCGAACACTGTCATGCCACGCTCCTTCTCGACCTCATCCCTCAGGACCCTCGCTCGGCACGAGTGCCTCGTGCTCCAGTATGTGACCCATCTTGTCGCGCTTGGTGCGCAGGTAGCGGATGCTCTCGCAGTGCGGCGTCACTTCCAGCGGCACCCGTTCGACCACCCGCAGCCCGTAGCCCTCGAGACCGATGATCTTCTTGGGGTTGTTCGTCAGCGTGCGGATGGTGCTCAGGCCCAGGTCGGCGAGGATCTGCGCACCGATGCCGTAGTCGCGCAGGTCGTCGGGGAAGCCGAGCTCGAGGTTGGCCTCCACGGTATCGCGCCCCCGCTCCTGCAGCGCGTACGCCTTGAGCTTGTTGAGCAGCCCGATGCCGCGCCCTTCCTGGCGCATGTACAGCACCACCCCCAGGCCTTCTGCCTCGATCCGGCGCAGCGCCTCGGCCAGCTGGTCGCCGCAGTCGCAGCGCAGCGAGCCCAGCGCATCGCCGGTGAGGCACTCGGAGTGCACGCGCACCAGGACGTCCTGCTGCCCGGCCACGTCGCCCTTGACGAGGGCCACGTGATGGGCGCCGTCGGTGAGCGACTCGTAGCCGACGGCGCGGAAGGTGCCGTACCTGGTGGGCATGGCCGCCTCGGCCTCCCGTCGGACCAGTACTTCGGTCCGACGCCGGTACTTGATGATGTCGGCCACGGTCACCATGCGCAAGCCGTGGCGCCGGCAATACGGGATCAGGTCGGGCACGCGCGCCATGGTGCCGTCGTCGTTCATGACCTCGCAGATCACCGACGCAGGTATCAGTCCTGCGAGTCGACAGAGGTCGACGCCGGCCTCGGTCTGCCCGGTACGCTCCAGCACCCCGCCCGGTCGCGCCATGAGCGGAAAGACGTGGCCGGGCTGCACCAGGTCGCCAGGAGTGGAGCGCGGGTCTATGGCCACCTGGATCGTCCGCGCCCGGTCGGCGGCCGAGATGCCTGTGGTGACACCGTGGCGGGCCTCGATCGAGACGGTGAAGGCGGTCCCGAGGGGCGCCTGATTGTCTCGCGCCATCGGCTCCAGCTCGAGCTCGCGACAGCGCTCCGGCGTGAGGGTGAGGCAGATCAGCCCGCGGCCCTCGCGTGCCATGAAGTTGATCGTCTCCCGCGTGGCGAACTCGGCCGCCAGCGTCAGGTCGCCCTCGTTCTCGCGGTCCTCGTCATCGACGACCACCACCATGCGGCCGCGCCGCAGTTCGTCGAGAGCCTCGTCGACCGTCGCCCACACGTCACCACCCGGGTCCTCGGGACGGCATCGGGCACTGCCCTCGGAGGTCGCCAGAGGAGTCTGTTCGTCGCTCATCGTCTCGTCATCCTTCGCTTGCGAGCCTGCATCAGTCGAAACCGGCCTGCGCCAGGCGTTCCCACGTCAGATCTTCCGCCGCGCTCCCCGCCGCCGCCGTCGCACGGCCGCCCTTCAGGAAGTGGGCCACATAGCGTGCCAGGACGTCGCCTTCCAGGTTCAGGACGTCGCCGCGCCGCGTCGATCCCAGGGTCGTCTGAGCGGCGGTGTGAGGGATCAGCGACACCCGCACGACACCGTCGTCGACGGCCACCACGGTGAGGCTGACGCCGGCCACGGCCAGCGATCCGCGCGGCATGCAGAGCGCCGCCACCTCGGGCGGCGCCGCGATGTCCAGCCAGACGGCGATCTGCTCGCGGCGCACATCGACCACGGTGCCCACCCCGTCCACGTGGCCGGTCACCAGGTGCCCACCGAGACGCGTCTGGGGCGTCGCGGCTCGCTCCAGGTTCACCGGCGCCCCGGGACGCAGCCGGCCGAGGGTGGTGCGGCGCACCGTCTCGGGCATCGCGTCGGCGCGGAAGGAGTCGTGGCCGATGGCGGTGACCGTGAGGCACACGCCGTTGGTGAGCATCGAGTCGCCCACGGCTGTGCCGGCGGTGACCAGGCCGGCGGCGACCTCGAGCTCGGCGCTCATGCCGCCGACGGTCAGCGACCGCAGCGTCCCGACCTCTTCCACGATGCCGGTGAACATCAGCCGGCCTCCTCAACGAGCGGTAGACGGCCCACAGGACCGCCGTCCGGGTCCCCCGGCTTCTCCGCCGGTGTCGGGCGGCGCTGCGGACGACCCTCGAGCAGCAGATCGCGACCGACCATCCGCCACGCCACATCGTCGAGGGTCATGCCGTCGGCGACACGCGTGGGTGCCGGCAGTGCAAGCAGGTCGGGAGCCCCGGCGCCCAACAGCCGCGGGGTCACGAAGAGGGCGAGACGGTCGACGAGAGCGGCGTCGAGCAGGCCGGCGAACAGGCCTGGTCCGCCCTCGCAGAGGACGTCGAACAGGCCACGCTCCACCAGCGTTGTCAGGGCGCCGGCAAGACCACCGTCGAAGCGCCGGACGGTCACGCCACGCGCCGCCAGAGCGGCCTCGCGCTCCGCATCCAGGCGTTCCGCCAGCACCAGGACTGGAGCCGTCCGTGCCGTGCGGAAGAGCTGGGCATCGAGTGGCAGGTCGCCGTGCCGCGTCACGACTACGCGGACCGGGTCGCGGCCGCTCACCGCGCGCACCGTCAGCAGCGGATCGTCGTGACGCAGTGTACCGCCGCCGATGAGGACCGCGTCCACCTGGGAGCGCCAGAGATGCACCAGTGCGCGACTCTCCTCACCCGACAGCCAGCGCGCGTCGCCGCCGCGCGCGGCGACCTTGCCGTCGAGGCTCACGGCGGCCTTGTAGGTCACCCACGGCAGCCCGCAGCCGATCGCCTTGAGATACGCCCGATTCAGCTCCCGGGCACGGCGCCGCGGCTCGCCGGTTGCCACGACGACCTCGAGGCCGGCGGCCGCAAGGCGTGCCAGACCGCGTCCGTCGACGACGGGATTAGGGTCTTCCATGGCGACCACGACTCGTGTCACGCCGGCGGCGATGATCGCGTCGGCGCACGGCGGGGTCCTTCCGTGATGGGCGCAGGGCTCCAGGGTGCAGTAGAGAGCGGCGCCGCGCGCGGCCGGCCCAGCCTGGCGCAAGGCCACCACCTCGGCGTGCGGCAGTCCCGGCCCCAGGTGGGCGCCCTGGCCCACGATCGCGCCGTCGTGGACAAGGACGGCTCCGACCAGCGGGTTGGGGTGCACGCGCCCACGGCCCTGCGTCGCGAGGTCCAAGGCCAGATCGAGGAACCTCACGTCGTCGCCCGAGACGTGCCGGGAGAGATCGCCGGATGGTGTGCTCTCGCGTCCTGTGGCCACCGTTGACCGCCTGATGCAGTGGGTCGGGGCGGCGACAGGCACGCGCAAAGCGCCCTGACTTCTCCCATCCGGACTGTTACCGTCGGCCCAGGTATCTCACCTGGTCGGCCTCCTGCGGAGGCTCGCGGGCTGTCACCGCCGGTGGGGACTTCCACCCCGCCCCGAAGCCACGTCCTGTGTGTACGTGCAGGCGTATTGTATCCGACCGGCCGTCCGTCGGCCAGCCGGCCGATGGGCCGGTGTGCTCACGGGTCGCCGGCCGGCCGCTTGCCTCCTCGTCGCCGGGAACGGGTGCCGGTGGTGGGTTCAGCGACCGCGGGCGACGGCGGTCAGCTCCTGGAAGCGCGCTGCAGCGTCTCCCTTGAAGACTGCCGACCCGGCCACGAGCACGGTAGCGCCGGCGTCGACCAGGTCGGCGGCGTTGCCGACCCCCACGCCGCCGTCGATCTCGATGGCCACATTCTCGGGCAGGAAGCTGCGTGCGCGTCGCACCTTGTCTGTCGCCGCCGGGATGAAGCTCTGCCCGCCGAAGCCGGGGTCGACCGACATGATCAGCACCAGGTCGCAGTCGTCCCACACATCAGCCAGCGTCTCGACCGGCGTCGCCGGATTGAGCGACACTCCGGCCCAGGCTCCGGCGGCTCTGATCTGAGCCAGCACGCGGTGCAGATGCACACACGCCTCCTGGTGCACGGTCAGGCCGTCGGCGCCGGCGGTCGCGAACTCGTCCACGTAGAGATCCGGCCGTTCGATCATGAGGTGCACGTCGAGCAGGCCGCCCCTGTCGTGGACCAGCGGCGCCAGGGCCGCGACCACCGCCGGGCCGATGGTGATGTTGGGGACGAAGTGCCCATCCATGACGTCGACGTGGATGACATGTGCTCCGGCGTCCATGACCGTGGCGATCTCTTCCCCGAGACGCGCGAAGTCGGCGGAGAGGATGGACGGCGCGATGTGGATCTCGGCGGGTGGCTGCTTCATCGGTGGCTCCAGTCTCCGTTGCCGACGCTGTGTCACGACCGGTCGCCGGGAGCCCATGAGCCTCACCTCGCCGACCTCCCGGGCGCACATCATCTCATGACTTCGGGTCATCACTGTCGGCCGCCGCGCGCTCCTCAGCGGCGGCGCAGACGGGCCACGAAGAAGCCGCTGGTGCCGTCACGCGGCGGCAGGGTCAGCAGCGCCGCGCCCAGTCGTTCATCCCGCAGCGCCGGGAACATCGTCCCCAGGTCGTCGAGCTCCACATGGGTCCGCCGCATCACGGCAGACACCACGTCCACGGTCTCACGGCGCGTCATGGTGCAGACCGCGTACGTCACACCGCCACCGGGACGGGCCAGCAGGACCGCTCGCTCGAGCAGTGCCTCCTGAGTCCGGGCGAGCCGTTCGACGTCGCCGGGCCGGCGTCGCCAGCGCAGATCGGGGCGGGTCGCCATCGTGCCCAGCCCGCTGCACGGAGCGTCCACGAGCACCACATCGAACTCACCGTCCAGATCGTCCGGCAGCCGCATCGAATCATCGACCAGTACCTCGGCTCCGGCGACCCGCATCCTGTCGAGCGTCGCTCGCAGCTGTGCGGCACGCTGCCGGTCGGAATCGACGGCCAGAAGACGGTGGGGTCTGAGCAGGGCCGCCAGATGCACCGTCTTGGCGCCCGGCGCCGCGCACAGGTCGGCCACGTCGCCGCCGCCGGCCATGCCGGCGGCCGCGACGACACCGACGAGTTGGGCGGCACGCGACTGCGGCGTCACTAGACCATCGCCAAAGGCGCGCGAGCGTTCCAGCGCCGGTCCCTGGTAGAGCAGCGCCTGCGGCCACGGAGGCCGGCCATCGGGCGACGATGAGGCTGGCGGCGACGGTGCCGCGGCGACCGCGATGCCGTCCTGCGCCAGAGCCGCCACGGCCTCGGGAACTGAGGCGAGCAGCGTGTTCACACGCAGACAGCGCTCCGGCACGTCATTGCCCTGGGCGAGCAGCGCCACGGTCGGCTCCTGCCCCCACTCCGCGATCAGGGCGTCGATGAGCCATGGTGGGTACGAGAAGCGCACCGACAGTCCCTCTGTCCCGGCCGCGCCGGCGGCGCGTGCGAAGATCGCGTTGCCCTCGTCGGCGGCCCGTCGCAGCACCGCGTTGACCAGACCGGCGCTGCCCGGTCCCGACCCTCGTGCCAGCTCGACGGACTCCGCCACCGCGGCATGGACCGGGATGCGGTCGAGAAAGAGCAGTTGATAGACGCCGAGCCGCAGCGCCGCGCGCACCTCCGCGGGCATCGATCGCAGCGGGTGACGTGAGAGGACCGCGATGACGGCGTCGAGGCTGCGGCGACGCTTCGTGACGCCGCTGGCGAGCTCCCAGAACAGCGCCGCGTCGCGGCCGTCGAGATCCGCCCGAGCCGCCTCCCCGCGCAGTGCCGTCTCAAAGCGTACGCCGTCCTGTTCGACGGCGACCAGGACCCGCTGCGCCGCGCGGCGAGCCGGGGTCACCGACCGGTGAGCCATCGTCCGGCACCGCGCAGGAACGTCGCCGTACTCTGCCGCCGGCCGCCGGGCGCCTGCAGCTCAAGGATCTCGACGCAGCCACGTCCGGCCGGGACCACCAGACGGTCGCCCTCTGCAGAGTCTGGCGGCTCTTCGAGCGTTGCTGCCCGCCACACCATGACGTCGCGGCCTTCGAGCTGCGTACGAGCGCCGACATCCGGCGACAACGCCCGCACCTGATCGACGATCTGCTGCGCATCGCGACGCCAGTCGATGCGCCGGTCGTCTTTGGTGATCTTGCGTGCAAGGCTCGGCGTACCTGTCTGCTCGGTCCAGACCACGGTGCCGTCGTCGATCGCGGCCAGAGTCTGCAGCAGCGCGGCGGCCGCCGCTGGCGCCAGGATCTCGAAGGCGCGGCCGCTGTCTGCGTCGGCCGGCACCCGCACCTCCAGCGACTCTCCTATGGGGCCGGCGTCCACCGCCTCGACCATCCTGAGGATCGCCACGCCGAGCGTCGTCTCGCCGGCCATCAGCGCCCGCTGCACGGGGGCGGCGCCGCGCCAGCGCGGCAGCGCCGACGGATGGACCACCAGCGTCGGTATCGCCTGCAGGACCTCGGACCCGATGATCTCGCCGTAGGCGCAGACGACGAACATGTCCGGCCGCGTCTCCAGAAGCTCTCGCAGGGCCGCGTCGTGCAATCGCTCCGGCTGCAGGATCGGCAGAGCCGCCGCGAGCGCGACCTCTTTGACCGGCGACGGCTGCGGCGTACCGTGACGCCCTCGCGGGCGATCTGGTCTGGTGACGACCAGCACCACGTCGTGCCCACCCTGGGACAGCAGCTCGCGCAGCGTCATGGCGCCGAACGAAGAGGTGCCCGCGTAGGCCAGCCTCATGCAGGCACCGCCCCCGGCGTCAGAGCGCCGGCACGCTGTCGCGAAGCTCGCGCATGGCGGCGGCGCGCTCGCGACGGCCGGTCCGGTCGAGGATCAGCACGCCCTCGAGATGATCGACCTCGTGCTGGATGACCCGTGCCTCGAGGCCCTCGGCGCGGAAGCGGACCGCCTCACCGTGCACGTCCTGTCCTGCGACCTCGATGCCGGCTGCGCGGACCACCGGGACCATGACACCCGGGACGCTGAGGCATCCCTCGTCGAACTCGGCAGAGTCCTCTGAGGTCCACGTGATGTCGGGATTGACCAGGATGCGGGGCTCCTCGTCGTCGACCTCGAACACGATCAGTCGCTTCTGGACGCCCAGCTGCGGCGCCGCCAGGCCGATGCCCGGTGCGTCGTGCATGATCTGGATCATGCGGAAGGCGAGCTTGCGCAACGCGCCGTCGAAGCTCTCGACGATGTGCGCCCGGTCACGCAGCACGGGGTCTCCGACCACACGGATCTCGCGCTGTGCCGCCTGACTGCGAGCGGCCGCTTCTGCCTCGGACAGGCGACCGCGTGACGTCCCACTTCGACTCATCTTCCACCGTCTCTCATCGTCGTCGCTTCATGCTACCGTGGTGGGCGCGGGCAGGCTACCTGGTGCCCGCTCACAGCCTGACGGGTTCGACGTCCACCATGAGCCGCACGCCGCGTCCCGCCAGCTGCCGCTGCAGCCGCGCCACGACGTGGCGCACCACAGGAAGAGTCTTCCCCATCTCGGTGGTCTTGATCACGCAGCGGCAGAAGTAGCGGCCCCTCTCCCGACCGACGACACCCGGTCCCATGACGACCTCGCCGTGTCCGAGTGCCCCACGCATCGCGGCTGCCACAGCGACTCCGGCTGCGGGCACCGGTTCGGCGGCCGGTGACGACGTGTGCAGCGCGATGAGTGTACTGGCCGGCGGATACGACAGGGCGCGGCGACGCTCCAGCTCGTCGGCGTAGAAGCCCTCCACATCGGCGGCTGCCGCGGCGACGATGGGCCGCGCCTCGGGCGCATACGTCTGGACGATCACCCGGCCCGACCGCCGGCCGCGGCCGGCTCGGCCGCCGACCTGCAGCAGCATGGCGAAGGTGCGCTCCTCGGCGCGAAAGTCGGGGAAGTACAGCGCCAGGTCGGCGTTGACCACGCCGACCAGCGTCACTTCAGGGAAGTGGTGCCCTTTGGCGACCATCTGGGTGCCGACCAGCACGCCCGGGCCCGGCTTGGCGAAGCGGTCGAGAAGCGCGTGCAGCCGCCGGTATGAGCCGGCGACGTCGGAGTCGAGGCGTAGCAGCGCCACACCGGGCAGCATGGCGGCCACCTCGGCTTCGAGGCGCTCCGTGCCCACTCCGTGACGCCCCACATCGAGGCCGCCGCAGACAGGGCACACGTGCGGCGCCGCCTGACGCCGACCGCAGATGCGGCAGCGCAGCTCGGTCGCCCGGCGGACGAGCGCGTAGGCGACATCGCACGACGGGCACATCCAGGTGTGGCCGCAGTGCGCGCACGACACATAGCTGGCGATGCCGCGGCGGTTGAGGAACAAAATCGCCTTGCTGCCGCTTTCCACGCACGCCACCAGGGCGCTGCGCAGCTCCGCACAGAGCACATCGTGCGAGTCGCGCAGGTCGACGATCTCCAGGGCCGGCGGCCGCGATCCGTCGACGCGGCGGGTCAAACGCGCGTGCACAGCGACGTCCGCCCACGTCTCCACCCGTGGCGTGGCGGAACCGAAGACGAGCGCCGCACCGTCGGCCGCGGCCCGCCAGCGAGCGATCGTGCGCGCATCGTAGCGCGGGTCGCTCTCCTGCTTGTAGGAGTCGTCGTGCTCCTCATCGACCACGATCAGCCCGATGTTCCGCACCGGGGCGAACACCGCCGAGCGGGCGCCGACGACGATCCGGGCACGGCCCTCCGCTGCCGCAACGTAAGCCCGCACCCGCTCGCCGGCCGGGAGGCTTGAGTGCAGCACCGCCAGCACCTCGCCGGGGAACCTCGCCCGCAGTCGGGCCACCGTCTGGCCGGTGAGCGCGATCTCGGGGACGAGGACGATCACCGTCCTGCCGCGGGCGAGGATCTCGGCGGCGGCGCGCAGATAGACCTCGGTCTTGCCGCTGCCGGTGACGCCGTGCAGTAGCACCACCCCACCGCCGTCGCCGGCGTCGAGGACGTCCTGCAAGGCTGCTGCCTGCTCCGGCAGCAGGTCGGGCACCGGTTCCGCCCCGGTCGCTGCGGCTGTCGCCGGGGGCGACGCCGCCGGTGGAGCCCCCGGCACACCGACGGCGGCATGATCGGAGTCGGGCGTCGCGGCAGCCTCGACGATGCGGACCGCATCCCGGCGCAGCAGGCTGTCGAGGCCGGACGACGACAGTCCGGTCACCCGACGCAGATCGGTCTCGCCGCAGGCGCCGGCCGACTCGAGCATCTCGAGGGCGTGCCGCTGGCGCGCACCAGGCCGGGGCGGCGTCTCCGGACCCCGCGTGAGCATTCGCTCCACTCGGCCGGCCCGTACCACGTGCACCCGCCAGGTCGTCTCGACGAGACCTGCGGCGCGCAGCCGCCGCACCTCGTCCGGCACCCGGCCGGCCTTCAGGACTCCGCCGGCCGAGTAGGCGGCGAGCTCGTCGCGACCCATGGCCAGCGCCGCCCGCCCGGCCTCGGTGAGTGCGGCGCTGCGCTCGAGACGCAGGATGCCGGTGGGAGGCGTCACCAGGGTCAGCGCCGACCCCGACGAGCAGAGGTAGTGGTCGCGCACCCGCTCGGCGAGGTCGATCAGCTCTGCCGGCACTGCCGGCAGATCGACCGCCGCACTGAGCGGCACGACCCGACCGCGATGAGCGGTGGTGGCGGCCACGGCGAGGACCACACCGAGGACGGTCTGCCCCCCCAGCGGCGCCGCTACCAGGCTCCCGGTCGCGATGCGGTCGCAGAGGTGGTCGGGTATGCGGTAGTCGAACGGTCGCCCGAGAGCGCGGGTCCGCATCAGAGGAAAGACGGCCGCATACATCAGCCAGACGACCTCCCGTGCGCGGTCCGGTGCGGCGACGATCGACGCGACGCGCGGCCGCGTTCGACTGGTCCGCGGCTCAGGCCAGGCCGGCCTCCGCGCGCAGCGTCTCGGCCTTGTCGGTGCGCTCCCACGTGAAGTCGTGGTCGTTGCGGCCGAAGTGTCCGTAGGCAGCCGTCTTGCGGTAGATAGGCCGCCGCAGGTCGAGATCGCGGATGATGGCGCCCGGGCGCAGGTCGAAGTGCGCGCGCACCAGCTCGGCGATCAGGTCGTTGTCGACCTTCTCGGTGCCGTGACAGTCGACCATGATCGAGACCGGGTGGGCGACGCCGATGGCGTAGGCGACCTCGATCTCGCAACGGTCGGCCAGGCCGGCGGCGACCACGTTCTTGGCCACGTAGCGCGCCGCATAGGCGCCGGAACGGTCGACCTTGCTCGGGTCTTTGCCGGAGAACGCCCCACCGCCGTGCCGCGCCATGCCGCCGTAGGTGTCCACGATGATCTTGCGTCCGGTGACGCCGGCGTCTCCCATCGGGCCACCGATGACGAACTTGCCGGTGGCGTTGACGATGCACAGCTTCTCGAGATCGGCCGCGTCGTAGAGGTCCTTGGGCACGATCGGCTCGACGACATGCTCCAGGAGGTCCGGCTTGATGAGCGTGTCGATGTCGATGCCGTCGGCGTGCTGGGCGGCGATGATGACCTTGGTGACCTCCGCCGGCACGCCGTCTTCGTAGCGGATCGTGACCTGCGTCTTGCCGTCCGGCCGCAAGTACGGCAGCACCTCGGCCTTGCGGACTTCGCTCAGCCGACGCGACAGCCGATGGGCCAGGGCGATCGGCATCGGCATGAGCTCCGGGGTCTCGTTGCAGGCATACCCGAACATCATGCCCTGGTCGCCGGCACCCTGGACGTCGCAGGCGTCTTCGTCGTTGACGTCCGTGCGGGTCTCCAGCGACTGGCTGACGCCCTGGCTGATGTCGGGCGACTGCTCGTGGACCGAGACCATGACGCCGCACGTCTCGGCGTCGAAGCCGTACTTGGCGCGCGTATAGCCGACGTCGCGGACCGTGTCTCTGACGACCGTCGGGATGTCGACATACGTGTCTGTGGTGATCTCGCCGGCAACGACGACCAGACCGGTGGTGACGAGCGTCTCGCAGGCGACGCGCCCGTAGGGGTCGTCCTTGAAGATGGCGTCGAGGACGGCGTCGGAGATCTGGTCGGCAAGCTTGTCAGGGTGGCCTTCCGTGACCGACTCGGACGTGAAGACGAAGCTGTTGCTCACGGTACCTCCTGCGTGGGACGCCCGGCCGGATGGCGCCGGGACGGTGCATGCCGACGGCATCGGCGCAGTCTACCAGACGAGGGCGCGGCCGGGCACCCGCGACAGCAGGACCCAAGGTCGCGAACCGACGTCCCTGACGGCGTTACGCTGCCGACGGGCGTGCGACGAACAGCCTGCTCACGAGTCCGAACGTACCCCGCCCGGGAATCCCTCGACCTTCGGCTCGCGGCTCATCAGCGAGCGTACGCACTCGCGCGGGTCCTTGCCCAGCTCCAGGGCCTCGTAGACGTTCTCGGTCACCGGCATCTCGACACCGAGCTGGGCGCAGAGATCGTGGACGGCGTAGGTCGTCGGGATGCCCTCCACCACCTGCCCGACCAGCTGCTGCAGCTCCGACGGCGCATGGCCGGCGGCCAGCAGCTCGCCGGCGCGCCGGTTGCGGCTGTGGCGCGACGTACAGGTGGCGATCATGTCGCCGATGCCGGCCAGACCCGCGAACGTCTCGAAGCGGGCCCCGACCCGCAGCCCGAGGCGGATGACCTCTGCGAGGCTGCGCGTGATGAGGCTGGCGCGTGTGTTGTCGCCGAAGCCGAGGCCGTCTGACATGCCGACGGCGATGGCGATCGGATTCTTGACGGCGCCGCAGAACTCGACGCCGACCACGTCGGTGTTGCGATACACGCGGAAGACGTCGCTGGTGACGACCTGTTGCAGCGCCGCGCACAAGGCCTCATCGTGGGCCGCGATGACGGTGGCCGACGGCATGTCGCGAGCTACTTCTTCGGCGTGGTTGGGCCCGGAGAGGGCCGCCGCCGGGGCGCCGGTCTCGGCGGCGATGATCTCGGTCGGCCGCCGGAAGGTCCGCAGCTCGAGCCCTTTGGCCAGGGAGAGCTGGAGAGACTCCTCCGGCCGCCGCTCGGCGACCCAGCCGGCGACCTCGCGCAGTGCCTGCGTCGGCACCGCGTAGACCACCAGGTCGGTCGCGTCGAGCGACGCTTCCGAGAGCGCCGCGAACACCACTTCGGGTGGCACCTCCACACCCGGCAGGAAGTGCTCGTTGACGTGCTTCCGGTTGAGCTCGTCGGCCTCTGCCGAAGTGAGGGTGAGCACCTGCACGGCATGGCCGTTGGCGTGCAGCAGACGGGCGAAAGCGGTCCCCCAGCTTCCCGACCCGACGATGGTGACCTTCATGCGGACCTCCCCGGTACCGACGGGCTCACGAGACGCGCCCCCGGGCACTGCTCACGGCGGCGCCTGCGTCCGGCCTTCATCAGCGGGCCGCTCCCCGGCTTCGCGCCGGTTCCACGGGAACCGCACACGCGGCTCCCGTCCCCTCACGATGCGGGCGATGTTGCCGTGGTGTGCCAGGATCACCAGCGATCCGAGCACGAGGGCGACGATGAGGTACGGCAGCGGCTGGCCGGTGACCCAGGTGATCAGGGGAAAGGCCACCGCCGCCGTGATCGAGGCGGCGCTGACCATTCGTGTGGTCACGAGAGTGAACAGGAAGGCCGCCAGGACCATCAGGAACACGAGCCACATGAGGCCGAGGACGACGCCGGCGCCGGTGGCGGTCCCCTTGCCGCCGCCGCCGCGCAGAAAGACCGACTTGACGTGTCCGACGACCGGCAGGGCGGCCAAGATCACGGCCAGCCAGGCCGGGTAGAGCAGGCCGGCCAGCAGCGCCGGCACGGCGCCCTTGGCGACGTCGCAGATGAGCACGACCGTGCCGGCCCGCGTGCCCAGCACACGGTAGGCGTTGGTGGTCCCCGTGTTGCCGGAGCCGTGCTCGCGGATGTCGATGCCGCGCGTAGCCCTCCCGATCCAGACACCGAAGGGGACGGCGCCCAGGAGGTAGGCGAACACGCCCAGTGCCACCGCCCCCGCGATCTCGCCGGCGCTCACGCGGTCACCTCACGACGTCTTGAAGTCGATGATCAGGGGCACGCCCTCCAGTCCCAGCTCGGCGCGCAGTCGGTTCTCGACGAAGTAGCCGTAGTCGCGCGTCACCAGCCGCCGGTCGTTGACCTCCAGGGCGAACCGTGGCGGCGCCGTGCCGTACTGGGCCCCGTAGTAGATCTTGAGGCGGCGTCCCTTGCGGGCCGGAGCCGGCCGCACGCCGCCCAGCGTGCTGAGGATGCGATTGAGCTGGGCGGTCTGCACATGTGCGGCGTAGCGCCGGTCGAGATCGACGAGGGCATCGAGGAGCGCCGCCAGACCGTGATGGCGGACGGCCGAGACCGGCAGCACCTGCGGCTTCTGGCGCAGCTTGCGGCTCGCCAGACCGCGGGCGTCGGGCAGCGACGGCCGCTCCAGGTCCCACTTGTTGTAGGCGATCACGGTGGCGCAGCCGCGCCGTGTGGCCTCGGTGGCGATGCTGAGGTCGAGCTCGCCGATGCCGACGGTGGCGTCGGCAACCACGACCGCCACGTGTGCCCGATCGAGCGTCTGCAGGCTGCGCAGGTACGAGTAGTACTCCACACCGCTCACCCTCGCGGCCTTGCGCATGCCGGCGGTGTCGACGAACAGGAAGCGGCCGTGGCGGTTCTGGACGGTGGTGTCGATGGCGTCACGGGTGGTACCCGGGATGTCGCTGACTATGGTGCGCGGCTCGCCGACGATGGCGTTGAACAGCGAGGACTTGCCGGCGTTGGGACGGCCGACGATGGCGACCGGCACCACGGCTTCCTCGACATCCTCGCTCTCGTCCGGGCGCAGCGCCCGCAGATGGGCGACGATCTCGTCGAGCAGCTCGCCGCTGCCGGTACCGTGCACGGCGCTCACCGGCAGCGGATCGCCCACGCCGAGTTCGTAGAGGGCCGCGGCCATGGCGTCGGCCCTGGTGTCGTCGAGCTTGTTGGCCGCCAGCAGCACCGGCCTCCCGGCGCGTCGCAGCACGTCGGCGATCACATGGTCGGCGGGCAGAGGTCCCACGCGGGCATCGACGACGAACAGCACCAGATCGGCGTCACGCACGGCCGCCTTCACCTGCTCCCTGATGCCGGCCGCCAGCGGGTGCTCATCGTCCTCATCGAACCCGCCGGTGTCGATCAGGTCGAACGTGAGGCCGCACCACTCTGCCGGTACTGCCTTGCGGTCGCGCGTGACACCCGGCGTCTCGTGGACGACGGCGGTGCGCGTGCCGCTCAGCCGGTTGATGAGGGTCGACTTGCCGGCGTTCGGTATGCCGACCACCGCCACGGCAGGGCGCGCGCTCATGTGGGCCGTGTACCGGCCGGCGTCGCGCCTGCCGGTACGGCACTGTCGGGAGAAGATCCACGGAAGGACATGGGCGCAGTGTAGCAAAGCCACACGGTCAGACCGCACGCGAGGGGCAGGAACGGCCCTGGAGGACTCCTCACGAAGCGGCGGCCGACGTCTCCAGGGCAGCGGCGAGCGACCCGGCGACGAGCAGGCGTCCCGCGCAGGCGCGGCGCAGCTCGGCGACCGTGACGTCGTCCAAAGTCACCTCACTGTATGGCGGCAGGAACGCGCGCGGCACCACCAGCCACTCCCCGCTCCCCAGCGGTGCACGGCGCAGCTCGGCAATGACCTCACGTCCGCCGAGAAGCCCCGTCACCGTCACATGCGGTCCGAAGAGGCGGTTGTGGACCACGAAGGGGCGGGCGTCGCCGAGCAGCTCGCACGCCCGCCGCACGACCGGTTCTGCAAGCGTGCCGCTGAGCAGCGCCAGAGGCGGCCGCACCGGTCCCCGGCGCGCCGAGCCGGCCGCCTCGTCGAGGAAAGCTGCGCAGATGCCGATCCCATTCTCGTACTGCAGCTCGGCGTCGGCCTCCGGCGGCGTGGCGCCGCAGAGCAGGTAGAGCTCGTCGGCGGCGTGCACGAAGGCGCGGCCCCGCTCGCGTCGCAGACGATGCTGCAGAGCCTCGATGAGCGTCACGGCCGTCTCGGCGTCGCCGGGCGTGACGCGGCGCAGCTCTCCCTCCGCTGCCAGCGACACCGGTACCACCCCGACGTCCTGGATGCTCTCCAGCCCGGCCAGCCGGAGGATCGTCTCTTCGAGGATGACACCATCGTTCCAGCCCGGACACAGGACGATCTGCACGTGCGAGCGTATCCCCGCCGCGGCGAGACGCTCCAGCCGGGCCCGCGTCGGCCGTGCCGCCGGCCCCATGAGAGCCACACGGGTGTCGTCGTCCCAGGCATGAAGCGAGACGTAGAGCGGCGAGAGGTGAAGCCGTTCCACACGCGCCAGGTCGGCATCTTCCATGTTGCTCAAGGTGACGAAGTTCCCCTCCAGGAATGACAGGCGATAGTCGTCGTCCTTGACGTAGAGCCCGGCCCTGAGGCCGGGCGGGAGCTGGTCGACGAAGCAGAACCGACACGCGTTGCGACAGACCCGCGGCGTCGAGCCGAGACCGCCCGCCAGCTCCACCCCGTGCCACTCCCCGGGCGCGCAGCAGATCTCCAGCGTCAGCCGGCGACCGGCGCGCTCCACCTCGACCTCGAAGCAGCCGTCTGCCGCCACGAACTCCAGGTCCAGGACGTCGACCGCCGGTCCGCCGTCCACTGCCAGCAGGCGGTCGCCGGTCCGCAAGCCCCCGCGTAGTGCCGCTCCGGAGACCGCCTCGACCGGCAGCCCTCCCGGCGGGCCCGCGCAGGTCACGGCTCGTGGTCCGATGCTGCGAGCTCCTCGAGCGTGGCCACGGCCGCGTCGATCTCCGCGTCGGGCGTCGACGCTCCGGCGGTGACGCCGATGCGCCGCGCGCCCCGCAGCGAGACGTCGTGAAGCTCGTCGGCACGCTCGATGTGCACCGTCCGCGGCTGGATCGCCCGGCAGATCTCGGCCAGACGAGTCGTGTTGGCGCTGTTGCGCCCACCCACCACGACGACCAGGTCGACGTCGCGCGCCAGCGCCCGGGCGGCCTCCTGACGGCGCTCGGTGGCTTCGCAGACGGTGTTGTAGACGAGCGTCTCGCGGGCCAGAGGCGTGATCGCCGCGACGAGCCGCGACAGGTTCTCACGGGTCTGCGTCGTCTGCACCACCACGCCGACACGGCGGCCGGCGATCGCCGCCACATCCAGCTGATCGGCATCCTCGACGACCACGGCGTCCTCACCGGCGCAGGCCGCCAGACCGATGACCTCGGGGTGGTCGCGCTCGCCGAGCACCACCACGACGTATCCGCGGCGGGCGAGCGTCGACGCCTTGCGCTGCGCCACCGTCACGAACGGGCAGGTGGCGTCCACGACCCGCAACCCACGGGCGCGAGCCCGTTCCACGACCTCCGGTGGCACGCCGTGCGTACGGACGACGAGCGTGCCGCCGGCGACCTGCTCCACGTCCGCCACGGCGGCCACGCCGCGAGCAGCCAGCTCGTCGACCACGCCGGGGTTGTGGATGATCGGACCCAGAGTGGCGATCGGAGGACCGTGACGCCCCAGCGCCTCATCGGTGAGGCGCAGGGCCCGCTCCACGCCGTAGCAGTAGCCGGCGTGCGCCGCGACGGTGATCGTGAGCCGGCCTGCGGCGACGGCGCGACCGGCCTCCTGACGGTCAGGCTCGCTCATAGAGCTCGGCGACCGCATCGTGCAGACGCTGCGCCGCCGCTGTGTAAGCGGCGCTGCGCCGGCCCTCTATGTCGCTCAGGTCGACCGGTGGCCCGATCACGACTCGCACGCGCGGGAACCGCGGCACGCCGCCGTCCATCAGCCGCCGGGTGCCTTTGAGTGCCACCGGCAGGATCGGGGCGCCGCTGCGCAGGGCCAGCATGCCGATCCCAGCGTGGAACTCGTGCACGCGGTCGTCGTGATAGCGGTGACCCTCGGGGAACATCAGCAGCATCCCACCGTCGGCCACGATGTCCAGCGACGCCCGCAGTGCCTCGATATCCGCCGTCCCGCGCTTGATCGGGAACGCTCCCAGCATCGTGACGAGGCGGCCGAAGAAGCGACTGCCGAACAGCTCCGACTTGGCCATGAACCGCAGGGGACGACGAAACGCCATCGCCGTCAGGACCGGATCGCCCCAGCTCTTGTGCGTCACAGCAAGGATGACACCGCCGGAAGCGGGGACATGGCCGCTGCCCCTCACCCGGAATCTGTAGAGGGGGACGACCACACACGCGCAGAAGACCCTCAGCGCCGCATACAGCGGCGGATCGCCACGCCCGATGACGGGTACCCCGCGTGCCTTCCAGGGGTTCACCGTCCGACTGCATCCCGGTCGCCGACGAGTGCCGACAGGGCGGCGACCACCTCGTCGATGCTCAACGCCGTCGTGTCGACGACGACGGCGTCGGCGGCCGCGCGCAGCGGCGCCACGTCGCGTCCGGCGTCGAAGCGGTCGCGCGCCTCGATGGCCGCCAGCGTCTCGGCGGAGCTGGTGTGCTCGCCCTTGGCGATCAGCTCCTTGCGGCGGCGCTCCGCGCGCACCGCGGGATCGGCGGTGAGGTAGACCTTGACCGCTGCATCGGGAAAGACCACCGTGCCGATGTCGCGACCCTCCATGACGCAGTCGCCGTCCTGGGCGAGCCGGCGCTGCTGTTCGACGAGGATGTCGCGGACCGCCGCGTGGGCGGAGACCTCCGAGACCGACGCCGAGACCGACGGACGGCGTATCTCCTCACTCACGTCGGTCTCGCCGGCCAGTACGCGGCCTTCGGGCGTGAACGAGATGTGGGCGTTCCGTGTCAGGGCCGTCAGGCTGGCGGCATCGTCGAGCGCCACGCCGTCCCGCAGCGCGAGATAGGCGACGGCCCGATACATGGCGCCCGTATCCAGGTAGAGCCAGCCGAGTCGCGCCGCCAGAAGGCGCGCCACCGTGCTCTTGCCGGAGCCGGCCGGTCCATCGATGGCGATCACAGTCATCTAGCTCAGCACCTCCTCGAGTGTGTGCCGAAAGCCGGGGAACGAGACCTCGGCCGCCTCGAAACGCTCGACGGTCACGCCGTCGCGGGACATGAGCCCGGCGACCGCGCCCAGCATGGCAAGACGATGATCGCCGCGGCTGTCCACGACGCCGCCGAGCAGCCGGCGCGGCTGGACCAGCAGCGCATCACCGACGACATCGACGCGTCCGCCGAGGCGGGTGATGATGTCGGCGACGGCGGTCAGTCTGTCGGATTCCTTGACTCGCAGCTCCGCGAGCCCCTCGATCACCGTCTCTTCCTGCGCCGCCGTCGCCACAAGTGCGAGCAGCGGCACCTCGTCTATCAGCAGCGGGACCTCCTCCGCAGACACCTGCACGCCGCGAAGGGCGGCCTGCTCCACGCGCAGATCGCCACACGGCTCGCCGTCGTCGGCCGAGACCTCCCAGCCGACGCGGGCTCCCATACGACGCAGCACCTTGTAGAAGCCCATGCGAGTGGGGTTGAGCCCTACGTCGTGTACCACGAGGCTCGAGCCGGGTATCAAGGCGGCCGCGGCGACCAGGAACGCGGCCGAGCTCGGGTCGCCGGGGATGCTGACCGAGTCGAGTGCCAACTCCGGGCGGCCGCTCAGCGTGATGACGCCGGCCGAAGTGTCCACGTCGGCGCCGGCCAGACGCAGCAGCCGCTCCGTGTGGTCGCGGCTCGGCGAGGGTTCCACGACCTCGGTGGCCCCTTCCGCGTGCAGACCGGCCAGCAGGACGCACGACTTCACTTGAGCGCTGGCCACAGGCAGTCCATAGCGGATGGCCTGTACGCGCCCGCCGTGCACGATCACCGGCGGATAGCGGCCGTCGCGGGCCGTCGCCGTCACGCCCATCCGTCGCAACGGCTCCATGATGCGGTCCATCGGACGCCGCCGCAGGCTCTCGTCGCCGTCTATCACGACACGACCGTCGACACCGGCCGCGAGGCCGGCCAGAAGACGCATCGTGGTGCCGGAGTTGCCGGCGTCGAGGACGCCCTGCGGGGCCGCCAGACCATCCAGCCCCACCCCGTGGACGATGACATCGTCCACGGCGGCATCCCGGCGAGCGTCGTCGACCGGCTCGATGCGCACGCCGAGCCCTCGCAGGCAGCGCACCGTCGACTGCGTGTCTCCCGCCCAGAGCGGGTGCACGATCCGTACCGGGCCGCAACAGACCGCGGCGATCATGAGCGCCCGGTGAGTGATCGACTTGTCGGCAGGCACCGTCAGCTCGCCGTGCAGCGGCCGGGTCGTCGGAGAGAACGTGACGCTCACCGGACTCACCCGGCGACCCGCCCCACGACCGGTTCATAGCCCAGATCCGCGAGCAGATCGGCCGCCCGCCGCGACACCGCTTCACCGAGAAGATAGACCGCCAGCACGCCCCCCAGCTCGGCGCTCTCGTGATGCATCGAGAGGTCCTCGATGTTGATGCCGGCGTCGCCGAGCGCCACCATGATGTCTCGATAGACACCGGGACGGTCGGGGATGCGCACCGTGAGACGGAAGAGGTCGGCCGGCGGCAGGCTGCTCTCTTCGAGGAGTCGGGTACGGTGGTCGGCCGCCCGCGCGATGGTCGCCGCGACGCGGTCCTCGTCCGCCGCTTCGATCGCCGCGGTGACCTCTTCAAGACGAGCGCGGAACTCGCGCAGCGAGGCCAGCAGAGCCTCTCTGTTCTCGGCGAAGATGTCGGTCCAGATGCGCGGATTGGCGCCGGCGACGCGCGTCATGTCGCGGAAGCTCGGCCCGGCGCTCACGAGGGCATCGCGGCCGCCGCGGTGCTCGCCGGCCTGTGTCATCAGTGCGTTGGCGATGACGTGCGGCAGGTGGCTGAGCAGCGCCATGAGGCGGTCGTGCTCGAACGGATCCACCGCCACCGGCCGGGCGCCGATCTCCGTGAGGAACCCGAACAGACGCTGGACGGCGCCGGGATCGACGTGCGCCCCCGGGGTGAGGAAGTAGGTGGCGCCGCGATACAGCGAGGCGGTGGCGTGGATCACGCCGGCCGTCTCCGCTCCGCACAGCGGGTGGCCGCCGACGAACCGCCGCTGCTCCTGACGCGTCAGCTCGGTCATGAGTCGGCCCTTGGTGGAACCCATGTCGGTGACCACGGCGTGCTCGGGCGCCGCCGCGAGGGCGGCGTGCACGTGCTGCGGGATCAGGCGCACCGGCGTGGCGACGAACACCAGATCGGCGTCACGGCAGGCGTCCTCGAGCGTGGCGCACGACGCGGTGATGGCTCCCAGTTCCAGGGCCGTGGCGAGCGTCTCGCTGGAACGGCTGAAGCCGAGGACACGGCCTGCCGCCCCTCGGCCGCGCGCCGCCAGCCCCAGCGAGCCACCCATGAGGCCGACCCCGATGATGGCGATGGTCGGGCCGGCCTGAGGACGTACGTCGTCACTCATGGCGCGTACCGTGTCCGTGGACTTCGCCGCTCTGCTTCACCCCAGAGACCGCCCCGTCCATGTCACCAGATCGGCGACACGAGCGGCGTACTCGTCGAAGGCCGCGCACGGCAGCGACTGCGGCCCATCGCACAGAGCCAGCTCGGGGTACGGGTGCGTCTCGACGATGATGCCGTCGGCGCCGGCAGCGATGGCAGCCAGCGACAGAGGCAGGACCAGATCGACGCGACCAGCCGAGTGACTCGGGTCGACGACCACCGGCAGGTGGCTGAGCTGCTTGATCACCGGCACGGCGGCGATGTCGAGCGTGTTCCTGGTGCTCGTCTCGAAGGTGCGGATGCCGCGCTCGCAGAGGATGACGCGGCGGTTCCCCTCCTTGACGATGTACTCGGCGGCCATCAGCAGCTCCTCGACGGTGGCCGACGGACCACGCTTGAGCAGCACCGGCAGGCCGGCTTTGCCGACCTCGGAGAGAAGCTGGAAGTTCTGCATGTTGCGCGCCCCGATCTGGATGACGTCGACGTGCTCGAGCACGGATTCGAGGTCGCGCGGATCCATGAGCTCCGTGACGATCGGCAGACCGGTCTCTTCGCGGGCCGCCGCCAGCATGCGCAGCCCCTCGACGCCGAGGCCCTGGAACGCGTAGGGCGACGTGCGCGGCTTGAACGCTCCGCCACGGAGCATGGTGCCGCCGGCAGCCTGTACGGCGCGTGCCGCGGCCAGGATCTGCTCGCGGCTCTCCACCGAGCACGGTCCGGCGATGAGCGCGACATGCTCGCCGCCTATCTTGCGACCACGCACGTCGATGACGGTGTCGGCGGCGTGGAACTCGCGGCTCACGAGCTTGTACGGCTTGAGGATCGCGACCACGCGATCGACCCCGGCGCAGGCCTCGACCGGAAGAGCGGTCAGCTGCTCGCGGTCTCCGATGGCGCCGATGACGGTGACGAGCTGGCCGTGCGACACGTGTGCCGAGGCACCGACCTCCTCGATGCGGGCGACGACGGAGGCGATCTGCTCCTCGGTCGCCCCCTCCTGCATGACGATCATCATGCTCAGTGTGACCTCCCCGGGTCGTGGTTGAGCGGCCACGGTCGCACAGCCGGTGGCGCGGTGTCCCGCCGATGCCTCATGCCGGCACCAGTCGGCTCAGTCGCTCGATGAGGACCTCTATCTCGTGCTGCGTGCCGACGCTGACGCGCAGCCAGCCCGGCAGACCCAGCGCCGCACCGTCGCGGACGATGACGCCGCGGCTCATGAGCGTCTCGAAGACCTGCTCGTGTGGACAGCGGAGTCCGCGGCTGCCGACCAGCATGAAGTTGGCCTGGCTCGGCACGGTGGGCCGTCCGATCGCGGTCAGCGCCGTCTGCAGCCGGCGGCGCAGCTCTGCCGTCTGTCGGCGCCGCATCAGCATCTGGTCGCCATGACGCAGGGCCTCGCGCGCGGCGCGCTGCGCCGGTCCGTTGACGTTGAACGGCTGCCGCACACGGTCGACGGCCTCCCGGACCGGAGCCGAGCAGAGTGCGTACCCCACGCGCAGACCGCAGAGCCCGTAGATCTTGGAGAACGTCCGCAACAGGACCACGTTCTCGTGCCTCTGGGGCAGCTTCAGCGTGTCCTGCCAGTCGTCGGTGTCGACAAACTCATTGTACGCCTCGTCGACGACGACGAGCACGTCCTCGGGGACCTGCTCTACGAAGGCCGCCAGATCGGCTGCCGGAAGGTACGTGCCGGTGGGGTTGTTCGGGTTGCAGACGATCACCATCCTCGTCCGCCGGCCAACGGCCGCGAGCATCGCCTCGAGGTCATGGGTCAGCTCGCGCAGCGGCACGGTCACGGGGTGCGCGCCACGCCGCATGCAGAGGCCGCGGTACAGGAGGAACGACGGATCGGCGAAGACGACCTCGTCGCCGCTCTCGAGCATGACCTCACCGAGGAGGAGCAGGAGCTCGCAGGAGCCATTGCCGACCACCACACCGCCGGCGTCGTGCGCATATCGCTCGGCCAGGGCGTCGCGCAGCTCACGGCAGTGTCCGTCCGGATAGCGGTTGAGATCGTCGATCCCGGCGGCGATCACCGCCTTGACCTCATCAAAAGGCGGCAACGGGAACTCGTTCGAGGCGAGCTTCACCACCTCGTCGAGCCCATAGCGGGCGGAGACGTCTTCGATGCGCGCTCCGGGCTCGTACGGCGGTACATCCTTCAGGGTCGAGACGAAGCGCATCACTCGGGAAGGTCCAGGCGCAGTTGGCGGGCTCCGTGGAGGTAGACATGCCGTGCCTGGCCTCCATTGGGCAGATAGCAGTGCACCAGCACCCGGACGCAGCGCTCGACCGCTCCAGAGACCGGTATCTCCTGGGCGCAAAGGAGCGGTGTGCCGGACAGGCCGACGGTACGCGCGGCGGCGGCCGGGAAGTCGGCCGTCAGGTCGGGCGTGGCCGTGAAGACGACACTGACGATGTCGTCGCTGCGCAACGCATTGCGTCGCAGGACCTCCGAGACCAGCTCCGCAGTGCGCACACGGATGGCGTCGGCGTCATCGGTCTCGACGGTGGTCGCGCCGCGAACGGCGCACAGCCTTGGGACAGCTGCGGACGTCCCTCCTCCTCTCACGGTCGGGACGGGGACGCATGAGTATACACCGGGCCTGCGGCCCGGAAAGTCGGACGGTCAGTCCGCGTCCGGCTCGTCTCCCGGCTCACCGATCGGGTGCTGTGCGCGGCGGTCGTCCGGCTCGTCGCCCGAAGCGCCCTGGTCGGCGGCGGCATCTCGCGCGGGCATCTCCCCGGCCGCCTCAACGGGCGTCTCCTCCGCCGGAACGGCGGGCATCTCCTCGGCGGGGTCGGCGCCCTTCGCGTCGTCGGCGAGCCCCGCGTCGCCGACATCTCCTGCCGCGTCCGCGTCGCCGGCGGCGTCTTCGTCGCCCCCGGAAGGCGCCTCGTCGGCCGAGCCGACACTCTCGGAGTCTGCGGCGGCCGGCTCCGGCACCTCCGCCGCCAGCGTCACGCCGTGTTCTTCGGGCTCGTCGTCGACGCAGGCATCGACGTGCTCGGCGGCACGACGCAAAGCCTCGAGCTCGTCGTCTCTCAGGTCGCGCCACGAGCCGACCGCCAGATCGGCGTCCGAGAGCGGTCCATACCGCCGGCGGTGTAACTCGTCGACGGTGAGCCCGAGCGAGGTGAACATGCGTCGGACCTGCCGCTTACGGCCCTGGTGGATGGTCAGCTCGACGAGTGCCGTCTTGGCGCTCTGTTTCAGGAGACGCGCCTCGGCGGGGGCCGTCATGCCGTCCTCCAGCTGTATCCCCGTACGCAAGGTGGCCAGAGCGCGCTTGCCGACCCGTCCCCTGACGCGCACGACATAGGTCTTCGGGACGCCGTAGCTGGGGTGCATCAACCGATGCGCCAGCGCGCCGTCGTTGGTGAGGATGATCAGACCGGTCGTCTGTACATCGAGGCGTCCCACCGGGAACAGCGTGCGCCCATCGGGAACGGCATCGACGACGACCTTGTCGGCATGCGGATCGCTGCGTGTGGACGCCACGCCACGCGGCTTGTTGAGCAGCACGTACCTCAGAGGACGCATCGCGACGACGTCCCCGTCCACGGCGACCACGGCGTCCGGCTCCAGCTTCTGGCGCGGGAAATCGACGACCTCGCCGTTGACGGTGACCCTGCCGGCGCGGACCATCTCGTCGCAGTAGCGCCGCGACCCGAGCCCGGCACGGGCGAGGAAGCCGACCAGGCCCGCGGGCGGCGCCGGCGGAGCCTTCGGCGCGTCGCCACCCTGACGCGCAGCGTCGCGACGACCCTGACCCCCGCGCCGGCGGCCGCCGCGCCGGCGACCGCGACCACTGCGTTCGCCGCGCGGCTTGTCGTCCTTCTGAGGCGCGCCGTCTCCACCGTCAGATCCGTGCCCACCGCCACCTGGCGTGGCGTCCTGTCCCGTCTCCTCGTTCACGGCGTCCTCCGCTCGGCGTTGGCCAGCAGGCGCGCGCGCAGATCCTCTACGTCGTCGGCGTCCGGCGCGAAGCCGTCCAGCGGCGGGAGGTCGGCGACAGAGCGCAATCCGAGCACCGTCAGAAACCTGTCGGTGGTGCCGTACAGGATCGGCGCTCCGGGTGTCTCGGCGCGACCCTGCTCGGCGACGAGCCCCCGCTCCTCGAGCGACGCCAGCGCCCACTCCGACGAGACGCCACGTACGCGCGCCACGTCGGCACGGGTCGCCGGCTGCAGGTAGGCGACCACGCTCAGCGTCTCGAGCAGCGCCGGCGAGAGGTCCTCGGGAGCGCGAGCGCCGCCGTAGCTGATCACGGCCTCCTCGCAGTCCTCGGCGACCACGAGCTGATAGCCGCCGGCGACCTCACGCAACTCCACCCCGTGGCGGCCGCAGGAGTACTCCGCCGCCAGACCGCCGGCGGCGTGCGTGACCGTTTCTTCGTCGGTGGCGCAGGCAGCGGCCAGATCGGCAGCCGGCACCGGGCGCGGCGCGAGGAAGAGGATCGCTTCGAGGCGTCGGGTGAGAAAATCCATAGCGTGAGGCGTCGCAGGCGACGCTGCCATGCTATCGCAGCGACACCGTGACGGTCATCCGGCCGCTGCCGCCTCCACGTCGGCCAGCGGGGTGACGACGATGTCGGCGAACGCTCGCCTCTGGGCGAGTCTGACCTCACCGCGATTGTGCAGCTCGAGCAGGGCGAAAAAGGTCACAGCACGTTCCAGACGTCCCCGCGGCGCCACGGACTGGAAGGAGAAGGCACCGTCGCGCCGCAGAAGGACCCGCAGCCGGCGCAACTCCTCCACCAAAGTCACGGCGACGTCGGTGATATGGCTGCTGTCGGGCGCCTCAGGCTCCCTGAGCAGCGGTGCCATGGCCTCCGCGAGAGCGGCCGGCGGTAGCCGCCGGCCGGGGTCCGGAATACGCGAACAGTGCGCCGGCAGACCGGCCTGGCGGGCGATGCGTCCGGCGTGACGGCTCCAGAGCCCGGCGAGGCTTTCGGCGGCGCGACGGAACTGTGTGTAGCGCACCAGCGCCGCGAGCAGTTCCTCACCGGCCTCCTCCGCCTCCACGTCGGCGATGTCGTCGTCGCCGGGAAGCGAGAGCAGCAGACGAGACTTCATCTCGAGCAGCGTCGCCACATGGACCAGGAACTGCGATGTCGTCTCGAGGTCGAACTCACCGGCGTCGGCGAGGCGGACCACGTAGTCGCCGATAAGGCGTGAGACGCTGACCTCCCACAGGTCGATCTCCTCACGCAGAACGAGCGTGACGAGGAGGTCGAACGGTCCGCTGAAGACGTCGAGGTCGACGTCCAGGCCTGTCGGGTAGGCCTGCGCGGACGTCATTCCCCGTCGTCCTCCCCCGTCCTGCGGACAAAGGAGGGGATGTCGAGCTCACCGTCGTCGAAGCTCGGCGGACTCTCGAACAGGGGCGCGCCGGTGTCCCCGAGCGGAGTACCCAGATCGTCTCGGCGTTCAGGCGCCTCGTCGCGCGGCGGCGCGGCCGCGTCGGCGAAAGCGTGCTCCGGCGGCTGTCCGAAACCGGTGGCGATGACGGTGACCGCGATGCTGCCCGCCATCTCAGCGTCCATGAGAGCACCGAAGATGATGTTGGCGTCTTCATCGGCCGCCTCGGCGATGGCGCCGGCGGCCTCGTTGACCTCGTAGAGCGAGAGGTCCTCGCCGCCGGTGATGTTGAGCAGGATGCCGCGGGCGCCCTCAATGGATGTCTCGAGCAGGGGCGACGTTATGGCCGCCTGGGCCGCCGCCATGGCGCGATCGTCACCGGAGGCGCGGCCGACGCCCATGAGGGCGGTACCGGCGTTCTGGACGATGGTGCGCACGTCGGCGAAGTCGAGGTTGATGAGACCGGGGACCGTGATGAGGTCGGTGATGCCCTGGACGCCCTGCCTGAGGACGTCGTCGGCGAAGCGGAACGCCTCGACGACCGAGGTGGTCCGATCGACGGCCGCGAGGAGGCGGTCGTTGGGGATCGTGATGACCGTGTCGGCGGTGGCGCGCAGGGCCGCGATGCCCTCCTCTGCCTGGCGCAGCCGCTGGTGGCCCTCGAAGGAGAAGGGACGCGTGACGATCGCCACCGCCAGCGCCCCCAGTTCACGTGCCACGGCGGCGATGACCGGCGCCCCGCCGGTACCGGTACCGCCGCCCTCGCCGGCCGTGACGAAGACGAGGTCGGCGCCGCGCAAAGCCTGCTTGAGCTCGTCGTGCGAGCCTTCCGTGGCCAGACGGCCCACTTCGGGGTCGGCTCCTCCGCCGAGCCCGTGCGTGATCTCCTGGCCGATGTGGATCTTGACATCGGCGTCGCAGGTGGCCAGCGACTGGATGTCCGTGTTGACGGCGATGAACTCGACGCCCCTGATACCGGAGTCCACCATGCGGTTGACGGCGTTGGTGCCGGCACCGCCGATACCGACGACTTTAATAGTCGTAACGTACGGTCGGTCGCCGCCGACGATCGGTTCGTCCAGCGGCGACGGCGATCTGGTCTCCGTGTCGGCGGCCGCCTGCCCTGCCTCGTCATCCGTGCGGCGGAACAGCTCGTTCAGTCCGTCACGCATGCTGGCGCGCTTTTCCATTGAGCACCTCGCGTGCTACTGCCCTGTATGCCTCAGCGCCAGGCCCTCGTCCATCGTACTTCAGGATCGAGCATCCCTGCACCGGCGCTTCGGCAAAACGGATCGTCTTGCGCACCACCGTCGAGAAGACGAGGGGGCCGAAGTTCTCTTTGAGGACCGCCACCGCCTCCTGCCCGTGGACCGTACGCGCATCGAACATGGTCGGCAGGATACCGCGGATGGTCACGTCCGGGTTCAGATTCTCGCGGATCATCTCGAGCGTCCGTTCCAGCTGTGCCAGCCCGCGCAGTGAGAGGTACTCGCACTGCACCGGCACGATGACGCTCCGCGCCGCCGTGAGGGCGTTGATGGTCAGCAGACCCAGCGACGGCGGCGTGTCGATCAGGATGAAGTCGTAGCGTTCGTCGACCGGCCGCAGGGCTCGCTGCAGGGCCCGCTCGCGACCGATCTGCGCCGACAGGGCGAGCTCGGCGCCGGCCAGGTCGATGCTCCCGACCGCGACGTCGATCTCCGCCTCTGTGATGACATCCTCGATGGCCGTCTTCCCCACCAGAACGTCGTACATCGAAGCGGCGACCTGCTCCGGGTCTATGCCCAGGCACATCGTCAGGTTGCTCTGCGGGTCCATGTCCACACCGAGGACCCGGTGGCCGAGCTCGCGCAGCGCGGCGCCGACGTTCAGAGCCGAGGTGGTCTTCGCCACGCCACCTTTCTGATTGGCGAAGGCGATCACGTGCGCCACGGCGTGCACCCCTTTCCGCGCCTGCCCAGAGCACCGACGAGACCCATACGAGAGTCCGGCACGATCCGCCGACTCTTCTTCTTCCAGCGGCAGAGAAACCCTGCATGAGACGTAAAAGGCGCAGGCCGGGGCCCTGCGGCTCCGGTCTGCGCCGTCATCGCGTCGACGACCCGCCGACGCCGCTTACGCCTCTGTTCAGCCGCCGCGCCGCTTCGGCGCCTTCTCAGCTGCCGGAGCCTCCGGCGCTGTGGGAGCCTCTTCTTCCGCCTCGAGAGAGTCGTACGTCTCCTCCTCCTCGAGGGCTTCCTCTTCCGCGTACTCTTCGTCGTACTCCTCGTCGTCGCCCTCGGCGTCGACGTATTCCTCTTCGTACTCTTCCTCTTCGTCGTAGACGCCCTCATCGCCGGCCTCGAGCTCGGCGACCTCTTCGTCCTCGTACTCTTCTTCCTCGATGTACTCTTCTTCTTCCTCGATGTCGGGCGTCGTGATGGACGAGATGGCGCGCTTCATGTACTTGACCTGCGTGCGCGGCGCGATCTCGATCATGACCCAGTCGGGGCCGACCTTCTTCACGGTGCCGTACTCGCCGCCGATGGTGACCACTTCATCGCCGCGCTTGAGCATCGTGACCATCTCCTGATGCTGCTGCTTCTGGCGACGCTGCGGGCGGATGGCCAGGAAGTAGAAGATGCCGCCGAACAGGACGACGTAGATGATGAGCATGACGGTGCCGTTCACTGTACAACTCCCCCTTGTGGGCGTTTCGGCCGCCGGCGGTCACCTGCCGGCGACGGAGACGGCCATTTCTGCAAAGCGACCCGCGCGGATGGCCACGCGGGCATCAGCGCATAATCTTACCAGAGTCCGCAGGTTGTGCAGGGTCAAGAGCTGATGGGCCAGCAACTCGCGCTGGTTGACCAGGTGACGCAGATAGGCGCGGCTGAAGGCGGTGCAGCAGGGACAGTCGCAGGTCGGGTCGAGCGGCGCGAGGTCGGCGGCGAACCGCGCGTTATGGAGATTGGCGCGCGAGCCGTCACGCAGCAGGGCCGTACCGGTGCGTGCCATCCGGGTCGGGAGCACGCAGTCGAAGACGTCCACGCCGCGGGCGATGACGTCGACGATGCCGCGCGGATCGCCGATGCCCATGAAGTACCGCAGTCGCTCGTCGGGCAGCAACTCGTCCATCAGATCGACCGTCTCCAGCATCTCTTCACCACGTTCGCCGACCGAGAGGCCGCCGATGGCGTACGCCTCGAAGCCGATCTGGAGCAGATCGGCCGCCGACCGCCGTCGCAGGTCCTCGTGCGTACCACCCTGCACGATGGCGATCAGAAGCTGGTCGCGGCGCCGTTGGGCGGCCCTGCAGGCGGCCGACCAGCGTGTCGTGCGCTCGACCGCACGTTCCACCTCGTGTCGCTCGGCGGTGGCCGGCGGGCATTCGTCGAGGCACATCACGATGTCGGCGCCCAGTGCCTCCTGGAGCCGCATGACGCCGTCCGGTGTGAAGAGATGACGGGAGCCATCGTAGGCAGAGCTGAACTCGACGCCGTCGTCCCGGACCACGCGTGTGTCTGCCAGGCTGAACACCTGGAAGCCGCCGGAGTCGGTAAGGATGGGACCGGACCAGCCCATGAAGCCGTGCAGCCCGCCGTGCGCCGCCACCAGCTCGACGCCGGGGCGCAGGGCGAGATGGTACGTGTTGGCCAGGACGATCTGGGCGCCGATCCCGGCGAGCTGTGCCGGAGACACCGCCTTGACGGTCCCTTTGGTCCCCACCGGCATGAAGCAGGGCGTCTCGACCTCCCCATGCGGTGTGCGCAGTCGTCCCGCGCGCGCCCGCCCATCGCGTGACTCGACGACAAAGGAGAAGTGGCTGGTCGCGCTGGCCGTCATCGCATCAGCGGTCGATAGCGAGCATGGCGTCGCCGAGACTGTAGAAGCGGTAGCGCCGGGCCACGGCATGCCGATAGACGGCGCGCGTCTGCTCGACGCCACAGAACGCCATTGTCAGCGCCAGAAGGCTGCTGCCCGGCAGGTGGAAGTTGGTCAGCAGCGCATCGACGACACGGAACCTGTACCCGGGTGAGATCAGCAGATCGGTCGTGCCGCGGATCGTGCCGCCGCCTGTCGCCGTTGCCGTCACATCGTCCGTCCCCCCGGCGTCGTCTCCGCCCACCGGGCTCGCGGCCGGCTGGAGCGGCGCAGCTGAGGCGGCGACGTGCTCGAGTGCGCGGACGACCGTGGTCCCCACCGCCACGACCCGGCCGCCGGCCGCCCGGGTCGCCGACACACGCCGCCAGACCTCCTGCGGGACGGTGAAGCGCTCGGCATGCAGACGACCGCCGCGCAGCGTGGCGTCATCGAGCGGTTTGAAGGTGCCGAGCCCCACATGCAGCGTCAGCTCGGCGATCTGTACGCCGGCTTCGGCGAGCCTGCGGTCCAGCTGTCGAGTGAAGTGCAGCCCCGCGGTCGGCGCCGCCGCCGAGCCCGACTGCGCGGCGAAGGTGGTCTGGTACCGTTCCGGGTCGTCAAGGGGAAGACGTATGTACGGCGGCAGCGGCGTCTCGCCGTGTCGGGCCAGAAGCGTCTGGACCGGCGTCCCGGCGGTGTTGCGGACCAGCCAGCGACCGTCCCCGAAGCGATGCACGACGTCCAGCCGCCACGTGTCATCGGCGACGCAGCACAAGCGCTCTCCGACCCGCGGCCGGCCGCGGACCAGGACCTCCCACACCTCCTCATCCCGAAGCGGCGCGCCCGGGGTCTCGGCAGCCTCCACCCGCGTCCGCCGATCGGCGCTCGCGTCGGGATCTGTCCCGGGTGCGGCAGCCGCGGTCTCGAGTACGGGCGCGTCGGCGACACGATCGACCGCGGACGCGGCCTCGTCCCCGAGCTCATGCAGGAACAGCACCTCCAGCCGGCCGCCGCTGGGCCGCCGGAAGTACGTCCGCGCCGCCAGCACGCGGGTGTCGTTACGGACGAGGAGGTCGCCCGGATGCAGCAGTCCGGGCAGCTCGCGGACGTGGCGATCCTCCAGAGCCAGACCGGCGGCTCCGGCTGCGGCGACTGCCGGCGTGGCGCCGCGACACACGAGCAGACGGGCGGCGTCGCGCGGATCCAGCGGCTGTTGCGCTATGAGTTCCGGCGGCAGGTGATAGTCCAGATCGTCAAGCTCCACGGTCACCGCCGACCCGACGCGGTCTCACGGCGCCGACGCACGGCGGGCGCGCTTCTGGTGCCAGGCTTCCCATTTGCTGAGCGCGCAGCCGCAATATGGTTGCCGGTACAGACCGAGGCGCCGGCTCTCCTCGTAGTGCCGCTGGAACAGCGGCCGCTGGTCCCTGTACAGGTACTCGACCCCGAACGTGGCCGCTGCCATGAGGCCCGCCTCCTCGATGGCGTCGTGCATCTGGTAGGGGCTCACCGACAGCGTCGTGGCGAACCTTGGAAAGCCGCGTTGTGCCGCTTGTCGGGCCGACTCGAAGAGGCGCACGACGATGCAGAGCCGGCAGCGTGCCTCGCGGTCGGCCGGTCCGACGGCAGAAACGGCATCGCGCCACGCCTCGAACGCCCGCTGCGTCTCGTCCCCCGCTTCGTCGGCCTCCACAACGATCAGCGGCGCCGCGACCGCACCGGCCAGCGTGCGCATGCTCTCCAGTCGCCGGCGGTACTCGGCCGCCGGCTCGATGTTGGGATTGAAGAACAGGGTCGTCACGGTGCGGCCGGCCTCACGCCAGTCGGGCACCGCGACGCTGGCGCACGGCCCGCAGCACGCGTGGAGGAGAAGTCGGTCGTCGTCGGTAGCCATCGCCTCAGCCGAAGAGCCGCGCCGGGCCTTCAGGCGGCTCGATGCCACAGTGACGATATCCGGACTGAGTAAGGACGCGACCGCGCGGCGTGCGCTTGAGGAAGCCGCGCATGATCAGGTACGGCTCGTAGACGTCCATGAGGGTGTCGGCCTCTTCGCCCAGCGCCACGGCCAGCGTGTCCAGACCCACCGGACCGCCGTCGAACTTCTGGCAGATGGTGAGCAGGACATCTCGGTCGAGCTTGTCGAGACCCTCCTCGTCGACCTGGAAGAGCTCGAGAGCGGCGAGGCAGATCGGGCGCGTCACGGCGCCGTCGTGACGCACTTCAGCGTAGTCGCGGACTCGCCGCAGCAGCCGGTTGGCGACGCGCGGCGTGCCGCGTGCCCGGCGCGCGATCTCGCCGGCCGACTCGTCGTCGACGCGTGTGCCGAGGATGCGCGCCGAGCGGCGCACGATCGCCGCCAGCTCGTCCTCGTCGTAGTAGTCGAGGCGCTGCCAGACGCCGAAGCGGTCGCGCAGCGGTGTCGTGAGGAGCCCGGTGCGCGTGGTCGCTCCGATCAGCGTGAACGGAGGCACGGCCATGCGGATGCTCCTGGCCGCCGGCCCTTCACCGATCATGATGTCGATCTCGTAGTCCTCCATCGCCGGGTAGAGAACCTCTTCGATGGCGGCGTTGAGCCGGTGGATCTCATCGACGAAGAGCACATCGCCCTGCTCCAGATTGGTCAGCAGGCCGGCAACGTCGACCTTGCGTTCCAGCGCCGGCCCGGAGGTGGTGTGGACGTGGACCTGGAGTTCGGCAGCGATGATGCCGGCCAGGGTGGTCTTCCCCAGGCCGGGCGGCCCCGCCAGCAGGACGTGGTCGAGCGTCTCGCCGCGTTTGCGCGCGGCGGCGACGAAGATCTCGAGCTGTTCCTTGACCGCGCGCTGACCGACGAACTCGGCGAACCGCCGCGGACGCAGAGAGACTTCGATGTCACGTTCGTCGTCGGTCTCCTGCGGGTCTCCGAGGCGGCCTCCCGCCTGGCGGGGATCGGGACCGGTCATCTCGCCTTCCTTGTAGTAAGACCGCGCCTGTCCCGATCGTGGCCGGCCATCAGGTCCTGGCCTTGGCGAGGGCGTAGCGGATCAGCTCTTCCACGCTTGCGTCGGTCGGTGCGCCTCTGAGCGCCTCTTCGGCCTCGCCCAGCCCCAGGCCGAGGTTGACCAGAGCGGAACGGGCGCCCAGCAGATCGGCTGCCGCGGCGGCGGGGCCGGGCGGCCCGGCGCCCACGCCCGGCTCGACCGGCACGATGCGATCCTTGAGCTCCACGACAAGCCGCTGGGCCAGCTTGCGGCCGATGCCGGGGATCGATTCGAAGCGCTTGTGATCGCCCTGCAGGGCGGCGAGCTCGAGATCCTCGACCCGGTAGGCGGACAGTATCGCCAGTGCCACCTTGGGTCCGACCCCGCTGACGGCGATGAGCTGGCGGAAGAAGACCAGCTCGCGGCGGTTCTGAAAGCCGAACAGCTGCAGCGCGTCGTCGCGGACGTGCAAGTGCGTGATGAAGGTCGCCCTCTCCCCCACGTCGACGGCAGCCCGGCCTGCGACAGGTCCGGGCACCAGCAGCTCGAATCCCACGCCGCCGACATCGACGACGACGCGATCGGCATCGACTTCCAGGAGTGTGCCGCTGACCTGCGCGATCATCGCCGCACCCTGGCCGGGCACCGCGGGTCACGATCTGACGGCGATGCCGCTGCGGCCGCCGCGCGAGCGACGCCGGAGCGGGCCACATGGGCATGCGTGATCGCCACGGCGAGAGCGTCGGCGGCATGATCCGAGTGCGGGATACGGTCGAGCGCCAGCAGGACCTTGGTCATCTCCTGCACCTGGACCTTGCTGGCCCGCCCGTAGCCGGTCACAGCCTGCTTGATCGTCAGCGGTGAGTAGTCGACACAGTCGATGCCGTGCTCCGCTGCGGCCAGCATGATGACGCCGCGCGCATGCCCAACCGTGAGCGCCGTCTTGACGTTGACGTTGACGAAGAGCTCCTCGACGGCCATGGCGTCCGGCCGGAAACGCCGGAGCAACGATCCGAGTTCCTCGTGGATGCGCTGCAGACGAGCGGCGGTGGCATCGCGGGTGGTGGTGACGATGCACCCGTGTCCCAGGGACGACAGCCGGTTGCCATCGGCGCGCACGACGCCCCAGCCTGTGCTGGCCGTGCCCGGGTCGATGCCGAGGATGATCATCTGCGAGCGAACGCGGCGTCCGGCTCAGCCGGCCGCCGCTTCGAGGACGTCTTCGGGGATGTCGAAATTGGCGTAGACCTCCTGCACATCGTCGCTGTCTTCCAGCGCATCGACGAGTCGCAGCACGCGTCTGGCGTCGGCCTCATCGAGGGTGACGGTGCTCTTGGGGATCATCGTGAGCTCCGCCGCCTCGAGCTCGATGCCGGCTGCGACGAGTGCATCGCGCACAGCGTGGAGGTCGGACGGCTCGGTGATGATCTGGAAGCTCGAGCCGTCGAGGACCACGTCATCGGCGCCGGAATCGAGAGCGGCCGTCATCACCTCGTCTTCCCCGTGCTTGCCGGCATCGACGATGATGGACCCGCGGCGATCGAAGACCCAGCTCACGGCCCCAGGCTCGGCGAGGCTGCCGTTGTGCTTGGTGAATGCGCCTCTGACCTCGGCCGCCGTCCGGTTGCGGTTGTCTGTGAGAGCCTCGACGAGGATGGCCACGCCGGCAGCGCCGTACCCTTCGTAGACGATCGACTCGAAAGCCTCGCCGCCGGTCTGTCCCGACCCACGCTGGACGGCGCGCTCGATGTTGTCCTTGGGCATGCTGTACGTGCGTGCCTTCTCGATGGCCGCCTCGAGGGCGGCGTTCGTCGAAGGATCGGGACCACCCTCACGGGCGGCCACCATGATCGCCCGTGAGAGCTTCGAGAAGAGCTGGCCGCGCTTGGCGTCTTCCTTGCCCTTCTTGTGCTTGATCGTCGACCACTTGGAGTGTCCCG
The DNA here is from genome assembly GCA_002423545.1 of Thermoleophilia bacterium UBA6103. Classification (GTDB taxonomy): domain Bacteria; phylum Actinomycetota; class Thermoleophilia; order UBA2241; family UBA2241; genus UBA6103. The sequence goes on from DIWP01000002.1 coordinate 55,211, forward strand.
ACATCGCGTGACCCCCTTACCTGGACTCTTCTCTGGCCTTGGCGGCCTCGTCGATCACCTTCTGCGCGATGTGCGCCGGTACCTCTTCGTAGCGCAGGAACTCCATCGTGTAGTCGCCGCGACCGCCGGTCATGGAGGTCAGATCCGGTGCGTAGCTGAGCATCTCCGCGAGCGGTACCTCGGCGCTCACGACGCTGTACTGGCCGCGCGGATCGGTGCCGAGCACGCGTCCGCGACGGGAGTTGAGATCGCCGATGACGTCGCCGGTGTTCTCTTCGGGGGCGGTGATATGCACGTTCATGATCGGCTCGAGCAGTACCGGCTGGGCCTTCTCGACGGCAGCCTTGAAGCCGATGGAGCCGGCGATCTTGAAGGCCATGTCCGAGGAATCGACCGGGTGATGCTTGCCGTCATACAGCCGCACCTGGACGTCGACGAGCGGGTAGCCGGCCAGGAAGCCGTCGCTCATGGCCTCGACGATGCCCTTCTCGACGGCCGGGATGAAGTTGCGCGGGATGGCGCCGCCGACGATCTTGTCGACGAACTCGAAGCCCTCGCCGCGAGCGCGCGGCGACACCTCCATCCACGTGTCGGCGAACTGACCGCGACCACCAGTCTGCTTCTTGTGCTTGCCCTGCGCCTTGGCCGTGCCCTTGATAGTCTCGCGGTACGGCACCCGTGGGGGGTGCAAGTCGACCTCGACGCCGAAGCGCCGCTTCATGCGCTCCACGGCCACTTCGACGTGGACCTGGCTCATCCCCGAGACGATGGTCTCGCCGGTCTGGGTGTCGCGGTGCACCTGCAGCATGGGGTCCTCTTCCGAGAGCCGGCGCAGGGCGTTCATGACCTTGTCCTCGTCGCCCTTGCTCCTGGCGGCGACGGCGAACGACATGAGCGGAGCCGGGAAGCCGAACGGCGGGAAGGCGACGCTGGTGCCCTCGGCGCAGATGGCGTCGCCGGTGACGACGTCCTTGAGCTTGGCGACCGCGCCGATATCGCCGGCGACCAGCTCGTCGATCTGCTTCTGTTCCTTGCCCTGTGGCTTGAGAAGCTGACCGAGTCGTTCTTTGTGGCCGTCGCGGGTGATCGTCGCGCCGCTGTCGCTGGTGACCGTGCCCTGGAACACGCGGAACACGTTCACGTGTCCGCTGAACTGGTCGGCGAAGGTCTTGAAGACGAGAGCCACCGTGGGGGCAGCCGGATCACAGATCAGCTCGACACCCTCGCCGTCCCCGGCGATGCCGGGCGGCGGCGCGATGTCGAGCGGTGACGGTGACCCGTCGAGCAGGGAGAGCAGCGCGTCGACGCCGGCGAGGTGCGTCGCCGACCCGGCCGCCACCGGGAAGAGACGACCGACGCGGAAGGCGGCGGCGAAGGCCTCGATGAGCGCGTCGGCGCCGATCTCCTCGCCCTCCAGGTACTGCTCCATGAGAGCGTCGTCGGTCTCGACGATCGCCTCGATGAGGGCATCGCGCGCCTCGGCCACCGCGTCGGCCATGTCGGCCGGGACCTCGGCTTCCGACGTCGAGCCGTCGTCCACCACAGAGGCTGTGCCGCGCAGCAGGTCGACGACGCCGCGGAAGTCGTGCTCGGCGCCGATCGGCAGATGGACCGGCACCACCTGCGTGCCGAAAGCGTCGCGCAGCGCTTCGACGACGCCCGCGAAATCGGCCCGTTCGCGGTCGAGCATGTTGCAGAAGACGACCCGCGCCAGACCGCGCTCGTCGGCGCGCGCCCACAGGCGCTCCGTCTGGACTTCGACGCCGTTGACGGTGTTGACGACCATGACGGCCGTCTCGACGACCCGCAGCGCCGCGATGGTGTCTGCCAGGAAGCTGGAGTCGCCGGGCGTGTCGAGGAGGTTGAAGCCGACCCCCTGGCGCTCGATGTGCGTCAGGGTGCCCGAGAGGCTCAATTGGCGCCGCTTCTCATCGTCGTCGAAGTCCGAGACGGTCGTGCCATCCTGCACCGAGCCCAGCCGCGTCACCACGCCCGACCGGTAGAGCATCGCTTCCAACAGTGAGGTCTTGCCGGTTCCCCGGTGACCGACGAGTGCGATGTTCCTGATCTTGCCCGGGTCGTTCATGCTCGATCTCCTGTGTCGTCTGGGCGCCCCTGCCGGCGGAAGCCGGCCGTGCGCCCGGGCGGGCGCCGTCCGGCGAGGGTGGTGTGAACACAGGAGTCTACCATCGACACGCCGCCCGTGAGCCTGCGATTCATCCTGCTTCCCGCCGCGCCGGGAGCAGCGCCGATGAGACCAGGGCGGCGCCCGCCCGTCCGATGCTCGCGGTGCCGTACCTGGCGCGGATCCGGTCGACCGCTTCGTCGAGCGAGGTCTCCTTCCAGACGTCGTCGAGCGTAAGCTGGAACGACCTGGCGTGCAGGTCACCGAGGCTGACGCCGAGCAGGCGGACGAGGCGGCCGTCCAGCGCGACATGGTCGAGCAGGCCTACGGCGGCCCCATAGACCGGCTGCGTGGCTCCCGTCGCATGCGGCAGCGTCGTCCGTCTGGTGATGGTGTGGAACGTGCTGTAGCGCAGCTTCAGGGTGACCGTCCGGGCCGCCAGCCCTTTGGCCCGCAGGCGCGTCATGGCGTGGTCGACCAGGCGCAGCAGCGTGGCCCGCAAACGATCGCCGTCGGCGGTGTCTTCGTCGAAGGTGACCTCCTTGCCCAGCGACTTGGGGAGCCGGCGCCGGGAACGGACCGGCGAGGCCAGACTGCGCCCGAAGGCGAGCTGCTTGAGCGCGTACGCGCCGCTCCCGAAGGCGGCCGAGAGCAGCGGCAGCGCCGCGTCCTGCAGCAGGGCGACCGTGGTGATGCCGAGCGCCGCCAGCCGCGCCTCGGTGACGGCGCCGACGCCGAGCAGATCCCGCACCGGCAGCTCGCGCAGCCGGCCGCATACATCGGCGTCGGTGAGCTCACCGAGGCCGGCCGGCCTGGCAAGCTCCGAGGCCAGCCGGGCGAGCAGCTTGCCGGAGCCGATGCCGACAGAACAGGTGATACCTTCGCGGTCGTACACCAGCTCCTGGATGCGGCAGGCGATGGCCCGCGGCGGTCCGAAGAGCCGTCGGCACCCCGACACGTCCAGATACGCCTCGTCGATCGAGACGACCTGGACACGATCGGTGAACAGGCGGAAGAGGCCGACGAGACGTTCGTGTACGGCTGCATAGGCCGCCAGGTCGCCGCGCAGGAAGACGGCCTGCGGGCAGAGCTGCTGCGCGCGGGCGGTCGGCATGGCTGTGCGGACGCCGAACGCTCGCGCCTCATAGGACGCCGTGGCGACCACGCTGCGGGTGCCTGGCGGTCCGCCGACGATGACCGGCCGGCCGCGCAGCTCCGGTCGGCGTGCCTGCTCGACCGATGCGAAGAAGGCGTCCATGTCGACGTGCAGGATGCTCTGTGCGGAGACGAACATACGTTCGCATTCTAGCGCCATACAGACACACGCACAATCGCCATGGTGAGGATGACGGTGATACCGCGCTGCAGCGGCGACTGACGCAGCCGCCCCGGGTCGACCTATCGGCGCAGGCCGACGTCGACGGTGTAGATGGCGGTCCGAGCCACCCCGCAGAACGACCCCGTCACCCTGCCGACACCGACGTGTCGCCATGCCGGTGACAGAAGCACCGCCCTGTGCGTGCTGCTGCGCATCCAGGCCCGGACCTGCGCGGCCGGCGTACGGTGCGGTCCGCTGCCCCAGCCGATGACTTCGCCGACCCGCCACGCCGAGCATCCGCTGCGACGGTAGCCGCCGGCGACGGCGCGCGCGGCGATGGAGGCGCCGTTGAGCGAGGAGTGGCCGAAGTACTGCCGGCGACGCATGTCGATCGAGTGACGCTCGGCGGCCCGGCACAGGGCTCTCGAGATCCTGAGAGGCGCCACGCCGTGCTTCTGACGCTGGACGTTGATGAGCTTGATGACCTGTCGCTCGGCGTTGTTGAGACGACCGCCGGCGGCCGACGCTTCAGCGCACACACCCATCACCACGACCGTCGCCATCACCACGAGAGCGACCAGACGCATCCTTACGGTCATGCCGTCTCCTCCCCGGCTCCAGTGCCTCCCTCGTCTTCGAGCGTGAAGCGCCACTCCCTCTCTTCCTCACCATCGGCGATCGTCAGACGCGGTACATCTCCCCAGAGTTGCTCGAGTCTGTAGAACGCCCGCGACTCGGGGGTGAAGACGTGCACCACGGCATCGAGGTAGTCGATCAGGATCCACTCGCCGGCCCGTCCGCCTTCCACCCGGACCGGTCGGATACCCTCGTCCCGCAACGTGCGCCGCACGCCTTCGGCGATGGCGTGGGTCTGACGCGTGGTAGAACCGGTGACGAGGACGAAGAGGTCGGTGTACGTGACCGCCTGCGACATATCGAGAACGACGACGTCGCGGCCCTTCTTGGCGAGAGCTGCACGGACGGCGGACTGCGCCAGGCGCACGCTCCTCTGGAACTCCGGCGATGTACCTACTGCAGGTCCCTCACTTGTAGATCCGCTCCCACGATCACGACCAGCGTACGGGCCGGCAGCTGCTCGCCACTCAGCACGACGCCGCGGCCGAGTATAGCACGCACGTCCTCGGCCACGGCCAGGGCGTCGGAGCCGGCCAGGATCTCCGTGCGATCGTAGTCGAACGAGTCGGCGTTGGCCGGCGACGGCAGAGCCGCATCGAGCACCGCCAGGCGCTGGTGGACGAGGCCGCCGATGCCCGCTTCGCCGGTGCCGTTGCGGATGAGGATCGTGTAGCGGGCCGCGTAGCCCGGCGCCAGGCGAGTGATGTCCGTCATCACCGTGCTGCGATCGGGCCGGAACGCGAACTGGCCTTCCGACACCTTGCCTTCTGACGGAAAGCGGGCGACGTCGACCGGCCGCGACAACAGACCGGTCAGGGCGCGCCCAGCGGCCGCCCGGCGCGTCTCATCGGAGACCTCGGCGGTCGACTCTTCGACGACCGCGCGGCGCTGCTCAGCGGTCCGCAGCGCTCCCGCATGGAGGAGCGCCGCGAAGGCCGCCTGCGCCATGGTGTCCTCGTCCTCGCCGTCACGTCCCTCAGCCGCGAGCAGCGATTCCAGCCGGTCTGCCGGTACCTCGATGCCGTCCTCATACGTCCGCCAGGCACCGTCCACGCGCAGCTCGACCGGCCGCTCCAGCGTGATCCTGAGCGTCGTGTCACCGGCGATGCGTGCCAGCTGCCGGTAGCTGAGCCGCAGCTCGTCCTTCAACGGGACGCCGACAAGCCGGCCGAGGTCGCGGCGCAACGCCGGCGTGCCCATCTGGTCGCCGGCCATCACGTACTCGCCCTGCGGTCCTTCCAGGAGCAGGGCTCGCGGCACGGTGTAGAAGCGATACGAGCGCCGCACCGGATCGTAGAGCGCCAGCCCGGCCGCCGGCTGGCCGTCGTCCTCTGCGCCGACGACGATCAGTACCATGCGCCCCCGGTCGGGATCGACCTGCTCGGTCGCGGTGAGGGCGCGGGCGAGGAAGTAGGCGCCCACCACGGCGCCCAGCGCCACCAGCGGGGCGACGGCATACAGCAGCACGAGCTGCCAGCGCTGGCGCCGCTCGCGGCGGCGTTTCTTCACGTAGCGTGTCCGGTATCCCTTCGGCATCCGGTGACTCCCTGGTCAGCGGCAGGTCTCGTTGTAGAGCGCCGTGGTGCCGGGGTGTATGGCCCGGCCGCGCTCGACCAGCCGGATCAGCGTCCGGCGCGCGCTCCAGGCCACTGCCTCGTCGAGCGAGCGGCGAGCCAGTCGTCGGAGCTCGTCGACGCCCGGGTACTGACGGCCGGGCTCGGCAGCATCGGCCACATAGAGACAGCGGTCGAGCAGGTCCATACCGGCGCCGCCGACGGTGTGCCTCTCGATGGCCCGGCAGACCGCCGCCGAGACACCGAGCCGTGCCACCTCGGCGGCCCCCACCGGCGCATGCAGGAGCTGCACCGGCCGCCGCCGCTCGATGGCGCTGACGGACAGGCCCATCCGTTCCGCTCGAGCCAGGATCTCATCGGCATCGAGCTCCTTGCAGTAGTCGTGCAGCCATCCGGCCGTCTCGGCCTCCACGGCCGACGCTCCCCAGAGGTCGGCCAGCTCGACACACGTCATCGCCACGCCCCGACTGTGCTCGAAGAGCCGCCGGCTCACGCGCTCTCTCATGATGCTCTCTGCCTCGTGCGGCATCACGCTCCAGCCGTTCGTGCGGCATGTCGGCAATCCTTCATGGCGATCCCACACAGTCCCCGCACACGGCGACGCCCTACCTCGGGTCGCGACGCCCGGCGGCGCCTCGATACAGGCCCAGCCGCTCGATGAGGAGCGCGACCGCTTCGGGCACCAGGTACCGCAGCGGAGCACCTCTGCGCACCCGGGCGCGCACGTCGCTCGAGGACAACCCGATGGCCGGGGTGCTGAGGATCTCAGCGTTGTAGCGTCCGGCGTGCTCACGGATCAGCCGCGGGTCGTCGCCCGGCCGGGGGGCCACCGCAAGACGACAGCGTTCGAGGATGCCCGAGGGATCCTTCCAAGTCGCCAGCGCCAGCAGCGAGTCGGAGCCGACGATGAACCACAGATCGGCGTCGCCGAGCTCGCCGGAGAGCGCCGCCAGCGTCTCGACCGTATACCGCAGCCGACGCTCGATCTCGACCGCCGACACCGAGAAACGCGGGTCGCCGCCGACCGCCGCCGTCGCGAGGCGCAGACGCGTCTCGGCGGTGACATGGTCCTCGATCACCTTGTGGGGAGGTGACCATGCGGGCACGAACACGACCCCGGCCAGGCCGAGCTCGTAGTGAGCCTGCGACGCGATGATCAGGTGGCCCAGGTGCGGCGGGTTGAAGCTGCCGCCCAGGATGCCGACGCGCCGCCGACCGGCGGCGTCACTGGTGGACGTGGCCATCGCCCCAGACCACATACTTGGAGCACGTCAGGGTGTGCGGCCCGATGGGTCCGCGCAGATGCAGCTTCTGAGTACAGACCCCGAGATCGACGCCGTGCCCGAAGGCTGCGCCGTCGGCCAGCCGGGTCGACGCGTTGACGAAGACACACGCGGCATCGACCCGTTCGGTGAACACGCGAGCTGCCGCCAGGTCTTCGGTGACGATCGCCTCGGCGCTTCCCGTGCCGAACCGCGCGATGTGCGCGACCGCCTCGTCGATCGATGCCACGACGCGCACCGCGATGCGCGCCGTGAGGAACTCCTTCTCGTAGTGCGCGGCGGTGGCTCGCTTGACGGTGACGTCCGCCGCCAGATCGATCGTCGTGCGGTCGCCGTAGACCTCGACGCCGCGCCGGTCGAGCTCCTTGATGATGCCCGGCAGGAAGGCACGCGCCACCGACCCGTGGACCAGGAGGGTCTCCGCGGCGGTCGGATGAGCGGCACGCGTGCACTTGGCGTTGATCACGATCGCCTCGGCCTCCTGCAGGTCCGCAGCCGCATCGACGTAGACATGGCAGTTGCCGGCGCCCGACGTGAGCGAGGGAGCGATTGCGTGCGTACCGACGTACTTGCGCAGATCGTCGCCGCCCAGCGGCACCACGAGGTCCAGGCAGCCGGGGTCCTGTAGCAGATCCAGCAACTCCTCCGGCTCGGTCGACAGATGGGACACCGTCCCCGGCGGCAACCCCGCCTCGAGGACGGCTCCTTCGGCGACCTCGGCGAGCATGCGGTTGCTGTGCTTGCCCGACGCGGCGCCCCGCAGCACACACGCGTTGCCGGCCTTGAGGCAGACCGCAGCCGCGTCGATGGTAGTGCGCGGGTGCCACTCGTAGATGACGCCGACGACACCGAACGGGGCTCGCAGCTCGCGGATCTCAAGACCTCCGTCGAGCCGCCCACCGCGCTCGATCGCCCCCACTGGGTCGTCGAGTACCGTCAGCCGGCGGATGTCTGCCGCCAGCTCCGCCAGACGCTCCTCGTCGAGGTACAGACGGTCGATCGTCTCGTCGCCGAGGTGGGCGCCGCGGGCGGCGGCGATGTCCTCAGCGTTCTCCCGCAGGATCTCGTCGCGGCGCCGCGCGATGGCCTCGGCGATGCGCTCCAGCGCCTCGTCTTTGCGCGTCCGCGGCAGTCCGGCCATGACGACCGCCGCCGCTCGCGCTTGTCCGCAGATCTGCTTGATGCTCATCGTGCCGCAAGCGTACCACGCCGCGGCCGCGGCCCACGCCGGCCGACGCTGTCAGAAGAGTTCGAACTCGCTCTCGCCGACCAGCACCGTCGCTCCGGGCTCGGCGCCGGCGCGTCGTAGCGCCGCAGAGACGCCGGCGCGCTCCATGACCTGCTGCAGGTAGGCGACCGCCTCCTCGTTGTCGAGGTCTGCCTTGGCGACCAGCCTCTCCAGGGCGACGCCCCGGACGCGCCATGAACGTCCCTCTCGATCGACGGCGAAATCGGCCGTGCGGTCGCCGCCCGGCCGCAGCACCGCAGACGGCCGCACGACCTCCGGTACCGACTCGGCGACGGGGGGCAGCGCCCGCTGCATCGTCTCGACGAGCGTGGACAAGCCGAAACCGGACGCGCTCGAGACCGCGACGACGGGACACGGCGCACCGAAGCCGACGTCCGGCGACCCTTCCAGGTCCCGCGCCCAGGCGCCGCCGTCGAGGTCGACCTTGCTGAAGGCGACGATGCGCGGACGGCGGACCAGTGCCGGCTGGAACGCCTCCAGCTCGGCGTGCACCGTCCGCAGATCGCCGCGCGCCGTCTCTTCGCCCTGGGAAGCGTCGGCTACGTAGACCAGCGCCCGGGTGCGCTCGACGTGGGCGAGGAACTCGTGTCCCAGACCGACGCCCTCGCTGGCGCCCTCGATGAGACCCGGGATGTCGGCCAGGACGAGCGTGCGTCCGTCGTCGAGCGTCAGCACGCCGAGATTCGGCTCGATGGTGGTGAAGGGATAGGCGGCGATCTTCGGGCGGGCCCGCGTGAGAGCCGCCAGGAGCGACGACTTGCCGGCATTGGGAGCGCCGACCAGGCCGACGTCTGCGAGGAGCTTCATGTGCAGCAGCAGCCAGCGCTCCTGGCCGGGCAGTCCGCGTTCGGCGAAGTGAGGGGCACGACGAGTCGACGAGACGAAGCAGCGGTTGCCGCGTCCGCCCTCCCCGCCTTCGGCGACGACGGCGGCGGAACCCGGCTCGACGAGATCCGCCAGCAGCTCCTCGTCGAGGGTGCGGATCTCGGTGCCGGGCGGCACCTCGACGCGCAGCGTGCGTCCGTCGGCGCCGTGGCGACCGGCGCCGCGACCGTGACCGCCGGCGGGAGCGCGATAGTGGATCCGTCGTGTGAAGCCGGCAAGGTCGCGGACCTGCTCTGAGCTGACGAACACGACGTCGCCGCCGCGTCCGCCGTCGCCGCCGTCGGGACCACCGCGTGGGACGTACTTCTCGCGCCGGAAGCTCATGCAGCCGCTACCGCCGTGTCCGCCCTGGACACAGATCTTGGCGTGGTCGGCAAGCATGTCTGAGCGTCCGCCGGCACGACGCCGGCGGACGGCGGATCACTCGGGAACGACCGAGATGAATCGACGCTCGCCGCTGGTGCGGAAGACGACGCGGCCGGAGACCCTGGCATAGACCGTGTGGTCGGTGCCCAGGCCGGTGCCTTCGCCGGGACGGAAGCGCGTGCCGCGCTGACGGACGATGATGGAGCCGGCCGGGACGACCTGACCGGCGAATGCTTTGACGCCCAGCCGCTTGGCGGCCGAATCGCGACCGTTGCGGCTGGTGCCGGCGCCCTTCTTATGAGCCACTCTTCTTCTCCTTGAGGGCGATGGACTCGATCATGATGCGCGACAGACGGCTGCGGTGACCACGCATCTTCTTGTACGTGCTCTTGGGCTTGTACGTGAAGACGCGGATCTTGGCGCCCAGCTCGTGATCGACGACGCGGGCCGTGACCGCGGCGCCGGACGGCACCGTAGTATCGGCCGCCTTGCCACCCTGGTGGACCAGCAGCGGAGCGACCGTGACGGTCTCTCCAGGCTCCACCGGAAGCCGGTCGACGAGCAGTTCGTCGCCCTCTTTCACCTTGTACTGTCTACCACCCAGCCGGACCACGGCGTAGGTCTGGGGAACGTCGGTCATGCAGCCTCCCTCGGCGCAACGGCGAGCAATCGTAGAGCATCGCCATGACGGTGTCAATCGAGCCTGTCGTTCTGCCCTCAGAGCAGATCCGCGACACCGCCGCTGCGCAGTGCCGTTTCCACCCGCACGCGCCTCCTGGCTCCCAGATGAGGCCGCCCGGAACGCACGACGATCGAGTAGCCGTCGACGACGGCGACGGCGTCACGCGGGCTGTGCGGCAGTGTGTGCAGCAGCTCCACGTCGAGCTCCTGACCCTCCCGCACCGGCAGCCGCTGCCCCCGTACCGTGCCCAGCGGCCCGCTGCTGACGATCCGGAACGTGTCTACCGGAAGCTGCGCCGACCCCTCGAAGAAGAGCCGCTTGCCGTGCTGCCGCTCCAGGCGCTTCAGGCGCTCGGACTCCATCAGCTTATCGGCCACGTCTCGGCGCACCTCGATGAGCGCCGCCTCCCCGGCCGCCGCCGGCAGCGTGCGCACGAGCAGACGTTCCACATCGCGGACCATGCTCTCGGCGGTCAGCACCCGGGCCGTGCCGTTACAGGTCGGGCAGGTCACGGTCATCAGTCCCCGCGTACCGTTGGTGGTGCTCTGACGCGTCATCTCGACCAGACCCAACGGCGAGATCTCCACCACGTAGGTCTTGGTCTTGTCTCTGGCGAGCGCACCCTCGAGCTTCTGCAGCACGGCCTCGCGGTTCTCGCGCCGCGCCATATCGATGAAGTCGATGACGATGATGCCGCCGATGTCGCGCAGCCGAAGCTGTCTGACGAGCTCCTCGGCAGCCTCCAGGTTGGTCCGTGTGATCGTCTCTTCGAGCCCCTTGCCGCCGGTGTATTTGCCGCTGTTGACGTCGACGACGGTGAGCGCCTCGGTGTGATCGATCACCAGGTTGCCGCCGCTGGGCAGCGGCGCCCGGCGGGCCAGCGTCGCATCTATGCCGTCCTCGACGCCGTACTCCTCGAAGAGTGGTTGATCGCCCTCGTGGAGGACGACACGGTCCACCAGCTGCGGAGCGACGCGTTCCAGATAGGCGACGACCCGCTTGCGGACCTTCGGTGAGTCGATGACGAACCGCGTGCACGCCTCATCGACCAGGTCGCGCGCCGCGGTCAGGGCCACATCGGCCTCTTCGTAGATCAGCGCCGGCGCCGCGGTCTTCCCGGCCTTGGTCTTGATCCTGGACCAGAGTCGAGACAGGTACTGCAGGTCGCGCCGCAGCTCTTCGAGGCCTTTGCCTTCGGCCACCGTGCGGACGATGAGGCCGGCGTTCCGCGGCCGCAGCTGCTTGCAGAGGTCGCGCAGCCGGTCGCGCTCGTCCTGATCGAGGCGTCGCGACACGCCCACGCCGCTGCCGCCGGGGACATACACCAGGTACCGTCCCGGCAGCGACACCCGGGTCGTGAGGCGGGCGCCCTTGCCCTTCATCGGGTCCTTGGTCACCTGGACCAGGATCTCCTGGCCGGATTGCAGAAGCTGCGTGATCCGCCGCGAGCGCTTGCCGCCCTCCTCGTCCGGCAGCGTGACCTCGTCGACGTGCAAGAAGCCGTTCTTCTCGAGACCGAAGTCGATGAACGAGGCGTCCATGCCCTTGAGCACGCTCTGCACGCGTGCCTGGTAGATGTTGCCGAGGATCGACGGGCGCTCCTGGCGCTGCAGATAGACGGCTGCCAGCCGCCCGTCTTCGACTACCGCCACGCGCAGGTCGCCAAGGTCCTCGCTGGCCAGCACGATCCGCTCGGAGAACTCAGCCGCCGCCGCTTTGGCCGCCGTCCGGCTGCGGCGCCGCGGACGGGGCGCCTCACCCTTGGTCGCCTGCTCGTCCGGCTCTTCGGCCGGCGCCAGAGCGCGGCGTCGTTTCTTCCTCTTCTTCTCCTCCGGGGCCGGCTCCGAGACCGTCTCGACGCTCGGCGTGCCGGTCTCCGCCTTGCCGGCGGGCGGCGCCTCGGGAGCCGGCTCCTCCGGCCGGGCGCCCTCATCCGCAGCCGCCTCGGCGAGCGGACCTTCAGCCTTTGCCTTCCTGCGCCGCCGCTTCTTCTTCCTTTCCTCCCCGGGCGGCTCCGGGGCCGTCTCGACGGCCTTGAGCCCGGAGTCCGGCTCGCTGCGCACCGGCTCGTCGGGAGGCGCTTCCTCCGGCCGGGCGCCCTCGTCCACAGCCGGACCATCTGTCTTCGCCTTTTTGCGCCGCCGACCACGGCGTGTGCGCGGCCGCCCGGAGCCGCTCGAGGCGTCGTCGGCCCGCGGAGTCGATTCGCCGGCACTCGCCTCGATCGACGTGTCACCGTCCTGCGGGCCTGCGGTCGCACCGTCTCCGGCCTCCGCCTCTTCCTGAGTCGCCGCTCTGCCGACCGCAGCGGCAGCCCGTGCCGGCGTGCCGCCCGGCGCTGCGGGCGCTCCACCTGCAGCGTCGGCGGCGGTCTGCGTCGGCTGCTCCTGCGACGCCTGCGCGGCGCCTCCGTCTTCGCCCGCCGGCCGGCTGCGGCGCCTGCGGCCGCGCCGCGACCGAGAACGCGCGGGAGCCTCCACCGACTCGCCGTCCGCGGCAGCTCGCGCCACCACGTCGGCGTCGCCGGCGGCGGTGGCGGGGCGGGCGACGCCGGTGCTCACGCCCCCGGACCGGCGAGCATCGTCCGGTCGGTCGTGCGCTTCCTCCGCTGCGAAAGACTCGCCGTCGCCGGCGACCTCTGGAGTGGCCGGACGCCGTCGCCGGCCGCCGCGCCGGCCACGCGGTCGGCGCCGCCCTCCGGTGCTACCGTCGGCCTGCGCCGGCGACGCCGTCGGGGCTTCGCCCTCCACGCCCGCCGATCCCTCGGCACTCACCTGTCCGGCTTCGGGGTCGGTCCCCGGCTCGCCGGCGGGCGTCTCATCCTGCCTGCTGCGTCTTGCTGCCATGTCTCTCCAGCCATTCTTGTGCGAGCCCGCGCGCGGCGAGCCCGGCGTACACGACTCCACACCGGGTGAGGTCGGCGTCCGGCGCCGTCCCCGCATCTGACCCGGCGATCACGTTCCGTCTCATCACTTCCTCGAGCACCTCCGACGGCCGCGCCGCGCCGTGCGCCTCGTGCCGTACGCCGAACCACAGCTCGCAACCGTGCGCCGTACCCCTGACCTCGAACGCATCGATCGAGGTCCTCAAGTCGACGACGCGCGACCCCTTTGGGCCGTTGCGTTCGATCGGCACGCTCGACTCTCCCACAAAGCTCCTCACCGCGGCCGCCGTGGCGTCCTCCGGGACGCCCAGCGACCACCGATAGACCGCCAGCCTCGGCTGCAGTCGCACGCCGGGCGAGCACGGTTCCACGTCGAGAACCTCGATGCCCGGCGGTCCGGCAGCGTGCAGTGACGCCTGCCACCTTCCCGTCCTCGCACCGTTCTCCTTGGCGTCACGGTCGTCATCTCCTGCACAGCCCGCCACGACATCGGCGACGGCCAGCTCCGCGACCGCGGCGGCGCCCACCGGCAACGGCAGGCCGACGGCCAGCCGTGGCTTGGGCCGCATGCCGGCGCTGAGCGCCAGATCGAGGCCGGCCCGCGCGAACGTCCGCTGCAGCGCGCGGACGGTGTCGAGATGCGACAGGTAACGTCCCGGCCCGCCGCGGGCGAACGTAAGGAGTACACGTTCCGACTTCGGCGCACCGGATCCAGGATCGCTCACAGCCCCCTCCCGATGGACTGGGTGGTCCCGGTCGGTCGCAGGTCCATGCGGATGGGGCCGGCGCACACGCCGCACGATGTGCAGGCGCTCGTGCGGCAGTCCTGCGTGCGGACACCGGCGGCGGCCCTCTCCTGCTCGCGCGACAGAAAGGCTTCATCCAGCAGCGGATCGATCGGCGATGCCGCCGGCTCCGTGCGCGCGGCCTCTTCCAGGTCCATCCCGATGCTGCGTGCAGCCGCCTGCCACACCTCGAGCGAGAAGTGCTCCGACCAGCCGTCGAAGCGGGCGCCACGGTGCCACGCCTCGCGCACGAGCACCGCTGCCTCCACTCCGCCGCGGGCCAGCACCGCCTCCACCAGCGACGTGCCGACGTCGTGAGTGGACAGACGCACCCCGCGCGGCCATGCGTCGCGCACCATCTGCTGCCGACGGCGTACCGTCTCCGTACCGACGAAGGGCTCGGCCGCGAACGGCGTGGCGGCCTTCGGCACGAACGTGGAGACGCTGACGCTCACACGCGCCCGCCCGCCGGCGATCTCCCGCGCCTGGCGGGCGGTCGCCGCAGCCACGCTCGCGATGTGTGTCGCGTCGGCGTCGGTCTCGCCCGGCAGGCCGATCATGAAGTACAGCTTGAGCCCCGTATAGCCGCCGCGGAAGACGGCCGACGTGGCCTCCTCGAGCTGCGTATCGTCGACGTGCTTGTTGATCGTCGCCCGCAGAGGCTCGGTCGCCGCCTCCGGCGCCAGCGTCACGGAGCCGCGCTGCCGGGCGCCCAGGGCGGCAAGCTTCACGGCCGCCGAATCCACACGGAGCGACGGCAGCGAGACGCGCACGCCCGGTCTGAGCTCACGGATGGCGGTGACCGCCTCCACGACGCCGGAGTAGTCGCAGCTGCTCAGAGAGACCAGCGAGACCTCGTCGCAGCCGGTCTCGCGCAGCAGGTCCTCGGCCGCCGCCACGACAGTCGCCACCGGCAACTCCCGCACCGGCCGGTACCACATGCCGGCCTGGCAGAACCGACACCCGGCGCTGCAGCCGCGCATCACCTCGATGACGGCCCGATCGTGCACCGCCTCGAGGACCGGCACCAGCGGTCTGGTGACCGGCGTACACGTCGAGAACGCCGTGTGCACCTGCCGCGGGACCGGTCCCTCGCCGCGACCCGGGACCCAGACACCCGGCACATCCGCCAGAGCAGCGATCCTGTCGGTCCGGCGGCCGCATGCGGCCGCCGCCACGAGTCGGTCGACCCACGGCTCCACCTCGCCGGCGAAGAAGGCGTCGACGAAAGGCGACAGCGAGAGCGGGTGGGCGACTGCCGGCCCGCCGGCCACGACCACCGGGTCGTCCTCGCGGCGGTCCGCGGCCATGATCGGTACGCCCGCCAGATCGAGCATCTCGAGCACGTTGGTGAAGGTGAGCTCGTGCGGCAGAGTGAAGCCCCACACCTGCGCCTCGCGCACCGGACGCCCGCTCTCCAGCGTCCACAGCGGCAGGTCGGCGTCCCGCATGAGGCTTGCCATGTCCGGCCATGGGCAGTAGGCGCGTTCGGCCACGGCGGCCGTGCGGTCGTTCACGTGAGAGTAGAGGATCTGCAGAGCCGGATTGGAGATGCCGATCTCGTAGACATCGGGGTACGACAGCACCACCAGCGGCTCAGCCGCCGGCTTGAGCCGCAGGTTGAACTCCCCGCCGACATAGCGGCCGGGACGTCGTACCCGTCGCAGTAGCGGCCTCAGCCGCTCCTCAAGATCACCCGCCCCGCGAAAGACCGCCTTCTGCGTGATCGACATGAGTGCTGATCCTTGTCAGAGGCTCGTCGTGAGCCTCGTTGGTGACATCCGATGGGTCCCCCGCCGCGGTGTCACGGCGGCGGCCCAGACAATCGGCGAGCAGCCCGGCGACCGGCGCCGGCAGCCGCTGCTCAAGCGCCTCCGGGAGCTCGATGTCGATGTCTCCGAGCGCGCCGGCGGCGCCGCTCTGGTAGAAGGCCACGGCAGCCCGCCCGAGCGCGATCGTGCCGCCGTACCCGATGGCGCCTTTCAACGCCCAGCCGGCGACCGGCACGAACCGCAGTCCTTGATGGGCGAGTGCGCGCAGGCCCAGACCGGCGCCGACGACGGCCATGATCTCCGGCGCCCGGGAGGGTTCCACACCCCTGCCGTAGGCCGCCCCGATACGCAGCACCATGCGGACCTGGTTCAGGGTCATGACCGGCATGTCGGCGCCGGGTATGAACACGAGAGCCCCGATGAGGGCGTTCTCCAGCGCCGTACGGCGGATGAGCCTGGCGATGACTGCCGGCCGCACCCACGGCAGCCCGGCCGCCAGGCCCGGCCCCCGCTCACCGGCCGCATGGGCGACGGCATCTGCCAGGCGCGAGTGCTCCAGCGCCCGGCCGGGCTCGAAGACCTCCAACTCCGTGCTGAACGCCCCTGCCTCGAGGGCGGCGCGTGCCGCCGGTCCGGCTGCTGCGCTGGGCAGGGCCACGACGACGCCGGCGCGCACGCCGTGTGCCTCGTCGAGGACCGCCCGCAGCTGCTCTGGCGACAGACCTTCGGCGCAGATCATGACGAGGTCGTCGTCTCGCACCGCCAGATGCGGCGTCCCGACGCCGATGTCCACCACATCGACCTGCGGTGAGACCACGGACGACGCGTCCGAAGCGTTCATCACCGATGCCGACAGGGTCCGCAGCGCCGGCCCGCGCCCTACCACCGACAGGTGCACGGAGACGTCGGACCGCCGGCGCTCGCTACGCGCCGTCTTGACGATCCGCTTCACGCTCAGATTCTTGCTGCTCGCCGTGCGGGGCACGTCGGTCCTCCCTCTTCGCGACTCATTCCAGCGCGACCCTGGCGCGGACCGCGAACGCCTCGCTGCCGCGGATGTGGATGCTCTGCAGCAGGCCCACGAGCATGAGGTTGGTGATCATCGCCGCGCCGCCGTAGCTGAGGAAGGGGAGCGGGATGCCGGTCACCGGCATGATACCGAGCGCCATACCCATGTTGACAAGCAACTGATACAGAAAGACCGTCGCGATACCGCCGGCCATGACGCTGCCGTACATGTCCCGCGCCAGTGTCGCCGCGCGCAGGGCACGCCACAGGAAGAGCGCGTAGAGCACCAGCAGTCCGACCGCTCCGGCGAAGCCCCATCGTTCGCCGACCACGGCGAAGATGAAGTCGGTGTGATGTTCGGGCAGGAAGGCAAGCTGGGTCTGGGTAGCAAGGTCGCCGCGCCCCGAAAAGCCGCCTGAGCCGACCGCTATCATCGCCTGCCGCACGTTGTAGCCGGCCGATGCCGGATCGACGCTCTTGTCCATGAAGACGGTCAGCCTGTCGATCTGGTAGTCGTTGAGGACCTGCAGCCCCAGCATGGGCAGTACCTGGAGGACCATCACCGCCACTACGATGACGGCGGCCGCGATGGCGACCAGGTGCTTCCAGTCGGTGCCGAAGAAGAACAGCAGGCCCAGCCCCAGAACGCCGATGACGGTGGCAGTGCCCAGGTCGGGCTCGAGAAAGACGAGCGCGGCCGGCAGCAGCACGTAGCCGAGGGCCACCAGCGTGAGCCGCCACGAGTCGCGGGCGTCCAGCCGATCGACGAGGAAGGCGGCCATGGCCACGCAGATGACGAAGATGGCCAGCTGCGACGGCTGGAAGTCGAAGAACCCGAGCGGGATCCAGCGCCGCGAGCCACGCGTGATGGGCCCCAGGACGAAGACGAGGGCGATCGACGCCAGCGCGAACCCGTACAGCGCCCACTGCCAGCGCCGCAGGCGCTCGTAGTCGAGCACGGCCAGCACGACCATGACGGCGAGCCCCACACCCGCGTAGATGAGCTGACGGAAGGCCCAATGCCAGGGATCGCCGGGAACGTCGAGCTCGGTCGCCGCATAGACCATGAGGACGCCGTAGGTGAGCAGTCCGAGGGTGGCCAGGAGAAGCACCCAGTCAAGACGCCGCAGCAGCTCGCGCAGATCCATCGTCACCTGCTCAGTCGGTCGGGGCGCCGCTGAAGTCGCCCGACTGCAGGTCGAACAGGGCGTCGTAGATGAGGCGGGCGGCCGGAGCGGCGGTGGAGCCGCCGTGTCCGCCCTCTTCGATCAACACGACGACGACGTACTGCTTCTCGCCCTCGGCCGGCTGCTGCGGTGCGAAGCTGGCATACCAGGCATAGTCGTCCTTGCCGAAGACTTCGCCGGTCCCGGTCTTGCCGCAGACGGCCACCGGGTAGCCGCCGAACACACCCACGGATGTACCGACCGGAGACGCCGCCGCCTGGCGCAGCGCCGCCTGCACGACCTTGATGCTCTGCTGCGAAGCACCGCTGCGCCGCGGCTCAGGTGCCCGGAGCTCCTGGACCGTCTGGCCGGACGCGTCGACGACGCGCAGGCCGGCGTGCGGAGTGACGATCTGGCCGCCGTTGGCGATCGCCGCGTAGGTCACGGCCATCTGCAGCGGCGTGACCCCCAGGTCGCCCTGTCCGATCGCCAGGTTGACCGAGTTACCGGGCTTCCAGAGCACGTCGGTGGGGTCGGACGAATCGGCAAAGCGCTCGCGACGCCACTCCGGCGTCGGCACCAGCCCTTCGATCTCTCCCGGGACGTCGATGCCGGTCTTCTTGCCCAGACCCAGACGCCGCGACCAGTCGGCCAGCTCGGTCCCCTTGCGCCCGTAGAATGCCAGGCCGATGTTGTAGAAGTAGACGTCGCACGACTGGGCGATGGCCCCGGTGAGGTCGAGCCTGCCGTGACCGTCCGGATGCACCCAGCATTTCCATGTGAGGCCGTGGGTGGTGAAGTCACCCTCGCAGGGGAAGGTCGTGTAGGGAGTGATGACGCCGGACTCGAGCGCCGCGATCGCGTCGACGACCTTGAACGTCGAGGCGGCCGGGTACGAGGCCTGGATGGCGCGGTCGAAGAACGGCTTGTTGGCAGACGCCGTGAAGTACTTGTCGTGCTCCTCGTCGGAGATGCCGCCGCTCCAGACGCCCGGCTCGAACGTCGGATAGCTCGCCAGGGCGATGATCTCGCCGTTGGCGGCGTCCATGACCACGGCGGCGCCGCCGTTGGCCGACCAGAAATCCTCGCGATGAGCCTGCTCCAGGGCGCGGACCAGGGCCTGCTCGGCCGCCTTCTGGATGCGCTGGTCGATGGTCAGCACGAGGCTGTCTCCGGTCTGCGGCAGCTCGCCGCCCGGCACCGTCTTCTTCGGCCGGCCCAGCGAGTCGACCTCCACCTTCGCCGTGCCGTCGGTGCCGCGCAGCCACTCGTCGTAGGTGTACTCGACGCCGCCCTGACCGATCACGTCGCCGGAGCGTCTGCGGCGCCACGTGTCTTCTTCGAGCTGCTCGGCCGTGATCTGGCCGACGGTGCCGAGAAGATGCGCGGCGAGAGTGCCCTGCGGATAGCCGCGCTCAAACCCTTTGCGGACCTCGACGCCGGGCAGCGACGGCGCCCGTTCGCGCAGGTCAATGGCGAGCCGCTTGCTGATGCCCTTCTTGATGATCGCGAGGTCGTAGGCGTACCCGGTACGCTTGTGGACCGCCTTCTCGACCCAGCCGGCGACCTTCTCCTCGGAGACGCTGAGCGTCTCCGACAACTGAGCAGTCACGTCGGCACGGTCTTCCTCCGCCACGTACACCGACGGCAGCGCCGCCTTGAGCACCGCCCCCGTGGCCTCGCCGCTGCCGCGGGCGACCTCGGCGACCAGGTCCGCCAGCCGTTCCGTCGGGATCTCCATGGACCGCAGGGCCCGCGCCAGCACCTCGCCGGGCGGCATGCGCAGGACGCTCGAAAGCTCTACGATGACGCCCGCCAGGTCGTCCTGGGGCACGTCCATCGGCCGGATGCCGACCACCAGCGACGGCTTGTTGGTCACCAGGATCTTGCCTTCGCGGTCCATGATAAGTCCGCGACGCGCCTCGAGCTTGACCGAGCGCAGACGGTTGTCGTTGGCGGCGGCGACGTACTGCTGGCCGGAGAGGATCTGCAGGAACCACAGCCTGAAGAGAAGCACGGAGAAGACCAGCACCGCGACGCCGGCCAGGATGAGCACGCGGCGACCCACCGATGGCAGCTCGGTCACCGGCCGATCACGCCGTCCCAGACGCTGTACCCGGAAGGCGCTGTCCTTGCGCCCCAGCAGCGGACTGCTGGTCGGCAGGCCCGCGCCGTGCTGCCACCGTCCGCGCCGCCTACTCACGACCGTAGACCCCCTCCCGCAGCCACAGCCGGGTGAGGAGGTAGATCGGTGCCGCCAGCAGGCCGTTGAGCACCAGGCTGGGCAGGAAGATGCGCGTGACGACGAATCCCACCGGTGTCTGCCGCTCGAGAAGGAACTGCATGACCACGGTCAGGAACTGGGCGACAGTCGTCCCGGCCACCACGGCCAGCACCGGCGTCCAGCCGGACATGACGTCGGCCGTCTCGGCGTAGCGCCCCGAGAAGTAGCCCACGACCACCAGGACCAGGCTGCTGAGACCGAGCGGACCGAACAGCGAGATGGCGACGCCGACGCCGACGATGAACCCGAACAGGGCCCCGATCTCCGAGCCGCGCAGGAGACCGACCGAGACGACGGCCAGCAGAGCGAAGTCCGGGCTGGCGCCGAGCACGCGGATGTGCGACGCCACGGTCGTCTGGACGAGGATGGTGATGATGAGCATGGCGGCCAGGCGTCCGAGCTCGATGGCGACGTCGCGACCGGTCCGCAGCTCGGCCGCCGGCGCCGGCCCGCGCCGGCGCCGGCTGCTGCTGACCTGGACTCGTCCGAGCCCCCCGCTGCCGTTTCCGGTGCCCATCACTGTCGCACCACCAGGACCCACTCCAGCTTCTTGAAGTCCACCAGCGGCTTGACGGCGATGCTCTGGTACAGCTCCACCGCCTGCTTGCCGACGTCGTCGACGACGCCGATGGGGATGCCGCGCACCCGCAGGGTCCGCGAGGCCCCGGAAGTGACGATGATCTGGCCGCGCTCGATCTTCTCCGATCTGTCGACGAGGTCCATGGTCATGTCGCCGGTGATGCTGCCGACGACCACGCCGCGGGCCTCGTTCGGCAGGATCTCGGCGCCCACGGCGCTCTTCTGGTCGGTGAGCAGCGTCACCTGCGCCGCGTGCGACGAGACGGCTGTGACGCGTCCCACGAGGCCACGCTGCTCGTTGACGACCGGGTCGTAGAGGGCCACGCCCTTGCTCGAGCCGGAGTTGATGGTGACGGTGGAATACCAGGCCTCGGTGGAGCGGGCGACGATGCGCGCCGGGACCAGCTCGACGCCGTCGGGGAAGACCTTGTCCTCGTCTTCCATCACGATCTGCAGGCCCTGCAGCCGCTGGTACTCGCGCAACTGCTTGAGCTGCCGCGCCGTGAGCGCCTGGAGCTTGGCGACCTCTTTCCGCAGCCGTGTGTTCTCCGACTGCGCCGTGAAGAGGTCGCCGACCCAGTTCCAGGCATCCTGGAACGGCTCGATGATGGTCGAGGCGCCGGACTGCAGCGGAGAGAGCAGCCTGAGGCCGGCTCGCTGGACCCGATGCGCCGGCCCGCCCTCCGACTCGCGGAAGTAGAGCGTAAGCATCGCCAGCGAAAGCACCAGCAGGGCGGCGACCAGAAGGCGCCGCCAGAGTGCACGTTTGCGCTTCACAGGATATGGGCGATGTGCGTACGCACCAGGCTAGCGGCGCTTGGTTCGCGTGCGCCGCGAGCTGGCCGCCAGGACATCGAACTCCTCAAGGTACTTGCCCGACCCCACGGCCACGCACGTGAGGGGTGACTCGGCCAGATGGACGGGCATCTGGGTCTCGTTGCGGAGTCGCTCTGGCAGGCCGCGCAACAGCGAGCCGCCGCCGGCGAGCATGATCCCGCGGTCCATGATGTCGCTGGCGAGCTCGGGCGGCGTCTTGTCCAGGGTCGCCTTGATGGCGTCGATGACGGCCTGCACGGGCTCTTCCAGCGCGACGCGGATCTCCTCCGACGAGAGGACGATGGTCTTCGGCAGGCCGGTGACCAGGTCCCTCCCTCTGATCTCCGCCTGTTCTTCCTGCGGCAACGGGGCCGCCGAACCGATCTCGAGCTTGATCTCTTCTGCCGTCTGGCTGCCGATGAGCAGCTTGTACTCTTTCTTGACCCACGAGATGACCGCCTCGTCGAGCTCGTCGCCGCCGACGCGGATCGACTGCGAGACGACGATGCCCCCGAGAGAGATGATGGCCACCTCGCTGGTGCCGCCGCCGACGTCGACGATCATGCTGCCGGTGGGC
>DIWP01000002.1:77234-86847 GCA_002423545.1 Thermoleophilia bacterium UBA6103
CGCGCTTCTCGACGCCGGTGACGCCGGACGGCACGCAGATGACGACGCGGGGATGCGCCCAGCGGTTCTGCGAGACCTTGCGGATGAAGTGCCGCAGCATCTGTTCGGTGACATCGAAGTCGGCGATGACGCCGTCTTTGAGCGGCCGCACGGCGCTGATGCTGGCCGGCGTGCGCCCGAGCATGCGCTTGGCCTCCCCACCGACCGCGTGGACCTCGCCGGTGCGGTGATCGATGGCGACCACCGACGGCTCGGAGAGCACGATGCCTTTGCCGCGCACGTAGACCAGCGTGTTGGCCGTACCGAGGTCGACGGCCATGTCTCGGGCTCCAAAGCCCGTCATGGAAGCGAAGAAACCGATGGTCCGCTCCTTTCAGATCCGGACGCCTCCGGCTCACGCGGGCCTCTTCACGACCTGCCTGCGGCCCGATCCGGCCGGAGTCCGTGGGCTAGTATACGGCACGCCTCGAGCCCGGCCTACCGGACTGCCGCTGCATGGTCGGCGACGGCGACGCACCGCGACGCCGTCCCGCCACCACTCTTCTCAGCCGTGTTCCTGCCCCGAGCCCGTCACGTGGCAGCCCCGCACCGGCCTCAGAGTCGCAGATTCAGGGCGCCGGGACAGCCCACATGGATCCCGGCATGCCGAAGGCCGCCAGGGCGTCCGCCAGCACGCCCACGGGCAGACCGACGACGTTGAAGTAGTCGCCACAGACGCCGGCCACCAGCCATGAGCCGAGACCCTGGACGGCGTACGCGCCGGCCCGCTCGCGCCACTCCCCACTGCGGATGTAGCGTTCCACGTCGGCCGGTCCGAGGTGGCGGAAGGTCACGGCCGTGACGCAGTGGTCGACGACCTCCCGCTCCCCTTGCCTGAGACAGAGGCCGCTGACGACGTCGTGGGTGCGGCCGCTGAGGGTGCTGAGGAAGCGGCTCGCCTGTTCTTCATCGGCCGCCTTGCCGAGAATGGCGCCGTCGAGCACGACGATGGTGTCGACGCCGAGGACGAGGTCGTTGCGCGCCGCGGCGCCGCGACGCACGACCTCGGCCGCCTTGCCGGCGGCGTTGCGCTCGGCGGTCGCCACCGGATCACCGGCCACGATCTCCTCGGGGTGAGCGCTCGGCAGCACGCGGAACGGGATGCCGAGCTGGGTGAGGATCGCCCGCCGCTGCGGTGAGCGCGACGCCAGCACCAGCTGCCGCTCGCCGCCGCCCGGTGCGCCAGACACGACCGCCCCCGCCGTCGTCAGACGAGCTCGGCGTCGGCGAAGAACAGACCGATCTCCCGTGCGGCGCTCTCCGGCCCATCGGAGCCGTGGATCACATTCTCTTCCTTGGAGAGCGCCAGGTCGCCGCGGATGGTCCCCGGTGCTGCGTCGACCGGGTCGGTCACCCCCATCATGGTCCTCGCGACAGTGATCGCGGCGCGTCCTTCCCACACCATCGCCACCACCGGACCCGAGGTGATGAACGCCACCAGGTCGGCGAAGAACGGCTTGCCGGCGTGCTCGGCGTAGTGCCGCTCCGCGAGGCCCCTGTCGATCTGCAGGAGCTTCATGCCGCGAAGCAGGAATCCCCGGCGCTCGAAACGGGCGACTATCTCGCCGACGACGCCGCGGGCGACCCCGTTCGGCTTGACCATGATGAACGTGCGTTCCACCGTCACCTCCATGGAGTCACTCTGTGCGAGTCGGACGAGGCGGCCCGGCAGCCGCCGTCGGGCGTTCGCGGCTTCAGTCAGCGAGCCGCGGATTGATACGTCTGATCCGGCGTCGGGCCGATCTGGGTCTCACAATACGGGCAGATCCGCCAGCCGGGCTCGATGGGGCGCCGACAGGTCCGGCAGACGCCCCTGAGCCGTGCCGTGCAGTTGGGACAGACCAGGTAGTCCTCACGGACATCGGCATGACAGTGAGGACACACCTGCATCTCCGCGAGCCGGCGCTCCATGACCTCCATCTCGAGCTCCCGCTCACGCACGTCACTGAGGTACTCCGGCGGCCGCACGATGGCGTACACGATCGCCCCCATGGGACCGAACACGAGACCGGTGAGCACGGCGACGACCAGGATGACACGGTCTTCGATGCGCCGGCGAGCATCCTTGAAGACCCAGAAGGCGCAGGCGAGCCACAGGAGTCCAAGCAGGAACCAGCCGAGAAGGACGATCAGCCGCCACGTCCCGGACGTGAAGAAGTCACTGAAGGCATCGAACGGGTTCCCGTCCTGCAGGGCCACGCGCGTCCACAACGACACCGCTCTCCTCCTTGACACGCCGCGCACACGGCGCGACCTCGTTGATCTGACCGCGGCGGACCGCCGTCCACGGAGTCGTACGAGACCACGGGCGAGACCCCTGCTCGGCGACCGCCCCCAAGCGTCCGTTCAGCCGGCAGAGCCCGAAGGTCCGCCGGCAGACAGAGATGGTCGACGCTCCGCCGTCTCGGCGAGCTTGCGAATCATACCTGAGAAGATGAGGCCGTGGGCGGGGTACAACGCATACCAGTAGGCCAGCCCCGGCACACCCCGCGGCGCGAAGTAGGCCGTCTGCACGAGCTGCGTGCGACCATCCTCGAGCGCCAGGGCCTCGAATTGCAGCCAGGCGCGACCCGGGACCTTCATCTCGGCCCGCATGCGCAGGAGGCGGTCTGGTATCACCTCCTCGATCCGCCAGAAGTCCAGCGCGTCGCCGGCTCGCACCTGCCGCGGGTCACGGCGGCCGCGGCGCATGCCCACCCCTCCGAGAAGCCTGTCGGCCGCCCCGCGCAGACGCCAGGCGACGGTACCGTACGGGTAGCCCTGCGCCCCGCCGAGGGCGCTGAACGTCTGGAACACGCGCGCCGGAGCGGCGTCGACTATCGTCTGGCGGCGCTCCAGCAGCAGGCCGGCCTCAGTGGCCAGCTCGACCGGCCTGACGTCGCCCTGGCTGCTGGCCAGAGCGTCGGACCACACCGTCTCCACGACGCCGGACTCGAGCCCCGCGAGAGCCTCGTCCAGCGCCGCCTCGTAGCCCAGCGGACGGATGTCCGGGAACAGCGTCCGCGCCGCCGGGTCGCGCACGACCACCTCGTTACGCAGCCCCTCGATGAGCGGGCCGGCGATCGTGCTCGGGATCGGCGTCACGAGGTGCACCCAGTACGACGAGAGATGCGGAGTCAGCACCGGCACGGGCAGCAGCCGGCGGCGCAGCCCGCGGAGGCGGGCGTAGCCGAGCATCATGTCGCCGTAGGTGAGGACGTCGACGCCGCCGACCTCCACCACACGGCCGTGGGCGGCCGGCGTGTCCGGCGTCGCGAGCAGATACGCCAGGATGTCTCTCACCGCGATCGGCTGCACGCGTGTGTAGACCCAGCGCGGACAGACCATCACCGGCAGGCGCTCGGTCAGGTAGCGGATCATCTCGAACGAGATGCTCCCGGCACCGACCACTATGGCCGCGCGCAGCTCGGTGACCGGCACGCCCGACGAACGCAGAGCGGCGCCGGTCTCCTGCCGTGAGCGCAGGTGTTCGGAGAGGTCGCTGAGCGGATCGCCGAGCCCGCCGAGGTAGACGATAAGCCCCACGCCCGCCCTCGCAGCCGCCGCCGCGAACAGCTGCGCGGCGGCGATGTCGCGCTGCCGGAAGTCGCCGCTGGCCGCCATGCTGTGAACAAGGTAGTAGGCGACCGTGACGCCGCTCAGGGCGCCGTCGAGGGACGCCCGGTCGGTGACGTCACCCTGGACCACCTCGACCGTGCCGGCCCACGGCCGGCCGGCCAGACGCCCCTGGTCGCGCACCAGGCAACGCACCGACCACCCGCGGTCCAGAAGCAGGGGGACAAGACGACCGCCGACGTATCCTGTGGCGCCGGTGACCAGCACCGTACCGCCGTTGCGCCTCAGCCGCGCCGCTGGTCCCTGGTCGACGGTGGCGGCTGTGCCGTCCACGTCCATCTCACACCGGCAGGCAGACCAGGCCGAGCTGCAGACCTATGAGGTACCCGATGAGGAAGGAAACGGCGCCGACGGCGAGCACGATGAGCAGCGCGATCAGGATACGCACCAGCAGACTCGGACGTCGCGTCCGCGTCGGTCGCTTCGCCGGCTGCCTGCTCTTGCCTGTCTGCCCCTGTGCCACGTCGGCGGAAGTATACCCGAGCGGCGGCCCACATCCTTCCGGGCGCTCGTCGCGGCGCCCCCCGACGGTCGGGGGACCACCTCGTCCCGCAGTCTGGGTCAGCGTCGAGCCCCGGCCAGCTCCGCCGCCAGGTCCTCGAGCAGATAGAGCGAGCCGGTCACCAGTACGGAGCCGCCGGCTCCCGCAGCCCGCAACGCTGCCGCGTAGGCCGTCAGGGGCTCGTCGACCACCGAGACGGCTGCGCTCAAGATAGCGGACGCGTGCTCGGTCGTGCCCGCCTCTGCAGTGACCTTGTACTCCGCGCACATCCTCCTGACGCGCCCGGCCAGCTCGCCGGCCCCGAGGCCGCGCGGTTCCGAGGTCCGTGTGCAGATCACGGTGTCGAGGCGTGGCAAGAGCGTACGCAGCATGCCGTCGACGTCCTTGTCGGCGAGCATCGCCAGCAGCCCGACCCGCGGTCTGGGCATCTCCATCCCATCAAGGCTCGCCGCCAGTGCCGCCGTCCCATGGGGATTGTGAGCGCCGTCGGCCACCACCAGCGGGTCCCGGCGGACGATCTGCAGGCGTCCGGGCACCACCACCGACAGCAGGCCCCGACGCACCGGTCCCACCTCCAGGTCGCCGAGCAGGAAGTGGGCGGCGGCGACCGCCAACCCGGCGTTGGCTACCTGATAGTGAGCCGGAGTCGCGACCGCCAGACGATCGTAGATGGCCGACCGGTCACCCTCGTCCAACGACACGGAGAAGTCCTCCGGCCGCCCACGCAGCACGATCTGACGACCCAGGAAGTGCGGCCGCGCGTCCACCGCCGCGCAGCGCGCAGCGGCCAGCGGCTCGAGCCCCTCCAGGTCGCCGAACACCGCGTCGCCGCCGGCGATCACGGCCGCCTTCTCCGCGAAGATCAGCTCCCGCGTGCCGCCCAGCACCTCGGTGTGCTCGAGGCCGATGTTGGTGAGCACCACCACCGGGGCGTGCAGCACATTGCTGGCGTCGAGCCGGCCGCCGAGGCCGGCCTCGACGGCGGCCGCCTCGACACCGGCGGCGGCCATGGCCAGAAAGGACGCCACCGTGAGCACCTCGAACTGGGTGGTCTCGCCGAGTTCGGGCGGCAGCGCGGTCACGTGTCGCCGCACGTCCTGCACTGCGGCACCGAATGCGTCGTCGGCTATCGGCGCACCGTCGATAAGGACGCGCTCCGGGTAACCGGTGATGTGCGGCGACAGGTAAGCGCCACTGCGCAGCCCATGGGCGCTCAGCACGGCCGCCGCGTAGCGGGTCGTCGACGACTTGCCGTTGGTGCCGACCACATGGATCGTGCGGAAACGGCGCTCGGGGTGTCCCAGATCGGCGAGCAGGGCCGCCACCCGCTCCAGCCCCGGACGCATGCCGAAGGCGGCGAGCGAGTCGAGGTAGTCGACCCAGTCGGCGGCCACGTCAGCCCAGCTCGGCCAGGCGGGCGGCCACCTCGTCGTGGTCGGCGCGATAGGCGGCCAGCTTGTCGCGCTCCTTCTTCACCACGTCGGCCGGCGCCCGCTCCACGAACCGTGCGTTGGACAGCTTGGCTTCGGCACGATCGACCTCGGCGGCGAGCTTCTGCAGCATGGCCCGCAGGCGCGCCCGCTCGGCCTCGCGGTCGGCAGCCGCCACGGCGACCGCGAAGGTCGCCCCGGGGACTATGACGAAGTCGCCGTCGGCCCGGTCCTCGAGCGTCAGCTCGGTGCGCGCCAGAGCGCGGATCTCCGGCGCGCGCTCGCGATAGAGCGCCGCCTGCGCGCCGTCGTCGGCGCTCACGCTCGCCCGCAGGACGTCGCCGGGGGGCACCCGGCGAGCGGCCCGGTATCGGCGCAACGCTTCCACCGCCTCCTGCAGGGCGCCGACGGCAGCCTCGTCGTCGTCGGCGGACGTCGGACCGGCGACCTGCGGGTACTCGCCGGCCAGCAGCGGTGCGCCGCCGTAGAGATCGGCGATCTCTTCAGTCACGAAGGGCAGCAGCGGGTGCAGCAGGCAGACGATACGCTCCAGCACCCAGCGGGCATGACCTGCCGCGACGCGGCGCCCGGCTTGGTCGTCCCCGTACAGCCGCACCTTGACCATCTCGAGATACCAGTCGCAGAACTCGTCCCAGACGAAGTGGTAGAGGCGGTCGGCGGCAGTCGCGAACTCGTAGCCGTCCACAGCGGCTGTGGTCTCCTCGATCGCGCTCGCCAGCCTGGCGGTGATCCAGCGGTCGACGACGTGGGCGTCCGAGCGCTCGGCGGGGACCATGACGCCGCCGGCGTCGGCCGGCCCTTCTTCCCCGGCAGCCGCGGCCGCCAGAAGGACCAGGCGCGAGGCGTTCCACAGCTTGTTGGCGAAGTTGCGGCCCATCTCGATCTTCTCTTCCGAGAAGCGGACGTCCTGGATGCTGCTCATGAGCAGCAGGCCGAAGCGCGTCGCGTCGGCCCCATACTTGTCGATGAGCTCGATCGGGTCGATGCCGGTGCCGAGGCTCTTGCTCATGCGCCGCCCGTCCGTCGCCTGTACCACCGAGTGGATGTAGACGTCGCGGAACGGCACGTCGCCGACGAACTCCAGCCCCATCATGACCATGCGGGCGACCCACAGGAAGATGATCTCGCGCGCTGTGCTGAGCACGTTCGTCGGGTAGAAGTACGCCAGGTCGGGCGTCTCATCGGGCCAGCCCCAGGTGGCGAACGGCCACAGGGCGGAGCTGAACCAGGTGTCCAGCACGTCTGTCTCGCGCCGCAGGCCGGCGCCGCACAGCGGGCAGCTCTGCGGCGCCTCCTCGCGCACCAGCGTCTCGCCGCAGGCGTCGCAGTACCACACCGGCAACTGGTGGCCCCACCAGAGCTGCCGGCTGATGCACCAGGGCCGCAGGTTCTCCATCCAGTCGATGTACACGCGACCCCAGCGCTCCGGCACAAAGCGGACGCGCCCATCCCTCACGACCTCGACGGCCGGCGCCTTGAGCTCGTCCATGCGCATGAACCACTGCAGGCTGATCAGCGGCTCGATGTTGGTGTGGCAGCGGTCGCAGGTGGCCACGCTGTGCGGGAAGTCCTCGACCTTCTCGAGCAGCCCCTGCGCCTCGAGGTCGGCGACCACGCGCTCGCGCGCCTCCAGAACGCCGAGTCCCGCGTACGGTCCGCCGGCGTCGGTGATGCGGCCGTCGGGCCCGATGGCCTGCACGGTGTCGAGGCCGTGATCGCGGCCGATGTCGAAGTCGGTGATGTCGTGCGCCGGCGTGATCTTGAGGCCGCCGCTGCCGAACTCCGGGGCGACGCGCTCGTCGGCGACGAGCGGCAACCGGCGACCCAGGAGCGGCAGCAAAGCGGTCCGCCCGACGGCGCCCGTGTACCGGGCATCGCCGGGGTGCACCGCTACGGCCGTGTCGCCGAGCATGGTCTCCGGGCGGGTGGTGGCGATCGTGATCGACCCGCCCCCCTCCAGCTCGTAGCGGACGTGGTAGAGCTTGCCGGGCTGGACCTCGTGCGCCACCTCCAGGTCGCTGATGGCGCTGGCGCAACGCGGGCACCAGTTGACCAGGTAGTGGTCCTTGTAGATGTAGCCCTTCTCGTAGAGCGCCACGAACACGCGGTTGACGGCGCGCACGTAGCCTTCGTCGAAGGTGAACCGCTCGCGCTCGTAGTCGCAGGCACATCCCAGCCGCTTGAGCTGGGCGATGATGGTGCCGCCGTACTGCTTCCGCCAGGCCCACACGCGGTCGATGAACTCCTCGCGGCCGAGGTCGTCCTTGGTCACGCCGTCCCGGCGCAGCTGCTTCTCGACCACGTTCTGGGTGGCGATGCCGGCGTGATCGGTGCCGACGAGCCAGCACGCGTTGCGCCCCAGAAGGCGATGGTAGCGGATCAGCACGTCCTGGACGGTCCCGTTCAGCGCGTGCCCCATGTGCAGGTTGCCGGNNACGTTGGGCGGCGGGATGACGATGGAATACGGCTCGCGAGCGGCGTCGGGCTCGGCGTGGAAGAGACGTTCGCCGAGCCAGCGCTGCGTCCAGCGCGCTTCGGCGGCCGCCGGCTCGTAGCGGGTGCGGTCCTTGAGCGCCGAGCCCTCCGGCGTCTCGTGCCCGCGGTCTCTCTCTGCTGGGTCTCTGGTCATGGGAGACACGGTCCTTGCTCTTCGGTGAGACACGGAACGGGGTCGCGCCGACGACCCCGCACCGCAGGCAAGTATACCGGGTGGACGGTCCGCCGGACGGCACCGGTGCGGTCGCCGCGGCACGACTCACCCGACGGGAGACGATAGGCTGACGCCCCGCGACAGAAAGGTGCCCCCCGATCGACCGACTCACCATCGACGGACTCACGTTCACCGTACGCCTCAGCCCGCGTCGGCGCACCATCGGCATCACCGTCCGCCACGACGCCTCGCTGGAGGTGGCCGCTCCGAGCGGCTGCTGCCGCCGCCACATCGAGCGCGCCGTACGCGACAAGCTGCCCTGGGTACGGCGCAAGCTCGCCGAGATGGCGTCGCGGCCGCCGGCGCCCCGGCGGCTCTGGGCCGACGGCGAGATGCTTCCGTATCTCGGCACGTCCTACCCGCTGTGTCTCGTCCCCGACGGCGGCGCCCCTGTACGGCTACGCGGTGGTCGCTTCCTCATGGAGCCGACGGTCGCCGCCGACGGTCGCCGCCACATGATCGCCTGGTACGTCGCCCACGCCGGACCGCTGCTGGCGCGCCGCGTCGAGCACTTCGGTACCACGGTCGGGGCCCCACCGGCCTCGATCGAGGTCAAAGACCTCGGACGCCGCTGGGGCACCTGTCACGCGGACGGCCGGATCCGTTTCCACTGGCAGATCGTGCTGTTCCCACGGCCGGTCGTCGACTACATCGTCGTCCATGAACTGGCCCACCTGCTCGAGCTCAACCACAGCCGGCGCTTCTGGGGCCACGTCGAAGCGGCCTTGCCGGAGTACCGCGAGCACAAGGCCTGGCTGAAGCAGGAGTCCGGTCCGTTCACGCTCTGACGGTCCGCCCCCAGGCCGGCCGGGACCTCAGGCCAGGAGGTGCGGCAGCGCGTCGGTGAAGCGCTGCACGTGAACGAACTCGAGCGGCTCTCTCAGCTCCGCCGGCAGCTCGGCGACGCTGGCCCGGTTGGCCTCGGGAAGGATCACCGTCTTCACACCGCCGCGCACGGCCGCCAGGCACTTCTCCTTCAGTCCACCGATGCGCAGGATGCGCCCGGCGAGGGTGATCTCGCCGGTCAGTGCCACTCGCGGCTGCACCGGTACACGGCACAGCGACGACAGCAGCGCCACGGCGAGCGCCAGGCCGGCGGACGGGCCGTCCTTGGGCACGGCGCCCTCCGGCACGTGGACCCGGACGTCGTGCGAGGTCAGGGTGAGGCCCTCGTCGGTGAGGAACGGCGAGCCTTTCACGAGCACCTTGAGCCGTGGGTCGGACTCGATGTGTCCCAGCAGGTAGCCCCAGGCCGTGGAGGCGCTCTCCTGCATCACGTCGCCGAGCTGGCCGGTC
>DIWP01000021.1 GCA_002423545.1 Thermoleophilia bacterium UBA6103
GCCTACTATCTGCGGAAGTCCGGGCTGCGAGTGCTCCTCGATTGTCGTGAGCTCGAACAAGACCTTCTCGGCCTGGACCGAGATCTTCGGCGACCTGGTGGCGGTGGCCGCACTCGTCGATCGCCTCGTCCATCATGGCGAGGTGCTCGTGCTGCGCGGCAACTCCTGCAGGCTCAAAGGCAAGGGCAAGGAGGTACTACAGGGACATGCAGCAGATTGAGACCGTCCAATTTCGGACCGGCGTCGACAGAGTCCCCTTGCCCCAGATTCGTCTAATCCTGGGGCGAGAGGCCCCGACGTTCACAGGCGTCTCCCGCAGCCATCTCCGGCTACATTCTCATGCCGGTACACCACCTCACCGGAAGTGCTCCCGTATGCTGCAACGAACTTGCCGGCAGGACGGTCCGCCGAGACCGCCCTGCCGGCAAGTCGGATATCCGTTCACTCGTTGCCGATCAAGCGGGTTGCGCACTACGAGACAATGGCACTCCCAATGGTCAGCACGGGCAGCCTTTCGTCAGCCGATTGCCTCGCGGTCTCCTGCTTGGTTCGGGGTCGGCAGATGCCAAACGGTCTCGCCACTTCCGTCAGTGACATACGCCGGCCACGGCAGATCAACTGGTGGAACGAAGTCCCTCGAAAGCAACGGCGCCGTCCAGTTGGTGCCGCCCACACCCCCACCTGTTCGCTCCTCGAACTCCGCTTTGGCTCTCTTCAACTCCTCCGGATTCGTCACCAGGTCGAGAGCCGTGCCAGCGATCGTCTTTCCCGCCAAGAACATCCCTGGGTTTACCAGCGACGGTACACCTCCGCTTGCCACTACCACCCAGTCCGGATAGTTGTAGCCCGGCCGAGGAGGTCGTAGCGTGCTCCACATGCCAGGTCGGGCGGTGTACAGACGCAGCGTCGGCGCGTGCCACGTGTACTCCGTGTAGTCGTCTGAGGTGAAGTTCTTCTGCCAAGGCGGCAGAAACTGCTGTGTTGCCGCTTCGAACTGCTCTGGCGGTGTCAACTGCTCACACGCAGCGTTCATTGGGCGCTCTACCGCCTCAAGACCAAGACTCTTCTGCACATCGCGGAGGAAGCCAATAGCCTCTTGGTTATAGGCCGGTGGCCCGAAGAGCTTCATGTTCGCATAGCCGAGTTCCGCAAGAGCGCGGTTAGGCAGGCCCGGCCGTGTTTTGCTCACCCATGTGACATAGGCTTTACAACCCGTAATATCCGCGGCAGCCCTAGCATTCTGAGCTAGGACTTGATACATTCGTTCCTGAATCGCGATAGTTGGTGAGCGCCACGAGTACTGAATCTGGCTCAAGTGAGGGGAATGATTATCCGATGTAGCCTCGCCTGCTGTCATAACATACTCATTCATTGTCCAGCTTCCAGTATGTGGAAACATCGCCTCTTTGGTATACTTCGTAGAGGTATACATCATGCAAAGAGCATCAATCGCACCAGGAGTCCGAGCCCAAGCGTGTAGAACGTCCATGCCGCCGGACGTAGGCTTAACCTGCGTTCCTTGTAGGTACTTTTCCGGCTCAGTACATTCGAAAGTGAAGACTGCACTCCAGTAGCAGCCACAGTGAGTATCCGACACTACCGTGTTCTCGCTCATAGGGTGATACGAGAGCATTGCATCAAGCTCATCATAGTAGCCCTTTGCAGCATGAATCGGCTTAGAACCGCAAACCTTTTCAGCAGGTTCACCGAAGAAGCGCAGGGTTCCAGAAATACCATGTTTCTCCATGGCAGCCTTCGCCGCAAGGACGCCTGTTAGCGCTCCTACACCAAGCATGGAATGGGTACAGTTATGCCCGGGTGCACCAGGGTGAAGCCCGATGCGCGGTGCTCGATATGGTACTGCTTGCTGCGAGAGACCAGGCACAGCGTCATACTCAGCATATGAGGCGACTACTGGCTGGCCGTCACCCCATGTCGCACAGAATGCGGTCGGCATGTCGCCGGAGCCTACCTCAACGCTAAACCCCTGGTCCCGCAGTAGGTCGCAATAGGCTGCGGCCGACCGGTATTCCCGCCACGCTGGCTCAGCATACTCATAGATTTTCAGATGGAAGTCCGAGAGCCATTGCTCATTAGCATCTATCCATGCTATGGCGGAGCGTTTCGCGTCCGTCATTTCGACATCGCTGGCTGGCACTGCGCTGTTGCTTTCTGCTGCACTCATCGTCTTCCTCCTACTTCGCTGCTCAACGATCGCCAACGGCATCAGCCGCCTGCGTACCGGGACCCGGATTCGAGCCGCTTGCATCGGGAGTAGCCGGTTCCGGTGTGCGACCCCGTTGGTCCGGCTCAACAAACGCTCGTGCCCAACGAGCTCGAGCGTTTGGGTCGAGAGGCTTCTGGACTAACGCAACTGCAACCCAGGTCAGAACACTGGCGGGTAGTGCATAGTAGATGGCGTCCAGCGCACCCGCGCCGTGCATGGCCATTACGATCACGGCGACAACGGCACCCACCACGATGCTTGACATGGCAGCTACGCTGCTTCCGCGTGTCTCCCAGACCATCCCCAGAATGATCGGTGCGAAGAACGTCACCGACCCAATAATTGCCGCCGTACTGTAAATCGTCACGATGCTCCCGACTCCCAGGCCGACCGCCACAGCTACGACTGCGCTGATGACCATGGCTGTCCGGGTGACGGCAGTGGCTGTACTAGGACGTCCTGACTCACCAAGTGCCTTGACGAAGAGTCCCAAGAAGTCGTGGCAGAGCGTTCCCCCGATAGCTATCAGCAGACCCGCCGCAGTCGACATGACTGCCGCGAGCGCAGCGGCAAACACAATTCCCGAAACGCCCTGGGGCAACAGCGCGACGCCTTGAGCGAACGCATCATCTGGATTTGCCAGATTCGGCAGCAGAACAAAGACTGCTGCACCTACGAGACATACCGTCACAGCCCATACTCCGGCAAATACCGCGGAGCTTCCCAGCCCTATGTTGACTGTCCGGGCGTCTCGTCCAGTGAACAATCGCTGATAGAAGTCTCCTGCCGTCCATGAGCCGGCAACGATGACTACGATCCAAGGAATGATGTTCGCACTCCAGCCCCACGCACCGACATCGCGATACCCTGCCGGTAGTGAAGACCAGAGGTCAGACCAGCCGCCTGTCTTCCAGATAAGCACGGGCAGGAGAATGAACATCACGCCTAAAATCATCCAGAAAACTTGGACAATATCTGTCAGGGTTATTGACCACATACCCCCAATTGTACAGTATATAATTATTACGGCAGTTGCTATGATAATGCCCCAGGAGCTGGGTATATCAAATAGTGCCGACATGATTGTGCCAGCCGCTAGCACTTGGACTGCTAATGTTAGAAGAAGCACAGCAATCATGATCAGTGCTATTGTTGCGCGCGTAATTGTGCCGTATCTATGTTGCGCTATTTCCGTCATTGTATAAACACGAAGCCTACTGATACGGCGTCCAATGAGCATTAAAGACCCGATTGCGATACCGCTCCCCAGAACCCACCATATGCCGCCTATACCCATAAAGTAACCAAACGACGTTCCCCCCATGGTGTAGCTTCCACCAATGGTTGTAGCCATGAGAGCGCCAGTGAAAAGGAACGGACCAAGGTGACGACCAGCTACTATAAAATCTTTATGTGTACGAGCTCTACGGAGGCTGTACACGCCAACACCAATTAGGATTAGCATGTAGAGGACTATTATTAGAAGGTCAAGGGTCCGCATGTTTCCCCCTAGATGAGCCGTTTCGTGGAGTGCTCGTATGTTGCGTTACGGGATGTACTCCGCCCGGATGGCCGCTGTGGAAACGATCACCTCCTCGGCACAGCGATGGTCTTCGCATCAACGGCTGTGCGGCCGGTCCCTCGCTCCTCCGCCAGAAGGAAGAGTGGGGTTCGCGGGATGCACACCATGTCCTCCGGTTCTCGCCCCGAGTGGGCTTCAGGTGAAACGGGTAACGGTATTTTGCACGAAGGGACCACGTTGTGCAAGTAATTGCACTCAGACGTCACCGTGACCTTTCGGCTGTCCGGGACTAGATCCCCTCCGGAGTGTGAGTGCAACGTACCGGTGCCAGTGCCGTGGCTGCAGGTCTGGGTGCCATCTTCGGCAACCGCATGATGCTGGTGCTCGCCTTAGGATTCTTCAGCGACTCGCCGAGGGTCCGCGCTACAACCCCGGCCTGCTCGACTTCGCCGGCCGCTACGGCTTCTCTCCGCGGCTCTGCCGACCCTACCGGGCGCAGACCAAGGGCAAGGTCGAGCGCTCGATCGGCTACCTCAAGGACCGCTTCTTCGTCGGCCGCAGCTTCACCGACCTCGACGACCTCAACTGCCAGCTGCTGGGCTGGTTGGACGCAGTCGCCAACCGGCGCATCCACGTCACCACCGTCGAGGCGCCCTGCGAGCGGCTGAGCCGTGAGGGACTTTCGCCGCTGCCGAGCATCCCCTGGGCAAGCGAAACGGCTCCTACGGTGCGGGCGGCCCGCCACCTGCCGGTCGCCCCGACGGTCGCCACACGCCCGCTGGCCGTCTACGAGGCCCTGAGATGAACCTGACCGCTGAACGGATCGCCCTGCTGGCCGAGCGGCTGCTGAGCTGCGCCGGTGAGGCCGCTGACCGCGGGGCCGAGGCGACCCTCATACGGCTGGCCGGCCTGCCCTTCCGGAAGAGCCTGGCCGAGTTCGAGCTCGCCTTCCAGCCCTCGGTCTCTGAGAAGCAGCTGCGCGAGTTGCTCTCCGAACGGATCTGCGAGCACGCCGAGCGGCTGCGCCTCTACCCACCTGGCCGAGAACGCCGAGCAGCTGATCGCCCGCGCCGAGGAGGCGCAGATGGGCTACCGTGAGCTGCTCGACCTGGCCCTCGAAGAGGAGCTCGGCGTCAGAGAAGGGCGGCGCTTCCGTAACGCTCTCAAGCTCAGCGGCCTGCCCCACCACAAGGGTCTTGACGAGTTCGACTTCGGCTTCCAGCCGACGGTCTCGGAGAAACAGCTGCGCGAGCTCGCCGCCGGCGCCTACCTGGGACGCCATGAGAACGTCCTCCTGCTGGGGCCGCCCGGGGTCGGCAAGAGCCACTGTGAGACTCTCTTCTGCGATTCCTGAGAGAGGAGTCGTGACCGGAGCGGCCGTGGCGATGGCGGCATGGCTCGAAAGACTCACTGGCACCTCGTGGCCTCAGAAGAGCACGCCGAGTCGAGGTGTTGCTAGGGTGGCCACGTCGATGACGGCATGACCCGAATGAGTCAGTGGCACGCCGTTGCGTTGCCTTCGCGAAGGATATGTCTGCCGCCATCGCACGGCCGACCCCGACGCACGCCGCACGTGGCCTGATAGAAGCCTGTCCGCTCCTTGAGGCGTCGGCGCAGAGAGTCGATGCGCTCGGCCCGATCCAGCGCCCAGGCAAGCTCCTCGTGCCGGCGCTCGACCTCCTCTGAGTCCTCGACGTCCTCCAGCCGCCGCTTTGCTTCCTTGACATAGGCCCTGATATCGCAGGCCATCCGCCAACGGGGCCTCCATAAGCTCGATCAGTATGGCATCATAATCAACGTCTGGATATAACCTTGATTAAGGAGCACTTGTGGCCAAGGTTATCCGACGCCATTGGGTGACCGATCAGGGCGCGGGTCTGCCCCGCAGAGACCGTCTCTCCTGCGACTACGACGCCTATCTCCCCGACCCGTTGGTCAATCGGACCGTCTTGCTGGAGGGACCGGTCGCGGCCGATGTGAGCGAGGCCGAAGCCGAACTGACGCGGTTCGACCTCGCGGTCGGCGCGCTGTCCGGCAGCGAGGCGCTGGCCCGCCTCTTGCTGCGGACCGAATCGGTCGCCTCTTCGCGGATCGAGGGGCTGGAGATCGGCGCCCGCCGCCTGCTTCACGCCGATGCCGAGCGGGCCATGGGTCATGGCACGCGCGATGTGACAGCGCAGGAAGCGCTCGGCAACATCGAGGCCATGCTGTATGCCGTCGAGGCAGTCGGCCCGGGCGCTGCGATCTCGGCCGATCTGCTGCTCGAGATCCACCGCCGCCTGCTGGCAGGGACGCGACTCGAGAACCACGGTGGCCGATTCCGCAGCGAACAGAACTGGATCGGCGGCTCTTCGTTCAATCCCTGCTCGGCCCAGTACATACCGCCGCCACCGGAGCGCGTGGAGGACCTCATCGCCGACCTGTGCTCCTTCTCCAGCGACGACTCGCTGCCGGCTGTCGCGCAGGCCGCGCTCGCCCACGCCCAGTTCGAGACCATCCATCCCTTCGCCGATGGCAACGGACGCGTCGGGCGAGCGCTCATCCATCTGGTTCTGCGTCGACGCGGCCTTGTCTTGCGAGCATTGCCCCCGGTGTCTTTGATCCTCGCAACATGGGCGGATGAGTACGTGGCCGGGCTCACCGCAACTCGCTACCTGGGTCCACCGACCTCGGTCGAAGCCCTGCAAGGTCTGAACCGCTGGATCGGGCTGTTCGCCGCCGCAGCCAAGCGAGCGGTGGCCGATGCGGACGCCTTCGAAGAAGAGATGGATCGCCTCGACAAGGCCTGGCGGCAACGCCTCGGACGAGTCAGGGCGAACTCGGCCACCGACCTCCTGCTTCGCGCGCTGCCCGGCGCGCCGCTTCTCACCGTCCGGAGTGCCGCTGCGCTTGTCGGACGCAGCGCCCAGGCCACCAATGAGGCCGTCGCTCGGCTCACTGAGGCAGAGATCCTGTCGCAGACGACACTCGGCAGACGCAACAGGGCGTTCGAGGCGCCCGACGTGATCTCCGCCTTCACGGACCTGGAGCGAAGACTCGCCAGCCCGACCGGGGACACGCGCACAGCTCTGCCGACGCGCAGAGTGCCTCGTCGGGGATGACGCGTGAGACTCCCACGTGAGACTTCCGCCGATGCCGACGCTCTGCCGACAAGACGGACAGCGACGCACGCGCACAGCTGAGCACCATCCATCACGGAGACTCGGCGGAAGCGCACGTCACGATCACGGAAGCCGGGCTCAGGAGCCGGCCGGCTCCCAGATCGCCCACGCCGCGAGGCCGACGCTGATCAGATAGCCGACGACGAAGTACCGGCTGGCGAAGAGACCGAGCAGGACGAGCGATGCGACGCAGGTGACGATCATGAGCAGCGGCCACCATCCTGCCTGGGCCAGATAGCCCGAGGCGACGACCGAGAACATCACGGTGACCACCAGCGCGAAGACGAACGCCGGCTTCGGTCTCTCTCCCAGCAACCAGGAGTGCCCCGGGTCGAAGGGTGCCATGTCCGCCTTGACCTTGGCGCTCAAGGGGAGCGCGAACGTGATCGCGTAGACAAGGCCGTGCAACAGGATCAGTATGCCGATCAGGATCCGCACTACGTCCCATCACCCCCACCGCTCGAGGATCCCGCTCCCTGCCCCTCTTTCCGGCTCCTTGCGAAGATCTCCGCCCGCTCACGGATATTCAGCAATGTGCGGCGCATCATGATCGGGTCGGCGAGCTCCATCATCAGCGCGAAGACCGGATCGCGCCAGGAGAGATGGCAGCGGATGCGGGAGATGAGCCGCGTCCGCCCGTCGCCCGCGTCGCGAAGGAGCCACAGCCACGTGAACCGGTGCGGCTCCTCGTCGTCCCCCCACACCATGCTGTGCGGAGGGTCGAGTGCCAGGACGCTGGGACCGTACGGCTCGCCCTTCTGCTCACTCATGGCAACGACGTCACCGACTTCCATATGCTGGAACTCGGGGATGATCTCCCGCGCGCTGGGCCGGCCCTTGTTGTCCAGGCGGTCGTAGCTGTACCAGCCGGCGCGCCCCGTGCCGATCTGTACCAGCCAGGGCCAGACCGACTCCGGCGGCGCCTCGACGGTGATCGCCCGTGTCGCCACAAGGTCGGGCGACTCCACCAGCTCGTCGCCGGGAGCCCGCATCGCAACCTCCTCGTCGTCTGCGCCCCAGCGCAGCTCCCACGGCCGAACCCAGTGCACGTACACGACGCTCGCGACGGCCGCGCCGAGGCCAAGCGTCACCAGACGTCCTCTCACTATGGGATCCCCCCGAGGTCATTGACGTGTTACCTTTTGAACCTTCCTGATGATCTCGTCGTGAAACAGCGCCACTGCCCTGCACTGGCTGTGAGGCCTACGATGGGCGCTGGACCGAGCCAAGGAGCCGACGCCGATGAGCATCCAGGACCCCAGCCCCGAGCGCGTCTGTCACACGGTCTATGAGATCGGCTGCGTCGAGCGCGGCGTCGCGGGAGCACGCCTCCACATATTCGACGAGCACCGCGACTGCCTCAGGAATCTGGACGGCTTCGGTCACGCCGAGGTGCTGTGGTGGTTCAGTGACTGTGACGACGAGCTGAGACGCAAGAAGACGGTGGACCCACCCTTCGAAGCTCCCACCCTGGGCGTCTTCGCCTCGCATGCGCGGCCCCGGCCCAACCCGATAGCGCTGAGTACGGTGGCGATCCGCACGGTCGACCTCGACAACAGCGT
This sequence comes from Thermoleophilia bacterium UBA6103, assembly GCA_002423545.1. Lineage (GTDB taxonomy): Bacteria > Actinomycetota > Thermoleophilia > UBA2241 > UBA2241 > UBA6103. Next base: position 8,473 of record DIWP01000021.1, read on the forward strand.
CATCGAGATCGGCGCGATCGATGCCCTCGACGGCAGCCCGCTGTTGGACGTCAAGCCGTACATGCCCCACTACAGCCGCGTCGAGTCGCCCACCGTGCCCGACTGGGCATCGCGGTGGCCCTCCTGGATGCCGGAGGACGGCATCGAACTGGACGCTCCTCCCGAGTGACGTCCAGCGAACGGACCGCGACGTGCCGGGTCGGTTTCGCGAGCCCGTCGTTCCGTCTTCTCCGTTGACCTTCCAGGGCTGTCGGTCCGCGCTCGTTGTCGCATGCGGCCTCGAGTTCCACGAGGTCGATGCCCATGCCGGCGGCGCACACGTCCGCGGCGACGGAGGTCTACGCGGTGTCGGCGGTCTTGCGTCGCGATGCGACCAGGCGACGGAGCAGCGGACCCAGGATCATCGCTATCGCGGCACACAGCACGATCAGAGCGATCATGTCGGTGTTCACCTCAAGCATGAACCCCGTGAGGAGGATGACCATGAACGGCGTGCGGAACAGCGTCAGGAGGTAGCCGACCATCAGCCCGGCCATGAGGACTGTCTGCTCGGCGCCGGGCAGGAGCAGGTCCAGAGACACTGCGACGCAGGTCAGGGCGAAGATGGACGGGAAGATGGCCCCTCCCAGGAAGCCGCTCCTGAACCCCACGGCCAGCAGCGCCAGCTTGGCCAGCGCCATCAGCAGCAGCAAGCCGATACCGTAGCGGGCCGGATCGTCGACCACCTCCTGCGCCTGCGTCTGACCGGAGAACATGACGATCGGCGCGATGACGCCGGCGATGCTGAAGACCACTCCCGCGAGCAGGGCCCGCACCACCGGGCTGCCGAACCGCGCGAAGAGCCCGGCCGCCAGCTTGAAGAACACGGCTGTGATACCGGCCAGGAGCATGCCCACCAGGGTCATGGCGACGATCAGCAGCACGTCGAGGGGCCTGATGTGCTCGACCGGCGCCAGGCCCAGCAGGCCGCAGAGGCCGCTGCTTCCCACCAACAGGAAGACGGCGTAGCCCACAGCGCCGCCGATCAGGTTCGCCGGCAGAGATGCATAGCTGCCGCCCCGTGTCTGGGCCACCTCGCTCCCCAGCACACCGGCGAAGAGGGGGTTCTCGAGCAGCCCGTTGTAGGCGGAGGCCACGCTCGCGTAGATCAGCTTCGGCCGCCGCGCCGCCGGGATCCGCAGCACGTGGCCGTACCAGGCGGCGATCTGGGACGACAACAGGCCCAATCCCGCTTCCGGACCGAGCGCGGCGCCCGAGAAGAGCGAGGCGAGCGCCTGGGCGGCGCTCACTGGAAGGCGCCGCCATTCCACTTTCGAGGTGTCGCCGGCGAGGCTGTCGGTGAGCGACTCCGACATGGCGGTCGGTGCCCGCAGGTACTTCACCAGCACTCCCACGAGCAGCGCGAACGGCAGACAGATGACCGGGAACACCCAGCGATGCGACGTCACGAAGTCGTTCTCCCAGAGCAGCCGCTCGGCCGCATAGAAGCCGGCCATCCAGGCCAGCATGGAGAAGCCGCTGATCGTGGCGACCGCGAGGACATGCAGGTAGAGGAACGGCTGGAAGACGGCGTCGGCTGCTGCGGGCGGGCCCTGCGCCGGCGGCCCCTGCGCCGGCGGACCCTCCGTGACGCCGGCCTGCGTGCTCGCAGGCGGTCCCGTGCCGTCGGCCTGCGCGCTCGGCGGGGCCTCGTCCCCCGGCCTCTCTTCAGATCCTTCGTTCACGGTCGCTGCGTCGCTCTGCTACACCGTCCCCCCTACTGCGCGAAGACCCTCGGCGGCCTGGCCTCACCATCATCACGTCTTCGAGCACCGCCACAGTCGCCACTCGAGGACCGATGATACACGCCACCCTGCCCAGTCCGGTCCTCGTCCGGGTGACGCGGCTGGTTGCGGACCACGCGATCCTCGCACTCAGTCCCCCGACCCGACTCCCCAAGAGCCCCACGGCTCGCTCTCCAGGCGTCCGCGCCGCCAGTGGAACCAGGCGACGACCGGAGCGTCGCCGAGCCCAGGGTGAGCCTCCGCCAGCGCTCTGTCCCCGTAGCGCAGCGCCTCGAGGACCGTCGGCCGGTAGTGACGGAAGATCCGGCAGCGCAGCGCACCCATACCGAAGCCGGGAAACCCTCCCTGGGCCGCCATGTGGAGATCGAGCCGTGGACCTTCAGGGCCTGGGACCCATTCCCCGAGTACCTCATCGCGCTCCAGCCGCACCTGGAGTGCACGGAGCGCCCGGCGGTCGTAGTGAGTCCCGATGGAGAGGAAGAGGTCGCCGGTCCGGTCGGAGTGCGTGAACGTGTACCTGCGCGGGGTGAGGGGACCGTCGGGTCGCGCGCCTCCCATGAACACCACGTGCAGCTTCGAGACGTCAAGCATCGCGCACCCTCTCCGGAGACCGCCCCACCACTGGATCGAAGGTACCCGCCAAAGCCGGCGCTGGTGCCATCGTGGCGTTACACCGCATCACCGGCTCTCGCCCCGACACCCGTATCGGTACTAGCATGGAGAAGGAAGCACAGAGCGGGATCGGATCAAGGAGGTCCACCATGCCAGAGTTCGGGTCCGCATTCTCAGGGCTGGCCAGCGACCGGAAGCTCACGCACGCGGAACTGGTGCGCGCCATCAGGTTCATGATCGCCGCGGAGTACGAAGCCATCCAGCTGTATATGCAGCTGGCCGAGTCGACGGACAACAAGCTGGCCATCGACGTGCTCATCGACATCGCCGACGAAGAGCGCGTGCACGCCGGCGAGTTCCTGCGGCTGCTCCACGAGCTGGCCCCCGACGAAGAGGGGTTCTACACAGAGGGCGCCGAGGAGGTCGAGGAGGAGATGAAAGAGCACGAAGAGTGAGTGCCGGCTTGAGACAGCCTCATCCCGACGTACCCGAGGACCGGCGACCCAGGATCGAGGTCCTCGATGACGTGTTGTCCACACTGGACTTCGACGCCCCCGTACGAGACATCCGCCAGGGCGTCTTTCACACCGGGGTCGTGACGCGGTACTGCGGACTGGCGGCGACGCTGCCCCGCGATGCACTCAAGCAGGACGCTCCCCTGGTCCGTGAGCCCGGCGCTCTGCTCCAGAAGGCCGCCCGGGAGCTTGCCCGCATGGTCTACTCGGAGAGCCTCCTCGAGGCAGCCATGGGCATGGCCACCGTCAACTCACTCCTCGAGGTGGACCTCTCTTCGTGCGTGGAGCTCAACGCCGCCGAGATCATCCTGGAGCAGGGGCAGGGGAAGAAGGTGGCCGTCGTCGGCCATTTCCCCTTCCTGCCGCGCATCCGCGAGAAGGCGGAGACGCTCTGGGTGATAGAGAAGAACCCCCGCGAGGACGACGTGCCCGAAGCCGAAGCCGATCGGTTCATCTCCCAGGCCGACGTGGTGGCGATCACCGGGACGTCCCTCACCAATCACAGCCTGCCCCGTCTGCTCCAGTTGTGCAGCGCCAAGGCTTTCGTCCTCATGCTGGGCGATTCCGTGCCCCTTTCCCCCGTGCTCTTCGACTACGGGGTCCACGCGCTCTCGGGCACACGGGTCGTCAACACGGACTTGGCCCTGCAGTGTGTCAGCCAGGGAGCCAACTTCAGGCAGATCGGCGGGACCAGAAGACTGACGATGATGAAGGGGTAGGCTGGCCCGGATCTCGCTGGACCTTGCCACGCGGGCAGATGCGTGCGTGGCATGTCTCATCGGGGCCTCGAAGAGGCGTAACGGGAACACCTCGGACGAGTGAGCGACGGATCGGCCCTGGAGAGCGGGACATGGGCGCGGTCGGGTCACGCGAGGATCCCGAACGACCGCCGATGGAGGGGCGCAGGGATGGACGGTGCATCTGCCGTGCTGGAGCTACGCGCTTCGAGAGAACAGCGGGCGGAGATCGAAGCGCTCCTCGAGGAACTCGAGGAGCGTGCGTTCGTCAGGCGGCTGTGGGAACGCGATCCATCGCTCTGGAAGACCGACGCGGATCGCGCGGCGGTCGAGTCACGAGCGCTGAGCTGGCTCACGGCCGCCGAGCAGACGGCGGGCGAGGCTGCCGCGCTCACCGAGCTTGCCGACAGTGTGCGGAGCGACGGTATCCGGCACCTTATCCTGCTCGGCGCCGGCGGCACGAGCCCGGCGCCGGAGGCTCTGGTCGCGATCTTCGGTCCGGCCGACGGTCACCCCGACCTGCGCGTGCTCGACTCGACCGACCCGGACGCCGTGCTGGCCATCCAGGAGGGGGACTGCCTCGAGCGCAGAGCCCGCTCCCGATGCTGTCCCCGCGGGTGTCGGCGGCGCGGACCGCTCGACCTTCGCGAGACGCTGTTCATCGTCAACGACACAGCCGGCGGCGGCGTCGAGACCTCGTGCCTGCACGCCTACTTCCGTGGACTGCTCGACGCACGCCTGGGGGAGAAGGCCGGCCGTCACTTCGTGGCCGTCACCGAGGCCGGGGGCAGCCTGGCGACGGCCGCCTCCGAACTGGGATCCCGGGCCGTCCTCCTGGACCCGGTCGGCAGCGGCGGGCCCTGGTCGGCGCTCTCGTTCTCCGGCATGGTGCCGGCGGCACTCATGGGCCTGGACATCACGCGACTGATCGACGCCGCGCGGAAGACTGCCGCCGCCTGCACTCCCCGGACCCGCTGTTCCGACGCACCACCGATGGTCCTCGGCGCCGTTCTGGGCAGCTCTGCGCGGCGCGGTCGCGACAAGCTCACGCTCCTTGCACCCGAGACGCTCGCCCCTCTCGGCGCCTGGATCGAGCAGCTCATCGCCGCCAGCACCGGCAAGGACGGCTGCGGCCTCCTGCCGGTCGATTTGGAGCCGCTCGGCCGGGCAGAGGCCTACGGAGACGACCGGCTCTTCGTGCATCTGCGGCCGGCCGGCGAGAAAGACGAGGCGGCCGATCTGGAGATGGTCGTCGAAGAGCTGGTCGCCGCCGGCCATCCTGTGGTGACGATCTCGATCCCAGACCGCTGGGCAGTCGGCGGGCAGCTTGTCCTGTGGGAGATCGCCGCGGTGGTCGCCGCGTCCGTTCTCGGGGTCGACCCGTTCGATCAGCGGGATGCTCGGGAGACCACCGACAGGACTCGTAGCCTGCTCGACCAGTACGTCAAGAACGGCATGCTGCCGGCCATCGGTCCCGGAACGCGGCCGTCGTCCTCCACGGGGGATGACGACGGCCCGGAGGCCGGCCGCGAAGAGACGCGCCCGATCGTCGTCGGCGTGGGTGACCGATCGGCGGCCACAGCTGTGGCCGGACTCGTGGCCACCGTCCGGCCGGGCGACTACGTGTGTCTGCAGGCGTACGTGGCGCCCTCCCCGGCCGTCTGGACGGCGCTCGACTCGATGCGGCGTCTCGTCCGCGACCGCCTGCGCGTGGCGACGACGGCCGGCTACGGACCTCGCCTTCTGCACGGCGCCGGCCAGCACCACAAGGGTGGACCGGACACCGGCATCTTCGTGCAACTGGTGGCGGACCATCGCCGCGATCCGCAGATCCCCGGGCGAGGCCACGGCTTCGCGGTCCTGCAGCGGGCGCAGGCCGACGCCGATCTGCAAAGCCTGCGGTCTCGCGGCCGCCGGATACTGCGCGTGGAGCTCGGCCATGACGCACTCGCCGGCCTCAGGAACGTCGCCAGCCTGTTCCGCGAGGCGGTGACGCGGGTGCGCTGAAGGCCGAAGACCATCACCGCGGAGAGTGTCCGTCACCCTTCGCCGAAGTCGGTGACCGTCGCCCTTCGGCGAAGTCGGTGACCGTCGCCCTTCGGCGAGCGTAGTCTTCGTGCCATCCGGCGCGCACCGGCATGGTCTCATAGAGCTGCTGCCGCCGCGCCTCCAGAAGCAGCCGCGGTCGTCCCATGATGTCGGCGGCGCAGAAGACCCTGCGGCCCGTCTTCTCGGAGAGCGCAGCGAGCCACGTCGCGCCCTCCACCGACCGCAGCAGATGATGGTCGAGGATCAGCGTGTCGACCGCTTGGGCGAGTCGGAGCGCGTTGTCCCACGCCCGTCGCCGTCGGCCGGCATCGAAGCCACTCTGGTACAGAGGCGGGCCGCCGACGAGGACCCAGTGCGGCGCCCACTCCAGTATGAAGTCGACGACGGACGCGCTCAGAAGCTGCGTGTCGGACGCGTGCACGAACACCCGGCCGGCGAGGTCGACGCGCGTGAGCATCACGCTACCCAGAGACGGCCCGCCGGCGCCGTGATCCACCGCCGGTGAGAATCGCAGCAGTCCTTCGTCGCAGCCCTCCGCGATCTGGAAGCGTGGCCCAAGCAGCTTCATCAGCACGCGAGCGCGCTCTTGGCTCGTCTCCGTCTGGCAGTCCGGAGACAGGCTCCAGGCGCGGAGCGTGGCGAAACGTGGCGGCAGTTGCGCGACCGCGAGCTGGTAGGGGTTGGCGTCCACCAGAGGCACATGGTCCCCGTGGAAGTGGCTGAACACCACGTCGGTGGCCCCGTCCAATGCCCGGACGATGCGCCGACGGATCGCCCGGCCGGCGGCGATCTGCAGCGGATGGGGCGGCAGCCCGTGGCGCCAGGCGCCCAGCGCCACACCGGGATCGATCACGATCACCCGGCCCCGGTGCTCGAGGCGACAGCAGAGTCCCCGGGCGCCCAGCGACTCGGCGGCGAGGATGTCGAGCCTCACTGCACCGCCACCTCGATCACGGCCCCCAGGCCGCCTTCCACGAAGCTCTCGCCCCAAGCGGCGCGGGACCGGGCACGCGCCGGCTCCCCCGTGCAGTCGCCGGGGGCCACCGTCTCGACACGCAAAGCGGGTACGGCACCAGACCCACTCCTCAGGTCATGCTGCTATTATGGGCTTATGCTCACTTTAGAGATCCGCCTGCCTGTGTCAACAGGACCACCGATCCTTTGACGCCGCAGGGAGGCAAGGTGGGAGGCCTGCCGATCTGCCGCCGGGAGCATGGAGAACACGTTCTGGACAGCTCTGGGCACCAGCCTTGCGGCCGCTGCCGTCACGACCGCGGGCATCCTCACGATCCGGAGATTCGATGAGTGGGGCAGACGGAACACCGCCTACTTCATGTGCTTCGCCGCCGGAGTGCTCGTCTCGGCGTCGTTCCTCCATCTGATCCCCAGATCGCTGTCCATGAACGGTGACGCGGCGCTCTACGTCCTCGCGGGGTTCTTCGGACTGCACCTGCTGAACCGAGGTCTGACCGTTTTCGTCTGCGACAAGGACCCGAGCCGGGCTGACTACGACCCCGGGATCGTGCCCACGTTCGGCATCGGGTTCCACTCGCTCATCGACGGCTTCGTCTACTCCACCGCTTTCACGGTCAGCATCTTCACCGGCTTCGTGGCGACCGCCGGCATGGTCCTGCACGAGTTCCCCGAAGGGATGATCACCTACCTGCTCCTGTTGCGGGGAGGGTTCAGCCAGCGGACGTCGTTGATCCTTGCCATCGTCGCCGCCGCGGCGACCACTCCTGTCGGGATGCTGATCTCGTATCCCTTGATCAGCAGAGTGCACGAGTCCACCCTGGGAGCACTGCTGGCACTCTCCGCCGGCGCTCTCGTGTACGTAGGCGCCACACACCTTCTGCCGAGAGCGGAGCGGGAGAACCGCAGGTTCAGCCTCATGGCCCTGCTGGGGGGCATGCTCATTGCCGCCGTGATCGTGCTGTCGAAGAGTTGAGCGCCGTGCCGAGGGCGCTGACCTGCGCCACGTGCTGAGACTGTCGCATGGCCCCGCCCGCGCGTGGGGTGCGGCGCCGCAGAGACCCGGTCGACCACCGCACACGGCACCTCGCATGGCTCCACCTTTGCATTCTGTGCACTGTTAGGCTAACCTAACAGATAGATGATGGCTCTCCTATGAGAAGGCTGAAGGGACGTATCCCAAAGACTGCAAGGAGAGACTGCACACGACTCACCAAGAGTTCGCGCGGAGGGTGACGGGCGATGGCGACGTACCACCCTGATCGACGGCAGAGTGATCCGGTCCCGAACGGACCCGGTCCGGAGCCTCCGGGGGCGATCGGGTCCCCACTCGACCAGATGGCCACCGGCACCACGGGCGTGGTGCGCACACTGCGAGGCGGCGCCGGCGCGGCGTCCCGCCTTGCCGTCATGGGCTTCACGCCGGGCACCGAGGTGACCGTACTGCAGAACCGCGGCTGGGGCCCCATGATCGTCATGACGCGGGACGTGCGGCTGGCGCTCGGACGCAGACTGGCGCACAAGATCGAGATCGCGCCGCCCTCCTCGTCGCGGTGACCCGGGGCGCCGGCATGGACGCTCACTCCGCCTCTCCGGTCACGATCGCCCTCGCCGGCCAGCCCAACGTAGGCAAATCCACCGTCTTCAACATGCTCACCGGCCTCAGCCAGCATGTCGGCAACTGGCCCGGCAAGACGGTGGAGAAGAAAGTCGGCGACGTGCGCTTCGGAAAGCTGTGTGAACGGCTGGTCGACCTGCCCGGCACCTACAGCCTCACGGCCGACTCCGAGGAGGAACGCATCGCCCGCGACTTCATCCTCCGCGAACGGCCCCAGGCCGCTCTCGTTATCGTCAACGCCGCCGCCCTGGAGCGCGGCCTCTACCTGGTCGCCGAGCTGCTGATGCTGCCCATCCCGCTGGTGATCGGGCTCAACATGACCGACGTGGCCGAACGCCACGGCGTGCACGTCGACACCGCGAAACTGCAGAGAGCCCTGGGGGTGCCGATCGTCGGGATCGTGGCGACCAAGAACCGCGGCCTCGACGAGCTGCTCGCCACCGTCGAGCGGGTCGTGGAAGATCCGGCCGTGTTCGCGCCGCACCGCCCGGCGCTGGCGCCCAGACACGAGGCCGAGCTGCGGCGGATCCGTGCCGTGCTGGCCGGACGACTGCCGGAGCGGTATCCGGAGGAGTGGGTCGCCCTCAAGCTCCTCGAGGGCGACCGCGAGATCATCGACCTCGTGCGAGCCGCCGTGCCGGACGCGTGGGAGACCGTAGAAGCCCTGCTCATGCAGCACGAGGACGCGTGCCTTGACATCGCCGGCAGCCGCTACCGCTGGGTGGGCCGCATGGTGCACGCGGCCGTCACGCGGCCGCACGCCGGCGCCGTCACCCTGACCGACCGCATCGACAGGGTGGCCACCCACCCCCTCTGGGGCCTGCTCCTGGTGCTCGTCCTCTTCGGCCTCGTCTTCTGGCTCACCTACACCATCGCGGGTCCCGTGGTGCAGTGGCTGAACGGACTGATCTCCGGACCTCTCACTGACGCCGCCGAGTCGGCCCTGGCCGGGGCACCCGGCTGGGTCTCCGGTCTCCTGATCGACGGTCTGCTTGCCGGCGTGGGCACGGTGCTCACGTTCGTGCCCATCCTGGTCATCTTCTTCGCCGTGCTCGGGACGGTCGAAGACGTGGGCTACATGGCCCGGGCCGCCTACGTGATGGACCGCTACATGCACTGGATGGGGCTGCACGGGAAGTCGGTGCTCCCCTTCATGGCCGGCTTCGGCTGCAACGTGCCGGCGGTGATGGGCACGCGGATCATCGAAGACCGTCGCTCGCGGCTGCTCACCATCCTGCTCGTACCCCTGGTGCCCTGCACGGCCCGGCTCGCCGTGCTCGCCTTGCTGGCGCCGGCCTTCTTCGGTGCTCGGGCGGCCCTTGTCTCCTGGTCGCTGGTGGCCGGCAATCTGCTTCTTCTGCTGCTGGTCGGCATGGCCGTCAACCGCGGCTTCTTCCACGGCGAGCGGACCGCGCTCATCATGGAGATACCGCTCTACCACGTCCCCGACCCACGGACGATCGGCCTGTACGTCTGGCGCAACCTGGTCGCCTTCGTGAAGCGGGCCGGCAGCATCATCGTCATCATCTCCATCGTGATCTGGGCGCTCTCGTCCTTTCCCGGAGACGATCCGCAGCAGAGCCTCCTGGCCGACGTGGCGCGTCTGCTGACGCCGGTCGGTGCACTGATGGGCCTCGGCGACTGGCGTCTGATCACGGCCCTGTTGAGCGGTTTCGCGGCCAAGGAGACGACGGTCGCAACCCTCGGCATCCTGTTCCCGCCGGACGGCTCGGGCACCGGCCTGCCGGAACGGGTGGCCGCCGCCCTGACGCCGGCGGCGGGGCTCGCCTTCCTGGTGGTGATGATGACGTTCATCCCCTGCGCCGCCGTGGTGGCGGCCACCCGCCAGGAGACCGGCTCCTGGCGCTGGACGGCGGCGAGCGTGAGCCTCATGCTGGCCGTCTCGCTGCTGGCCGGGACCCTCGTCTACCAGATCGGATCCAGGCTGTGAGCCGGCTCGTACGGTCATCGCCGACGTGGCGGTCATCGCCGACGTGGCGGTCACCGCCGGCCGGTCGGTCGCTGAGGCGCCGGACAGGCGTTCGAGACCGTCACCGTGAGCACCACGTGGTGCTCCCCGGCAGCGTTGGCAAAAGCCGCGGTGAGTGCGGCAAAGACAAGCTCGCTCTCCCCGGTCAGGCGACTGCTCATACGCCCCGCCTCCACCTCGAGTCCGGGTCGTGAGAGCGACTCCAGGAACTCGCCGATGGGCTCGCTGAGCGAGTGCGTTCTGAGCGGATACAGGCTCACCTCTGCCTGAACGATCATCCGTCCGCCTCCCCACACGACGACGATCGATCCGGCCGCCGCCTCACGTGATCCACTTCCGCTTGATGTTCCAGAGGCTCGCCACAAACAGCACCAGGCAGAACAGGCCGAGGAGGATGAAGTCGAGGGCATAGGGCAGGGCGTGCTCGCCGGTGACGGCACCCTGAAGGATGTCGACCCCATAGGTCAGCGGCAGTGCATAGGCGAGCGGCTGCAGGAATACCGGCAGAGCGGTCACCGGGAAGAAGAGCCCGCACAGGAAGATCATCGGGAAGCGGAAGAAGTTGGAGAACGTCTGCGCCTCGAAGACCTCACTGACCGCCACGGCGATGAACAGGCCGAGGAACGTCGACACGATGGCGATCAGGACGACTGCCGGGATGAAGAGACCCCAGACGACCTGGGAGAGGTCCACAAGGAACAGCGCCATGATCACCGGCACGAAGGCATTCGCGACGCCGAAGATGACAGCGCCGCTCGTCTTCGCCAGCATGAGCAGCTCGAACGGGATCGGCGCCAGCAGCAGTCGCTCGAAGGAGCGCATCTTCTTCTCGAAGGTGATCGCCACCGACAACATCGAGGTGGTCCCGAACAGCATGGACACCGCGACCACTCCCGGCAGCAGCGTCTGCACATCCTCCAGGCCGCCGCCGGACTTGATGAAGAACATCCCGGTCCACGCCAGGGGGAAGATGATGCCCCAGCTGATGTTCGGCGGCTTCAGGTAGTAGGTACGCATGTCCTTGGTCAGGATGCTCCAGAAGGCGATCCAGCGCTTCACCGCGGACCTCCCGTCTTCTCCTTCTCCTTGCGCAGCGCCTCGGCCTCGATGCCGGTGACGCGGACGAAGACGTCCTCGAGGGAAAGCTGCATCCGGCGTGCCTCAGACACCTCCGCGCCGTGGTCTTCCAGGAAACGGACCAACGGTCCCACGGGGACCGGAGTGTCGGCCTCGATGCGCAGCAGCCCATGCCTGAGCAGCGTGCAGTCCAGGCCCGGGAAGGCCGCGGACAGCGCATCATTCAGGCCGTCCAGTACCGTCGGGCTGCTGATCTGCACCACGTGCCTGCCCTGGATCGGCTGGAGGAGGTCTTCCACCCGGTCGATGCGGACGATGCGACCCGCGACGATGAAGGCGATGCGATCACAGAGCCGCTCTGCCTCCTCGATGTAGTGGGTGGTCAGGAAGATGGTGGTCTCGCGGTCGTGCAGATCGGCGATACGCTCCCGCAGCTGACGGGCGCTCGCTACGTCGATGCCGGTCGTCGGCTCATCCAGGAACAGTATGCGCGGCTCGTGGATGACCCCGGCGGCGAACGCCAGCTTGCGCTTCATCCCCTTGGAGTAGCCGGCGAACTTGCGGTCGCCGGCCTCAGCAAGGCCGAGTTCCGAGAGGAGCCGCCTTGCCCGCTCCTCTCTCTCGGCGCGGCCCAGGCCATACAGTGCAGCGCAGAACGACAGGTTCTCGAACCCGGTGAGCTCACCGTAGAGGTTGCTCTCGTCGGGGACCACCCCGAGGAGGTGCTGGGCCGCGCGCGGCGTCTGCGTACAGTCGATGCCGGCGATGCGGATGGTGCCGGCATCCGGACGAGACAGGCCGGTGAGCATGTTGATGGTAGTGGTCTTGCCCGCCCCGTTGGGGCCCAGGAACCCGAACAGCTCGCCGTGACCGACCGTGAACGAGATGCCGTCCACGGCGTCGACCTCCCCCAGCCGCTTCCGCAGGTCCGCGACGCTGATGACGCACGTTGCCGACAAGTGCGGACTCACGAGGCGTACCCGCCGTCATGCGGTCCGTGGGCGCTGCAGGAGTGGTGTATTATGAGCATATGCCCACTTTTGATCATCGGGATACTCGTGTCAAGGTCGAGCCGTCAGACGCGGCGGCCGCAAGGAGGACACCAGGATGACAGACCGCCACGGGGGTGAGCTCTCCGCCCCGGCCTGCCTGCACGCCCTGCATCCCCACAACTACGGTCCACCCCGGCGGTGGGACGGCCATGCCCGGATCACGGGGCCGTGCGGCGACACCATGGAGTTCTGGATCGAGACCCGGGGAGATTCGGATGCCATTCAACGGATCTCCTTCGTCACCGACGGCTGCGCACCGTCGCTGGCCAGCGGGAGCATGGCCGGCACGCTGGCGGAAGACGGCAGCCTCACCGACGCCATGACGCTCCGGCAGGCCGACATCCTCGCCGCTCTGGACGGCCTGCCGCGTGGGTCGGAGCACTGTGCGCTGCTGGCCGCCGACACGCTGCGGGCGGCCTGCCGGGACTGCCTCCAGGCGCGGGACGAGACGGCGGCACCGACCGCCGGGTCAGACACCGACCAGACGGACAAGCACACGATCATCGGGGAGGCAGGCAGATGAGGATCGCCGTACCGCTGCAGAACGGTGTGCTCTCGGCACACTTCGGTCACTGCGAGCGCTTCGCGCTACTGGATGTGGATGCATCCACCAGACAGATCGCCGGACGCGAGGACGTGGCCTCGCCGCCGCATCAGCCGGGGCTTCTGCCCGCCTGGCTCGCCGAACGCGGCGCCGATGTGATCATCGCCGCCGGCATGGGCGAGCGCGCCCAGGCGCTGTTCGCCGAGCAGGGCATCGAAGTGGCCGTCGGCGCCCAGACTGCACCGCCGGAGGCCTTGGCCGCGCAGTATCTCGACGGCACGCTGACACTCGGACAGAACATCTGCGACCACTGACTCCGGCCGGCATGGACAGCGCGACGATCGGGTGACTCTTCCGGTCGTACCCGCCTCTCATCCTGAGAAGCGTGACGTCTCGGGCGATCTCTTCTGTGGGGCGCGATGCCTTGCCCGGCAACCTCCAGTGACGCGTCCCCGGGCGACTCCGGGAGCTCCCACTCACGGCCCCGACACGACAAACGGCGCCGGTCTTGCTTTCGCGACCATTTGGTAAGAGTATTCGCCGATCAGCCGGATGGGGCGACGCCGGAGCAGCATCATCGCTGCCGCGCTCGCCGTCGCGAGCTCAGGCGGCCGAGGAGGTGGCCGACGGGATCCGCGCCCGCGGTGGCACAGCGGCCGCGTCCGCCTGCGACGTCACCGACGAGGACGATCGCGACCGGGTCGTCGACCTGGCCCTGAGCTCCTTCGCCGCGCCGACGATCCTCGTCAACAACGCCGGGGGCGGCGGTCCGCAGCCCTTCGACATGCCCATGGAGAAGTTCGTCTGGGCCTACGAGCTCAACGTCTTCTCGGGCTTCCGCCTGTGCCAGCTCTGCGTGCCGCACATGGCCGGCGCGGGCCGCGGCGCCGTCGTCAACATAAGCTCCATGGCGGGTGAGAACCGGAATGCGCACATGACCTCGTACTCATCATCCAAGGCGGCGGTCAACCATCTGACCCGCAACATGGCGTTCGATGTGGGACCCATGGGCATACGGGTCAACGCCATTGCTCCCGGCGCCATACGCACCGACGCGCTGGCCGGCGTCCTGACGCCCGAGATCGAGCGGCAGATGCTGCGTCACACCCCGCTCGGGCGGCTCGGCGAGGCGCAGGACATCGCCAACGTGGCGCTGTTCCTGGTCTCGCCGCTCTCGTCGTGGGTGAGCGGCCAGGTGATCACGGTCAGCGGCGGAGGGAGTCAGGAGCTCGAGTGGCGGTCCTCTGAGGCCTGCTCCCTACGTTGCGCGGTCTCGGGGTCGCGACACTCTCTCCGGGGGCCGGCTCCCAGCGCCATGATGCTGCCCATAATCTCGCTCACCTGCTGGCGGACGTCGCCGATGTCGCAGTCGTCGATGGCCAACGCGTCCACCACCCAGTCCTCGGCGACCGCCCAGCCGATGCCAAGCGCCGTGAGGACGGCGACGATCAGGCGCGGGTCGTGGTCGGTGCGCAGAGGGAACGGGTACCGGCCGCTTTCCAGCAGCTCCAGGGTGCTGGTGACGCTCGCCTGCGAGCGGTCCAGCCCCAGTGACGACGCCGTCTCCCCCTCCATTGCCGCCCGGGCCACAGCGAGCAAGTAGCCGCGGTTCTGGGTCATGAGCCACCCGACGGCGCCCTCCAGCGTGCTTCCCTCGGCACGCGACCCGCTGTCGCGCTCGATCTGCCGCGTCCTGCCTCTGAGGAGGACCTGCCGCAGCACGTCGTCCTTGCTTTCGAAGTAGCGATAGATCGCGGAGTGGGGAAGGCCGGCCTCAGCGGCGATGTCGCGGACACTCACGCCGACCGGCCCGCGCGAGGCGAACAGCCGCTCGGCGGCATCGAGGATCCTGGGCACCATCTCGGCGTCCAGGCGCGGTCTTCCCGGCGATCGCCTGCTCCTGCCTGCTGTCTGTGCGTCGTCGGCTGCCACGTCAAGCACTCCTGCCGTCGCGGTCCCGCTCACCACGCCGGTGAGCTCCACCGGTAAATAGACTACCAAACGGTCGCACAACCAGCCGGGCGCCGGCCGGTGGCATCGGCGAGCGAAACGGGCGCGGCCGCTGGGCAAGTCGGCGCCACCCGCGGGCAGACGTAGAAGGACGGGGGCAAGAGCGAAGACCCCGGATGGGGACGCGTCGAGCGCGATGCCCCCGCCGACGAGACGCAGGCCAGACGGTCGAGCAGGGTCCCGCGGTCTCGATCCCTGCGCGACCCGCCACCTCGATCGATCGGGGTCGGCTAGAATCTCAAGGAGCCTAGCAACCGACGCGTGAGGGACCCATGGCGAGCACGGCGAGGGTGCGGGCCGGCCCCGTCCCTCGCAGCCGAAGGAAGTGACGCCCTGGACACTATCCGGGTGATGCTCGTCGACAGTCACACGCTGGTCCGAGAGTGCGCCAGAGCCTTCCTGGAGCGTGAGGACGACCTGGAGATCGTGGCGGAAGCGGGCGACGGCCTGGAGGCCGTAGAGCTCGCCGACAGGCACCGGCCGGACGTGATCATCATGGGCATTGCCATGCCCAGGCTCAATGGGATCGAAGCGACACGGCGGATCAAGAGCGCCCATCCGACGATCGCGGTGCTGGTGCTGACCGCCTACGACATCGACCAGTACGTCTTCGCCCTGCTCGAGGCCGGAGCCGCCGGCTACCTCCTCAAGGACATCCGGATGCAGGAGTTGGTGGCGGCCGTACGGGCCGTGCACGCCGGTGAATCCGTCCTCCACCCGGCCGTGACGCGCAAGGTCGTGGATCACTTCGTGAGCAGCACGAAGACCGAGCCGGCGGACGAGCCGGCGCCCGATCATCTGACCGCGCGCGAGATGGAGGTGCTGAAGCTGGCCGCACAGGGGCTGACCAATCGCGACATCGCCGACGCGCTGGTCATCAGTACGCGCACCGTTCAGGTCCACCTGGGCAACGTGTTCGCCAAGCTGGGCGTCGGCTCCCGGACCGAGGCGGTGGTCTGCGCCCTGCGCAGAGGGATGCTCGACCTGGACGCCACGGAGCCGTCGAGCGCGGACGGCCCCGACGTTGCATGAAGCATGCCGGATCTGGGCGCTCCGGCTGATGCGGAGCCTGAGCGGCCCGCGCTGTCCGGGTGTTCCGGGCGGTCCGCGTCGCCCCGCCCGGTGCAGGACTACGTGGTCTGGCGAGCGAGCAGCGGCTCGTTCGGCTGGGCCTCACTCAGCGCCGGGACCTCGTCGCGAGCGTGCCGCGGCGCCTCACTGCGCGCGACGCGCACCGCGCAGACCTTGAACTCGGGGATGCCGGCGAGGGGGTCGGCGGCCCGGCTGGTGAGCGCGTTGGCAGGGGCGTCGCCCCAGTGGAAGCTCATGAAAGCCATCCCCCGCGGCACCTGCGCCGCCGTGCGGGCCCTGGTCTCGATGCTGCCGCGCGGTGAGCGGAGCGTGACCCGGTCCCCGTCGGCGATGCCCAGCTCCTCGGCGTCGCCGGGGCTGAGCTCGACGTAGCTGCCGGGCTCCAGCGACTGCAGGACCCGCGAGCGGTGCGTCATGCTGCCGCCGTGATAGTGCTCCAGCACGCGGCCGGTGGTGAGCAGGAGCGGGTACTCGTCGCCGGGCAGCTCGGCCGGCGGGCGGTCGTAGACCACGTGGAACTTGCCGCGACCGCGCGTGAAACCGGTGTGATGGAGGATGGGCGTCCCCTTGTGCATCTCGTCCCAGCAGGGCCACTGGATCCCGGCGCCGTCGTCGAGACGGGCGTGGGAGATGCCGCCGTAGATGGGCGTGACCGCGGCGATCTCGTCCATGATCTGGGCGCTGCCCGCGTAGTCCATGCGATACCCGAGACGGGTCGCCAGATCGGCCACGATCTCCCAGTCCCGACGCGCCTCTCCGGGCGGCTCGAGCGCCCGGCGCAGCAGCTGCACGCGCCGTTCGGTGTTGGTGAACGTCCCATCCTTCTCGGCGAAGCTCGCCGCCGGGAGCACCACGTCGGCCATCTGGGCCGTCTCGGTGAGGAAGAGGTCCTGGACGGCGACGAAGTCGAGTGCGGCAAGCGCCTGGCGAGCGTGCCCAAGGTCGGGCTCGCTCATCATCGGGTTCTCGCCGACGATGTACAGGGCCCGCACCCGGCCGTCGTGGGCGGCGACCATCATGTCGGTGAGGGTGAGGCCCGGCGTCTCGCTCAGCGGCCGGCCCCAGGCCTCCTGGAAAGAGGCCCGCACGGCCGGATCGGTCACCTTCTGGTAGCCGGGACACGCGCCGGGCAGGGCGCCCATGTCGCAGGCTCCCTGCANNCGGTGCCGGTCGTGTGCTGGGTGATCCCCATCCCGTAGATGACCATCGCCGCCCGGGCGCTGCCGAAAAGCTCGGCGGCGCGGCGCAACGTGCCTTCGGGCACGTCGGTGATCCGCGACACGACCTCGAGCGTGTACGGCTCCAGAGACTCGGCGAAGGCCTCGAAGTCCTCACAGCGGTTGGCCACGAAGGACTTGTCCCAGGTGCCCTTCATGATGAGCTGGCGCATCAGCCCGTTGAGCAGGGCCACATCGGTCCCCGGCCAGTGGTCCAGGTAGACCTCGGCCAGGTCGCTGAGGTCGATGGCGCGTGGATCGGCCACCATGAGACGGGCGCCGCCGTAGTTGACGGCCTGCTTGATCCGCCGCGCGATGATGGGGTGGCACTCGGTGGTGTTGGAGCCGATGACGAACAGCAGGTCGGCCTGATCGATGTCGGAGATGGAGCCGCTCATGGCCCCGTCGCCGAAGGCCGCCTGGGCGGCCATCACGGTCGATGAGTGGCAGAGACGGGCGCAGTGGTCCACATTGTTGGTGCCGANNTCTCCTCGTTGGTGCACTTGGCCGAACTCAGCACGCCGATGGCGTCGGCACCGAAGCGGCTGCCGGCATGCCCAAGCGCGTCGGCGACGCGGCCGAGAGCCTCGTCCCACGTCGCCTCCCTGAACGCGGACAGCGGTTCCTCGAGCGCCGCGTCCCTGGGCACGTCGTCGCGCCGGACGAGCGGCCGGGTGAGCCGGTCGGGGTGGCTCACGAAGTCGAAGCCGAAGCGCCCCTTGACGCACAGCGAGCCGTTGTTGACCGAGCCGTTCCTGGCGCCTCTCACGCGCACGATGCTCTGCCCGCGCACCCCCAGCAGGATCGAGCAGCCGACACCGCAGTAGGGGCAGATGGTGCGCACCTCGCGCTGCGGCAGCACCGCCGACCTGGGTATCAGGGCGCCGGTGGGGCAGCGCTCCACGCACTCGCCGCAGGTCTGACACGTCGACTCCGACAACGGTCTGGAGGCGAACGAGGCGATCCGCGTCTGCGAGCTGCGGGAGGCGAAGTCGATGGCGCCCACACCCTGCAGCTCCTGACAGACCCGCACGCAGATGCCGCAGAGGATGCACTTCTCGGGGTCGTAGGAGAACGCCGGGTTGGAGTCGTCCCGGGGCCTGGGTGGCCGCGGACGCCTGAGCCGGTCGACGGAGCTCCTCTCGACGCCCAGGTAGCGGGCCACCTGGAGCAGCCCGCACGTGTCGCTCTTGCTGCAGACCTGGCAGTCCTCGGGATGGTCGGCGATGGCCAGCTCGACGATGGTGCGTCGCACGCGCTGGATCTCGTCGGTCTCGGTACGTACCACCATCCCCTCGGCGGCCGGCGTGGTGCATGAGGTGGGGAGGCCGCGGACGCCTTCGATCTCGACGATGCAGAGCCGGCAGGCACCGTACGGCCGCAGGTCGGGGTCGTGGCACAGGGTGGGCACGTAGATGCCCGCTGCCTGAGCGGCGTCGAGGACGGTGGACCCCTCGGGGACCTCGATCTTCTGGCCGTCGATGGTGAGGCTGAGCAGGCTCACGTCATCCCTCCTCGTCCGCCTCGCCGGGCGGGTCGCGGCAGACCGCAAGCGCCGGCGCGGCGTGGCAGGCCGCCGGTCGCCCGGTGGTCGCCTATTCCAGGTCGCAGCGCAGACACCGTCCGGCCTCCCGTCTGGCTTCGGCCTCCGAGTAGTCGCGCTCGATCTCGTCGAAGCACGCCGCACGCAGCGACACGTCCAGCGCCGGGGGCTCGCGCCGGGGTTCGAGGACCTCGTCGCCCTCGGTCGGCGGCAGCTCGAGCGGCTCCGCCGGCTCCGTCCGCCGGTCGTGGACGTCCACCGGCGAATCATCACCGGTGAGGTACTTGCGGATGGCGATCGCCGCCCGGCGGCCGGCCGCGATGGCGTCGATGACCATCCCCGGTCCGGTGACACAGTCGCCGCCCGCGAACACCCCGGGCACGTTCGTCGCCAGGGAGTTCGGGTCCGCCGCCAGGGTCTGCCACGCGGTCTCGGCGATGCCGTCCCGGCGCAGGAAGGCGATGTCGGGCGTCTGCCCGACGGTGGCGATCACCGTGTCAGCCTCGACCGGGAACTCGGAATCGGGGAGCGGCACCGGTCGCCGCCGGCCGCCGGCATCCGGTTCACCCAGGGCCATGCGCACGCACTCGAGACCGCCGACCCTGCCGTTGTCGCGTACGATCCTTGTGGGGCCGACGAGGAAGTCGATCTCGATCCCTTCCTCCCGGGCCTGGTCGTACTCCAGAGCGGTGACCGGCATCTCCTCGCGCGAGCGTCGGTACAGGATGCGCACCTCGTCGGCGCCGAGGCGCAGGGCGGTCCGCGCGGAGTCGAGGGCGACGTTGCCGCCGCCGACGACCGCCACCCGGCTGCCGACACGCACCCGGCGTCCCAGCCGGACGTCCTCGAGGAACGGCAGCCCGTAGTAGAGCCCTTCGATGCCCTCGGCCTCGCCCGGGATGCCGATCGGCCGGCTGCGGGCCGCTCCAGCGGCGATGAAGACGGCGCTGAACCCCTCGTGCAGCAGATCGTCCACGGTACGGTCATCGCCTATGGGGCTGTCGTACTCGATCGTGACGCCACGCGCCACGAGGTAGTCGATCTCCTGCTCGACCACCGCTCGCGGCAGGCGGAACTCGGGCAGGGCGACGGCCAGCATGCCGCCGGCCACCGGCAGCGCCTCGAAGACGGTCACCGGGAAGCCCTCCTGGGCCAGGAAGTACGCGCAGGCCAGGCCGCCGGGACCGGCGCCCACCACGGCCACCCGCTCCTCCTTTGTCTGAGGGAACGGCTCCGGCGCCGGCAGGTCCTGCTCGAAGTACCAGTCGGCCACGAAGCGCTTGAGCGAGCGGATCGAGACCGGCGCATCGAGCTCGCCGCGCCGGCAGCGCTGCTCGCAGGGGTGGTGGCAGATGCGGCCGCAGATGGCGGGGAAGGGATTGCGCTCGCGGATGATGTCGACGGCGGCGAGGTAGTCGCCGTCGGCGATGGCGGCCACGTAGCCGGGCACGTCCACGCCCACCGGACAGGTGTGCTGACAGGGCGAGACCATGAGCGGCTTGCAGACGGCCGCCGGGCAGTGCTTCTCATTGATGTGTGCCTCGTACTCGTCGCGAAAATGGGTGAGAGTGGAGAGCACCGGGTTCGGGGCGCTCTGGCCCAGTCCGCAGAGCGAGCCCTTCTTGACGGCCTCGCTCAGGGTCTCGAGCACGATCAGATCCTCGGGCGTGCCGCGGCCGCCGCAGATGTCCTCCAGCGTCTCCAGCATGCTCCTGGTCCCCAGGCGGCAGGGCATGCACTTCCCGCACGACTCCGACTGCGTGAAGGTGAGGAAGTAGCGGGCCATGTCGACCATGCACGTGCCCTCGTCCATGACCACCAGCCCGCCGGAGCCCATGATGGAGCCGACCGCGGCCAGCGACTCGTAGTCCACCGGCAGGTCGCGCAGGCGGATCGGGATGCAGCCGCCGGACGGGCCGCCGGTCTGGACGGCCTTGATCCCCCGTCCGTCCAGCGCCCCACCGCCGATCTCGAAGACGATCTCGCCCAGCGTGGTGCCCATCGGGACTTCGATGAGGCCGGTGCGCGCCACGTTGCCGGCCAGCGAGAACGTCTTGGTCCCGCGGCTCTTCTCGGTTCCGTACCCGGCGAACCACGCGGCCCCGCGCGCCATGATGGCCGACACGTTGGCGAGCGTCTCCACGTTGTTGATGGTCGTGGGCCGGCCGCGCAGGCCCGCCTGGGCGGGGTACGGAGGCCGCGGACGCGGCGTACCGCGGCCGCCCTGGATGGACGCGATGAGGGCCGTCTCCTCGCCGCAGACAAAGGCGCCGGCGCCCTCCCGGATGCGCAGGTCGAAGGCGAACCCGCTGCCCAGGATGTCGCCGCCCAGCAGGCCGTGCTCGGTCATCTCCGCAAGGGCTTTCCTGAGGCGGCGGACCGCCAGAGGATACTCGGCGCGCACGTAGAGGAAGCCCCGCTCGGCGCCGGTGGCGTAGGCGGCGATCAGCATCCCTTCAAGGACGGCGTGCGGGTCGCCCTCGAGGAGCGAGCGGTCCATGAAGGCTCCGGGGTCGCCTTCGTCGGCGTTGCAGACCATGGTCTTGCCGGACCCCGGCGCCCTGCGGGCGATGTCCCACTTGACAGCGGTGGGGAAGCCGGCGCCGCCACGACCGCGCAGACCTGAGGCCTTGACCTCTTCGATCACCGCCTCCGGGCTCATGCGCAGGGCGCGCTCCAGCCCCTGGTAGCCCCCGCGAGCGATGTAGTGCTCGATGCGCTCCGGGTCGATGAGTCCGCAGTTGCGCAGGGCGATGCGCACCTGTGGCTTCATCATCGGGAGGTCCCACAAGTCGGGGAGGCCGGGGACCGAACCCGCGCCGCGGGTGCACTTCGCGTGCTCCGGCCTCGGGTCGTCGTCGACGATGGAGCTGCGCAGGATCTCGGCCGCCCGCTCGGGGGTCAGCCCGCCGTAGTAGACGAACGGCCGGCCGGGCCGGCGGATCGCCATGAGAGGCTCCAGGTAACACAGACCGATGCAGCCCACAGGCATCACGCGGCCTTTCGGCGCCACGTCGTCCAGGGTCTTCTGCACCGCCGCCAGCACGTCGTCGGCGCCGGCGGCGCGGCCGCACGTCCCCATGCCGATCTCGACGACCGGCTGCGGGGACTTCTCCAGCGCACGCGACTGACGCCGGGCTCTCCTTCTCAGGGTCGTGAGCTCCATGAGGGTCCTCTTCAGGTCACGAGGGCTTGGTCTTCGCTGACGACCGGCGCCGCCACATCGTCGAGCCGCTCCAGGGCGGCGCGCGTCCTATACGGCGTCATGCGGCCCATCACCGTGTCGTCGATGACGACCACCGGCGCCAGCGCGCACGAGCCGAAGCACGCCACCGTCTCGAGGGTGAACAGGTTGTCGTCGGTGGTCTCACCGGGCTCGATGCGGAACGCGGTCCGCAGCTCGCGCAGGATGCGATCGCCGCCTCGGACGTGGCAGGCGGTCCCGCGGCACACCTTCACCACGTGCCGGCCGCAGGGATCCAGACGGAACTGCTCGTAGAAGGTCGCCACACCGTACACGGTGGAGACCGGCAGCTTCGTGAGCTGCGCGACATCGAGCAGCGCGTCTTCGGGGAGATAGCCGAGGCCACGCTGGATCGTGAGCAGCATGGCGATGAGGTCCTCGCGCCGACGCTCGAAGTGGTCGCGGATCCTGGCGACCGGCATCGACTCCTCGGGTCGGATCGGAGCCGCCGCGCCACACGTGCAGCGCCGGATCTCCGGGCCGGGACGGACCGGTGTGACCAGCCGACCGGGATCGCCGGGTGTCACGAGCGTGCCGGGTTCGGCGGGAGTCACGAGCTCGGCCCGAGAACGGCGACCGCTCACCAGATCTCCTGCTGCAGACGGCAGTCGAGCCACGTGCGCAGGCGGGCGTCCAGCTTGCCGACGCGGGCCTCGATCCAGCGCACGTCGCCGCACGCCAGCGCACCCTTGGCCGCCTGGCTGAGGGTGTGACCCTCGAGCGCCTTGCTGGGATTGTAGGTGAGCTGGGCGATGTAGCCGGGGTCGCTCGCCGCGCGCTCGAGGACCGAGAGGATCTCCTCGCGCTCCGCCCGCAGCGTGATGACGGGCGCCACCTCGGTGACCGCTTCGTCGGGAGTCTCGTGCGGCGTTGCAGGCGGCACGACGACGAGGGCCTTGGGAGCCTTATGCAGGCTATCGATCGTGGTCGCGGTGGTGTGCATCGTGTCCTCCCCTTTCCTCCGGGGCCCTGCCCCGGTCTTTCTGTCCATGTCATGTATACGCCCTGCGCAGGCCGCTGACTATTGTGCTAATAGCGTGACTTTCGTGATGCTGAAGGTAGGTGTTTGAGACCTTCGCTAGGTATGTACGTAAGCAGGCGGGCAGCAGGATGTCGTAGGAGATCAGGAGACGGTACCGAGCGATGGTCTAAGCACCCCTGGCGTCCGTGCCGACCCGGTCTGGAGGATGTGCCTAGGCAGGAGCACGTAGAGCCTCCGGCTGAGGCACCGGTGATATGGTTCCCTACGACCCCCATGTCGCCGGGGAGGTGGCACCGTGGAGACGATTCGGGTGATGCTGGTCGACGACCACGCGCTCGTGCGTGAGGGCACCAGAGACCTTCTGGAACGCGAGGAGGATCTGGAGGTCGTGGCCGAGGCGGCCGATGGTATCGAGGCCGTCGAGCTGGCCGACAAGCACCGGCCGGACGTCATCATCATGGACATCGCCATCCCCAGGCTCAACGGGATCGACGCGACGAGGCAGATCAAGGCACTGCATCCCACCATCGCCGTGCTGGTGCTCACCGCCTACGACAATGACCAGTACATCTTCGCCCTCCTTGAGGCCGGAGCGGCGGGCTACCTGCTCAAGGACATCAGGATGCACGAGCTCGTCCAGGCGGTCCGGGCGGTGTATTCCGGCGAGTCGGTCCTGCACCCGGTGGTGGCCCGCAAGGTCGTCGACCACTTCGTCGACAGCGCCAGGGAACCGGCCGCCGCGGCGCGCAACGAGCCGGCCGGCGATCACCTGACCGGGCGTGAGCTCGAGGTACTGGAACTGGCCGGCAAGGGCATGACGAACCGCGAGATCGCGGACGCTCTCACGATCAGCACGCGCACCGTCCAGGTCCACCTCAGCAACGTCTTCGCCAAGCTCGGCGTCGGGTCCCGCACCGAGGCCGTGGTCTGCGCCCTGCGCAAGGGATGGTTCACCCTGGACGACACCGAGTCGCCCGGCGCGGCCGACGACGAGGCGGTGTGACGTATGGGTCCCATACCTCTCCGCTCCACGGCCGCCGAGCGCCTTGAGGCTGCCGGCGCGCTGGCCGCCGATCTGACCGCTCCGCTCGAGCTCGAGCGCGCCTTGACCCATGCCCTCGACACGATCTTGAAGGCGACGGGGCTCGAGGTGGGTCTGGTACTCCTCACGAGCCGCCGCAGCGAGGAGCTCACCCTCGCCGCCTGCCGGGGCGCATCGCCGACAGCAGAAGCCGGCCTCCAGTGCGTCCCGGTGGGAGAGGGTCCGCTGTGCAAAGCACTTCAGTCTGCGCGGCCGGCGACCCTCTCCGACCTCGTGTCGGACCTCCCGGCTCTGGCTGACCAGGGCGTCCGCAGCGGGATCCTGGCGCCGCTCCGCGCAAACGGCGCCGCCCAGGGCGTCCTCATCGTCGGCACCCGCGGATCACGTGAGATCGAGGCCGCGGACATCGATCTCCTGACGATCGTCGCCGGCCAGCTCGGCCTGGCGATCGACAGCGCGTACCTTCATCGGGAAGCCGCCCGGAAGCTCGACGTCCAGGCGCAGCTCAACGAGCTTGCCGAGCGCATCGTCTCGGAGGTCGATCTCGACACGATCATCGAGACACTCCTGAGCAGCGCTCCAGAGCTGACCGGGGCCGACGGAGCGGCGATCGCCCTGGGAGACCGTCGGGGCGACCAGGGCGTCTGCAGCGTCGGCTTTCCTCCGTATCCCGCGACCGGCCCCATCAGGGTGGAGCGCGCGGTCGACGGCGAAGTGATGCGGACCCGACGTCCCGTGGTCATCGAGGACTACCCGTCGTCCCCGGAGGCGATCCCCGCCCTCGTCGAAGCGGGACTGGCCGACCTGGTCGCCGTGCCCATCGTCTGCGGCGAGCATGTCTTCGGCGCGCTGACGCTGTTCCACCTGGCGGCCTGCAGAGACTTCGCGGAAGCAGACATCGCGGTGGCGGTGGAGCTGGGACGCCAGGCCGGCATCGCGATCGAGAACGCCCAGCTCTACGAGAGCACGCGGTTCTACGTCCGGCAGGTGACCCGCGCGCAGGAGGATGAGCGAAAGCGCATCGCTCGAGAGATCCACGACGAGACCATCCAGAGCCTTGTCGTGGTCTCGCGCCGCCTGGAGAGCCTGTCGCTGCTCGCCGACCAGCTGCCGGCGTCCGCCCAGGAGCGCATCGGCGTCCTGCAGGACCTGCTCGCGGAGACGATGAGAGGCATGCGCCGCTTCGTGCAGGATCTGCGTCCGCCGATGCTGGACCACCTCGGCCTCGTGGCCTCTGTGGAGGCCTTGGCGGGTGACCTTCAGGAACACCAGGGGATCGAAGCGGTGGTGCGGGTCGCCGGCGAGCCACGGCGCCTGGGTCTGGAAGAGGAGCTCGTTCTGTACCGGATCGTGCAGGAAGCCATCGGCAACACGAGACGACACTCCGCCGCGAGCAGGGTCGAGGTCCACATGGAGTTCGACGCCGACGCGGTGCGGGTGTCCGTGTCGGACGACGGCTGCGGGTTCGCCGTGCCCAAGCGGATCGACGCGTACGTCTCCGAGGAGAAGCTCGGCCTCATCGGGATGAAGGAGCGGGCGCGGACCCTTGGCGGGGAGCTGGCCATCCGCTCAGAGCCCGGCCTCGGCACGAGGGTCACCGCGGAGATCCCGACGCAGCCGTCGAGCGGGCCGGAGGGGAGCGGGGCGACCGGGTAACGCCGCCCCCGGGCTCCAGGGTCCGGTCTCACAGCCGCTCAGGCACCAAGAACATCCACCCCGGCGCCACGGACGCTTATCGCAACCGGGCCGGATATAAGCATATCTGATTTGTATCATCACTCATGATTATTTAGAATGGGCCGCCGGAAGCTGGTGAGGGAGGCCGATGAGCGCACGCTTCACCAAGACACCCGATGTGCCCCGCACCCATGGGGGCGTGCTGCTCTTTCGCAGCTGCCTCGTGTCGGGCGAGTACCCCGGTGTCGAAGCCTCGACGAAATGGCTGTTCGAACGTCTGGGGATCGAGTATACGGTCCACCCCGAACAGACCTGCTGCACCGGGCTCGGCTACTACGCCGACCTCATCCCGATCGACACGACCGTCGCCCTGGCGGCGCGTAACGCGTGCGTCGCCGTCGACGACGGTCACCCCATCGTCGCCTACCTCTGCTCCACCTGCTACGCCATCAACAAGAAGGCGCGCAGCATCCTCACGGTCGACGAATACCGGGCCCGGACCAACGCCGTGCTCGCCAAGGTCGATCGCTGCTACGACGATCGCGTGGCCGCTACCGTGCAGCACCGCCACGTACTCGACATCCTCTGGGGGGCGCACCAGAGCATCCCCGGCCTCGTGCGTCGCCGCCTCGATGGGCTCAAGGTCGCGACGCATCCGGCCTGCCATTACTGCAAGGTCTTTCCCGACGAGGTGCTGGGCAGCAGCGAGGACTACATGGTCCCGGAGGAGCTCCTCATGCCGGCCGGCGCCATCCCGACCGGCGCGTACAACGAGAAGACGACCCACTGTGGCGCCGGCTTCCGCCAGCGCTTCGTGAACCCGTCGATCTCACTGGCCGTGACCGGCGAGAAGCTGCGTCGCCTGGCCGAGGAGCAGGTCGACGTCTGCGTCCACATGTGCCCGAACTGCCACGTGCAGTTCGACCGCTATCACGACATCATCTCGGCGACCAGACACGAGGACTACCCCTTCGTCCATCTCCACGCACAGCAGCTCCTGGCGCTGGCGCTGGGCGCCGACCCCGACACCGTGCTCGGCGTCGAGACGCACTCCCAGAACGTCGAGCCGCTCCTCGAGCGCATCGGCGCCTCGACCAGGGCCCCCATGGCAGGAGCTGCAGCGACATCGGGAGGCGGGCGATGAGGGCCGGGGTCTTCCTCTGCGAGTGCGGCGGCAACATCTCGGGCGTCGTCGAGATGGAGCCGCTCGCCGCCCACGCACGGACGCTCGACGGGGTGGTCGAGGTCGCGATCGACCAGTTCATGTGCGGCACCGAGGGCCGCGCGATGATCGAGAAGGCGGTGGAAGACCGTGGCCTTGACCGCCTCGTCATCGCCTCCTGCTCGCAGCGTTTCCAGGGCCCGACGTTCGACCGCATCGCCCGCGAGCTCAAGCTCGGTGAGAACGCGGTCGCCTTCGCCAACATCCGCGAGGGCTGCTCGTTCGTGCACCGCCACGAGCCCGAGCGGGCCCAGGAGAAAGCGAGGAAGATCGTCGCCGCCGCCGTCGCCCGCGCCCGCCATCAGAGCGACCTGCCCCGCCGCCGCACCTTCCTCAGCCGCTCGGCGCTGGTCGTCGGCGGCGGCGTCGCGGGCATGGCCGCCGCCGAAGAGCTCGCCGCCGCCGGCATCGACGTGCACCTCGTCGAGCGCGAGCAGTCGCTCGGCGGCTACATGGCGAAGCTCGCCAAGACCTTCCCCACCGAGGACTGCGCGATGTGCTCGCTGGCGCCGCGGCTCACCTCGACGGCGCTCAACGGGCACATCCACATCCACACCCTCACCGACGTCGAAGAGATCTCGGGCCCGCCGGGCGAGTTCCGCGTCACCCTGCGCCACCACCCGCGCTTCGTGACCGAGGCCTGCGTGGGCTGCGGCGAGTGTGTCGCGGTCTGCCCGGTCCACTACCCCAGCTCGTACGAAGAGGGCATCGCCGAGCGCACCGCGATCTACCGCCCGTTCGCCAACGCCGTACCCAGCACCTTCGCCGTCGAGAAGAAGGGCTGGAGCCCCTGCAAGAGCGCCTGCGCCGTGCACACTTCGGCGCAGGGCTACATCGCTCTGGTGGCGGCCGGCCGCTTCGAGGACGCCTACCGGGTGGCCAGCGGACCGAACCCGTTCCCAAGCGTCTGCGGGCGCGTCTGCACGGCGCTCTGCGAAGCCGCCTGTGCCCGCGGCTCGGTCGACGAGCCGATCGCCATCGCCGCCCTCAAGCGCTTCGTCGCCGACACCGTCGGGCCGACGCTGCCGGTGCGGCCGGCGTCGATGGTCCACCCCGAGCCCGTCGCCATCGTCGGTGCCGGTCCCGCCGGCCTCACCTGTGCCCGCGACCTCGCGCACCTGGGCTACAAGGTCACCCTCTTCGAGGCTCAGCCGGTCGCCGGCGGCATGCTGCGCACCGGCATCCCCGACTACCGCCTGCCGCACGACGTGATCGAGCGCGAGATCGGGCAGGTGCTCGCCCTCGGCCCCGAACTGAGGCTCGGCCAGCGCGCCGGCGTCGACTTCACGATCGACGGACTGTTCGAGGAAGGGTACGGGGCCGTCTACCTCGCCACCGGCCTGCAGAAGAGCGCCGAGGTCGATCTCCCCGGCGGCGAGCTCGAGGGAGTCCTGCGCGCCGTCGAGATGCTGCGCGAACTGAACCTCGGCGGCACGCCGGAAGTCGGCGAGAGGGTCGTCGTCATCGGCGGCGGCGACGTGGCCCTCGACGCCGCCCGCTCGGTGATCCGCCTGCAGAACGCCGCCGGCTACGAGCCCGATGTGACCCTCGTTTGCCCCGACGCCCGTCTCCGTCTGCCGACCAACGCGACCCAGATGAAGGAGGCTCGCGAGGAGGGTCTCGACCTCGAGTTCCTGATGCAGCCGCTGGAGATTCTGGGCACGAGCCACGTCACCGGCATCAAGCTGCGACGCCGCGAGCCCAACGCCTCAGACCGACGACAGCCGGTCCCGGTCCAGGGCTCCGGACTCGAGCTCGCCGCCGACACCGTCGTCGTCGCCGTCGGCAGGACCCTCGTCGACGACTTCGCTCGCGGCTGCGACGGCCTGGAGTTGAAAGACGGACAGATCCGCATCGACCGCGACACCATGATGACGACCCGTGAGGGCGTCTTCGCCGGCGGTGACGCGGCGTCTGTCGGCCTCCACACAGCTATCGAGGCGATCGCCGCCGGGCGGCGCGGCGGCGCGGCGATCCACGACTTCCTGCGCGGTACGCAGCTTATGCCCAAGTGTGAACAGCGCCCACCCCGAGCGCGGCCGACCGCCGAAGAGCCGGCCGCGGTCGAGACCTGCCGCCGCATACCGCTGGCCGTGATCGACGGACCGGGACGCCGCACCGGCTGGCGCGAGGTCCGCCGCGTGTACTCGGCCCAGGAGGCCGTCGCCGAGGCGCAGCGCTGCCTCAACTGCGCCGTGTGTTCGGAGTGCGGCTGCTGCGTCCGCGCCTGCCCCTCCGGGGCCATCGACTGGGATCAGACCGAGATCGTCGAGGAGCTCTCCGTGGGCGCCGTCATCCTCGCCACCGGCCACAAGCAGTTCGACGCCGCCCGCAAGACGCCGCTCGGCTACGGCCGGCACGCCAACATCCTCACCCAGGGTCAGCTCTCGCGACTCCTCTCCGCCGCCGGCCCGACCGCGGGCGAGCTCTGCCGCCCCTCCGACGGCGCCGTCCCCAGGCGCATCTTCATGCTCCAGTGCGTCGGCTCGCGCGACGTCACGAGCTCCGGCAACCAGCACTGCTCGGCGGTCTGCTGCCTCTTCGCCACGCTCAACGCCTCGCTGATCAAGCAGCAGTACCCGGACGCCGAGGTCACCATCGGCTACACCGACCTGCGCGCCCCCGGGAAGGCTCACGAGGAGTACTACCGGCTTGTCCAGGAGCGCGGCGTGCGGTACGTGCGGGGGCGCGTCGGCGAGATCCTCGAGGAGAAGGACGGCAGCCTGCGCGTCCGCCTCGAGGACACGATGACCGGGCGCAAGCAGGAGGGCGTGTACGACCTCGTCGTGCTCTCCGCCGGTCTGGAAGCCAGCGACGGCACGCGCGACATCGCCCGCGTCGCCGGCGTGCAGACCGGGGCCGGAGGCTTCATCCGCGAGTACCATCCCAAGCTCGCCCCCGTCGACACGCAGCGCGCCGGCATGTTCGTGGCCGGCACCGCACAGGGCCCCAAGAGCATCCCCGACTCGATAGCCCAAGCCAAGGCGGCGGCGGCGCGCGTGGTCGCCATGCTTTCGAGCGGTTACACGATGACCGCCGCCCAGGTCGCGGCCGGCGACCCCGAGATCTGCATCGCCTGCGGCGTGTGCGTCGACGCCTGCCCCCAGATGGCGGTCCACCTGACGACCGGGACCGACGCGCACTCGGTCGTCGACCCCAACATCTGCCGCGGCTGCGGGATCTGTGCGGCCGAGTGCCCGACCGGTGCCATGCAGCTCGGCCGCTACTCCGACGCTGAAGTGCTGGCGGAGGCGACGGTATGACGACCGCGACGGAAGCAGCGGAGGTCGGCACCGGGATGGCGGGCGGCGAACGCTCCATCGTCGCTTTCTGCTGCCGCGAGTGCGCGTATGCGGCCGCCGATACGAGCGCCAACGCGCGCACGTCGCTACCGCCGAGCGTCCGCCTCATCCTGCTGCCCTGCACCGGCCGCGTCAGCCCGTTACACCTGCTGAGCGCGCTCGCCGAGGGCGCCGACGGCGTGATGGTCGCCGGCTGCCTCGAAGGCCAGTGCCACTACCGCGAGGGCAACTTCAACGCCATCGACCGCGTCACGTTCGTGCAGCGTCTGCTCGAGAGCGTCGGCGTCGAGCCCGAGCGCTGCCGGATGTTCACGATGAGCGCCGGCGAGCCACCCAGATTCGTCGCCGCCGTCAAGGAGATGGACCGCGTCGTCGGCGCCCTGCCGCCGCTCACACGGTGCGCGGCCGGCGCCGATCCGTCCGCGACGGCGGTCGGCGCCGGAGACACCGCCCCGGGCACGCGCGTCGGCGCCGCTCGCCGGTCCGCAGGCCCGGCGCTCGTCGCCCCCGGGGGTGAGCACTGATGCCGCTCACCGACCGCGGCCGCGAGATCCTGAAGCGTCTGCCCGCGACCCACGCCCGCTCGAGCGGCAGCATCGGCTGCGAGATCGTCCGCCACGAGCACCTCTGCGTCGGCTGCGGCACCTGCGCCAGGAGCTGCCCGACCGGCGCCAGCCGGCGCGGCGACACGTTCGACGTCCATCAGCTGCTCGACGCGCCGGCCGGCAGCCGCCGCGGCGAGCTCGGCGCCGCGCTGCGCCGCCTCATGCGCAACGATCCCAG
Organism: Thermoleophilia bacterium UBA6103; assembly: GCA_002423545.1. Taxonomy (GTDB): domain Bacteria; phylum Actinomycetota; class Thermoleophilia; order UBA2241; family UBA2241; genus UBA6103. The sequence continues at coordinate 39,537 of DIWP01000021.1, forward strand.
CGGCCCCGTCGAGGTACCGCCGAGGGTCACCGTCTACCGCACGATCGTCTACGATGCCGAGCGTTGCATCGGCTGCGGCACCTGCGCGCGCACCTGTCCGGTGAACGCCATCGAGGCGCGTCCGCCCGAGGTGCGCGCCGCCGGAGACGAGGGCTCGCCGATCGCCAACGTGACCACCGCGGCGCTGAGCGCGGAGACGGTCTCGTGAGCGGGCTCGGAGACGCCGGGACCGCGAGGAACGGCGTGCCCCCGGCCGTCATCCTCTGCGAGTGCGCCGGAACCATGAAGAACATCGACTTCGACCGCCTCGAAGCGGCCGCCGGTGAGTACACCGAGGTCCTTCGCGGCCGCCACTGGTGCAGCCGCGAGGGCAAAGCGCGGCTCCTCGAGCTGATGGAAGCAGGCGACGGGCGCCGGCTCGTCTTCGCCGGCTGTTCGGCCGACTTCGCCGCGCGCCGCTTCCAGAAGCTGCGCGCCCGCGGCCTGCACCTCGAGATCGCCGACATCCGCGAGGGCTGCAGCTGGGTGCACGGCGACGACGTCGCGACGGTCACCGACAAGGCGATCGCCCTCGTCGAGGCGGCCGTCAGGTATCCGGCCGCGGTGGCCGACGAGCTCGCCCACGGACATCGACGCAGCGAAGTGCTCGTCATCGGCGGCGGCGTGGCCGGTACCCAGGCCGCCGCCGAGATCGCCCAGATGGGGCACCGCGTCGAGCTCGTGGAACGGCGGCCCTTCCTCGGCGGCCGCGCTGCCCGCATCGGCAGCGTCTTCCCCACCAACGACTGCGGTCAGTGCCTGCCGACCAGCGACCAGCAGGCCGGGGTACGCAAGTGCTTCCACCGCAACCAGGTCATCGACCACCCGGAGCTGCATATCTGGCGGCGCACCACGGTCGAGGCGGTCAAGGGCCGACCCGGCGACTTCGAGGTCGCCCTGCGCCGCCTCCCGAACATCGTCACCGAGGCCTGCGTGGACTGCGGCGCCTGCGAGACCGTGTGCCCGGTCGAGGGGTCCGAACCCGGCAAGCGGGCTATCTTCACCGAGTACTACGACGGACGCGTGGTGCGCACCGTCGACCTGGAGACCTGCACGTTCTGCGGCGCCTGCGTGGAGGAGTGCCCGGTCGACGCTCTCGACTTCGGCCAGTCGCCCGTCCGCGAGACCGTCCGCGTCGGCGCCATCCTCACAGCCGTCGGCTGCGAGCCGGCGCCCCCGGACCTGCTCGCGTACCTCGGCTACGGCCACGACCGGGTGATGACCCAGGTGGAGCTGGCCGAGCTGATGGACGAGTGGGAGGACGAGGCCGCGCTGGGGCTGCTGCCGGCGCGCCACGTGGTGATGGTCCAGTGCGCCGGATCCCGCGACCGCAAGCGTCTGCCGTACTGCTCGCGGCTCTGCTGCATGATCGCCCTCAAGCACGCGATCCGTCTCAGGCAGCTCTTCCCGCAGATGAAGGTCACCCTCTGCTACCTCGAGATGCGCACCGCCGGTGTCGGCTACGAGAACTGGTTCCTCGCCGCGCGGCGGGCCGGCGTGGAGTTCCTGCGCGGCACCCCTCCGGAGGTGCAGTTCGACGCCGAGGGCCGGCCGGTCATCGAACTGGAGGACGTGACCGCGGCACGCACGATGGTGCTGCGCCCCGATGTCGTCGTGCTCTCCGCCGGCCTGGTCCCAGCGGCCGGGACGCGAGAGCTCGCCGAGACGCTCGGCATCGCACTGGACGAGGACGGCTTCGTCGAGATCCTCGACCGCAAGCACCGCGCCACAGAGACCTCCGGCGAGGGCGTCTTCGTCTGCGGCTCGGCCGCCGGACCCAAGGCACTCATCGAGGTGACGACCGAGGCCTCGGCGGTGGCCAGCGAGATCCACAACTTCCTCAGCTCGGCCGGTCGCCGCCGGACGCCGGCCTCGACCGTCGACGCCGCGGCCTGCGTCGGATGCGACACCTGCATGACGGCCTGCCCTTTCGGCGCGATCACCCTGGTCGGCCGGCCGCACGACGTGCCGCGCCCGGCCGAGGTCAAGGACGCCGGCAAGCTGGCCGTCATCGACGGCCAGGTCTGCCGCGCCTGCGGCATCTGCGCGGCGGTCTGCCCCGAACTCGCCATCACGCACAATCTGAGCGACGAGGCGCTCTTCGGCCGGCTCGCGACGCTGATGAAGGGTGTCGAGCGCCCGGTCGTCGGCTTCTACTGCACGGAATGTGCCGGCGCCGCCTTGACGCTGAGCGGGCAGCACCGTGACCGCTACCCGGAGAGCGTGCGCCTCGTCGAGTTGCCGTGCATCGGCCGCGTGAGCGCGCTGCATGTCGTCGAAGCGGTGCGGCTCGGCGCCGTCGGCGTCTTCCTCGCCGGCTGCGCCGACGGCCGCTGTCACTACCGCAGCGGCGACGCCAGCGCGGCCGAGCAGCGACGCCTCGCCGGGGAGTTGCTCGCCGATGCAGGACTCGACGTGCCGGTCGAGCAGTGGCACCTCTGCGCCGTCGACCGCACCAGCGTGGCGCGGCGCCTGCGCCTCTTCCACGCGCGGGCGACCGGCGACACAGCCGAGCTCGCCGCCCTCGAGCGTGAGCTCGCCGCCCTCACCGGGTCCGAGCCGACGGCATGCGTGGGAGGTGAAGGTCGTGCCCGCGTGCGCTGACACCCTGGTCGCCGAGTTCGAGCAGCTCGCCGAGGAGTGCCGTATGTGCTACCAGTGCGGCCAGTGCACCTCGAGCTGCCCGAACGGACGCGACCTCTCCGGCGGCCCGCGGCGCCTGGTCCGCCTCGTGCTCGCCGGCGAGATCGAGGCGGTGCTCGCCTCCGACGACCTCTGGCGCTGCACCGGATGCGGCGCCTGCACCGATGCCTGCCGCATGGACATCGACGTGGCCGGCGTGCTGACGCGGCTGCGCTCCCTCGAGCGCGCGAACGGCGCCCTGCGCTGCCCGGAGCGCTCGGCGGCGCAGGTGGCCGCGCGCCGCCTTGACCGCCATCCGCGCATCGACAACCTCGTCTTCGGCGCCACGATGGCGGCTCGCGGCCACGTGCCGCGCGATCTCGCCGGCGCCGCCGAGGCCGGCTTCAAGGCAGCCACGCAGGTGCTGCCCCGGCGCCGGGGAGCCGCTGCCGCGGCCGCCCGCAGGGCGGCCGACACCGCCGGCCCCGAGGCCGTCACCCTGCCCTTCTACGCCGGCTGCTCGCTGCCGCAGGACGGCGCCCTGCACGCACTCGTACACGAAGTCGCCGCGGGGTTCGGCGTCCTTCTCGACGAAGCGCCCGGCGCCGGATGCTGCGGCCATCCCAGCCGCGGCACGGTGCCGAGCTACTTCCGGCCCGCCGAGCTCGTCTTCACGGCCTGCCCGGCGTGCGACGCCAGCCTCGAGAAGGCCGGCGTCGCCACCACGCCCGTCTGGGACGCGCTGACCGGGCGGGCGCGACGTCGGGGCCTCGCCGTGCGCGCCGCCGCGCCCGCCTTTGTCCCGTACGTCGGCTGCCTCGTCGAGCGCGACGCGGCGCTCGCGTCGCTGGCCGCTGCCGCCGAGCTCGCGGGGGCCCAGATTCGGCTCGACTTCCCGACCCTGCACAGCGCCTGCTGCGGCGCCCTCGGCGGCATGTACCGCGGGGCGACCAGGGGCAGCGCCCGCCTGCTGCGCTTCGCTGCCGGGCAGGGCGCGCCCGTCGTCACCCCCTGCGTGCTTTGCCGCGACAACCTGCGTTCGGCGGCGCGGCAGCTCAAGCTTCGCGTCCCCGTCTACTTCTGGCCCGAGTTCTTCACGGCGCACTGCGACGCTTCCGGAGGCTGCGACCGATGCCCGACGACATGACGATGAAGGCCGGAGAGAGGACGCCCGTCCCGGCTACGCCGCAGACCGGCGAGACGGCGCCGCGACCGGCCGTCACGACACCCCGCGGCCCACACACGCTCATCGCCGAGAACAGCTTCACCTCGGCGCCCAGGCGCGACCCCGAGATCGTGCGGCGCATCCTCGAGGACCCCCGCATGCACGACCACAGGGACGGCTTCCAGAGTTGCATCCAGTGCGGCATCTGCACCTCAGGATGCCCGGCGGCGCGCTTCACCGAGTACTCGCCGCGGGAGACCGCGCGCCGCGCCCTCGAGGGCGACGAGAGCCTGCTCACCGACGACGCGATCTGGTACTGCTTCTCCTGCTACACCTGCCAGAGCCGCTGCCCGCGCGGCAATTCGGTGGCGGTCATCAACCAGATCGTGCGCAGCCTGCAGGTCGAGATCGGCAGCGGCCGGCGCCACGTCGAGATGTTCGCCCAGTGGTGCGCCGCCTTCTACGACAAGGGGATGGGAGGCAACCCGCACCTCATGTTCCCCGGCGTGTCCGAGGCCTGGGGCGAGCAGTGGCTGGAGTCCATGGACCGCCTCCTCGAGGTGCGGGAGAAGCTCGGCCTCGGCGACCTCTACCCGCCGCGGAATGTGGTCGCCGAGGTCCAGACGATCATGGAAGAGACGGGCTTCAAGGAGCGACTGGCCGCCGTACGCGGCGATGGGCCATCCGCGCACGGGGGCGACTCGATTCTCGCCTCCCGGTGAGGTATGGTTCATCCGTAAGCCACGATCGGCGTTGAGGCGTTCGCGCCGGTCGATCGTGGAGCGCCGTGTGGCGTGGCGCGTCAGAAGTGACCGCGCGACCGTTGCGACGCCGGTGGGTGCCGCTTCCGGCGTGGAGACCCTTGCAGCTCCTGCGATCGGTCGTCAGCGATCGTGGGAGCCGGACGATCAGGCCGACGACTAGCGTCGCGCGGCCGAACGGTCTCCAGGCGCCCGGCGCCGAGCCGCGCTCCCGCCGGGCACAGCCGGGTCGAGGATGGAGTCGGAGGCCCCGGAGGAACGGCCGCCGACGCGGCCGACCGCCTGCGGGCGGAGACCTTGCGCGGTCGCGGTCGCGGGGTCACGGTCGCATCGCGGCGCGGTGCCCGGCTTCAGACGTGGCACCGCTGATCAAGGAGCAGACCAGTGAGCAGACGAGTCCTGATCATCGATGACGAACCCGAGATCCGCCGCAACCTGACGGTCGGCCTCGTCCAGGAGGGATTCACCTGCACCGCCTGCCCGGACGGGATCTCGGCCATCCACGAGCTCCACGCCTCGCGTGAGAAGGGCATCGGGTACGACTACCTCGTCACCGACATCTTCATGCCCGACATCGACGGGCTGAAGATACTCAAGGTCATCAAGAGCGAGTTCCCGGAGCTGCCGGTCCTCGTGATCACCGGCTTCGGCAACGAGGAGCTCGAGCAGACCGCCCTCTCCGAGCACAACACCGGCTTTCTCGACAAGCCGTTCGAGATCCCGCAGCTGGTGGAGGCCCTCGAGCAGCTGACGCCTGCCGGTACTACCGGCGAGAAGCCGGCCAGCGAGGCGGAGGGATCCGGCGGCGCCATCAGGGAATCGCTGAGCTCGTACATCACCCTGCGGGTCACCGACCCCACCAGGGACATGGCCGCCTTCCGCGCCCTCCACGGCATGGACGGCATCGCCTCCTGCGACGCCGTCAACGGCGACGTCGACATCGTCCTGCTGGCCCAGGCCTCGTCCGCGGAAGAGCTGGAGAAGGTGTACGACAACGTGAGGGCCGTCGAAGGCGTGGAGATCGTCTCTCTTTCGGCCGTCGAGCGCCCAAAGCTCGAGAGAGACGTCGAGCAGTTCATCAACGTCTATAAGAAGGCGGTCAAGGAGAGCGTCCAGGACAACCTGCCGAGGATGCGCGGCACCAAGAGCTACGTGATCGTGGACATCGACAAAGACGCCATGCAGCAGGTCTTCACGACGCTGTTCTTCCTGGACGAGATCCTGTTCTGTGACGTCGTCGACGATGGCACCAAGCTCCTGGGGATCATCTCCGAGAGCGGAGCCTTCGGCAAGACTCCGCGGATCATCGAGAAGCTCTCCAACATAGACGGGGTGCTCAGGGTCAAGGATGCCCGCATCATCAACCTGCTCGACGCATAAGGCTGTCGCCCAGTCACTCTGGTGACGTGCTGTTCGGAGTACGACCGGTGAACACACAGGAAGTCGATTTCACATATCGCCTCTGGCGCCACGATGGAGCGCCGGGCGAGCTCATACCACTCCTGCAGTCGGCGCAGGAGCACTTCGGGTACATCCCCCGTCGGGCCATCACGTATATCTCCGGGGTGACCAACACGCCGGAATCGACGATCTACGGCGTCATCACCTTCTACAGCCAGTTTCGGCTTCAGCCCATGGGCAAGCACCGGATCCGGCTGTGCTGCGGGACTGCCTGCCATGTGGCCGGTGCGCAGACGCTCCTCGACGCCCTCCGCGACGAGCTGGGCGTCGAGGAGAACGGGACGACGGAAGACGGCGTGTTCACGCTCTTCACCGTGGCGTGCCTCGGCTGCTGCTCGCTGGCGCCGGCGATGATGATCAACGACGAGACGTACGGCAGCCTGACGCCGGCCGCAGCCCGGAAGATCATCCGCACGATACGACGCGAAGAGAACAAGAAGGCCGAGAAAGAGAAGAGCGTCGCCTAGCGACGCTCCCGAGCGCGGTGGTCGCTTCGTCCCGGGCGTACGGCCCAAGGGCGCGAGGACCTCGGACAGCGACCCGACGCGACTCGAAGGCAGACCCGGATCAGGGAAGTCGATGGCGAAGATACTGGTCGGAATGAGTACGTGCGGTCTCTCCGCAGGCGCGCGCGATACATACCGGGAGCTCGAGCAGTTGGTGCAGCAGGACCCCGCCCACGAGCTCAGCTTCACCGGGTGCATCGGCATGTGCTACCGGGAGCCCCTCGTCGAGATCAGAGAGAACGGCAGACGCACGATCTACGGAGAGGTCGACCCCGCCAGGGCCAGAGAGATCGTCGACGGACACCTGCGCGACGGCAGCGCCATCGAGGAGTACATCGTCTACCAGGAAGACCCGTCCGGGCAGAGCGCCGGCCCGGAGGCTCCCTTCCTGGGACGGCAGGACCGCATAGTCCTGCGCAACTGCGGCCTCATCAATCCGGAGTCGCTGGACGAGTACATACAGCGGGGCGGCTACGAGGCCACCCGCAAGGCTCTTACGGCCATGACTGCCGGGCAGATACTCGACGAGGTCAAGGCCTCCGGCCTTCGCGGCCGCGGCGGGGCGGGGTTCCCGACCGGCCTCAAGTGGTCGTTCGCCGCCGGTCACCAGGCAGACCAGAAGTACGTGGTCTGCAACGCCGACGAGGGCGATCCCGGAGCATTCATGGACCGCTCGGTGCTCGAGGGCGATCCTCACGCCGTCATCGAGGGGATGCTCATCTGCGGCAAGGCGATCGGCGCCACGTTCGGCTACATCTACTGTCGGGCCGAGTACCCGCTGGCCATCAGGCGGCTGCAGATCGGCATCGACGCGGCCCGCGAGAGAGGGCTTCTCGGCGCGGACATCATGGGCTCCGGCTTCGACTTCGACCTCAAGATCAAGCAGGGAGCCGGCGCCTTTGTCTGCGGGGAGGAGACGGCGCTCTTCGCCTCCATAGAGGGGCAGCGAGGCATGCCTCGCATCAGGCCGCCCTTCCCGGCGGAGCAGGGCGTCTGGGGCAAGCCCACCAACAACAACAACGTCGAGACCTACGCCAACATCCCCTGGATCATCGTCAACGGCGCCGCCGAGTTCCGCACGTTCGGCACCGAGAAGTCGCCGGGCACCAAGGTCTTCGCCCTCGCCGGCGCCGTAAAGAACACCGGGCTCGTCGAGGTCCCCATCGGCACCAAGCTCGGCGAGATCATCTATGACGTAGGCGGTGGCATCCCCGGAGGAAAGGCGTTCAAGGCCGCCCAGATCGGCGGCCCCTCCGGCGGCTGCATCCCCCGCCAGCACCTCGAAGTCCCAGTGGACTACGAGTCCCTCCAGGAGCTCGGCGCCATCATGGGCTCCGGTGGCCTCGTCGTCATGGACGAGGACTCCTGCATGGTCGACGTCGCCCGTTTCTTCCTCGAGTTCGTGCAAGAGGAGTCCTGCGGCAAGTGCACACCCTGCCGCGTCGGCACCAAGCGCATGCTCGAAATCGTCACGCGCATCTGCGAGGGAAAGGGACAGATGTCCGACCTCGATGCCCTGGAGAAGCTGGGCGAGACCATCCGCCAGACCGCACTCTGCGGCCTCGGCCAGAGCGCTCCGAACCCCGTGCTCTCCACGATTCGCCACTTCCGCGAGGAGTACGTCGCTCACATCCAGGACAAGCGCTGCCCCGCGGGCGTCTGTGCGGACCTGGTGCGCAGCCCCTGCCAGAATGCTTGTCCCGCGGGCGTCAACGTACCCGGGTACGTGTCCCTCGTCGCCGAAGGCCGCATGGACGAGGCCCTGCGCCTTCACCGGGAGAACAACCCCTTCGCCGCCGTGTGCGCGCGCGTCTGCTTCCACCCTTGCGAGTCCAAGTGCCGCAGGGGTTCGTTGGACGAAGCCGTGTCCATCCGCGGCATCAAGCGGTTCATGGCCGACGCCGAGGTCGGTGTGCAACTGCCTTCCACCCGTATCGACGCAGCCAATGCGCTCCGCAAGGTCGCCATCGTGGGCGCCGGACCCGCGGGACTCTCCTGCGCGTACTTCCTCGCGCGTCTGGGCTACCGCCCTGTCGTCTTCGAAGCCGCCCCGCGGGCGGGAGGGCTCCTGCTTCAGGGCATTCCCTCCTACCGACTGCCCCGGGAGGTCATCGACGCCGAGGTTGCCATGATCGAGCGGCTCGGCGTCACCATCAAGACCGGGCAGCGGCTCGGTCGTGACATCTCCCTCTCCGGGCTCCGGGAGGCTGGATACGAGAGCGTGTTCCTCGGCATTGGGGCCCCCCACGGCAGCCGCCTCGCCTTGCCCGGCGAGGAAGCGCAGGGCGTCGTCGATGCGATGCAGTTCCTGCGCGACTACAACCTCGGTCACGATTGCCACCTAGGAAAGGACGTCGTGATCGTCGGCGGAGGCAACTCGGCGATCGATGCCGCCCGCACGGCAATCCGCCTGGGCGCGTCCACCGTCACCGTGGTGTACCGCCGTACGCGCGATCAGATGCCCGCCTACGCCCACGAGGTCGAGGAAGCCGAGCGGGAGGGCGTTCGCATTCGGTTCCTGCTGGGACCGACGGAGGTGGTCGTCAAGGACGGGGGAGTCGTTGGACTGCGGTGCGTCCCGATGGTGCTGCAGGGGTTCGATCGGTCGGGCCGCCGCCGCGCCGTCCCGAGTCAACAGGCCCCGGTGGTGATGCCCACGGACATGCTGATCACCGCCATTGGGCAGCAACTCGATGTCTCTGCGTTCGCTGCCGACGCTGTTCCCTCGACCAACCGCGATGGCTTCCTCCGGGTGGACCCGCGTACGGGGCAGACGGAGATCCCGTGGCTGTACGCAGGGGGAGACGCGGCCACGGGGCCTGCGTCCGTGGTCGAAGCCGTCCGAGGGGGAGAGCGCGCCGCGGTGGCCATCGACCGGATGCTCAGCGGGGAGGCGCACGCCTTCTGGCGAGAGCACCGCAAGGTGAACACGTTCTTCGACCCGGATGCGGACCCCTCGACCGCCCCGCGGGCGCACCTGCGCCTGCTGGGTGTGGAGAAACGCCGCGGCCGCTTCGACGAAGTCGAGCTGTCGTGGACCGAGCCGGAGGCCCTGCGCGAAGCGGGCCGGTGCCTGCGGTGTGACTACCGCGAGACTTGCGAATGAGGAGAATCACGTCATGCCCACGCTGACGATCAATGACATCACCGTCCAGGCGCCCGAGGGGGCCACCCTCCTCGAAGCCGCCCGCACGGCGGGGATCCACATTCCCACGCTGTGCCACCTGCCCGGGGTCCACGCCCCGGGCGCCTGCCGCGTCTGCCTCGTGGAGGTGGAGGGCGCACGCACCCTCATGGCCTCCTGCGTCACCCCCGCTCACGACGGGATGCGTGTTCGCACCAACTCCCCCCGCGCCAGAAACGGACGGCGCGACGTCGTCGAACTCCTGCTCAGCGAGCACGAGGGCGACTGCACCACATGCGCCCGGAGCGAAGACTGCGAGCTCCGCGCCATCGCCCGGGAAGCCGGCGTCAAGGAGGTTCACTACCAGGGAGAACGCCGCCCCACCCGGCTCGACCACTCCACCAAGGGACTCGTCCGGGACACCGGAAAATGCATCCTCTGCCGGCGCTGTGTCGCCGTCTGTCAGAACGTCGAGAGCATTGGCGCCATCGCTCCCCAAGAGCGGGGCTTTGGCACCTACGTCGGTCCGGCGTTCCACGCGCCGCTGTCGGAAGTGACGTGCGTGCAGTGCGGGCAATGCTCTCTCGTCTGTCCCGTAGGAGCCATTGGCGAACGGGACCAGGTCGACGAGGTGTGGCGGGCCCTCAATGACCCGCATCTGCACGTGGTGGTGCAGACGGCCCCTGCCATTCGGGCGGCGCTCGGGGAGTGCTTCGGCTTGCCCCCGGGGAGCCGCGTCACCGGGAAGATGGTGTCTGCCTTGCGCCGACTCGGGTTCGGCGCGGTGTTCGACACCGACTTCTCTGCGGATCTCACCATCATGGAGGAGGGGCACGAGCTGCTCGCCCGGCTGCGCGGCGCCCTGGGCGGCGGTCCCAAGCACGGGCCGCTTCCGATGTTCACCAGCTGCTGCCCCGCCTGGATTCAGTTCGCGGAACACTTCGCCCCGGACATGCTCCACAACCTGTCCACGTGCAAGTCCCCGCAGCAAATGCTCGGGGCTCTGGCGAAGTCCTACTACGCGGAGAAGATAGGAAAGAAGCCCGAGGACGTCTTCGTGGTGTCAATCATGCCTTGCACCGCCAAGAAGTTCGAGTGCGACCGCGACGAAATGCGCGACAGTGGCGCCAAGGACGTGGACGTGGTGCTCACCACCCGTGAGCTGGGGAGAATGATCCGGGAGGCAGGGATCGACTTCACTTCCCTGCCCGACGAGGTGATGGACGCTCCCCTGGGAATCTCCACAGGCGCTGCGGACATCTTCGCCAACTCCGGCGGCGTGATGGAAGCGGCCCTGCGGACCGCTTACGAGGTAGTCACCGGCCGGCCCCTGCCTTCCATCCAGCTGGAGCCCGTGGGGCCCATGGCCGCCGGCGGCGTTCACCAGGCGTCCATTCAGGTCAACGACGTCGTGCCCGCGTGGTCCTTCCTCGAGGGCCAGACGGTAACGGTTGCCGTGGTGCACGGGCTTGCCCACGCGAGGCAGCTGTTGGAGGACGTTCGCGCGGGACGGCGGAGCCCCCACTTCGTGGAGGTGATGACCTGTCCCGGAGGTTGCATCGGCGGTGGTGGACAGCCTCGCCCGACGACGGACGAGGTCCGTCAGGCGCGGATCCGAGCGATCTGTGAAGAGGACGCGAGCAAGCCGCTGCGCACCTCGCATACCAACCCTGGCGTGACGCAGCTCTACGAAGAGTTCTTGGGCGCCCCGTTGGGGGAGCGGTCCCACCACCTGCTCCACACGCACTATCATCCTCGGTGCTTCGTGGCGAAGGCGCCGCAGGCGCAGAAGGCAACGCCGAAACCCTGCGCGGAGGCAAGACCGGAGTCGTGATGGGCAAGGTCCCGGTGGTGTTCCTCGTGGACGACGACGAGGACTATCGAGAGGTGAACCGTACGGTGCTGGAGTCTGCCGGCTACCGTGCGGTTTGCTTCCCTTGTCCGGAGGACGCATTGCGGGAGGCCGCTCGCAATCCTCCGGACCTCATCATCACGGACATGATGATGGGGTCCTTGGACGATGGGCTCCAGCTCTCTCGCGCGCTTCGGGCCGATCCGAACCTGCGTGAGGTGCCGGTCTTGTTGGTGACCGGGATGGTGCGGGAGCTGGGGCTGGACATCGTTCCAAGGGGGCAAGGAGACCTCGACGCGCTGAATGCGAGTGCGTTCCTCGAGAAACCCACGCCTCCCGCCAGGCTCCTGCGGGAGGTCCGCCGCCTGCTGGGCGAGTGATTGGCGCTCTCTCCGAGGCGGGAGTTGGCCGCAGATTCCGCAGAGAACCGCAGATGGTTCTGGTTGCTTGTGCGGATGTGGGTTTTCTGGTCGATCCCGAGCCCGAGCCCGAGCCCGAGCCCGAGCCAAAACAAGGGTGTGCCGGGATCAGAAGTACAGGTCGCGCTCGCCGGTCCGAATCCGTTCGATCATCGTGCGGACCGCCTTGCGACGCGCCACGGGCACTTCGTTCTCGATCTGGTGCTCGATGAGCTTCAAGCCGACCTCGCGTGTCTCCTCGGAGGCGTAGTCCATCAGGTATTCGAGGTAGGTCAGCAGCGCGTTGGGCAGGCAGTGCATGCGGATGAGCCCCGGCTTGGCAAGCTCCATGAAGTCCGCCCCGGTTCGACCCTTGCGATAGCACCCCGTGCAGAAGCTGGGCAGGTAACCGTGCTGCGCGATCGACCGGATGACGTCGTCCAGGGAGCGCTTGTCGGCGACGGGGAACTGGCTGGCGGATTGCTGCACATCGGAGTATCCGCCCGGCTCCGTGCAAGAGCCCGCGCTCATCTGCGACACGCCGAGGTCGAGGAGCTTGTCGCGTAGCTGGGAGGTCTCGCGTGTGGACAGAATGATCCCCGTGTAGGGGACCGAGAGGCGCAGGACCGCGACGATCTTGCACAGGTCCACGTCCGACACGGGCGCTGGGGGCGACAGGGAGAGAGGCGCCTCTGGGGTGGGCTCGATCCGAGGGACCGAAATCGTGTGGGGGCCGGTCCCGTGCGTGGCCTCGAGATGCCGCGCGTGCTGCAACAGCGCCAGCACGTCGAACCGATAGTCGTAGAGACCGAACAGCACGCCAATGCCCACGTCGCCGATGCCGGCACGCATGGCGCGATCCATGACCTCGACGCGCCAGTCGTAATCCGCCTTGGGCCCATCCGGGTGCATGGTCCTGTACGTCTCGCGGTGGTAGGTCTCCTGGAACACCACGTACGTGCCAATTCGGGCCTTGGCGAGCTCGCGGAACTCGTCCACCGTCATCGGCGCGGTCTCGACGTTGACCCGTCGGATGTCTCCGCCCTCCCGGGTCTCGTACACCGTGCGAATGACCCCGAGCAAGTGATCGAGTGCCTTGGGGCCTGGGGTCTCTCCGCCGATCACGAGCAGTCGCCGGTGTCCCTCACGCTGGAGCGCCGCGACCTCTCTCGCGACCTCCTCGAGCGAGAGGCTGCGACGAGACCGCTTGGCGTCCTTACGGAACCCGCAGTAAAGGCAGTTGTTCACGCACGCGCTCGAGTAATAGAGGGGCGCGAAGAGCACCACCCTGCGCCCGTAGATGGCGTCCTTCACCCAGGAGGCAGCAGCGAATATTTCCTCCAGCAGTTCGGGATCGTCGCACTTCAGCAAGGTGGCAGCGTCCTCGAGACCGAGGCCCCGCAGTTCGCGGGCTTTGGCGATCACCTCGCGGACCTTGCCCGGGTCCGAGGGCCCGCAGGCATCGAGGATGCCGGATATCTGCGCTTCGTCGACAATGCAGTTGGCAGGCGAGGACGCTGGTTGGGCGGGGTGGGATTCTGCCGACCCCATGTTGCCAGGGTCGTCGTTCGTTGGCTCCCGGAAATTCATGCGGAAGCTCCTTTCGTTTCCATCTGTCTGGAAGGCGTCGACGGCAGGACGACGCGGAACGTGCTGCCCTTGCCCAGGGTGCTCTCGACCTCGAGGGCGCCGTGGTAGCTATCGACGACTCGTTTTACGAGGGCTACGCCGAGCCCGGTTCCCGTGACGGTGCGGGTGGTTGGATTCTTGGCGCGGAAGAACTCTTCTCCCAGGCGGGCGACGTCCGCGGGGGACATGCCGACGCCCGTGTCGGTCACCTCGATCACGACGGTGCCCCCGGTCGCGCGAGCGCGCAGTTCGACGCGCCCTCCAGGTACGTTGTACTTGATGGCGTTGGACAGGAGGTTGGT
>DIWP01000040.1 GCA_002423545.1 Thermoleophilia bacterium UBA6103
AGCCAGGCGCGCAACCGCTACACCTACTACGCCAAAGAGGCGGTCAAGGAGGGGTACGAGCAGATCGGCGCCATCTTCCTCGAGACCGCCGATCACGAACTGCAGCACGCCAAGATGTTCTTCCGGCATCTCGAGGGCGGCCCCCTGGAGATCACAGCCACCTATCCGGCCGGCAAGCTCGCCGACACGGTCGCACACCTGCACGCCGCCGCCGAGGGCGAGCACGAGGAGTGGACCGATCTCTACCCCGGCTTCGCTGATGTGGCCGAGAAAGAGGGCTTCAAGGACGTCGCCAACACCTTCCGCCAGATAGCCAAGGCCGAGTCGATGCACGAGGCCCGCTATCGCAAGCTCATCGAGAACATGGAGCAGGGTCTTGTGTTCGCGCGCCCGGAGCCGCAGAAGTGGATGTGCCGCAAATGCGGGTACGTCCATGAGGGTCCCACGGCGCTCAAGGTCTGCCCGGCGTGCAAGCACCCGCAGGCGTACCAGCAGATCTTCGCCGAGAACTACTGAGCCTTCCGGAGCGCTGAGCACCGGCCGCTGGGCGGACGGCGTTGATGGTGCGAGAAGAGGCGGGCGGGGATCCCCGCCCGCCTCTTCTCTGTCTGCCGCGGATCCGGGGGAGGGGTGCCGATACAGCGGCGTTCCCCTCGTCGCGGCGCGTCAGGCGCGGACGCGGGCGTCCATGTAGTCCTTGATCGCCTTGAACTGGCTCTCGCCGTCGAGCCCCGCCTCCTTGAGCACCACATGACCCTGACCACTGCCGAGATAGTGGCCATGGCGGTAGGGGTGCAGGCTGGCGGCGCGGCCCTCGTCCGACTGGACCCAGCGGAAGAGGGTCGGCAGCGTGAAGCCGGTGATGCCGATCGCCCGGCGGGCACGCTCCTCGGGGAAGATGTCGTGCTGCTCCTCGGCTGAGAGGCGGTCGAAGAGCTCGGCGCTGGACACGCAGAGCACCCACGGGTCGATGCCGGCCTCGGTGAACAGCGGCAGCGCCTGCTCGACGAACGCATAAGTGACGGCGCTCTCCTGGATGACGACGGTCACGTCGCCGTCGCCCTCCGGCCGGCGCAGGACGTAGGCGCCGGTGACGGCCGCTTCGGCCGGCGCCAGCCCGAGTGCGGCGCGGTCGAGCACCGACTCGTTGGGCCGCGTGACGAAGGCCGAGAGGATGGCGGGCCGCTGCGACATGGCGGTCGCCACCAGCGGCCAGATCTCCTGCGGCTCCCACGGGGTCAGCGAGATGGCCGTACCGCGCGGGAAGTTCTCCTGCAGAAGCTGCAGCGCCTGCGGATCGGCGTGGGTGGGCCCGTCCTCGCCGGTCTTGAGGCCGGCGTGGCCGCAGACCAGCACGATCGGCTTGTACGGCTCGCCGGACACCGCCTCTCGCGCCTGGGCACCGATGGCGTGCAGGCGCGCCGCGATGTGGCCCAGCGGCGCCAGGAAGGCGCCGTAGGAGGAGCCGACGCCGACATTGTGCCCGTAGGCAGCGATGCCGGAGAGGATGCCGGTGATGGCGTCTTCGCAGATACCGCCGATCGACAGCAGTCGTGCCTCGGGATTGGAGCGCGCGTTCCAGAAGCCCTCGGGGAAGCCGCCGCCGATGGTGTTGACGCTGGTAGAGCCCAGCAGGTCGGCGGCGGCGGTGAGGAAAGCGCCGCCGGACTGTGCGTTGAGATAGTGGAAGGCGCGGCTCAGCTCGGCCCGCAGGGTCGTGCTGCCGCCGGGCTCCAGGCGCAGCTCGGCCGGCGTGCCGGCTTCGGCGGCCGCCGTGTAGACCGCATCGATGTCGGGGGCGCCGGCACGTGGCGTGCGGGCGCGCGCATCGAGCCGCTCGCGCGCCCCACGCAGCCGCAGCGCCATCGCCTCGGTCGTGTCGCGCTCGTCCTCGACGACCGAGCGCACCACGCGCAGCGCCTCCCAGAAGCACTCTTCCAGGGCCACATCGCCGTCGCCGGGGCGCTGGCAGCGCCTGTCGTTCTCGTCGCAGGTGGGCAGCGCCTCGGCACCGTCGCCGCCGGTCTTGATGCCGGTGAGCTCGGCCAGCGCCTTGTAGAACGCATCGGAGCAGAGCTTGTGGCCGGCTCCGTGCGAGGCGCGACCCTCGATGCCGTACTTCCAGCCCTTGACGGTGTGGTACACGATCGCCGTCGGCTGCCCGTTGTCCATCTCGAGGGCTCGCCGCTGGGCGGCGATGACCTGCTGGAAGGCGCGTCCGTCCGGCACCCGGATGACGTTCCAGTCGTGCAGGTAGAACAGCTCCAGCGGGTCCCACTGTACGTAGTCGCCGGGGCCGTCGGCGTCGCGGCACACGTGGTTGCTGTCGATCGACGCCTGGTTCCAGTCGACGTGCATGACGACGTTGTCGAGCGAGCCGGTGCCGGCCGCCGCCAGGGCCTCGGCGACGCGGCCTGGGGTCATGCCGCCCTCGCCCTCGACGATGTGGACGCGGGGCGCGCCGGCACCGTAGCGATCGCGCGCGCCGTAGGCGAGCCCGAGCGAGCTGGCGACGCCGACGCCCGAGGCGCCGGTCGAGAGCTTGACGAACGGCGTGCCCGGCGTGGGATGGCCGTCGAGCGGCTTGCTGTGGAACTTCACGAAGAGCGGCGTGCTGGTGATGGGGTTGCGGCGGAAGCCGAGCAGGTCCTCGAGGCGCAGCCGCTTGGCCTGATCGGCCGGCAGCAGATCGGGGGCGGCCACTCGTGCCAGTTCGTCGCGCAGCGCCCACATCGAGTACAGGCCCATCGCCTTGTGCCCGGCGGCGTACGAGATGAGATCGGCGTCGGGGCGGTCGGGGTCGCCGAGGTCGTACTCGAGGCTGTCGAACAGGATGCCGGCGACGAAGCGCCCGGAGGAGATCGACCCGCCCGGATGGCCCGACATCGGCACGTAGTTGTAGAGCAGGGCGCAGAGGGACCGGTAGATCAGGTCGAGCGCCTCGAAGTGCGCCAGCTCAGCGGCTGAAAGCGGGCTCTTCTCCGCCCCCTGCAGCTCTCCGACGTCGATGTACTCCGCTCGTCTGGGTCCGAACGTCAAGGCCATCTCCACGCTCCTTTCGTCGGTGTTCCCGCGGATCGACACCACGTGGTGTCTACGGGCCGACACCCTGCGGCGCCTGTGCGCCGACGTTCCGTTGCATCACGTCGCAGGCAGACCGGGCACGATCCGGCCCGGCGCCGGCCTGCGGCGCCTGGGGACGTGACTGAAGCATATGCGTCCCGGACGCCCGGTGCCATGCAGCGGCATGGGACACTCCGGCGGATGCCGTCGCCCGGGGTGGGCCACGGTGGCGTGCGGCCGGCGCGTGTGTGCGGCGGCTGTGTGCGGCCGCCGTCTCCAGCGACTACCGGCGCCGATGATCAGCCCGATGAGTCCGCGCCCGCCCGGTGCGCCGTTTCCGCCGCCGCGGCCGCCTCGTCCTCGCGGGCGTACTCCCTCTCCAGATCGTCCTCACGCTGCCGGCCGGGGAAGAAGACCGCCACCACGACGAGGCCGATCAGGATCGCCGCCACGCCGGCTGCGATGGCGAGACGCGAGCCCTCTGTGAACGCTTGTTTCGCGGCCGCGACGAGCTTGTCGGCGTCGGCGCCGGGGTGGAGCTTGGCGACGTCGACGGCACCCCCGAAAGAACTCTTGATGGTCGCCGCGGTCTCGTCGCCGAGCTTCGCCGCCTCGTCGGCCGGCAGGTCGGCGAACGCCTCGACGAAGTAGTGCGAGTAGCGGATCGAGAGCAGGGCGCCGAGGATGGACTGCATCACGGCGCCCCCCAGGTCGCGCTGCAGATCGGTGACGGCGGAGCCCATGCCGGCGCGGTGGACCGGGACCGAGCTCATCACCGAGCGCGAGGCGGGGGCGCCGCCGAGGCCGATGCCGGCGCCCACGAAGGCGTACGAGATCCCCACCAGGGGATAGCCGATCCCCTCGTGCCAGGTGAGCATGATCAGGAAGCCGGTGGCGATGAGCGTGAAGGCCACGATGAGCGTGAAGTGCGCACCGCGGGCGGCGATGAGACGAGCGGCGACCGGAGACATCCCGATCATCATGATCGGCGAGGGGAGGATCGCCAGGCCTGCCCCCAGGGCCGAGTAGCCGAGCACGTCCTGCATGAACTGCTGGCCGATGAACAGCGCTCCCATGAGAGAGCCGAACGCGATGATGCCGGCCAGGGCGGCCACCCAGAAGATACGTCGTTTGGCGACGTGCAGGTCGAAGAGCGGGTTCGCGACGCGCCGCTGGCGGACGACGAAGCCCGCCAGGGCCGCGACGGCGATACCGGCGAGGGCGAGCGTGACGTCGAGGCTGCCGGGGAGCGGTGCGAAGTTGAGGCTCAGGACGATAGTCCCCACGAGCACCACGGAGAGGATGCCGCCGAGGTTGTCGACCGGCTTATCGGACTCGCCGGCGTGGCGCGGCACCATCCACCACGCCAGCGCGAACGCCACGACGGCGAACGGGATGGTGAGCGCAAAGGCCGAGCCCCACCAGAACCGTTGCAGCAGCAACCCCACGAAGAGCGGACCGAGAGCCGAGGCGCCGGCCCCGATGCCCGACCAGAGGGCGATGGCGCGCGTGCGCCGGGGGCCGCTGAAGAGGGCCGTCACCAGTGAGAGCGTGGTCGGATACGCCATGCCGGCGGCCAGGCCGCCGACGACGCGGGCGCCGATGAGCACCTCGATGGTCGGCGCCCAGGCCGCCAACGCGGCAGCCGGCACAGACAGGGCCAGGCCCAGCAGGAGCATCAGGCGGCGGCCGTGACGGTCCGCCAGAGCACCCAGGTACAGCACCGAGGCCGCCAGCCCCAGCGTGAAGCCGACGGCGACCATGTTCAGGAGCGACTGTGATGAGCCGAGGTCCTCGCCGATGGTCGGCAGGGCCACGTTGGCGACCGCCAGGTTGAGGTTGGCGACCGTGGCGCCGAGGATCAGCGCCGCCAGTACCAGTCCGCCGCGAGGAGGTCCATCGGCGGCCGCTTCCGGCGTGTGACTCATGAGCCTTCCTTCTCCCGCTGGGTATCGCTCTACACCTCTTCGACGGCGAGGTGCAGCAAGCGCGCTGCTGTGTGCTCTTTTCGACAGCGGAAGGCGGAAACTCCAGTAGTGGCGCGGCGCCGGTGCCGAAGGTGGCGTCAGGCGGCCGGTCGCTGGCCGCCGGGGTGCAGCTCGAGGTAGCGGGAGAGACGCCGCCGGTCGATGAACCCGACGAGCTTGCCGTCGTCGAGCACGGCCAGGCGGTCGATCTTCTGATCGGTCATCGCCTGCCAGGCCTCTGAGGCCGGGTCCGAAGCGGCGATGGTCGGCATGTGCTCGCGGTCGACCATCACGTCGGCGGCGGTGAGAGATGTGTGCGAAGGTCCGCTGCTACGGCCGTCATCGAGGCCGCTGATGTCGGAGCGGCAGATCAGCCCGTCGTAGTGCTCCGGGTCGCTGCCGACCGGCAGGCAGCGGGCGCGCAGCTCGGCCAGCTCGACCTCGGTCTCATCGAGGCCGGCGGCCGGCGCCACCCACCCGCGAAGGCGGGCCATGACGCGGCGGATGGGGACCTGCTTCAGGCGTTCCTGCGTGAGGGTCTGCGCATAGGAAGCCTGCGAGGACTGGATGACGATCCAGCCGATGAACACGAGCCACAGGCCGCCGATCAGATTCCCGGTGAGCGCCATGTAGCCGCCGTACACCATGAGTCCCACGGCGATCACGGCGGCGACGCGGGTGGCGTCGCGGGTCGCGGTGACGAAGTCACCACGGATGGCCCAGATCGCCGCCCGCAGCAGACGCCCACCGTCGAGCGGAAAGCCGGGAAGCAGATTGAAGGCGGCGACGACGAGGTTGATGAGGCCGAGGTACAGGAAGATCGCCTGCAGCACCTCGGGCGAGGTGATCGCCCAGCCCAGGCCCAGGAAGGATCCGCCGAGCACGATGCTCATCAGCGGCCCTGCTCCTGCCATGAGCGCCTCGCGCCCGGGACTGGTGGCCTCACGCTCGATGCTGGCCACGCCGCCGAGGAAGAAGAGCGTGATGCCTTTCACCGGCGTGCCCTGTCGCAGCGCGACAAGCGAGTGAGCCAGCTCATGGACGAGCACCGAGGCGAACAGCAGAAGGGCCGAGATCACGGCGACCAGCCAGTACTGCACCGTGCTCCAGTCGTCGTAGATGGCCGGGAAGGTGCCGGTCCCCAGAGACCAGACGATGAGCAACAGGATGATGAACCAGCTCGGATGGATGGATATGTCGATGCCGAAGACCCGTGCGATGCGGATGCCGCGTCCCATGCTCCACCTCCCGTCACCGGTGTGATCGACTGCCACCTTTCACACGTGATGTTCCCCGCGGTGCCCGGAGGGTAACGATGGCTGTCCCCGGTCGATCGCTCGTGTCGGACGTTGCGGTGACGATAGGCTTCTGCCGATACCGGACTCGGTCCGCGCCGCGCGCCGCCGGTGGGATAGGAGGTCGAGATGTCGACGAAAGACGTGCGCGAAGCGCTGGAAGATGCGTGTCCGATGCCCTTCTGGCTCGACTCGGCGGTGCGTCCGGTGCCGCACCCTCCCCTGCTCGGCGGCGACGAGTGCGATCTGGCGGTCGTCGGGGCCGGGTTCACCGGGCTCTGGACGGCGCTTCTGCAGAAGGAGCGCGACCCCTCCTGCGACGTGCTTGTGCTGGACGCGGTCGGCGCCGGGTGGGCGGCCAGCGGCCGTAACGGCGGCTTCTGCATGGCGACGCTCACGCACGGGCCGTCCAACGGCATCGAGCGGTTTCCCACGGAACAGCGACGCCTGGAGGAGCTGGGACGCGCCAACCTCGACGCCATCGGGAGCACGGTCGAGCGCTACGGCATCGACTGCGACTGGCAGCGTACCGGCGAGCTCAACGTCGCGACCCGACCCTGGCAGGTGGCGGAACTCGAGGAGGCGCGCGGGGTCTTCAGCCGGCTCGGCCTCAAGGCCGACTTTCTCGACCGCGAGGCCATGCAGGACGAGGTCCGGTCACCGACCTATCTCGCCGGCCTCTGGGACCGCGACGGCTGCGCCATGGTCGACCCGGCCCGCCTGGCCTGGGGGCTGCAGCGGGCCTGCGAGCGGCTCGGCGTGCGCTTCTACGAGGGCACGCCGGTCGACGGGCTCGCCGCGCATCGCGGCGGCGTGCTGCTCACCGCCCGTGGCGGCACCGTGCACACCAGACGGGCGGTCCTGGCCACCAATGCCTTCCGTCCCCTCCTGCGGCGCCTGCGCCTGTTCATCGTCCCCGTCTACGACTACGCACTCATGACCGAGCGGCTCTCCGCCGAACAGCGGGCGGCCATCGGCTGGCGCACGCCGGTCGGTCTGGCGGACGGTGGCAACCAGTTTCACTACTACCGTCTCAGCGAAGACGGTCGCATCCTGTGGGGCGGCTACGACGCCGTCTACTACTACGGGAGCCGCGTGGCTCCCACGCTCGACCATCGCCGGCGCACCTTCGAGCGCCTGGCACGCCACTTCTACGTGACCTTCCCGCAGCTCGAGGGCCTGCGGTTCTCGCACGCCTGGGGTGGCGCCATCGACACCTGCTCCCGGTTCTTTTCCTTCTGGGGACGGGCGCTGCAGGGTCGCGTGGCCTACGTACTGGGCTACACCGGCATGGGCGTCGGCGCCTCGCGCTTCGGCGCCCAGGTCTGCCTCGACATGCTCGGCGACGGCGGGAGCGAGCTGACGCGGCTGCAGATGGTGCGATCCACCCCGACGCCCTTCCCGCCGGAGCCGCTGCGGTCGGCCGCGATCGAGCTCACTCGCCTGTCACTGGCTCGCGCCGATGCGCATGAGGGCCGGCGCAACACCTGGCTGCGCTCGCTCGACCGGTTCGGGCTCGGCTACGACAGCTGAGCGCTGCCGGGTCCCTGGATGGGGCAGGATGCGCTTCCGGGCGTCGGTCCGGGCTACGTCTGCAGCAGGGCGTCGGCCAGGCGCCCGGCCATCGCCACGACCGACTCGCGCAACGCGTCCGACTTCTCGGCGTCGCCGAGCTTGTCGGCGATGCCGCTCGCCGTCTCCACGGTCGGCATCTCCGGGCACATGATCTCGAGGTAGCGTTCCATGGTGCGCAGCGTGTCCTTGAGGCCCCCCTGGCCGCCGACGGCGATCAGGCCGACGGCTTTGGGATGGAGCGCGGGGCCGTGCAGGTAGCGGTGGTTCGTGCGGTCCATGAACGTCTTCATCTGGGCGCTCACCGTGGCGAAGAACACCGGACTGGCGAGGATGAGCCCGATCGCCGCCCAGACGGAGTCGAAGACGGCCTCGGCGTCGTCGCGGCGCGGGCAACGCTCTCGCGTGCCGCAGTCGTCATGGGCCAGGCACGGGTCCAGACGCACCTTCGCCAGCGAGATGGTCTCGCAGCCGACGCCGCGTCGCTCCAGCTCGGCGACGGCAAGGCCGGTGGCGTACGCGGTGTTGCCGTGCCGGCGCGGGCTGCCGACGATGGCCACCACCGTCGGCGCGTCTCCGCCGGCCGGTCGCTGCCGATGACGGGCGTCTCCGCCGGCGGCGCTCATCGTGCGCTTCCCGGCGCGGGCCGGCCGGCGGAGCCCGCGAGGCCTTCTCCACGTCTCTCGACGGCGCCGGCCGGCCGCGCCTGTGGCGCCGTGCGGGTCGTCCACGCCAGAGCGGCAGACAGCCCGGTCATGAGCGCTCCCAAGCTGAAGTAGAGGTACTGCAGGACGTGACCGCCGCCGATGATCAGCACCTGGACGACGATCCAGACCATCAGGATGACGCCCGAGGCCATGGAGACAAGCCAGGCCAGGTGATGCCGCCGCAGAAGCGCCGAGGCAGCGGCGAAGCAGGACCCGCCGACGGCCACCAGCAGGATGAAGCCCGGGATGACCGAGCTGGAGAACGGCCCCCTCTTGAACCAGTCTTCGACAGGCATCCGCTGCGGGAAGCACGTGCCCCAGATGCCGCCGCCCAGCGCACCGAGAGCGACGAACAGCTGGAGTCCGATGAGAAGCTTGCGGAGCATCACGGCGGTCCTTTCTCGAAGAGGGCGGTGAGGTTGCGCGCGATGGGGCCCACGAGGTAGTCGAGGCCGCAGCGTTCGAGCTTCGCGCGGGTCGCCGGGGCGAGGCAGGCTCTGGTCCACCGATCACCCCTCGCCAACGGACCTCCTCCCCGCTGCAGCACGCTGCCGTCGCCGACGATTCTCCGTGGCGACGCGGCACGGCGCAAGTGCCGTCCGGCCCGCCAGCCGGGTGCTCACTCGGCGTCGACGGCATCTCCCAGGGCGGTCGCCGGCACTGCTTCGGGCGGCATGACCGGTCCTTTTCCCGCGGCCGCGCGATCCCGGCGCGTGCGCGCCATCGAGTAGAACACGGCGCCGCCGACGCAGGTCACGATCATCCCCAGCGAGGCGTAGATGGGCACGTGCACCACATCGCCGAGCAGCATCTTGACGGCCACGAAGGCGAGTACGGCGGCCAGTCCCGCGCTCAGGTACCGGAAGCGCTCCAGGCTGCCGGCGAGCGCGAAGTAGAGCGAACGAAGGCCGAGGATGGCACAGATGTTCGACGTGTAGACGACGAAGCCGTCCGATGAGATGGCCAGCACCGCCGGTATCGAGTCGATCGCGAACACCACGTCGGCCGATTCGATGGCGACGAGAGCAAGGGCCAGCGGCGTGAGCATGAAGGCGGGGTGACGGACCGTGAAGCGGTTGCCGCGGTACCCGGTGTCGACCGGGCAGATCCGTCTCGCCAGGCGCACCAGAGGATTGCCGGCGGGATCGATCGCGATCTGCTGCGAGCGCAGCATCTTGACGGCGGCGACCAGCAGCAGGCCGCCAAAGACGTACATGACCCAGTGGAAGCGTTCCATGGCCGCAACGCCGCCAAAGATGAACGCGCCGCGCATGACCATCGCCCCGAGGATGCCCCAGAACAGGACCTTGCGCTGGTATCTCAGAGCGATGCCGAGACCGCCGAAGACCAGCATGAAGACGAAGAGGTTGTCGATGCTGAGCGACTCCTCGATGAGGTAGGCGGCCAGGTACTCCTGTGCCGAGGCGGCGCCGCGCCACGCCCACACCGCCAGCGAGAACGAGAGGCCGAAGCCGATCCAGAGGACGCTCCAGGCGAGCGCCGTGCGCGGGGCCATGACCTCCGCCCGGCGTCCGAGCACGACCAGATCGACGACCAGCAGCACGGCCACCAGGACCGCGAAGACGAGCCACGGCACCGCGTCGGCCGTCATCGGGCGACACCTCGCAGTGCCGGCCCTGCGACCTGATCCGGACTCCGGTGCTTCTGCATCGCGCGCTCCCTCCACATCCGTCGCGGTCGGCGCCAAAAAGAAGAAAGACCCCGGCACGCTCGTGTGCCGAAGGTCTTGCCGCTCGACGGGCGCGACCGGGGCTGGTGCCCGTGATGACGATCGCGCCGCTCGCCACGGCGAGCCGGCTGCTCCCCAACGGATGACGCGAAGCTAGAGCAGCGGTCCGGACGTGTCAACCGGGCGCTCGGCGGCCGGGCCCGTGGGCACCGGTCCGCCGCCGGCCGCGACCGGTCGCGGCTCCCCGACGTGCGAGGGCGCAGCGGCGGCGACCGGTCGCGAGAACCCGCAGGTGGCCACCAGCAGACCGAGGGCGACCCAGAGGAGGTAGCTGCCGGCGACGGTGTTGTACGGGGCGTCGAGCAGTGAGACGAGCGTGAAGGACACGAAGACGCCGATGAACGCCGCCACCAGCGGGTCGCGGGGACGCTCCCGGCGCAGGCGGAACGTCCACAGGAGCGCCAGCACGACCAGGGCCGCCAGCGACAGTCCGCCGACGACACCGACCTCGGCGGCCACGTTGAGGAATGAGTTGTGGGCGTTCCAGAACTCGGCCCCCTCGCGTTCCGCGAAGTCGCGGAAAGCACCCGGCCCCACGCCCACCAGCGGCTGCTGCGCCACACCTTCAAGGCCGAGCTTGAGCGAATCGACTCGGGAGAGGCCGGTGGTGAGCCGGCCCAATGAGAACGGGTTCAAGATCACCGCCGCCGCCACCGGGAGCAGCAGGAGCGCCACCAGCGGCCGGCGCAGAGCGGCGATCAGGACGAGGGCCAGCACGATGCTCAGCAGCGGCGCCCGCGAGAAGGTGAGTACGAGCGCCACCGCGCCGGCGGCGATGACCACGCCGGTGACCCAGCGCGGCAGGCGCGACGTGGCCGCGAACGCCCAGGCGAACGGCAGCACCAGCACCAGGAACGCACCGAGCAGGTTCGGGTTGTTGAAGTAGCCGACGACGCGGACGAAGCCGTCGGCCGGGGCGGCGAGGACCTCGATGGTCGTCCAGCCGCCGCGATCGACCATGAAGAAGTGAGTGTTCTCAGCGCTCGTGAACTGGCGGATGGCCTCGAAGGAGACGGCGGCCACGGCCAGCAGCATGATGAGGAGCACGATCTGCGCGCTGCGGCGATCGCGGGCGATGAGCAGCACGAGGATGAAGACGAGCAGCTCCTCGACGAGCAGGCGCACCGACGGGAAGGCAAGCGGCGAGCGGTGCACGATCGCCGAGGCGATGTACGACAGCAGCAGCAGGCCGGCCGGTATGGCCAGGACCAGCGCCTGGCGCGGGATCGGCCGCCGCTCTTCCGGACGCAGCACGAGCACGAGGCCGGCGGCGATGAGCCCGAGGCCGAGGACCAGTCGCCGGACGGTGAAGTAGTGCAGGAAGACGTCGTCGGGCAGGAAGGAGACCGCCACCTCGAGCAGGACGATCGTGAGGCAGGCGACGGCGATCCCGTTGCAGACTCGCACCAGCGTCTGCCGGTCGGTCGCTCGCAGGCTCTCAGTGGTCACCACGTTCCCCTGTCTCGTGGTCCCCGGGCGCACGCCGACGCCGCCCGCACCGACATGCCTGTCTCGTCTCACAGTGCCGAGCCGGGACGCCGCCATTGTATCTGTGACGGCGTGACGCCGTCGCATGAGGCCGGCCCGGAAGCGGCATCCGTCGAGGCGGGCGTGGTCGCGGCGTCCCGGGAGCCGCGAGACGGCGTGCGCCCCGCGACTCAGGCGGCGCCCGTCGAGAGCGCCGTGCGCGAGTCAGGCGCGGCCGCTGAACGCCGTGTACGTCACGAAGCCGTAGTAGGCGGCCGTGTCGAGGACGCACTCTGACGAGCGCTCGTCGCACAGTCGCCGGTAGGCGTCCCAGTCCGGCGGCTCCAGATGCGGCTCCAGACCGTCCCACAGCATGGCGAAGACGAAGGCCAGCGCCTCGCGCAAGGGTGGCGTGAGCGGGGCCGCGACTTCGGCGAGGAAGGTCCGGGCCTGCACGTCGGCGAGTCCCGCCGCCTGCAGCCAGCCGCCGGCGCGCATGAACTGGCGTTCCGGCGGTATGTCGGCCAGATACCGAGTCGTGACGGCGAAGGCCGCGTCGAGGCGTGCCTCCAGTGCCGGATGGCCCGGCAGCAGGGACTGGCTCGACCAGTAGAGCAGCGTGAGGCGGCCACCCGGCTTGAGCGTGCGCCGCAGGGCGCTCACGGTCGCGACCGGGTCACCGATGACGGCGCCGGGCCAGAAGGTGTCGGCGCACCAGATCCAGTCGAACGAGGCGTCGGGAAACGGGAGGCTGCGCAGGTCGGCGTCGACGAGTTCGATCCGTTCGCCGACCGGGCTGTCTCCGGCCAGCCGGCGGGCGACGGCCAGGTTCTCGGCGTTGTCGTCGAGGCCGACCACCCGGCCGCCGGGGCCGGCCGCCTCGGCGAGCCAGAGCGTGTGACGGCCGATGCCGCAGCCCAGATCGAGACCGTGTCCGCCCGGCACGAGCTCAAGATGCGCGATGGCCTGCCTGATGGCCGGCTCGGTGACGCGATGCGCCAGCTCGAGCTGCTCGGCGTAGGCGAGCCGTCGTGTCATGGGTGTGCCTGCCCTCGTCGAGCGCTGCGAGAACCGGTCCGGCGATGCTCGCCCGCTGCGCCTCAGTCCTTTGGCCGGTAGGCGTAGAAGCTCTTGCGGTCGCAGACGATGATCAGGTGGCGGGTCGCCGTCACCGGCGAGTAGCGACCCACGTTCGTGCTCCAGACGAGCGCGCCCTTGCGCGTCGTGCGGGCGTACGTGTGGCCGAAGTCCGAGTAGTAGACGACGCCTCTCAGGATGCTCGCCGAGCCCCAGATCCTCCTCTTCGTAGACTTGCGCCACACCTGCCGCCCGTTGCTCGCCTTGAGGGCGTAGAACCGGTTGCCGGCGCCCACGAAGACCCTGCCGCCGTAGACCGCTGGCGAGCCGTGCACGCTGGTGCCGAGCCGCTTCGTCCGCCAGAGGACGCGGCCGTTCCTGGTGCTGAGGCAGTACATGCGCCCGTTCGACTTGTTGCCGATGAAGAGCCGCGTGCCGGAGACGGCCGGCGTGCTGTAGAACTGGCCGCCGATCTTCTTGCGCCAGAGCACCTTGCCGTTGGACGAACGCAGGGCGTAGACGTAGCCGTCGTAGGTGGCGACGAACAGGCGGCCGCCGGCGTACGCCGGGCTGGAGCCGATCTTGCTGCGGCTCGTGCGGCCGAGCGCCTTGAACCAGCGCACCTTGCCGCTGCTGCGGTCGAGTGCCCAGAGGCCGGCCTTGCTGCCGCTCCTGTTGAAGCGCGTGCAGATGTAGACCGTCTTGCCGAGCACCAGCGGCGACGCCTCGATGCTCTTGAACTGGATCCGCTTGCCCTTGGTGCCGTTGCCCTTGCCGGCGGTGATCTCCCAGTCGACGGCGCCGGTGAACAGGTCGCGCGACCCGACGATGCCGCTGAGGTCGGCGTAGAAGACGCGCGCGATACGGCGGCCGTTCTCGACCCACGAACTCACCGCCACCTGGTTGGCGAACTTGCTGACGCGGCCCCACTTGTCGCCGGGGTACTCGCGCCAGACGTTCTGGCCGGTCGTCTGGGAGTCGGCGCAGAGGTAGCCGTGGTACGAGCCGTAGACCACCATGCCGTACGCGAGCGAGGGCGGGAACTCGACGTTGTTGCCCGGGTCGGTGGTCCACAGCCAGCTGCCCGACGGCGTGCCGGCCGGCGGCCCGACGCGGCGCCGGTCGTTGGTGCGACCCCACGTGAGCCACTGCTGGTCGTCGCGATAGAGGGGCACGTCCACCCGGCCGCCGTTCGCGATGACGGTCTGCGCCGCCACGGTCGTGGGGAAGGTGACGTATCCGCGCGGCGCCGTGGCGGTGACGGTGATCATGCCGCCGGCGTCGACGTTGGCGACGGTCGCGATGCCGCTGCCGTCGCGGGTAGCGGTCCTCGTGGCGCCGCTCTGGTCTTTGACGGTCACCGGCACGCCGGCCATGATGCCGGCCCCGGCGCCACGCAGCTCCTTGTCGCCGTCGATCGTACGGACCTGCAGGGTGACGGTGGCGCGTACGGCGGCCGCCGAGGCCTGACCGCCGACACCGACCACCGACGGTCGCGTGAGGGCGACCGACGCGGCTGCCGCCACGACGAGCACGGTGACGAAGATGAGCAGGGAGATCAGGGGGCGCTGTCGGATCATGGTCATGAGCCTCATGGTCGTGTGTCGGATCCGTTCTTGCATGGCGTCTCTGATGTGGGACACCGGCAGCAGACTAGCCCGTGTCGGTGAGCTCTTCGTGAGCGGAGCCGCCCTGCGGGCAGCCGCTCCCGTCGGCAGTGCTCGATCGCTGTGCGGTCATGAGGTCCTCTGAAGACTGGTCGACAGCGGACCGCCCGAGCTTGAGCGAGTCAACGGTCAGCGTACCACGCGGCGCCGGCCTGCGGGCGCCGGCGGCGCCATGTCCACGCCCGCCGGCCGGAGATGTGACGCGCCGATCATCCGGTACGGCAGGGTAGTGGTCCGACGGCGCGAACAGCAGCCCGCTCGCCCGCAGGTGCTCGATCGACTCGTGGACGGAGGCTTCATCGAGCATCTCGAGGATCGCCGTGGTGTGGTCCCGGCGGGCGGCGTCGAGGGCGTGGCGTGTCTCGACGACGCCTCGGCCGAGCGCCAGGTGGGGGTCGTCCCAGTCTCTCCGGCCGCGGTTGTCGTGCAGATGCATGTGCGTGATGACGGTCGCCGGGTCGCCGATGAAGGCGTGCAGCGTCCCGGCGATGGCGGCGTGGCCGGCGTCGAGGCAGAAGCCGAGCCCGGCCAGATCGATGTCGCCGGGCGCCACGAAGTGCGAGGTGAGCGCCGAAGGCATGTTCTCTATCGCGATCGGCAGGCGGTACTCGTCCTGCAGCGCGCGGAGCTCGTCGAGACTGCGCTCCAGGGCCGTCAGCGCCTGCGGGTGCCGTCCGCGGGAGGCCGCTGAGTAGTCCGGGTGCACCACGTAGCAGAGGGCGCCGATCTCGGCAGCACCCTCCAGATGACGCCGGTGCGTGGTGATGACGGCGCGGCGACGCGTCTCGTCGGGATCGCCGGTGTCGAGAGCCCAGTAGGGTCCGTGGACGGTGAAGCGCAGGCCACTGCCCTGTGCGGAACGGCGATTAGGTCGCGAGAGCAGGCTGTGGCGACCGTGCGACCCGATCTCCAGCAGCGTCGTGATCTCCGCGGCGCGCTCGAGGGCGACGGTCAGCGGAAGATGCCCGAACGGATCGCTTGAGATGCCAATGTCTGCCGGCAGGATCATCGGCGCCCAGTCTACAGGCCGTCCCGACGAGAACGGACCTCGCGCCGCGGCCACCGCTCTTCCGGTACGATGCAGGCGTGCCGGGACGGCGGTCGGGGGAGATGGGCCTGCGGCATGGACGAGAGCACACGGGAGCAGTGGCCGGTAGCGGCCTTGGATGAGACTGCACGGCGCGCCGGCGTCGCCGGCTTCCTGCGCCGCCACCCTCCGTTCGACACACTGCCCGCGGACGAGCTGGACGCCATCGTCGGGCTCGTCGAGGAGCGCACCGTGCCGGCGGGGACGGCCGTCCTGGTGGAAGAAGGGCCGCCCGGCACCGAGCTGTTCGTGGTACGCAGCGGGCTGATCGAGATGGTGCACGGCGAGCATGTCGTCGACGTGCTGGGTGCCGGTCAGGTCTTCGGCCATCCGACCCTGCTCACCGGTCTCTCGCCCCAGTTCACGCTGCGAGCCCGCGAGGAGTCGCACCTCTACGCGGTCCCCTTCGACGCGGCCGTGGCGCTGCTGAGCGGGCCCCAGGGCGCCGCCTTCGTGGCGCAGACGCTGCGGGAGCGGCTCGCCCGCACCACGCGCGCCGTACGCGACCTGCCCCACCCGCGCAGCACGCCGGTGACCTCGCTGATCCGCCGGGCGCCGGTCTTCTGCGAGCCCGACACGACGGTGCGGGACGTCGCCCGTCTCATGGACGAGGAGGTCGTCACGGCCGTGCTCGTGCGCACCGGCGCCGGCCTCGGCGTGATCACCGACGCCGACCTGCGCAGCAAGGTCCTGGCAGCCGGCGTCACGCCGGAGGCGCCGGCGAGCTCCGTCATGACGTTCCCGGTGACCACCATCGACGCCGGCACGCTGGCGTCGGAGGCCGTGGTCTCGATGCTGCAGGCCGGCGTGAACCACGTGCCGGTGGTGACGGCGAGCGGCGAGGTCCTGGGAGTCGTGTCCGCCGGCAGCCTCATGGCGCTCGACGAGCTGAGCCCGTTCGCCCTGCGCTGGTCGATCGCCGCCGCTCACGACGAGCAGGAGCTGGCCGCCGCCGCGGCGCGCTTGCCGGAGTTCTTCGTGGCGCTCTGCGACGCCCGGCTCGATCCGGTGACGGCCATGCGCGTCCTGACCCTGCAGTCGGATGCCATCACGCAACGGCTCATCGAGCTGTCGTTGCAGCGCCACGGCGCGTCGCCGGTCCCGTTCGCCTGGCTGGCGCTGGGCGGCGCCGCCCGCAGCGAGCTCACGCTGGCCTCCGACCAGGACAATGCGCTTGCCTATGCCGACACCGACGACCCGGAGGTCGACCCCTACTTTGAACGGATGGCACGCGAGGTCCACGAGGGCCTCATGCGCTGCGGCTTCGAGGCCGATCCGTCGGGCGTCACGGCGGCGGACTTCCACTGGCGCATGGCACAGAGCGACTGGGTCAGAGTGCTGAACGAGTGTCTGTGGACCCTCGACTGGCGGCATCTCATGCGGGCCAGCCTGGCGTTCGACTTCCGGGCGCTGTCCGGCGATCTGCCGATCACCCCGGTCCTCATGGAGGTGGTGCGTCGCGCGCAGGGACGCCCGCAGTTCCTGAGCATGCTGGCGCGCATGACGGGTGAGCAGCGTTCGCCGTTCCGCTTCCGCGGCAAGCTGAGCGCCGAGATCGACCTCAAGGTCAGCGGCCTGCGTCCGGTGACGAATCTGGCTCGCTACTACGCCCTCGCGAACGGCGTGACGGCCCCGACCACGATGGGCCGGCTGACGGCGGTCGAGGCGCTGGACGGCATCGGCCCGGCCGAGGCGCAAAGCCTCCGGGAGGCCTACCTGAGCCTCACCGAGCTGCGTCTGGCGCAGCACGCCGAGGCTGTGCGGGAGGGCCGAAAGCCCGACGACGTGGTCGCCACGGAGGGCTTGCGACCGCTCGTGTATGCCGAGCTGCACGAGGCGCTCAAGATGGTCGCGGCAGAGCAGCGGCGGGTGATGGGATGAACGATGAAGGGGTGGCGCTGTGACCGAGCTTGAGCATGACCGGCTGGTGACGGCGTTCCTGGCACGCACACCACCCTTCACCGGCCTGACGCACGAGACTCGCGAGCGCCTGGCCGCCGCCATCGAGGAACGGCAGGTGGCCGTCGGCGAGGAGGTGATGGTCGAGGAGGGGGCGCCGGCGACCAGTCTCTACATAGTGCGCGACGGCGCCCTGGAGCTGGTCCACCGGGGGCGCGTGGTCGACGTGCTCACGAGCGGCAAGGTCTTTGGGCATCCGAGCCTGCTGTCCGGCGAGCCGCCGGAGTTCACCGTGCGTGCCAGGGAGGTCACGAGCCTGTACGTGGTCCCCGGCGAGGAGGCGCTCGATCTGCTGAGCCGGCCCGAAGGTGTGGCGTTCGTGGCGCGGACGCTGCGTGAGCGGCTCGTGCGGGCCGTGCACGCCGTCTACGACGAGCAGGCGAGCAGGGCCGTGCCGGTCTCGTCGCTCCTGGAGCGGCCGGCTTTCTTCTGCGAGCCACAGCTCACGATCCGTCAGGCTGCCCACCTGATGAGCGAAGAAGGTGTCACCTACGCGCTCATCGACACGCGCGCCGGCCTGGGGATCGTCACCAACACCGACCTGCGGGACAAGGTCCTGGCCGGCGATGTCTCGCCGGAGGCTTCGATCGGCAGCATCGCGACGACGCCGGTCAAAACGGTGCGGGCCGAGACGCTGGCGCCGGAGGCCAGCATCGAGATGCTGACCGGGGGGGTGCAGCACCTGCCGGTGGTGGACGCCCGCGGTCGGGTCCAGGGTGTGATCTCCACCGGCACCCTGATGGCGCTCGACGAGCTGACGCCGTTCGCCCTGCAACGTCAGATCTCGCGGGCCGCCGACGAGGACGACGTGGTGGCCGCGGCGGCGCTGCTGCCCAGGGTGTTTCTCACCCTGCTCGACGGCCATCTCGACGCCGTCGCCATCTCGCGCGTGCTCGCCCTGCAGACCGACGCCATGACCACGCGGCTCATCGATCTGTGGACCGCGCGTCACGGTGCGCCACCGGTGGCGTTCGCCTGGCTGGCGCTCGGCAGCGTCGCCAGGGG
This sequence comes from Thermoleophilia bacterium UBA6103, assembly GCA_002423545.1. Taxonomy (GTDB): domain Bacteria; phylum Actinomycetota; class Thermoleophilia; order UBA2241; family UBA2241; genus UBA6103. The sequence continues at coordinate 18,617 of DIWP01000040.1, forward strand.
CGAGCCGGCACTGTCATCGGACCAGGACAACGCGCTCGCCCACGCTGACACCGACGACCCCGAGGTCGGCGACTACTTCGCGCGTCTCACGACCGACGTCAACGCGGGTCTGGCGCGCTGCGGCTTCGAGCTCGACTACTCCGGGGTCAACGCCGAGAACCCAGCCTGGCGCCTTTCCCAGTCGCAGTGGCTGCAGGCGTTCCGCAACTGCTTCACCTCGCCCGACCACTCCCATCTGATCAGGGCGTCGATCGTCTTCGACTTCCGCCAGGTGGTCGGCACCCTCGACATCGTCACGCCACTGCGTTATCTGATGCGCAAGGTCGGTCGCCGGCACGGGTTCCTGGCCGCGATGTCCTCGACGGTCACGGAGGTCGCCTCGCCGCTGGTCGGATTCCGGCGACGCCTGCGCGGCCCCATCGACATCAAGAAGGCGGGACTGCTGCCGATCGTCAACATGGCCCGCTTCCAGGCGCTGGCCAACGGGGTCTCGGTGACGGGGACGCTCGACCGGCTGGGGGCACTGGAGGCCTTGCAGGCGCTGGACCCGGAGCTGGTGGACTCGTTGCGTCGAGCGTTCGTGCGCATCACCGACCTGCGACTGCGGCATCAGGGCGAGGCGGTGCGCGCCGGCCGGCGCCCCGACGACGCCGTCGATACCACCGAGCTCGACCCGTTGAGCCACGTCGAGCTGCAGGAGGCTCTGCGCCTCATCGACTCGGCGCAGCAGCTGGTGAAGTCGTTCCCGCTGGGGATGCGGTCATGATCGGGATCGGTCTGACGTGAGCCTCGTCTCCCGCTGGACCCGCCGCCGGCGCGAGAGCCGGGAGCAGCGTCTGGAATGCCGGGCGCCGTTCCCCGGCTACGCCGTGGTCGACCTGGAGACCACCGGCTTCTCCTGGGCTGAGGGCGACCGGGTCATCGAGATCGCCGTGATCCTGCTCGACGAGCAGGGGACGCCGGTCGGAGCCTGGAGTACCCTGGTGGACCCGGGACGGGCGGTCGCCGGCACCCATGTGCACCAGATCACCGATCGCGACGTACTGCACGCGCCGACGTTCGGCCAGATCGCCGGCCTGGTGGCGGCCTCGTGCGCCGGCCGCGTCCTGGTGGCCCACAATCTGGCGTTCGACAGCCAGTTCCTGCGCATGGAGATGGCGCAGGCGGGCCACCCCGTCGACCTCGGGCCCACCGACGGCCTCTGCACGGTGCGCCTGGCGCAGCACTACCTGCCGCACGCGTCGGGCGAGCTGGAGGAGCTGTGCTACGCCACCGGCATCACCGTCCAGCATCGGCACTGGGCACTCTGGGACGCCGAGGCGGCCGGCCGTCTCTTGCACTCGTACATCGCCGGGGACTGGGCCTTTGCTCGGCACTGGTGTATCCCCATCCGACGCGGACTCGCTGTGGAGTGGCCGGACCTGCCGGTGGGGGAGACGCCGCTGTTGCCTCGCTGTCTGCCGGCGGCCGGCCATCCGGCCGACGACTGGTGCGTGCCCGACGTGAGTCAGACGATCCAGCGGCCGCCGCCGCCGTTGCCCAGCGGCCGCCGCCGTGTCTCGGCGTCGGGCCGCTTCTGAGGCGGACGCGCCTTCCCACCAGGCCGTCCGGTCGCGGCCGGCGCGGATGCGGCCGGCGGGCAGGCCCCGGCGCGCACCGCGGCCGTCACCCGGGCAGCGGCTCGGTGTCCCAGTCCGACGGCGTGTAGACGGCGCCGGGCTCGGCGCCGACCGCGAGCAGCGCCGTGCCGGCCTCGCGAGCCACGGCGCCGCGCACCACGGTCGGATCGGGCACGTAGACGAAGGTACCGGCGCCGGCGTCGAACACGTCCTCCCCGACCTTGAACGTGGCACTGCCGGTCACCACCAGGTACAGCTCTTCATGGCGCGTGCCGGAGTCGGGATCCTCGGTGTGGTCCTCGGTGAGGATGTCACCCGCCCTGGGCGCCCGGAAGAGATTGGTGCCGAAGGAGCCGATGCCGAAGAAGCGGCGGATCGGCTTCCACTCGGTCTCGGGCGCCCACTCGTACGGTATGGTCGGGATCTCGTCGATGGTGGCGGCGACGTACCGCTTGTCACCTGCGATGCCTGCGCTCATGGTCCCCCCCGGGGTGTCGTCGGCGCTGCCGACTCCCTGTCCTGCGTCCACTCGTCGGGCAGCAGGAGGTTGATGAAGAACGACACGATGCTGACGATGAGGCCGCCGAAGAAGGCCGGCCAGAAGCCGTCGACGGTGAAGCCGAGGCCGAAGACCTCTGTCGTGATGTACGCCGAGAGCCAGAGCGTGAAGGCGTTGAGCACCAGCAGGAACAGCCCCAGCGTGAGGACGATGCAGCCGCACGAGAGCACGGCCAGGAGCGGCCGGACGAACGTGTTGATCAGCGCCAGGATGGCGGCCATGACCAGCACCGCGATCCAGCCGCGTCCCGACACCTCGATGCCGGGCACGATCAGGACGGCGACGATGAGCGCCGCCGCCGTGACCAGCCAGCGCACGACGAACCTCACCTGCCTCCTCTCCTCGGTGCGAGCGCCCTCCCGCCCGGCGCCGTGCCGACGGTCCGCGGGATGGTCCGTGTCGCCGGCTCGACGGTCGATGCAGTGGTCCGTGTCGCCTGTCCGATGGGCGCGCAGGACGGGGATCGGGCTGCGGCCATCATACGCGGCCGCCGAGGGCGGCGGAAGTGCCGCCGGGAGCGGCGCTCCCGCTCCGATGGCGGCGGGAAGCCCCGGACGGCCTCGCCTGCTAGGCTGCCGCCGATCATGTCGTGGTTGACCCTCATCGGTGTCGCGTTCGGTCTGGCCATGGACGCCTTCGCCGTCTCGATCGGCGTCGGGCTCACCCTGGGCCGCGTCGACCGTCGCCAGACCTTCCGTCTCGCCTGGCACTTCGGGCTGTTCCAGGCCCTGATGCCGGTCGTCGGCTGGCTGGCCGGCATGAGCGTGGAGCGCTGGATCGCCCCGTTCGACCACTGGGTGGCGTTCCTCCTGCTGTCGGCGATCGGCGGCAAGATGATCTGGGAAGCCGTGCGCCACCATGACGAGGGAGAGGAGCGCGTGGTCTGCGATCCCACGCGTGGCATGTCGCTGGTGGTGCTGAGCGTCGCGACCAGCATCGATGCGCTGGCCGTGGGTCTGTCGATGGGTCTGCTGCGCCAGGAGGTCTGGTACCCGGCGATCGTGATCGGCCTGGTGGCCGGCGGGATGACGGTCATCGGCCTGCAGCTCGGCCAGCGTTTCGGCATGCTGCTGGGCAGGCGCATGGAGGTGGTCGGGGGTCTGGTGCTCATCGGCATCGGCCTCAAGATCCTGATCGAGCATCTCACCGCATGAACGCCGCCGCGTCCGCCCTCGGTCGTGGCCGGTGGAGGGTCGGTGCTCTCCGTCTGGCGAGTGCGAGTAGTATGTGACGATGGAACGGCCGCCGCGATACAGGACGTACCGAGCTGAGAGCTCTCGACCGGTGGGGCGTCCGGTGCAGATCCCGCCCCGCGACGACGCTGCCCGGCGGGACGACCGGGCGCGCAGGGCCGGTCCCCGGCACGCCGCGGCGCAGCGCCGGCGGGCGCGGCGCCGGGGGGCGCTGTTGCTGACCGCGGCGGTCGTCCTGGTCGGCGCCGCCACCGCCTCCGCCCTGCTCATCCTGCGCGGGCCCGACGGCGGCACGGCCGGTGGCTCGGCGGGCGCGGCGACCGCTGCCGTCGGCCACGCATCGCCGTCGCCCAGCCCCGTGTGCGCGAGCCCGTCGCCGTCGCCCAGCCCCAGCCCGTCGCCCGGCACCGCGGGGCCGGCGGCCTGGAGCGGACCGTCCTCGGCGAAGCTGAGGCTCGACCTGGCGCACACCGTCACCGGGAACATCTCGCCCAAGTCGGTGGTCAGCACCCAGACGGGCTACGTGTTCGCCCAGAACATGATGTACACGCACACGGTCACCGTGTACGACGCCGAGACGTACAAGCTCGTTAAGACCATCGACGACAGCGTCGACCTGGCGGCCTACGGCCACGAGGGCGAGGCCACCGTGCAGGGCGCACCTGTCGAGGCGGCGGTCGCCGCCGACTACGAGTCGGTCTACGTCTCCCAGTACTCGATGTACGGGCCCGGCTACACCCATCAGGGCGACGACGACATCGGTCCCGGCAGCGGCGTCGACCGCAGCTTCGTGTATCGCATCGGTCTCGACGACCTCAGCATCGACGAGGTCATCAAGGTCGGCTCGGTACCCAAGTACCTGGCCGCGACGCCGGACGGCAGGTACGTGCTGGTGAGCAACTGGGTCTCGTGGGACCTCAGCGTCATCGACGTCGCGCGCGGCCGGCAGGTCAAGCTCATCGACCTCGGGCCCTTCCCGCGCGGCATCGCCGTCGACTCGCGGTCGCGATACGCCTATATCGCCGTCATGGGGTCGGGGAACATCGCCCGCCTGCGGCTGGCCGACTTCCATCTCGACTGGATCACCGGCGTGGGCTCGGGACCGCGGCACCTCTGCATCAGCCCAGACGATCGCTGGTTGTACGTCACGCTCAACGCCGAGGGCACCGTCGGCAAGATCGACCTGCGGACCCGCAAGCTGGTCAAGAAGGTGTACTCGGGCGTGCTCACGCGCAGCATGGCGATCGCCCCCGACGGGGACTCGCTGTACGTCGTCAACTATGAATCGAGCTCGGTGAGCAAGATCCGGGCCGCCGACATGAAGGTGCTGCAGCAGGTGGCGACCGGCTGGCATCCCATCGGCATAACCTACGACGCGCCGACCAGGGCGGTCTGGGTAGCCTGCTACGGCGGCAGCATCATGGTGTTCCGGGACGTATGAGCACGATCGTCTACAGCCGGCCGGGGTGTCGCTATACGGAGGCCGCCCGGCGCGACCTCGAGGAACGCGGCGAGCCGTACGAGGAACGAGACATGAGCGGTGCGCCGGAGGCGGTCAGGGAGCTGGCCGGCCTGAGCGACGGGACGTTCATCACGCCGGTGATCGTGCAGGAAGACGGGGTGATGCGCCTCGGCTTCGGCGGCGTGTGAGGCGGCGCGCGCGGTCTCAAGCGCTGGATGTGGCTCAGAGACCGTTCGCGCCGGCGCGCGTGACGCGCCCCCGCAGCCGAGACACCGTGTGTCAGACGATCGGCTCCGCCGGCACGCGGCCGGCTCTGACGGCCGCCTCGAGGACCTCGAAGTCACGCGTGTTCTGGGCGGCATAGGCGACCGCGAACGCCGCGATGGCGGTGTCGAAGCGGTCCGATCCGCCCACGTAGCCGGACAACACCGCGGGATCGACCGACCGGGCATGGGCGCGGGCCAGCGTGGCGCCACAGAGCCGTGCCCAGCCCGCGAACCAGGCGGCATGCGGCTGCGGCTCCCGCGGCACCTCGGTGTCGCGCAGGTGGCGGACGTAGCGGTCGCCATCCTGCGACCGTGACCAGCCGAGCAGCGGATCGCTCACCGCCTGCGTGAGTCGCTGGCCGGTGACCAGCCGCCGGCCGTGGCGGGCGTAGTCGGTGTGGCCCGCGTACGGCGCCAGGACCGACGCCGTGGCCCGCTTCACCTGCAGGAAGAGCGGGTCGGGATCGCCGCGGCCCTGGAGCAGCACCAGGACGGTCTCCAGGCCCACATCGGCCTCGCCGGTCACAAGATCGGCGGCGTCGGCGAAGCGATACTGCGCGAGCAGGTGCTGCGAGTCGGTGGCCAGCGTCCGCCGGTAGTCGTCGATGAGACGGCGAGCCGTGTCGATGCGGTGCTCCGTTGTCGGACCGACCAGCGGTGGGTCGTGAGCGATCGTCAGCGTCGCGCCGCCGTCCCGGACGAGCCCGGCGAGCGAGGCGACCTGCGTCCGCGCGCTCGTCTGTGCGGCACGCCCGGCCGGGTGACCGCGCGTGTGCTTGCCGTGGCTCTGCGACCGCTTCTTGACCGTGCCTTTGCCACCGGCCGCCAGCGCCGTCAGGATGTCGTCGACGCGCAGGTGTCCCTGCTGGATCCTCAGCGACGGCTCGGTGGAGAGCGCCGCGATCGTGCCGCGGTAGTGACGGACCACGGCCACGGCGGCGTCGCCGGCCTCGTTCGCCGGCAGGCCCGTCTCACCGGCGGCGATGACGAAGCTGGTCGCCAGGCGTTTGACGTCCCACTCCCACGGCGCCGGTTGTGTCTGGTCGAAGTCGACCAGATCGCAGACCATCTCGCGGGTCCGTGTGGAGAACACACCGAAGTTCATGAGATGGCAGTCGCCGCACGCTTGGACGTTGACGCCGTTGCGCGGCGTGCGAGCCAGGTCGGCGGCCATGATGGCCGGCGTGCCGCGGAAGAAGGCGAACGGGGAGGCGAGCAGGCGCCCGTAGCGCCGCGGCAGCAGTCCGGGCAGGCGTGCGTCGTCCTGCTGCCGGAGCACCTGCAGCGGGTCGGGACGTCCGCTCGCCGCCGCCCAGACGCCGTGACTGCTGCGCGGTGTACGGGAACGCAGTTCCCGCCCGTACGCGCGCAGCTCCTCGCGGCTCTGCGAGCCCGGGTCGTAGAGCCGCGCGACGAGCGGCTCCGGGCGCCGGCCGTGCGGCTCCGAGATGCTGCCCTGGTCGGCCACAGGCCTCCTCCCGACTGCCGCCGGCGATCGCTGGGTCGACGCGGTCACTCTACATGGCGCGACAGGTCGACGGTACGCGGTCGTCTGTCCCGAGGCGCGGGCGCGGGACTACCATCTGCCTGAGGGGACCGGCCGCCGCTGCACGTTCACCGTCGTACTGCTACGCCAGACCACCGGCTGGCGCTTCCAGACGATCCACTTCTCGGTCGCGGCCGAGCAGGCGGGCCATGCCGATGTGGTCTAGGGGCGGCGCATCGGGTAAGGTCAGCCCGAAGCGGTGCCGTCCCGACGCGCACGACCCGAGGCCGCAGGCCGGACGGGCCGGCTCGGGATGGCGTCGCCCCACGACGAGGAGGGACGCGTGCAGCCAGGGACCGATCCGCGCGAGGTGGTCGAGGCGCTCGCAGGCTACGAGGACGCCCTCGGCGACCTGTACGCCGCGTTCGCCGTCAAGTTCCCCCGTCGCGCCGACCTGTGGGACCTGATGTCTCACGAGGAGCACGGACATGCCGATGCTCTGCGCAGCCTGCTGGGCAAGGCCGAGGACCTGGCGGTGTTCGTCGATGTGGAGCGCTTCGACGTGCGCGAAGTGACGGTCGCCACACAGCGCCTGCGCGAACAGACGGAGGTCGCCCAGTACTCCTCGCTCGACCTCCGTGAGGCGCTTGCCCAGGCGGTCGAGCTGGAGCGCTCGATGATCGAGTCGCGCGCGTTGACGGTGTTCCAGACAGACACGCCCTCGGTGGTAGCGGTGCTCGACCATCTGCGTGAGCAGTCGTCACAGCATCGCGAGCGGCTGCGAGCGGAATTGAGCGCCGTCCGCTGAGGCTCCAGGTCATGACCGCAGACAGTCGGCGTCGAGTCGACGTGCCGGGCGCCGAGCCGCCGGGCGAGGAGGACCCGCCGTGACGGTGCCGGCGCCGGTGTCCGCCGTCGGCGAGAACTTGCTCGGCCTGCACCCACCGGCTGTGGCCGTGGACGTGTCCTCGTGGTGGGAGAACAACGACCAGCGCATCATCACCATCGTCGTCACGCTGGCGGCGGCGCTCATCGTCACGTGGATCGTGCGCCGCGCCATCCGGCATCTGGTCGAGCGGATCGTCCGTGCCGGCGAGGAGCGGCAGCGGGCCGCCGAGGCGGCTCTCGGTGCGTCGGCGGACGACGCGGAACCGCCGGCGCCCGGTGAACGCGCGGCGCGGCGGGCGGCCGCCGGCCCGCCGCGGACCAGGTCGGGTCCGCTCAGCGTGCTGCCGCCGCCGGGCGAGCGCATCGGCCAGCGCGCCCGTACGCTCGGCAGCGTCCTTCGCAATGCTGCCACGATCGTCATCTGGGTCATCGCCGGTCTCATCATCCTCGGCGAGTTCGAGGTGAATCTGGCGCCGCTTCTGGCCGGCGCCGGCGTCGCCGGCGTGGCCCTCGGCTTCGGCGCGCAGTACATCGTCCGCGACCTGCTGAGCGGCATCTTCATCCTCATGGAAGACCAGTACGGCGTCGGTGACGTGGTCGACCTGGGTGAGGCGACCGGCGTGGTGGAAGAGGTGAGCCTGCGCGTGACGCGCCTGCGCGACGTGCGCGGCACGGTCTGGTACGTGCCCAACGGACAGATCGCCCGGGTGGGGAACCAGTCGCAGTTCTGGGCCCGCGTGATCCTCGACATCGGCGTGGCCTACGACACCGACGTCGAGGCGGCATCGTGCCTCATCAAGCGGGTCGCCGATGAGGTATGGCACGCCTCTCATGACGACGCCCATGTCCTCGAGGAGCCCAGCATCTGGGGTGTCGAAGATCTGGGCGCCGACGCGGTCGTCATCCGGCTGGCCGTGAAGACCAGGCCGGGTGAGCAATGGGCGGTGGCCCGGCACATCAGGGCGGGCGTCAAGACGGCCTTCGATGAGGCCGGCATCGTGATCCCCTTCCCGCAGCGCACCATCTGGGTGCACCCCGGCGGCGCGGCGCTCGACCCCTCGAACCCGGGGCCGCCCTCGCCGGCTGCTACGGACGCCGGTCCGTCCCCCCGCTGAGCTCGATGCTCGTGTCGCAGGCGGGGGTCGGCGCCTGGAGCGTCGGCTCCTCGTCCGTCGCGATGTCGATGGCCACCCGGGCGCCCGGCTCCAGCACCACCGTGTGGCCGTCAAGACCGACCGTGATAGGGGCCGCCGCGGACTGCCGCACGCTGACCGAGAAGCGGCCGTCGACGGCCTCGACGTCGACCCAGTTGCCGCGGAACAGGAGCGAGTACCGGAGCTGGTCGAGCTCGCGCGGCAGGCACGGGTCGAACCACATCGTCTCGTGATCCACCACCAGGCCGGTGTAGCCGCGCATCAGCATGTCGATGGTGCCGGCCATGGCGCCCAGGTGGATGCCCTCGCGCGTGGTGCCGCCCTGGATGTCGAGCAGGTCGCTCTGCAGGGCGCCGAAGAAGAAGCACCAGGACTCCTCGCGGTCCTCCTTGGCCAGCACCCAGGACTGGACGATCCGGCTCAGAGTGGAGCCGTGTGACGTGCGTTTGGCGTAGTACTGCACCGTCCGCCTGGTCGTCTCCTCGTCGAGCTGATAGCCGAGGCCCTCGAAGACCTCCGCCAGTTCGTGCTGCGAGAACAGGTAGAACAGCATGAGGACGTCGGCCTGCTTTGACAGCTTGTAGCGATTCGGTGTGTCACCCTCGCTCTCGAGGATGCGGTCGAGACGGTGGATGTCGCCGTAGCGGGCGCGGTAGGCGTCCCAGTCGAACTCCTCCAGCCGGTCGTAGTGCTCGAACTGGCTGATGACCCCGTCGTGGAAGGGGATGCGCATCTTGCGCGTGATGTTCTCCCAGCGCTCGAGCTCGGTCCGCGTGAGGCTCAGCGAGTCGGTCAGCTCCTGGCGGCGTGGCTCGGGGAGCAGCTCGAGTATCTCCATGGCCTTGCGCAGCAGCCAGACGGCCATGAAGTTGGTGTAGGCGTTGTTGTCGATGCCCGGCAGCTCGGCCCACGGGTAGCCGTCGTGGTACTCGTCGGGTCCCATGACGCCGAGGATCTGATAGCGGTCCAGAGCCCTGTCATAGGTCGCCAGGCTGGCGAAGAACCGGGCGATCTCCAGCATCATCTCGGCGCCGTAGGTGAACAGGAACTCGTGATCGTACGTCGCCCGGTAGTAGCGCCAGACGTTGCAGGCGATGGCCGCGTTGACGTGACGCTGCAGATGGCTGTTGTCCGGCAGCCAGCGTCCCGACTTGGGGTTCAGGTGCAGCACCTGGGTCTCTTCGCGCCCGTCGCTGCCGCTCTGCCACGGGTACATGGCACCCTTGTAGCCGGCCTGTCCGGCCGCCCAGCGGGCCTCGTCGAGGCGGCGATGGCGGTAGAGGAGCAGCGCTCTGGTGAGCTCGGGGAACGAGTGGTTGAGGAAGGGGAAGATGAACAGCTCGTCCCAGAAGACGTGCCCGCGGTAGGCCTCGCCGTGCAGGCCGCGCGCCGGTACGCCGGCATCGAGGTCGACCGAGTTCGGCGAGACGGTCTGCAGCACGTGGAAGATGTGCAGCCGCAGGACGCGCTCGGCCTCCTGGTCCTCGCCGAGCGAGATGGCGCAGCGCTGCCAGAGGTGGTCCCACGCCAGCACATGGCTGCGGACCAGCTCGGTGAAGCGGCCCAGCCGGCGGATCTTCGTCCGCGCGGCGTAGCCCGGCTCTGAGATCCCGCGCTCGCGGGAGGTGCACAGCACCACGACCTTCTCGGCCACCACCGGCCGTCCCTGGGCGGCCTCGACCGTCACGTCGAGTCCGATGTAGCCGGGGCGCTCCACCAGCTCCGGCGCCGCCTCGATGCGGTCCCCGTTGGAGAAGAGCCGCAGGCGGGCGGCCGCGGCGACGCGCAGCCGGGATTGCCGTGTCTCGGCGATCAGGCAGACGGTCTCCTCGTCCTGACGCTCGGCGCCCACCGGCTCCAGATGCCTGCCGTCCAGCTCCCGGTAGCGGGGCACGCCGGCGTTGGTCACCGTGCCGTCGAGCGCCGCGCGGATGGTCAGCCGGCCGCTCCAGTTGCGGGGCACGATCGTGCTCTCCAGGCCGGCGACGTTCTTGTGATGCATGTGGACGAACCGCCGCTGCGTCAGCTCCGTCTCGTGCCCGGCGACGTCGGTGAAGGCGACGAATCGCGTCAGGATGCCGCGCTTCAGGTCGAGCGTCTGACGGTAGCGGCGGACGGTCACCTCTCTGAGATCGAACCAGGCGCCGTCCTCGATGCGGAACGTCAGCGGCAGCCAGTTCGGCAGGTTGACGAGGTCTTCGTTCTCCACGTCACGACCGGCGATGGGCGTGATCAGACGGTCGTAGCCGCCGGCGACGTACGTGCCCGGGTAGAAGGTGTCGTCGGCCGTCGCCTCCGGGGCCGCGGCGCGGGTCACGAAGTACCCGTTGCCGAGGGCGCAGAGGGCTTCGCGCAGCCCCTCCTCTTGAGGCACGAAGGAGTGGTAGGTGAGGCGCCAGCTCGTCATGGGGCGGACGCTCCGGCCGGCGCCGCCAGGGCGCGCAGGAAGGTCTCGACCTCGCCGGTGTCGGCGAGCGAGTACGCGGCGGCGCTCTGGACGCGCGTCTCGCCGACGCGCACGCCGATACCGCGGCCCACGAGGGCCCGGAACGCGTCTTCGTCGGTCTCGTCGTCGCCGATATAGAGCGGCATCAGCGGCCTCTCGCCAGCCAGACGTTCCAGAAGCCAGAGAAGGGCCCTGCCCTTGTCCCATTCGATTCCCGGTCGCAGCTCCAGAACCTTCTTGCCGCCGGTGGCCCGCAGATCGGGGTATTCGGCGGCGACGCCCTTGAACGCCTCGTGGACGCGCGGCTCATCGGCGGCGTCCACGGCGCGGTAGTGGAGGGTGACGGCGAACGCCTTGTCCTCGACCCAGGCGCCCTCTATCGGCGCCACCGCTTCCTTGAGGCGCCGGTTGGCGGCAGCGAGGCGGTCGGCGAACTCTTCACCGCGCCGGTAGCGGCCGCCGAGATCCTCAGGGGCGTCGACATCGAAGCCGTGCGAGCCGGCGTAGACAAGTCCGTCGATGGTCACCATGCCCTTAAGGTCGGCAAGATCGCGTCCGCTGATAATGGCCGCCGGCGTTGCCTCTGCCAGATCCTTCAGGGCCGCGGCCATGGTGTCCGAGAGCACGGCCATCTCAGGCCGGGCCACGATCGGTGTGAGCGTCCCGTCGTAGTCCAGGAAGACCGCCGGCGGCGTGCGGCGAAGCTGCCGCCGGATGTCCGGCAGGCAGGTCAGGGCAGACGGCAGGCACGGCGGCGTGGTGTTGATCTCGGCCAGGTCGGCGACCACGACGTCGGCGCCGGCCGCGGCCAGCTCCTCGGCGTGGCCGGTGCGGTCGACGCCGATGACCAGGGCGAAGTCGCCGCGCCGCCCGGCCTCGACGCCGGCCAGGGCATCCTCGACGATCGCCGCCCGCGCCGGCGGCGTCTCGAGCCGGCGGGCGGCCTCCACGAAGACGGCCGGATCGGGCTTGCCGGGCAGCCCCAGCTCGGCGGCGACGATGCCGTCGACACGGACGGGGAAGAGGTCACCCACACCGGCCGCGTCCAGGATCAGCTCGGCGTTTTTGCTCGCCGAGATGACGGCCGTGCCGATGCCCAGCTCCTGCAGGCAGCGGACCAGGTGCACGGTGCTCTCAAAGGCCTCGACGCCGCGTTCCTCGACCTCCTGCAGGAAGTAGCCGTTCTTGCGGTCGCCGAGTCCGCAGACGGTCTCGTCGTCGGGCGTGTCGTCGGGCGAGCCCTCCGGCAGCTCGATGCCGCGCGAGGCGAGGAAGCTGCGCACGCCGTCGTAGCGTGGCTTGCCGTCCACGTAGACGCGGTAGTCGGCGTCGGCGTCGAAGGGGGTCCAGTCCGTGCCGAGCCTCTCGGCCCGCTCGCGCAGGTAGTCGTCGAACAAGCGCTTCCAGGCGGCCGCGTGCACCGAGGCCGTGCGCGTGATCACGCCGTCCATGTCGAAGACGACGGTGTCGATGTCGTCCCGCGCGATCGCGTGGTGATCTGCAGTGGCGCTCACAAGCTCCTCTCCTCCCTGTGGCCGTCAGCTGTAGCGGCTGCGGCTTGGGGAGCGCCCCCCTGCTTCCGGGCGCTCGGCGACGTCGGCGCACCATGCTACGCATCGGGCGCCCGTCCTGCAACGCGCGGCCGGGCCGGGCCGTGAGGCGCATGTCACGGCGCGGGTGCGGCTGGTACGCTTGCGGACGGAGGTCATGGCGTGTCCCACAGCTTTCCCAACCAGCCCGGCAAGCACAGCGACGAGGCGCTCTTCGAGCCGCGCGCTTACATGGAGTATCTGCAGAGCGTGGGCCGCGGCCCCGGTGTCCCGGCGCCGCAGGGCGCCGTCCTGTGCTATGAGACGGCGCTCGTCCGCCGGTTGCGGCAGACGCACGGCATCGTCGCGGTCGCGGGCGCCATGAGCGACTACCTGTACGTGCTGCCCGGCCGCTCGGACCTGGTGGTCGCCGGCGGCTTCGGCATCGGCGCGCCGATCGCCGCCGCTGTCATGGAAGAGCTGATCGCGCTCGGTTGCCGGCGCTTCGTCAGCATCGGCACGGCCGGATGCCTGCGTCCCGACCTGGCTATCGGCGCCCTCGTCGTGTGCGACCGGGCGGTGCGCGACGAGGGGACCTCGCACCACTACGTGCCGTCGAGCCTGTGGGCGTGGCCCTCGACCGAGCTCACCGGGGCCGTCGAGGCGGCGCTCCGGCAGCGGGGCGTGCAGCCGCACGTCGGCGGCGCCTGGACCATCGACGCGCTGTACCGGGAGACGGCGGCCGAGGCGCGGCACTACCGGTCTCTCGGCGTCGCCGTCGTCGAGATGGAGGCGGCCGCCCTGTTCGCAGTCGCGGCCTACCGCGGCGCGCAGGCGGCGGCCGTCTTCACCGTCAGCGACTCGCTCGCCGACTTGGTCTGGCGGCCCGAGTTCCATCGCGAAGAGGTCGGCGAAGCCCTGCAGACCATGTTCGCCGCCGCCTGCGAGGCGCTGTCCACCGCGCCGGGCGGCACGGAGGACGAAGCGGTCGGCGGCTGATCGGGCTGCCCGGGCTCGTGCTGGCGGTCGTGGTGGGCTTCGCCACGCTGACCGGCGGGCTCGCCTTGCGAGCGGCCCGCCGGGCGACGCAGCTGACCAGGTAGCCGGTCAGAGGCCGACGACGATGAGCGGCAGGCCACGATGCCGGTGATAGGGTGGACGCACCATGACGGCGATGAGCCGAAGCGGTCTCCGGAGGTCGGCATGCTGAGAGTGATCCAGATCGGTCTGGGCCCCATCGGCCGTGAGATGGTGCGGTCTGCGGCCCATCGCAAGGAGATCCGCGTGGTGGCTGCGGTCGATCCCGCCGATGGGATCGCCGGTCTCGATCTGGCCGAGGTCGCCGAGGTGCCGCCGGAGCATCGGGCGTCGATCGGGGCCGCCGGCGGCGCCGTGGCCGGGCACGTCCGTGTCTCGGCGACGCTGGTCGAAGCGCTGGCGGAGGCGGCGGCGGTGGCTGTCGTGGGCGGCGACGTCACAGCCGACGAGGGCTCGCAGGCGACGGCGGCCGCGACTCCGACCGCGGCCGCGTCGGGCGAAGGTCACGATGCGGCGGTCGCCGATGTCGCGATCGTGACCACGACCTCGGACATCGACCGCGTCGCCGATCAGATCGCCGAGCTGGCAGCGGCAGGTCTGGCGGTGGTGTCCACCTGTGAGGAGCTCTCATATCCTTGGGCGACCCACGCCGACGCCGCGGCCCGCATCGACGCGCTGTGCCGCGAGCACGGCGTGGCCTGCCTGGGGACCGGGGTCAATCCCGGATTCCTCATGGACTACCTCCCCGCAGCGCTCACGGGACTCTGTCGCCGGGTGCGCGGCGTGACGGTGCGGCGGGTCCAGGACGCGGCTCGGCGACGGGTGCCGTTCCAGCAGAAGATAGGCGCCGGCCTGTCGCCGGCTGAGTTCGAACGAAGCGTGGCGGCGGGCAGCCTGCGGCACGTGGGGCTGCCCGAATCGGTGCACATGCTCGCCGCCGCCTGCGGCTGGGGTCTGGACCGCGTGGAGGAGACGATCGCGCCGGTCATCGCCGAGTCGGTCATCGACGGCGGGTATCGACCGATCGCGCCCGGCGAAGCAGCCGGCGTGGAACAGTGGGCGCGGGGCTACTGCAGCCCCGATGCCCGCCAGGAAGCGGTCGTGACCCTGTACTTTCGCGCCGCCGTCGGCGAGGCCGATCCGCGTGACGAGATCGAGATCGACGGCGAGCCCGCGATCCGCTCGGTGATCCCCGCCGGCGTCGACGGAGACCTCGCCACCTGCGCCGTGGTGCTCAATGCCGCCGCGGTCGTGGTTGCGGCGGCGCCGGGCCTGCACACCATGCTCGATCTGCCGGTGCCGGCAGTCGGCGGGGTCAGTCGCCGAGCAGCTCGCGCTTGAGCTCGATGACGCGCAGGAGGAACTCGTCGCGCAGCGCCTCCCACTCCTCAAGGGTGCGGCCCTGTGCCTGCGCGCGGGTCTGCTCGTCGAGCGACTGCCTGAGGCCGGGAGTGACCTCCGGGTAGACGTTGTGCGAGCAGTCGGCGACGACGGCGGGGTCGAACTGATCGAGCGCATGCGCGAATCCGCCGCGGCCGCCCTGGAGCATGTAGATGAATGCCGGGCCGTAGAGCGCCCAGCGCAGGCCGGGCCCGTCGCTGACGGCGGCGTCGAGCTCGGCGGTGGTGGCGATACCGTCGTCGACGAGGTGGAACATCTCCCGCCAGATCGCCTCCTGCATACGGTTGCTCACGAACCCCGGCGCCTCCTTGCGCACCAGCAGCGGCTTCTTGCCCAGCCGCCGGTAGAAGGCGAGCGCCCAGTCGACGACGTCGGCGGCGGTCGCCTCGCCGGGCACCACCTCGACGAGCGGGACGATGTGGGCGGGGTTGAAGGGATGGCCCACGAGCACGCGTTCCGGGTGGGTACAGGCAGCCTGCAGCCGGGTGGGGACGATGCCCGAGGTGCTGGAGGCGATCACCACGCGTGGGGGACAGGCGGCGTCGATGCGGGCCAGCACGGCGAGCTTGAGGCGCTCATCGTCGGCCACGCTCTCCTGCACCACGTCGGCGTCACGGACGGCCGGCTCGATCTCAGGGTAGAAGGTGAGGCCGGTCAGGAGGTCGTCGAGACGGCCGCTCCGGGAGGCGTCGCGGGCGGCCGGCAGGCCGAGGCGAGCCAGGGCCGGCAGACAGCGGGACACGTCAGCTCGCAGCCGCGCTTCCGCGCCGGGCGCCGGATCGGCGACCGAGACGCGCAGGCCGGCAGCCAGGAACAGCGCCGTCCAGCGCGAGCCGATGAGGCCGGCGCCGACGACGGCCGCCGCGCCGATATCGACCGGATCCCGCCGGTCGTGATCCTGTCGCTTCCGATCCATGCTCGCTCCCGTTCCTCTCGGCTGCCGTCGCGGATGAGGGTCCCCGGTATCGGCGGGACCTCGGACCCACCGGATGGTTGTGACGACGCTGCCGGGATGATATCCATGGCAGCCATGAGCGCCCATGACTGAGCCGCGCCGTCCGCAGGGCGGGTCCCACAGGCGCCGGATGACGGCCGCGTCCGGCGCATCCGGTGCCTCCGGCGCCGGCTCTGACGCCGCCCGGCGCGACCTGCGCCCCCTGTTCGACCCGCACTCGATCGCGGTAGTGGGCGCCTCGGCCGACCCCTCCAAATGGGGTGGCGACATCGCCGCCCGTCTGCTGCGCAACGAGGTCTTGCGACCATTCTTCTTTGTGAACCGCAGGGGCGGGCAGATCTGCGGCCGCCCGGCCTATCGGTCGCTCTCCGAGCTGCCCGAGACACCCGAGATGGTCATGCTGTCCATGCCGGCGACGGGCTTCGAAGAGACGCTCGACGAGGCGCTGGGCATGGGAGTCAAGGCATTCGTCGCCATCCTCGCCGGCCTCGGCGAGACGGGGCCGGAGGGCCGGGAGCGGGAGGCCGCGGCGGCCGAGCGCATCCGTGCCGCCGGCGCGCTCATGATCGGACCCAACTGCATGGGGGCCGCGGATACCACCGTCGGATTCCAGGGGGTCGCCTATCTGGACATCCCCACCGGTCATATCGGCTTCATCAGCCAGAGCGGCGCCATGGGCGAGGAGCTCACCATGCGGGCTGCGGCAGCCGGTGTGGGCTTCTCCAGGTATGTCTCGCTCGGGAACCAGGCCGACGTCACGATCGTGGACGTCCTGGACAGCTTCCGTGGCCACGAAGAGACTCACGTGGTCGCCGTATACGCCGAGGAGCTCAAGGGCGGTCGTGTACTGGCTCGCGCCGCTGCCGAGCTTGTGGCCGACGGCACGCCGGTCGTGCTGCTGGCGCCGGGGCGCAGCGCCGCCGGGACGCGTGCGGCGCAGTCGCACACCGGCGCGCTGGCCACCGACGGCGCCGTCCTCGACGCGGTCTGCGAGGCCGCCGGCATCGTCCGCGTCGACGATCCGGCGCAGCTCTTCGAGGTCACGCTCGGGTTCCTGCACGCGACCGGTCTGGGCGGCAGGGCAGCCCGGGTCGCGTCCGGCCGAGCAGCGACGGAGTCGCCGGAGGCATCGGAAACGGCCGCGGCCGGCGGTGGCGTCCGTCTGTCCGGTGGCCGCGTCCGTAGGCCCGCCGGCCGCCGCATCGCCATCGTGACGGAGGGCGGCGGCCACGGCGGCATCGCCGCCGATGCCGCCGCAGCCGCCGGCCTTCTGGTCCCGCCGTTGAGCGACGCCACGTTAGAGGGCGTCCGGAGGGCGCACCCGCCGAGCACCGGCGTCAATCCCGTCGACTTCGCGATCGGGACCACCGATCCGGATGCGTACGCCCGAGTGCTGCCCGCCATCGTCGCTGCCGGCGAGGTCGATGCCGTCCTCGTCGTGGGGCAGCTCGGCTACTGGGGCGCGCGCTTTCCCGAGTTCGAGCAGAACGTCTCCGCCGAGGTAGCGGGAGCCCGCAGTATGGCGCGTGCAGCGCGCGCCGCCGGTCTCCCGCTTGTGGTCGCCACCGTGTACCCGGAGGCGCCGCCGGCTGCGGCGCTGCGCGAGGAAGGCGTGCCGGTGTACAGGGAGATCGCCGCCGCGGTGGGCGTCCTCGCTCGGCTGGCTGCCGCGTCCCTGAGCGAGCCGGGCGGGGTACCCGATCTGCCGTCGGTCGTCACGGCCGGACCGGGTACCGGCTCAGCTCTGGACTACTGGGCGGCGCGCGAGCTGATCGCGGGCGCCGGCGTCGACCTGCTCCCGGCACGCCTCGCCAGAGTCGATGTCCCCAGAGACGCCGCTGAAGTCATGCGCGTGGCCGGCAAGCCGGAAAGGGAGGAGTTGCCGCACGTCCGCCGGCACACGGAGGCAATCGACCGCCTGCGACACGTCTCGCTGGTCGAGGACCTGGTCGACGGAGCGGCGGCCGCCGCCGGTGAGCTCGGCTATCCGGTGGCGGTCAAGGCTCTCGGCGTGCTGCACAAGTCCGACGTCGGCGGGGTCGTACTCGATCTGGCCGACCGGGCGGCGGTCGGCGCCGCGGTGACCCGCATGGCGGCTCGTCTCGGCGTCACCGCGGTCTCTGTGGAGCGCATGGCGCCGCTCTCCGACGGCGTCGAGCTCATCATCGGCTGCCGCCGCGATCCAGGCTTCGGCCCGCTGCTGCTGGTGGGTCTGGGCGGAGTGTACGCGGAGCTGCTGCACGATGTGCGCATCGCTCTGGCACCGGTCGGCGAGGCACGCGCCGAGGACCTGCTGCGCGAGTTGCGAGGCGCGTCGCTCTTGACCGGCGCCCGCGGACGGCCGGCGCTCGACATCGCCGCGGCGGCGCGGGCGGCGGCGGCGCTGAGCCGCCTCGCCGCCGCCCGCGCCGACGTCATGGAGATCGAGGTCAACCCTCTGTTCGTGTTGCCAGACGGCGCTGTGGGCCTCGACGCCCGCGTCATCCTCACAGCTGCCTCGACTCCCCCTGCGGTCGCGCCGACCCCGCCGGCAGGCGTGGCGGGGCAGTCGGGAGATGCGCTCACCCCGACACCGACCCGGGCATCGCACTCGCCCGGACCGGGAGCTCGAGATGGAGCTTGAGGGCATCGTGGGGAAGCGCGTGATCGTGACGGCGGCGGCCCGCGGCATCGGCCGCGTCGTGGCCGAGCGCTTCGCCCAGGCCGGTGCGCTCGTGCATGTCTGCGATGTCGATGCGGCTGCCGTGGACGCCTTCATCGACTCGCACCCGGGGGTCGGCGGCTCGGTGGCGGACGTCACCACGCAGTCGCACGTCGACCGCCTCTTCGGCGAAGCGCTCGACTGGATGCACGGCCTCGATGTGCTCGTCACCATGGCCGGCATCGCCGGGCCGGCCTCGCCGGTGGAGACGATGGACGTCAAGGAGTGGCGGCGTACGCTCGACGTCAACCTCACCGGCACGTTTCTCTGTGTCCGCCGGGCGGCGCCGGCGCTCAAGGCGGCCGGCGGCGGCTCCATCGTCACCATGAGCTCCAACGCCGGCACCATGGGCCTGCCGTTCCGGGCGCCGTATGTGGCCAGCAAGTGGGGCATCATCGGACTCACCAAGACGCTGGCCATGGAGCTGGGGCCGAGCGGCATCCGCGTCAACGCCGTCTGTCCCGGCGATGTGGAAGGCGAGCGCATCGACCGCGTCATCCACGCGGAGGCCGAGAACCGTGGCCTGACCGCCGAGGAAGTCGTGGCGGAACGTGTCGTCGCCGTCTCGCTGCGCACCATGGTCTCGCCGCACGACGTGGCGGCATTGATCCTGTTCATCTGCTCCGATGCCGGCGCGAAGATCTCCGGCCAGGCTTTGCTGGTCGACGGCAACGCCGAGCGCGCATAGCGGCTCTCCTCGCGCTCCTGTGCGGTGGTGCCGCGCGCTGCAGTCCGGCGGGCGTGGTGCATGTTCTGCCGGCCGATCGGGCGCCCGCCGTCGGCCGCCCTCACCGGGTCAAGGATCGACGGTGTCCGTGCCGATACTGTGAGCACAGGATGTCGCGGTCGCCGGCCCGAGCGGGACGGGTCCCGGCGACAGGTGGAGGTGGACCCGGTGACAGTGTCTCGAGGTTCAGCGCGGATGGTCGTGGCGACAGCGGTCGCACTGCTGCTGGTACTGACGGTGGGGCTGACGGCCTGCGGCTCTGTGAAGGACGGCGCGGCGCCTTCGTCGAGTGCCGCCGACAGAGAGTCGGTCGGCTCGGCTTCGTCCGCGCCCACGCGCGCCGATGTGCAGGCCTTTGTGGAGAAGGCGGTCGGCTACGCTCGTACGCACGAGAAGGATGAGGCACTCACCACCTTCACGGCGCCCGGCGGCGAGTTCCATCAGGGCGAGCTCTACATCTACGCATACGACTTCGACGGGACGGTGATCGCCCACGGCGGCGACCCGGCACTGGTCGGCAGGGACCTCATCGGGATGAAGGACCCGCACGGCGTCCCCGTCATCAAGGAGCTGGTGCGCCTCGCCGAGCAGGGGAGCGGCTGGCTCTGCTACACGTGGCCCAACCCCGAGCACGGCGATCGCCAGGAGCCCAAGCTGGGCTACGTGATGAAGGTCGACGACGAGTGGTTCGTGGGGTCGGGTACTTATGGTCCGGCGGCGGTCAAGCCTGCGAGCGAGGCCGAGGTGACGGCGTCCGGCGAGGGCGCGCTCGACTGATCGACCCCGGCCGGCAGGCTAGGCGTCGGCGACCTCGGCGGCGCCGGGAGCCCGAACGCGCCGCGCCACCACCCGCCCCCGGCCGCGGTCCCAGGCGATCGCCAGCAGGTGGCTCGCGATCAGGATGGGGACCGCCAGGGCGGCTGCCACCGCCGGCTCCAGGCTCACCACTCCGAACACGATCGCCAGCCAGCCGATGAGGATCCACTGGATGACGTAGACCGGCGTCAGGTGGCGACTCAAGGATGTGAGGTACCGCCGGGCGATGGTGCGCGGCACGGTGCGTGTCAGCCACCACAGGCCCGTCAGCCAGAGGAACACGAAGCCGGTGATCGCGAGGTGCACCGGCAGGCCGCTGTGGAAGTAGTCGCCGATCCCCAGGATGGTGCCGGCGGCCGGGGCGACGAGCACGAGCACCCCGCCGACAACGAGGGCGAAGACGGCGGCGAGACAGGTGCGCAGCATCAGGCGTCGTTCGTCGCGACTGCGCTGCGCCACCTGGGCGAAGGCGAGACCCAGCAGCGGGTAGCCCAGCCAGGGGAACAGCGGGAAGGCGACGGCGTCACCAGCGCCCCACAGCGGCGCCGTCAGATCGCCGTCCACGCCCCACAGGAGCGGCGCCACGGTGAACACGACCAGCGCCAGCGCCACGACCAGGCGAGGGTCGCGAAGCAGCGGCCGGCAGAGGGCCATGACGACGAGCGAGAGGCCGGCCAGCTGCAGGATGTCGACGAGGAGCAGCGCCTCGAGCGGGCCGCCGAGCACGGCGTCGACGGCCCCTGCCCCCGTCTGGGAGTCGCTCGCTTCGGCCACCAGCATCGGCAGGGTGAAGCGTGCCAGGTTGAGGGCGTAGCCGAGGGCGAACAGGCCGGCGCCGCGCAGGACGCCTTCCATCACGCGAGCGGCACGCCTGGAGCCGAACAGAAAGCCCATCGCCACCATGAAGACCGGCGCCGCCGGGGCCGTGCCGAGCAGCAGGAAGAGCTCTCCCACCGCCGAGCCTTCGCCGGCGTCGGCGGCGAACATGATCTGCACGTGCTGGCAGACCATGAAGATCACGGCCAGCCCGCGTGCCACATCCAGCCAGACGAGCCGTCCGCCGACGGTGGTGAGAGGACCGAACGAGCGCCGGCCGGGCGGCTTTCCGGCGCACCAGGCTCCATCGGGAGGTCTGGCAGGCCGGGTCACGCGGCCGGCCCGCTCGCGCTGCGGCATCGTGTCAGGTGGCGAAACGTGCCCGCAGTTCGGTCGCCATGCGCTCCGGCGAGACGAAGATGAGATCGCCGCCGAGCTGCTTCTGCAGGAAGTAGTCGTCGGTGCGGTAGTCGGGCTTGAAGGCCGAGCGGGCGACGATCCGGAGTACCACCGGGAAGCCCGGCTCGCGGCCGCGGACCGGGCCGCCGAAGAGCGTGAAGTTGAACGCCGAGAGCCGCTCCGCCTCGTACCAGGCGAGCACCTTCGACATGCCGCGTGCGAACGCGCGGACGTGGTCGTCTTCGACGCGGGAGAGACGGTCGACGTTGGGCAGCACGGCGATGACCTCGCGACCGCCGGTGGGGGCGAACGGCACCAGCCAGTGGACGCCGGCCTCGCCGTGCACGTAGCGCTGGTCGAGCTCGATCTCCTTCTCCACCAGCGCCCGCCAGTAGCTCAGGCCGTTCTCCGCCTGCCACTCGGCCGAGCGCTGCCAGCCAAGCTCCACCAGCCACGGCACGTTCTCGCCGCCGAACACCTGGAAGTGGGGGTGGACCATGCTGGCGCCGGCCGGCAGCATGGAGTTACAGCAGACCTCGATGTGGACGAGGTGGCCGTAGTAGCGTTCGGCGCGGCGGACGAAGTCCAGGGCCGCGCCGAGCCCCTCCTCCAGAAGGTCGGGGACGAAGCCGCTGGGGCGCAGGAAGTGCTTCTCCGGGTAGCAGACCACGGCGTGGACGCCGGCCAGCGGGAAGAGGTTGGGGAAGACGAGCGCCCGTCGGTGCTCGATGCGGCCGCCGTCCACCAGCTCGTCGGGATACCTGGGGGTGACGTCGTACACCTTCTCGGGGCAGAAGAAGCAGCCCTCGCGGCTCCGGCGGGCCAGCTCCTCGGCGTGCTCCCAATCGGTGGTGCCGAAGAACATCTCCTCCTTGGTCGCCAGCTCCGACGAGGCGACCGCCGTCATCTTCGTGAGGGGATCCCTGCGGACCTCGATGGTCTGCTCGGCGAACTGCATGCCCGCCAGAGGGCTGAAGAAGCCGGCCTTCTCGACGTGGCTCTCGAAACGGATGCGGCTCATTGGTCCTCCTCCGGCGGTCGGGTGCGGCTCGCGACGCCGTCCGACGGGCGCTGCCCCGTCCGACCGTGATGATAGTCACTGCGGGCGCCGGGGGCCAGGCTGCCGGGCGGCGCCGTGTATCATCAGGTCATGCCTGCCGACAGGGTCGAGGAAGCTCTTGACGGCGCCTGGGCGCTGCTCGAGGGCGGCGACGCAGCCGCGGCCGTACGGTCGCTGCGATCGCTGCTGGACGGCGGACGTCTCGGCGCCGCCGACGAGGCCGACGTGCGGCACATGCTCGGCCAGGCTTTCGAGGAGCTGGGCGACATCGAGGCGGCGGCCCGTGAGTGGCTGGTCGTGGCACGGCTCGACGCCCGGCTCGACTCCCCGCAGCCGCTCATGGCGCCCGACGAGTTCGAGCGTCTCGCCGCGGCGGCGCTCGACGAGCTGCCGGAGGACCTGCAGGTGAAGCTGCGGGACGTGGCCGTGGTGGTCGACGATCGGCCGTCGGACGGCATGGTGCGCGACGGCATCGACCCGCGCATCCTCGGCCTCTACACCGGTGTGCCTTACCCGCGCCGGTCGACCGTCTGGGGTGCTCCATATCCCGAGGTGATCCACCTGTTCCAGCGCAACCTGGAGTCTCAGGTCGACGACGTCGCGCAGCTGGCTCGGCAGATCCGGTTGACGGTGATCCACGAGACGGCGCACTACTTCGGGTACGGCGAGGCCGAGCTGCGGCGCATGGGTCTCGGCTGATCAAAGCCTGTGGGGCTCTGCAGCATCGAGCGATGACGACGAGGACGGGGTCATGAGCGACACAGATGCACGAAATGCTCCTGTGACGGCCGACGAAGCGCAGGAGATCATCGACCGCTGGGCGCGTCTCCAGGACGCGCAGGCGCCGCTCGAAGAGCTGCTGGAGATCGTCGCCGAGGAGGGGTTCCTTCTCGAGTCTCCCACGGCCGATCGGCGCTGGGAGGGTCGCGAGGGTCTCAGGGCACATCAGGAGCTGATGCGCGTCTTCTTCGACGCGGAGCACCACTTCCGCGATGTGCGCATCGCGCCGGGCGCCGAACGCACCATCGCCTGGACGTGTCTGAGCTGGCAGGCTCGCTACCGGCCAGCCGGCAGTCCCACCAGCAGCGTGGTGAAGGCGTACATGGAACACGAGTGGGAGCTTCGTCGCTGCGAGCGCAGCGGTCGGCCGTTCCTGGCGCGCCTCACCGTCGATCGCTTCGAGTATCGCAAGGGCTGTGCTCCCGCGCAGGCGGTCGCCGGCAACCCGTATCTGGACCCCGGCCTGCCCGTCCAGTCGCGCTGACTACTCGAGAGGGGGCCCCGGTGGCGGTTGCACGCCGGCTTCGTGGCGCTGGTCGAGCTCCGGGCTGTGCATGCGGGCGTACCAGCGCCGGTAGGCCGGCGTCAGGGCGGTCGCCAGGAGCGTGAGCACGGCGAAGGAGCCCAGGAGCAGTACCTGGTCGCGGAAGACCGTACGGCCGCCGGGCAGCCGATCGGCCGCCGCCGCCACGCTCAGAGAGGCCACCAGCGCCAGGATGTAGTCGAGGGGGACGCGGCCGATCCACACACGGTGCCACCAGACGCTCTCGCGGCGGAAGCGACGCCAGCCGTACGCCGGGTTGAGGACGAACCAGAGGAGGTCCCAGGCGGCCAACCAGGAGACCCAGGCCGCCATCACCGCCAGTTCGCGGGCGGCGCTCCACGGCGACCCGAACACGAACGGCAGGTGGAAGCTCAGCAGCGTCAGCGGCAGCAGGAAGAAGTGATAGCCGGTGAGCGGCTTGCCGGAGCTCAGGACGGCGAAGATCCGCGCCTGCGCTCCGGACGTCCGGTACCAGGTGGGCAGGCGCTCCGCCCAGCCGTGTGCGGCTTCGATCTCGATCTCCAGACAGGCCATGAGGAGGGCATAGGCGCAGAACAGCGCGTCGGCGACGAGCGGATGCGTCATCTGCGACCTCGCCGCCTGCGGCGACCAGGATCGGCATCTCCGCTGGCCGTGCCGTCGCCGCCCGTGCCGGCTGCCGTGTCGTCGCCGTCGGTGCCCGGTCTCGTCAAGCCGTCGCCGCCCGTGCCCGGTGACGTCGTGCCCGCTTCGGTCGCGTCCTCGGCCGGCTGCTCGTCGAGCGGGGTCCTGCCGGGCGCATCATCGCCCGCCGTGCCGTCGGCGGACCGTGGGCTCCCGTCGGGCACATCGGCGTCTGCGGAGGCGTCGCCGCCCGCTGGGGCATCGGTGGCGGCCCGCGTCCGGAAGTGGCGTTGCCCGGCGCGTTTGCGGGCGGCCGCCGCGAGCTGCGTGTGCAGGGCGTCGAGCGCCTCGCGGTTGCCGTCCTGGCTGTAGCCGGCCAGCGCCGCCTCGTAGTCGGGCAGGCGGGCCAGGAACGTGTGGATGGCGCCGGCGGAGGCGGCCGGCGCGTACATGCCGTAGCCGAGCTTCTGCACGTAGCGGCCGTTGAGCGTCTGCTCGAACTGCCCGCGGACCGGGATCGAGAGCAGCGGCTTGTGCAGATAGACACACTCGGAGAGCAGCGTGAACCCGCCGCCGGCGATCACACCGCGGGCGGTGCGCAGGTCTTCCAGGAACTGCGTCTCGCTGAACGGGCGGAACAGCAGGTGACCGTCGCGGACGTCGTGCTCGATGTCGCGCCGCACGCCGTAGACACGGCTGGCAAGACCGGTGTCCTTGAGCGTCTCCACGAGCGTCTCGCCCCCTTCGGCTGTCTGATAAACCAGCAGGTGGTCGCCCGGTTCCGGGCGTGCCTCCAGGACCTCGGGGCGCAGCACCGGGGCGACCAGCGTGGTCCGTCGCTTGCGGACCGGCGGCCGGAAGAAGGTGGGGATGATGTAGTGGAAGGCGCCGACGGCCTTGTACTTGGCCAGCTGTTTGGCGAGCTCGTAGTCGAGGCTGTCCTGACGGACGATGTCGGCGTCGTGCCGGCAACGGTCGAGCATCATGATGTTGTCGACGGTGATGGCCGGGATGCGGTGGCGACGGGCGAAGAGCAGAGCGAAAGCCTCGAAGTCACTGACGGCCACGTCCGGCCGCAGCTCCTCGACGATCTGGTAGTAGGCGCGGATCTGCTGGGGCCAGCCGGTGACGGCGCCACGCAGGTTCTGCACGACCGTCTCCCAGCGGCGCAGAGCGTTGTCCTCGTAGGCGAGCGTGAAGCCGAGGATGCGCTTGACCGTCGGGAAGTGCTGCGCGAGGTAGTCGCGCGCCCGGCCGGAGGCGATGACGCAGACCTCGTGCTCGCGCACCAGCTCGTCGAGGAACACCCGCGAGCGTGTCGCGTGACCCATCCCTTCACCGCAGACGCCGTAGAGGATCCGCACCCTCGTCGCTCCCGTATCGTGTGACGCAGCTCCGGGGCGGCCGTGTCCCGTCCCCGACCGTCATCACCGTCCCGACCGGACGGCATGCTCGCTCCTCATCATACGCGGCGGGGCCGATGCACCGGGAGATCGCCCGTCCGTACCGGTGGCCCGGCCCGCGGCACGATTCAAGGCGACCGGCGTCGGGTGCCGAAAAGGACCGCAGGAGAGCCTTGAGCCGTGCCGCCGGCGCGGACGTCCGAGGAGGGACCATGGCATTGCACAAGCAGGTCTGCGGAGAGCGCGCCGAGGAGGTCGTGTCGATCCCCAGCTCCGGTCTCTGGAGCGAGGCGGCCCAGGGCCTGCCGCGCAACCGCCTCGGCGACGTGCCCCTCTCGGCCGACGAGGCCTACCAGCTCGTGAGCGACCAGCTGATGCTCGACGGCAACGCGCGCCTCAATCTGGCCACCTTCGTGACCACGTGGATGGACCCGCAGGCCCGGCAGCTTATGGCCGACACCTTTGACAAGAACATGATCGACAAGGACGAGTACCCACAGACGGCGGAGCTGGAGCGCCGTTGCGTCAACATCATCGCCCATCTGTGGAACGCCCCCGACGCCGGCGATGCCACCGGCTGTTCGACGACCGGCTCCAGTGAGGCCGCCATGCTCGGCGGCATGGCGCTCAAGTGGCGCTGGCGGGCGCGCCGCCGGGCGGCCGGCAAGCCGGCCGACAAGCCCAACCTGGTCATGGGCATCAACGTCCAGGTCTGCTGGGACAAGTTCTGCCGGTACTGGGAGGTCGAGCCGCGGCTGGTGCCGATGGCGCCGGGCCGCTATCACCTGACGGCCGACCAGATCGCCGAGTACTGCGACGAGAACACGATCGGCGTGGTCGCGATCCTGGGCAGCACGTTCGACGGCAGCTACGAGCCGGTGCAGGAGATCTGCGCCGCGCTCGACGACGTGCAGGCGCAGACCGGCCTGGACATCCCGGTCCACGTCGACGGCGCCTCAGGCGGCTTCATCGCGCCGTTCCTGGACCCGGACCTCGTCTGGGACTTCCGTCTCGACCGGGTGCAGTCGATCAACGCCTCCGGCCACAAGTTCGGCCTGGTGTACCCCGGCGTCGGCTGGGTGGCCTGGCGCGACGCCGAGGCGCTCCCCGAGGAGCTGGTGTTCAAGGTCAACTACCTCGGCGGCGAGATGCCGACCTTCGCGCTCAACTTCTCGCGTCCGGGGGCCCAGGTCTGCGCGCAGTACTACATGTTCGTGCGCCTCGGCTTCGAGGGCTACCGCTGCATCCAGCAGTCGTGTCGCGACATGGCGACGTACCTCTCCGGCCGCATAGCCGCGATGGGGCCGTTCGAACTCATCACCGACGGCGGCGAGCTGCCGGTCTTCGCCTTCAAGCTCAAGGACGGCGTCGGCGACTACACCGCGTTCGACGTCTCGCTGGGCATCCGCAAGTGGGGCTGGCTGGTGCCCGCCTATACCTTCCCCAAGGACTGCGAGGACGTCGTGGCGCTGCGGATCGTGGTCCGCAACGGCTTCAGCCGCGACATGGCCGACCTGCTGCTGGCCGACCTGGAGCGGGCGACGCAGTACCTGACGAAGCTCACGGCGCCGCTGCCCGAGAGAGACGCCGCCTCGTTCGCGCACTAAGCTTAGGACCTATCCCTCCAGGTCTGCACGCCCGGATGCGCCCGCGGACACGTCGCGGATGCGGCCCCTCCCCGGTTCCCCCGTAGCTCGGCTACGAAGAAACCGGTCTCGTGACCGCCCCGCTCGGTCCGCGAACGCCCCGGACGCACATCCCTGTCGGGACAGGTACTCAGGTCGCGCGCTCTCACGAGGATCTCTCCCGGGCCCGGTTCCAGGCACAGCGGGCGGCGCGGCCGTCGTCGCGGCGCCGCCCGCCGCGCACTCCCGACAGCCGGCTCAGGCCGGCGCCGTGGCCGCCCCGGCATCGTCTCCCGGCGGTGAGCCCGCAGGTGCGACGGGGGCGCCATCGGACTCGCGCCCGTCTGGTCGGTCACCGTCGCCGGCGGCGTCGTCAGCGGCCGGCTCGTGGAGCTGCTGCGTTCGTTCGGCGCCCGGTGCCACCTTCTTCTCGGCCGGCAGGAAGAAGCTGACGAAGAACCCCAGCAGGCCGAAGACGCCGATGGCGATCATCGCGTGCTGCAGCGCTTCGTCACGAGCCTGGCGGTTGATGACGACGATCGCCGCGACTTCCGCCGGCTTGTCACCGCGCTTGCGCACGAACTGGCGTACCTGCGTGTCGCTGAGGGTCTGCGCGTCCTTGTGGACGGCGGTGATGGCGGCGGGCTTGTGGCTCTTGGGGATGAAGGGGCTGGCCTCGATCCGGTCGCTCAGCCCGGTGATCAGCGAGGCCATGAGGACGGCTCCCGCCACGGCGACACCCAGCGAGCCGCCGAGGTTGGAGGCGGCGCGTGAGACGCCGCTGATCTCGCTCTCCTGGTCCTCCGGGACGGCCGACTGAACGAGGTTCAACAGCGGTGCCATCGAGAGTCCGATGCCGACCCCGATGATCAGGCCGCCGGGGATGAAATGGTAGTAGTGGCTGCCGGAGTGCATGGCGAGCGCCTCGATCAGCACGCCGACCGACATCGTGATGAGACCGATCTGGATCATGCTGCGGGCGGAGTGGCGCTGCGCCCAGACCGGGGCCTTGCGCGCCGTGAGGATCAGGGCCACGGTGAGCGGCAGCATCGTGAGCCCCGTCTCCATCGCGGAGTAGCCGAGGGCGAGCTGCAGGAACACCGGGGTGACGAACAGGATGCCGGCCTGCATGAACATCTGCGCGAGGATGGCGATGAGACCGCCGCTCACGGCTCGGTCACGGAACATCGCCAGGCGGATCAGCGGCGCCCCGTGTGTCGCCTTGTAGCGCTGCCAGAAGCCGAAGGCGACCAGGATGGCGAGGCCGACGAGGATGAAGACGATGGTCGGCGAGACGCCGCCCTCGCGGAAGACCGTCGTTCCGCCGATCTCGAGCGGCTCGCGGGCGCGCACCCAGCCGAACGCGCTCGCCTGCAGGATGCCGAGCACGAAGATCGCCAGGCCGAGGGCGGAGAGCACGGCGCCGATGATGTCGAGCTTGGGCTTCGGCTGCACGTCGGGCGGCTTCGGCATACGGAACTGGAGGATGACCACGACGATGACGATGCAGACCTCCATGGCGAACGAGATGCGCCACGTGATGTAGGTCGCCAGGAAGCCGCAGAGCAGCGGTCCCATGGCGGCGCCGGCGGCGGCCGTGGCGGCCAGGACGGCGTAGGCCGAGATGCGCGGCTTGCCGGCCGGGAAGATGACCGCGATGAGGGCGTAGATGGCGGGGATCATGAGCGCCGAGCCGAGGCCTTCCAGCAGCGACCAGCCGGCGATCATCACGCCGAGCGCCGGGCTGAGGGCGGTGATGGCGGCGCCGCACCCATAGACGATGATGCCGAGGGTGAACACGCGCTTGCGACCCCAGATGTCGCCGAGCTTGCCGCCGATGATCATGCAGGCCGCCATCACCAGCGAGTAGAGCGTCAGGGCCGCCTGCACGCCGGTGACGGTGGTGTCCAGCGACTTGACCACCGAGGAGACGGCGACGTTCATGGCCGTGGTGTCGTACGCGTTGATGAACTGCGCCATGCACAGTGTCACCAGGGCGATCCTGGCACCCTTGGGAAGCGCTGTCGCAGATCCGTCTTCGATGGTCGGTGTCGAGGGATCTACAGAAACGGAGGTGGCGCCCACCGCGACTCCCTTCCATACAGCGAGGTAGTACCCCGCCCTGCCGGCCATGACGTGGAGCGACGAGTCGTCCCGCGCCCCTTGGCGTATCGGCAGCGGCGGCGGCAGTCTTTATTTGGTCGCTGGAAGAAGATGGTGCCCGTGCGGGGGGTATCGGCAGGCCGAGATGACGTGACCCGGGTGACAGAAGGGCACGACGGCCGGTCCGGCCGTCGTGCCCTTCTGTCACCGTTCGATCGCCGAGACGCAGGCGCTCGCGATCGGCTGCGCCGACTCCTCGGCGAGACCACCGACGGCTGTCGCGCGTGGCCGCTCAGACGCGGCCACAGCGCGCCGCCGTCGCTCAGTGGACGGTGGTGATCAGGCGTCTCCGGCGTGCTTCTCGGAGCCGAAGGCCTCCTTGAGGGCCTGCTCCTGCTCGTTGCTGAGGCTGGTGCGCACCACGCGCGCCTTGCTGCCCTCGACCTCGGCCAGGAACTTGTCCTCGGTCATCTTGCTGATGAGCAGGAACCAGCCGGCCTGACCGGGCTGGATGGCGTCGCCCATCTGCGCCAGGACCTGCTTGTCGATGCCGGTCTTGCCGAGCTTGCCGAAGAGGGCGCCCATGCCGGCGCCGATGGCCAGGCCCAGGAACGGCACGAAGAACAGGAGACCGAACAGCATGCCCCAGAAGGCGCCGCCCAGCGCACCGTAGCCGACCAGGCCCTTGCCGTGCTTGACATGCGGCTTGCCGTCGGCGTCGCGGACCACCTCGGCCGCGTCCTCGAGCTGGATGATGAGCTGCTGCTTCATCTGTGCCAGCTTGAGGCCGAAGTCGTCGGCCGCGGCCTCGTTGTCGAAGCCGAGCACGATCAGTTCGCTCATAGACCCTCCTTGATAGGTGGAGACCGATGCGTCGCGACCGGTGTGCCGTCACGCGCCGGTAGCGACACGATGATGCTACTACTTGTGATGCCTGAGCACTACGTGCCGCGAGCACGGTCGGCCGCGGCTGCCGCGATCGCGGGCTGTGCCCGTGTCAGTCGGCAGTGCCGCCGCGCGGGCGGTACAGCAGCTCGGCGACCCGGTCCGCGGACAACCCGCAGTCGTACGCTGCGCAGGCGGCGACGATCCTGGCGGTCGTGGTAAGCGCTCGAGCGCCGGCGAAGCGGCGGGCGCTGCTGGTCACGGCCGGCCCGCCGAGCACGACCGTCTGCCCGATGCGCCGCAGGCGCCGTCCGAAGTCGACGTCCTCCATCACCGGCAGGTCGCGAAAGCCTTCGAGCGCCGTGAAGGCCGCCCGGCGGACGAAGATGGCGCGGTCGCAGGTGAGCGTGTGCGTCAGGCGGCAGAAGGTGTTCGCGGAGGCGGCCAGCAGCGATGTGCTCAGACGCTCTCCTGCTCCTGCCGTCGCAGCTGCCGAGGCCGGTGCGGTCGCGGCGGTCGCGCGGGTCGTCGCTGCCCCGGCCTCGCCGGCGGCGGCCGGCCGCAGGTCGGCGATGCCGTCGGAGAGGCGCAGCGAGAAGCATCCGGCGAGCACCCGCGGACGGTCATCCAGGAGGCGTCTGATGCGTGCCAGCGCCCCGCCG
This sequence comes from Thermoleophilia bacterium UBA6103, assembly GCA_002423545.1. Taxonomy (GTDB): domain Bacteria; phylum Actinomycetota; class Thermoleophilia; order UBA2241; family UBA2241; genus UBA6103. The sequence goes on from DIWP01000040.1 coordinate 49,737, forward strand.
GGGAGGCGGCTGTCGGCGCAGAGGAAGAGCAGGACGTCGGAGCTGCATGACGCCGCGCCGGCGTTCATCTGCAGAGCACGCCGGGCGACCGGCAGGGTGACCACGTCGACGCCCATCGCGCGCGTCACAGCGACGGTCTCATCGTCGCTGGCGCCGTCGGCGACGATGATGCCGTCGGGATGCTGATCCAGCACCGCCGCCAGGCATGCCGGCAGACGCGCTGCCTCGTTGTGGGCTGGCATGACTACGGCGACGGTGGCCGGCCGCGGCCGGCCAACGTGTCCCGCGGGCTCCTTCATGCGCCGCGCATCGGGTCGGCCGGGCGGATCGATCCGGCGTCGGACAGGTCGTGCCGCACCGCTCGGGGCTCCGTGACGGCGTCCCGACCGACAGGTCCGGCTCGCCGTAGCCGGTCCGAGTTCTCCACGTAGTCCCTGAACCGCAGCAGGTCGAGGCGCAGCCGGTCGTCGATGGCGGTGCGCAGCCCGTCGCTGCGTCCGTCGCCGTCGGTCGGGCCGCCGTCAACGGGTACCTCGAAGGACACGAGCGTGCGGTCGTCTCCGGCCGGCTCGAAACGGACCATTCCGGCCGCGACGGCGTCGACACACATGAGCCGATCGCAGGCCAGGCGTCGATCACCGACGAGGACCCATTCCATGAACGACTGCCAGGAAGCGCTGACGACGGGGGCGGGAGCGGCCACCTCCAGGGTCTGCACTGTGGTCTTCATCTCCGTCTCCTGTGAGGACGGTGAGCGAACGGTGTCGAGTGGTGCAATGACTGTACCCACGCAGCGGGCATCGCTCACGGCCCGTCAGAGTCTTTGACGCTCTCAGTCCGGTCGTCGGGCGTCGGCGTGTCGGGCGTCGGCGTGTCGGGCGCTGCCGGCGTTCTCCTCTCGATGTCAAGCAGCGAGCGCGTGAGCACGGCCGCCGTGACGCCGACCACCGAGCCGACGAAGATGCCGAGCACGATGTCGGCGACGACGACCAAGAGCACATCCTCATGGCCGCCGCTCCGCAGCAGCTCGTCGAGCGTCTCCTCGATCATGGTCGGCACGGTGATCAGGACGGCGACGCGCCAGAAACAGCCGCGCACCATCTCAGACGATCGTCGGAGCGCGGTGAGCGGCCCTCGTCGTTCGATCACGACCAGCGGGCCGGCCAGCGCGAAGAGGGTGACGACGATCAGGCCGGGGATCACCAGCAGGAGCGCGGCCAGCGAGGCGGCGGTCGCGGCCAGCAGGTCGACGACGATCAGGTCGCGCCACGGCAGCGTGCGTGCCACCTGGGCCGGTGACGGTGGTCGCCGGCCCTCCATGTCGGCGGCCACGAGCTGCTCGATCATGCCGGCGAAGAACGTGAGTCCCACGAGCGCCGCGCCGACACCCAGGAAGCTTACGCCGAGCACGAGGAAGTACAGCCACGCGGGGACGTCGTCGCCGAGACGGGCGGCCAGAACGGTCAGGAAGTGGTCGAACACGTCGACCGAGCCGAACACGAGCGTCGACAGAACGGCCAGACGCAGGAAGTGACGCCGATAGGCGCCGGCAGCCTGTCGCAGCACTGTCGCCGTGAGCCCCGGCGGCGCCGGGGCCCGCGCCGTGCGTGATCGATGCCGGCGCGCGGCGGTCATGAGAGCATCCCATCCCGACGACATGACGCACCGCCATCACGACCGAAAGCGCCGCCCGTCACGGCGGCGCCCACCGTGGCCGCGACCGATCGTCTCTTTGCCGCCGGATCGTGCGGGCGATACAGTGGCACGGCGATGCTTGCTGACGGGACTCTGGACATGGACATGCAGGATGTGACCGGCGCGAGCCAGGACTTCCTGCATGCCGGCAAGTGGCCGCTGCTGTTCCTGCTCTTCGGCCTGCTGTTGGCGTTCATCTTCGTCCGTGTCAACACACGCCTCATCCGCAGCGGCGTGTCGTGGTGGCCGGGCAACATCGAATCCGGCGACCTGCACGTGCACCATGTGGTCATCGGCTTCATCCTCATGACGGTTGTCGGCATCCTCGAGTTCGCTCTACAGCCCGGCGGCTGGACGCAGCGCATCCTGGCGCTGCTCTTCGGCATGGGCCTCGGGGTCTCGCTTGACGAGTTCGCGCTCATCCTGCATCTGGAAGACGTGTACTGGGAAGAGCAGGGGCGGAAGTCGATCGACGCGGTCGTGGTGGTCACCACCTTCATCTGCATGCTGCTCGTGGGCCTCGTGCCGCTCGGCTTCGAGGAACAGGGCGAGACGTCGCGCTGGACGCTGGCCGCGACCATCGCGGTGCAGGCCGTGTTCGTGATCATCACGCTGCTGAAGGGCAAGATCTGGTGGGGGCTGCTGGGCATCTTCATCCCCGTGCTGGCCTGGGTGGCAGCCTTCCGTCTGGCTCGCCCGGGCTCACCGTGGGCTCGCTGGCGCTACAAGGACAAGCCGTCCAGGCTGGCCAGGGCCAAACGGCGGGCCGAGCGCTACGACAGGACGCTCGGCCGTGCCCAGGACAGGCTCTGGGACCTCATCGGCGGCAAGCCGGGGCGCCCGCAGCCGAAGGCCAAAGGACTGGTGCTGAACGGCGTGCTCGAGGAAGGAGCCCGGGACGAGACCGGAACCACGCTGCCGGTGCCGCCGGGCGACGTGGCCGATCCGCTGGGTGCATCCGACGCGGTGCCTGAGCGCCGCGGCGACACCGCGGAGGCGCGCGGTCGCACGGCTGGCCGCGGCTGACCGCGCGGACGTCCGCCTGCCATGCCGTCCCGGTCCGAGGCGGCGCGCCGCCGGCCGATCGCCGTCGGACCTCTCTTCTTCTTACGCCGTGGACAGGCCGAGCTCTGCCCGCAAGGCGCCCTCGAGGTCCGGGTAGAGGAAGCTGAAGCCGGCGTCGGTGAGCCTGGCCGGCAGCACTCTGGCGCTGTCGAGCAGCAGATGTTCCCCCATCTCACCGAAGCCGAGGCGGACGGCAGCGGCCGGCAGCGGTACCCTGGCCGGCCGCCGCAGCACGGTGCCGATGGTGCCCACGAGCTCGCGGTTGGTCACCGGCTGCGGGGTCGTGAGGTTCACCGGTCCCTCGAGGGCCTCGTCGTAGAGGAGCCGCAGCGCCGCGCCCAGCCAGTCCTCGAGCGAGATCCAGCTCACCCATTGCCGGCCGCCGCCGATGGGGCCGCCGAGGGCGGCCCGGAACGGCGGCAGCAGGGTCGTGAGCGCGCCGCCACGGCCGCTCAGCACGAGGCCCGAACGCAGCATCGCCGTCCGGATGCCACCTTCAGGGGCGCGGCCGGCGCTCGCCTCCCAGGCCGCGCACACGTCCGGCAGGAATCCGTGGCCGGCGCCGCTGGCCTCGGTCAGTACCTCATCGCCGCGGTCTCCGTAGTAGCCGATCGCCGACGCAGAGAGCAGCGTGCGCGGGGGGCGGTCCATGCGCAGCAGCGAGTCGACGAGCAGTCGCGTGCCGTCGCTGCGGCTGTCACGGATCGCCTGTCTCCGGGCCGGTGTCCAGCGCCCGGCGGCCAGACTCACGCCGGCCAGGTGGACCACGGCGTCGACGCCGTCCAGCGTGGCCGGATCGGGCGCCATGCCGGCGTCGGGGTCCCAGCGGACCTCTTTCGCCGATCGTGGCTCGCGACGTACGAGTCGCACGACTTCGTGTCCGCCGCTCTCAAGGAAGGCGCCCAGCTCGCTGCCGATCATGCCCGAGGCACCGCTCACTGCCACGCGCAGTCGCGGCCGTCCCGCGTACTCGGCGTGGCGCTGCAGATCGTCGTGGGTGCGCCGCTGGCGGAAGCGGAACATCCGCTCGATCGTCCGGGCGATGCCGTGACCGGCCACGACCCGGCCGGGCCCGTCGAGCGGCAGCCGATAGTCGACCCGGTCGATCATCCGGCAGGTGCTCTCGTCGAGCGGCTCGAAGGAGTGGGTGTGCCGCCAGGCTGCGAACGGCCCTTCGACCTGTTCGTCGATGAAGCTGTGCCCGGGGATGGCCTCACGGTGTACGGCCACCCAGCGTCGCCAGACGGGTCCGAGGCGGACGTGCATCACCATCCGCTCGCCGGTCCCGACGCCGTGCGCCCGCTCGATGATGCGCACCGGCTGCCACGGCGGGCGCAGCCGCTCGAACGACCCGGGACGGGCGTGCCACGCGTAGGCATCCTCGGCCGTCGTCGGCAGGGTCACTTCTCGCTGATAGGTGACCGTCGGCTCCATCAGCGGCACCTGCTCAGTAGACCGGCAGCCTGGGTCGCGGCCGGCGCTTCACGAGCAGCGCATCGACGCCCCAGGTCCTTCCCGCCTGGCCGACGGCGACGGCCACGGTGATGGCTATCATCATCAGGTACGCGCCCGGCCACTCGCTCGTACCCAGAGAGGCGAGGAGCAGGTTGAGGGAGAAGCCGGCGGCGACGATGCCCGCGATCGGGGTCAGGAAGCCGACCAGCAGGAACAGCCCCATCACCACGATCTCGAGGATCAGCTGGACGTAGGCGAAGACGGCCGCATTGGGGATGACGAACTCGTCGATGAACGCTTTGTAGAAGCCCAAGCTGGCGCCGTCGGTGTAGGACCGCAGGAAGTCGGCGTAGCCGTCCGGCGAGTAGTAGCCTTTGGATACGTTCTCGGCCCACACGGCGATGAAGATGGCCCCGATCAGGATGCGCAGGGCCGCCAGCATGTAGCCGCGTCGGTGATCGATGTCGAGCGTCGGCATGGTGCACCTCGCTGTGCGCGACGCCGTGCGGCGCCGCACAGTCGACTCGCCGCGCGGACCGCGGCGATCGTCGCGGGGTTATACCCGGTCGAGCGGGGGGCGACGCGCGGTCGGCTCCGTGCCGGCGATCGCCGACGGCGACCCGCTCATGTCGCCCGGCAGACGACCGTCGCGATCGAGCTCTTCGACGGCGTCGACCACGTCGGGGTCGTAGCGGCGTCCGCTGCCGGCACGCAGCTCGTGCAGCGCCTCCTCGACGGTGTGGGCGCCGCGGTACGGTCGTGCCGCAGACATGGCCTCAAAGACGTCGGCGACCGCCAGGATGCGTGCCTCCGGGCAGATGTCGGCGGCGCGCAGCCCGCGCGGGTAGCCGGAGCCGTCGAGCCGTTCGTGATGCTGCAGGATGATCTCCGCCAGCGGCCAGGGGGTGCTTGCCTCGCGGACGATCCGGCTGCCGGCCTCGGGATGCGTGCGGATCAGGGTGAGCTCGGCGCTGCTCAGGCGACCGGGGCGCAGCAGGACCTCGGCCGGGATGGCGACCTTGCCGACGTCGTGCAGACCGGCCGCCAGGCGCAGGCCGGCGAGCCGGTCCTCCGAGAGGTCCAGGCGGCCGGCGATGAGCGTGGCGACCTCGGCCACGCGGCGCGAGTGCGAGGCCGTCGTGGGGTCGTGGAACTGCGCCACCGCGGTGACGGTATCGAGCGCCATCTGCAGCACCGACGTGTCGCCGCGGTCGCCGTTCCGGCGCCCGACCCGTTCGCGACTGACGATGAACAGCACACGGCGGCCGTCCCAGGTCCCCCAGCGGACGCTCGTCTCGACCTCGATCTCTTCGCCGTCATGACCGAGCAGCGGCAGGTGCGCCGTGCCCTCACCGGTCTCGAGGAGTCCGGCGATGGCGGCGGCGGCCTCGATGCGCCGGCCGGCGGGATGGAAGTCGAGGAAGGTCATGCGATGCCAGTCGACGCCGCCGAGCCCCAGGCGGCGCTCCATGGCGCCGTTGACCCAGAGGATGCGTCCGTCGGCGGCGGCGACCATGAAGAGCTCGTCGACCGAGTCGAAGAGGTCGTGCAACGGCAGCCGGCGGTCGCTCAACGCCCTGTCGCTGGCGAGGCGGCCGATCGCGGCGCCCAGCTCGCGGCCGGCGGCGGGCAGGACGAGCTGGTCCTCGTGCGACCAGTCGTGTCCACGCAGGGAGTAGACCGACAGGGCCCCGACGATGTCGTCGCTGGCGACCACCGGGAGCATCGCCAGCGAGGCGAACGGAGCCACGGCCTCGGCGCCGGGGCCGAGAAGGCGTATGTCGTCGATGAAGATCGGCTGCCGCTGGACGAGGACGTTGTGGAACGGCGCCGCAGCTATGGTCAGCGCCCCGAACCGGGTCCTCACATCCGGCGGCAGGTCCTGCACGCAGCGCAGCACAGCCCTGCCGGTGGCCCGGTCGACTTCGTGGAAGGCCGCCGCGTCGACATGCGGCAGCGTCCTCATCGCCGTCAGGGCGGCGACGATGGCGGCGGTCTCGTCGGGGGCGCCGGCGGTGCCGCTGATGACCTGGTCGATCGCCAACAGGTGACGGTTACCGACCGGTGTGGTGGGGACGTCCTGCTCCACGTGTCTCCCGAGGGCCTGCGACGGCATCCTGCGCCGGATGTCGGATGCCTCTGCCCTTCCTTGCCTGCCAGGGGACGGCGTAGTCCCGGCGATGCGCAGGCGGCGGTGCCTGCGGCACGCCATCAAGCCCATCGGCGGCAGCCGCCGCCGGTGGGATGGAACCTTCGTCTACCCCGACGGCCGCGGCGGGGCTGCGCGATGCCGTCAGGGAGACGTCCCGGACCAGCGGAGCGTCGCCAGGGCGATGGCCACGGCGGCGTCGACAAGGTCGTCCTCGGCGACCCACTCGTCGATGGTGTGGGCGACGCCGGTGACGCCGGGACCGAAGCACAGCGTCGGGGTCCCGGCATGGCGGATGAAGGTGGCGCCGTCGTGCCAGGAGCCGAACCCCGCGACCGTACCGCGATGACCGCACTCGGCGGCGGCGGCCAGCGCGATCGGCACCAGGGGGTGGTCGGCCGGCATCTCGGCCGGCACCACGTCGCCGTCCCAGACCCAGGTCGGCGGGTGCTCGTGGAGCCAGGGGTCGGCTGCGCAGGCCCGCTCGATCGTCTCCTGTATCTCGGCCTCGAGCTTCCGCCCGGTGCCGTCGGGTCCTACGTGACCCGGCAGGTAGGTGACCTCGCAGGTGAGACGACAGTCGGCCGGGTAGGTGACCTCCCACTCGCCGCCGCGCACGATGGTCGGCACGATGTCTCCTGGATCGAGGTACGGGTGACGCTGGTCGGCCCGGCCGCGCCACTCCTCGCGCAGCCCGCGCACGGCATCGAGCACGAGGCCGAGCTTCTCGATGGCGTTGACGGCCCCGCCTTCGCGCCAGTGCGGCTGCGTCATCTCGGCGTGACCGGGCCGTCCCGGGATGGTGATGGTGGGCGTCAGGGAGCCGCGGCAGGCGATCCAGGCGTCGAAGTCGGTCGGCTCGGCGCAGATGCCGGCGTCGGCGTGAACGCCGCGAGCCACTGCCGCGAAGCCGCCGGCGCCGGACGACTCCTCGTCGGTCACGGCACAGTAGATCACGTCACCGGCAAGCGTGACGTCGCAGCGGTGCAGCGCCTCGAGGGCGGCCAGCATGGCCACCAGGCCGCCCTTCATGTCTGCGGTACCGCGCCCGTACAGCCTGCCGTCACGGCGGGTGAGGACGAACGGGTCGCTCGACCAGCGCTCGATGGGCTCGGCCGACACGGCATCGATGTGGCCCAGCAGCAGCAGCGAGCGGCCGTCGGCGCCGCCCGGCAGGCGGGCGGCGAGCTGCGGCCGCCCGCAGAAGTCCAGGTCGTCGGGGACGTGCCGGTTGCCGGTCCCGGTGGGTCCGGGCTCCCAGACATCGACGTCCGCACCGAGCGCGCCCAGCCGCTCGGCGAGCAGCCCCTGCAGCGTCTGCTCGTCGCGTGGCGCCTCGCTGGCCTCGCGTGCTGTGGTGTCGCAGGCGACCAGCCGGCCGAGCAGCTCGACGAGCTCGTCGCGGGCCTCGCGGACCGTGGTGGCCACCCGCCCTTCGAGGGTATCGAGGGTCATGCGTTCCTCCCCGGCGTCGTGGTGCGGATCGTTCCTCGTCGTGGCGTCCGTCGGGCAGCTCAGACGACTGTGATGGCGGCGGGCCGGCGAGCCGGTATCTCCAATCCCGCCTCGGTCATGATCATGGTGTCGATGAGCCCGACTCCCTGATGTGCCGGTACGTCCTCGAGCTGGATCTCCCAGTTGGCGACGAACCCGGGCTCGAAGACGCCGGGCTCGAAGCCTTCCTCGTCGTTCAGGTACACGTGGCCGACCCAGTCGGGCGGCATCGAGATGCCGAGCACGTAGCCGCCGACCCACCAGACCAGGTCGCGCAGGCCGGCGGCGTCGATCTGCTCGTCCATGAGCCGCTGCAGCTTCATCGTCGGGTCTCCGGGTCGGATCTGGGCCACCGTGGCGTCGCGGATCTCGGCCAGCTTCGCATAGGCGCCCTGCCAGAAGCGGTGCTCACCGATCGAGAAGGCGCGCGCCGTGTTGCCGTGGTAGTGGCAGTAGGCCGCCGACATGTCGATCTGCAGCAGCTCGCCGGCGGCGATCCGCCGCTCGCTGGCCGGGGCGTGGAAATGGTTGGAGTCGAGACCCGCGTGGACCATCATGCGGATGCCCGGCTCGTCGCCGCCGAGGCGTCCGATCTCGTGGTACATGATGCCCATGAGCTCCTTCTCGCTGACGCCGGGCGCCAGGGCGGCAGCCACCGCCGAGAGGGCGGCATCGGCGATCTCGAGGGCGCGTCGTGTACAGGCCAGCTCGGCCGGCGACTTGATGAGCCGCACGTGGTCGACGGTGAACGATCCGTCGACGACCTCACGGGCGCCGGCCGCACGGATGCGGTCGGCGAGCTGGCGCAGGACGGGACCGGCCGGCGCCCAGCTCCACTCCTCCAGGCCGACGCGACCGAGCCAGCCGCGCGCCTTGAGCTCGGCGGCGATGACGTCGAGGCTGCACGGATAGTAGAAGCCCTGTTCTCCGTAGGTGACGCCGTCGCGCACGGTGGCCGGCCAGTTGGGCTCGTGGTCCCAGGTGTCGAAGAGGACCGGCGCGAGTGCGGCGTCCAGCGGGACGGCGACGCCGGTGGGATTGCGCCCATCGAACCACACCGAGGCGTAGCCGAGCAGGTAGTAGAGGTTGGGCGGCGAGGTCACGTAGAGCAGGTCGAGGCCCCGCCGCGCCATCTCCTCGCGTACCTTCGCCAGTCGCTGCTCGTACTCCGTTGCCGCGAACGGCAGGGCCCAGCCTGCGTCGTGCCCTGTCTCCGCGCCCGTCGTCATGGTGCCTCCTCCGCCGTCGTCGGGATGCGTTCGCCGCTTCCCCGTGCTGTCGCGCGGATGCATGTCTCTCTCCTCGTACCACAGCGGCGCGCGGTGGGCAAGGACGAACGCCGGCTCCGGCGCCGCAGCGGCGCCCGCCTTCACCGGCGGCGGCAGTCTGGTACTGTCTCGGGCACAGCTACTGAGCCCAGGATCGGGCAGCCGAAGTCGGGAGGCGCCGTGAAGATCGTTCCCTTCGATGTCGAGAACTGGATGAATGAGCGCGAGATGTCGGCGCGCTGGAACATCGGCGAGACCTGTGTCGACTCCCTGACGCTCGACGAGCTCCTGGCACTGAGCGGCGACGCCGAGGCCGCTCTGGCCCGCCTGCGCGGCATGAAGCTCACCTACGGGCACATCGCCGGCGTCCCGCGTCTCCGGGAGCTGCTGGCGCAGAGCTATGAGGACCTGCCGGCCGGCAACGTCCTGACCACCAGCGGCGCCATCAGCGCCAACTTCCTCGCCGAGTACACGCTCGTCGAGCCGGGCGATCTGGTCGTCTGCGTGGAGCCGACCTACCAGCAGCTCTTCTCCGTGCCCGAGTCGTTCGGCGCCGGCGTCCGGCTGCTGACGCTGCGGCCCGAGAACGCCTTCTTGCCGGACGTCGACGAGCTGCGCGGCCTGGCCGACGGCAGAGCCAAGCTCATCGTCATCAACAACCCCAACAACCCCACCGGAGCGCTCATCGACCGCGAGCATCTGGAGGCCATCGTCGAGGTGGCCCGCGAGTGCGATGCCTACCTGCTCGCCGACGAGGTCTACCGCGGTCTCGAGCACGAGCCCGGCACGCAGGTGCCGTCGGTGGTCGACCTGTACGAGAAGGGCGTGAGCACCGGCAGCATGTCCAAGCTCTACTCGCTTGCCGGGCTGCGGCTGGGCTGGATCGCCGGCCCGGCCGACGTGATCGCCGACTGCGAGCAGCACCGCCATTACACGACCATCAGCTGTGGCATGATCGACGAGCAGCTCGCCATCATCGCTCTCGAGGCGAGCGAGCGGCTGTTGGAGCGCAACCTGGCGATCCTGCGCGGCAACGCCGCCCGTCTGGCCGACTGGATGGCGACCGAGCCACGGCTCGACTACGTGCCGCCGCGGGCCGGCACCACGGCGTTTCTGCACTACGACTACGACGTCCCGTCGGTACGTTTCGCCGACGAGCTGTTCGAGCTCAACGGCACCTTCCTGGTGCCGGGCGGGGCCTTCGGGTGGGAGCAGTGGCTGCGCGTCGGCTTCACGCCGGCGCCGGATGTCCTGGCGGCCGGTCTGGCCGGTATCTCCGAGTACCTGCGCACGCTGGAGGCGTGAGCGGGCACGGCCTCCGGGAGCCGGCTCTGCGAGTCAGCGGCGCGCGGCGGCCTGCTCGACGGCGGCCGCCAGGCGGGCCGCACCTTCGCGGAGCTCCGCCGGCTCGTACAGGGTGAAGCCGAGCCGCAGGGAGTCGTCGCCGCCGGCGAGCTGGTTGCGCGTGCCGGGCACGAACGCGACGCCGTGCGACTCGGCGACCGGCAGCAGTCGCGTGGCGCTCACGCCGCGCGGCAGCACGACGCGTATGAAGAAGCCGCCGGCCGGCCGCACGAAGCGACAGCCGGCCGGCAGCTCTCGCTGCAGCGCCGCGCACAGCGCGTCGCGTCGCTCGGCGTAGACCGAGCGCAGCATCGCCACATGATCGTCGAAGAGCCCCTCGGCCAGGAACTGGGCGGTCACGAACGTGGAGAACCAGCTCACGTGACCGCCGCTCTCCATGAGGCCGCAGTCCGCGTAGCGTTCCACCTGCTCGCGGGCGGCCGTGAGCCACCCGGTGCGGAGACCGGGGGCGATGACCTTGGAGAACGAGCCGAGTCGCAGCACCGTGCCTGCGGGCGCTAGGCTCCACAGTGACGCCGGCGCCGGCTCGTCGTACCAGAGTTCGCGGTAGGCGTCGTCTTCCACGATGAGCAGATCCTCGGCGGCGGCCAGCTCGACGAGCCGCCGGCGCCGCTCGACGGCCAGCGACACGCCGGCCGGATTGTGGAACGTGGGCACCGTGTAGAGGAGCCGCGGTCGTCTGCCGTCGCGCCGCACCGCGGCGAGGCGCTCCTCGAGCAGTCCGACGATGAGGCCGTCCTCGTCGATGTCGATCGGCTCCATCGACACGCCGCGGTCGCGGACGATCCACAGACCGAGGCTGTACGTGGGCTGCTCGACGAACACCACGTCGTCGTGGTCGATGAAGCGGTCGAGGATGTGGGCGAAGCCGTGCGAGTTGCCGCCGGTGACGATGAGCGTCTCGAGGTCCGCGCCGCGTCCTTCACGCCGGGTCACGCGCTCGGCGATGAGACGGCGGAGATGTGCCGGGCCCTCGTTGAGGCCGTAGGCGAGCATGGAACGACCGTGCCGGGCGAGGGCGTCGCGGCAGCACTGCTCGATGATCGGGGTCGGCAACAGAGTCAGGTCGGGCTCGCCGAAGCCCAGCTCGATGATGCCGGGACGCGGCTGCTGCTGCTGGACGCGGTCTGTCACGCGCTCGTCCTGCCACGAGGTCGAAGGGGCCGTTTGCTCGTGCGATACTACGGTATCTGCCGGCATCGCTCACAGCGGGCATGGTGCCGGCGGGCCGTCAAGGAAAGGACGCCGCTCAGTGATCTCCCGCACGGGCCTGCTCGCCATCCTCGTCGTCGTGCTCGTCACCATCGTGGCGCCGGTGGCGGCGCACGCCACGACATCGTCTCCGACGCCCTCACCGACGCCCTCTCCGAGTCCCAGCGCGTCGCCGTCGGCGTCGCTTCCCCGGCCCACGAAGGGCAAGCCGCTGCGCATCTGGTTCGGCGGCGATTCGCTCGCCGGGGCGCCGGGCATCGCGTTCGTCTCCCTGGCCCGGGCTACCGGGGTGATGCGTGCCAGGAACGAGTACACGGTGTCTTCACGCATCGTCGAGTCCCACAACTTCAACTGGCCGGCCCGCATGCGTCAGGTCATGCGCACGCAGCGCCCCAGGGCGGTCGTGTTCATGATGGGCGGCAACGAGGGCGGCTACAGCGTCGTCGTCAATGGGAAGTTCCTGGACTTCTGGCGTTCGGGCTGGCGGACGTACTACCGCTCACGCGTTCGTCTCATGCTCAACATCATGCTCAAGGGCGGCGCCCAGCGCGTCTACTGGGTCGGCATGCCGATGATGGGTCCGCAGGCATACTCCGGCGCCAACGCTCAGATGCGCCGCATCAACACCATCGTCCGCCAGGAGCTCAAGAGGTACCCCAAGGCGCGTTACATCGATGCCTGGTCGATCCTGACGAGTCGCGGCACATACGTGTCCGGTTGGCGTGCCGGCGACGGCATCCATCTGTCGCCGTCCGGTGGCCGGAGGCTGGCGGGCGCCGTGCTGAAGGCCGTCAAGAAGGATTGGCTGCCGGCGAAGTGAATCACGCTTCACCACTCGTGCCCGCCCACACGGAGAATCCCCGCGCGTGAGCCGACCGCCTGCCAGTGACCTGCCCCCGATGCCGCCGTCACGGCGGTCGACACCGGCGGAGAGAGCGGCCCGGCGGGCGGCGATCCGCCGCCGCCGCATCATGGCGCTCGTCGTCGGCGTCTTCGTGCTGGTGGTCGTCTGCATGGTGGTGGTCATCGCCGTCACCGGCGGCGGGGCATCGTCGGGCGCCCAGAAGGATGCCGCCAAGGCATCGCCGTCGGCGTCTCCGCGCCGCAGTCCCTCACCGTCGCCCACGCCGACCGGCCTGCCGACGCCCACCGCCGCCGATCCGCTGCGCTTCTTCTGCAGCGGCGACTCCATGGGCGGCGAGCTCGGCGGCGGTCTGGTCCCCATCATCCACGGCACCGGCAAGGCCAAGACGGTCAGCTTCTACAAGGTCTCATCGGGGCTCGTGCGGACCGACTTCTTCGATTGGGGCGCCTACCTGCGCAAGTACAGCAAGCGCTACCAGGCCGTCGTCTTCATGCTGGGGACCAACGACGCCCAGTCGATCGCCGTCGCCGACGGCGCCCCCATCAAGTTCGGCACCGCCGAATGGAAGGCGGCCTACCGGACGCGTGTCGGCAAAGCCATGGACATCATGCTCGACTCGGGCGTGCGCCGCGTCTACTGGGTCGGCATGCCGGTGATGCAGGCGGCCAACTTCAACAAGGACATGGCGGTGATCAACGCGGCCTTCAAAGACGAGGCGCAGAAGCGCGACCCGGCGGTCCGGTACGTCGACACCGTGAGCCTCTTCAGCGTCAACGGGGCCTACGCGCCGAAATGGCGGCAGAGCGACGGTGTGCACTTCAACATCGCCGGCGTGCAGCGGTTGTCCGAGCACGTCGCCGGCCTGGTGGAGAAGGACTGGCATCTCTCCGGCGACGCCGCCGAGGACAGCGCTTCGCCTTGACCCTCGCACGGCGGGACGTGCCTGCGCGAATCGCGGCAGCACATCGTTAGCGGCCGTCACCCTGCGGGAAGAAGAGGGACACGCGCGTGACAGCGCACGTGTGAACGACCCAGCGGGGAGTGGCGTCGATGGCAGACACAGGGACGATCCTGGTCACCGGAGGAGTCGGGACGGTCGGCAGTGAGGTGGTACGCCTGCTGCTGGCCGATGGACATCGGGTGCGGGCGACCGCCCACTTCCCGGATCTCGAGGCCGAGTCGCGGGTCGCGGCGGTCGACTACGTCGAGGTGGAGTATCTGCGGGCGGAGACGCTCGAGACGGCGCTGCGCGGCGTCTCGCGTCTCATGATCATCGTCCCCGAGACGCCCGACTCGCGGCGTGCCACCGCCAATCTGATGAAAGCGGCCGAGATCGACGGCGTGGAGCGCGTCGTCAAGTTGTCGTTTCTCAACGCCGGCACCGGCAAGGGCGGTCGCGTGCCGCAGTGGCACGCTCGCGCGGAGAAGGTCGTCAGGGCCTCCGATGTCCCGTGGACCATCCTGCGGCCCAACCTGTTCATGCAGAACTTCGCGACGCTGTACGGTCCTTCGATCATCACGCAGGGCGGCTTTCGCCTGCCGCTCGGGGACGGACGGGTGAGCTACGTCGACGTGCGCGACGTCGCCGCGGTGGCGGTCGCGGCCCTGGTCGGCGACGGGTTCGAGGGCCGCACGCTGGACATCACCGGTCCGGAAGCCTACTCCCACGACCGCATCGCCGAGATGCTCAGCACCGCCGTCGGCTCTCCCGTGCACTATGTGGACGAGAACGGCAGCGACGCGCGAGTGTGCCTGGAGCGCGTCGGAGAGGGCGCCGAGCTGGCCGCCGGCCTCGAGGAGCTCTGGGAGGGCGTGCGGGCCGGCGACTTCGCCGCCGTGAGTCCGGTGGTGCCGGACGTCCTCGGGCGCCCCGCGACCGGCTTCGCCGAGTTCGCGCGAGACTACCGGCAGCTCTTCGTACCGACTGAGTGAGGGTCGCCTGCCGACGAGGTCTGGCGGTCGTTCGAGTGCCGCGGCGGGCGGTCTCAGGCGGCGACCATGATGGCGCCGGCGAGGGCGGCGCCGGCCGCGACTCTCTGGACCGGCGCCAGCCGCTCATGGAGCACCACGTGCGCCAGCAGCACCGTCACCACCGGATACAGGTACCCGAGCACGCTCACGACGCTCAGGTAGCCGTACGTGGAGGCGACCGCGAACAGCGTGTTCGCCGTGGTGTCGCCGATCCCCACCAGCAGGATGGGCAGTACGTGACGCGGTGAGACGCCGAGCGTGGGCCGCACGATCAAGAAGGTCAGCAGGACCAGCGGCGACGAGGTGGCGCGCATGAGGAAGACGCCCCAGTAGGAGTCGTAGTCGGCGGCGGCGTCCATGCCCACATACGACGCTCCGATGGCGACGGCGGCCACCAGCGCCAGCACGAAGCTGAGCGTGGTGGCTGAGCGCGGGCGGAAGACCGCCGCGAACCGAGCGGACGGCCGGGCGGCGGCGGCCGTGGCAGGAGCAGGCGGTGCTCCGCTGTGCGGTGGCGCTCCGGCATCTTGCGGCGCTTCGGGAGGCCGGTCGCAGGACGACTGGACCGGCTCCCGCGCCGCCGCCGGTCCGTCCTCGTGGGGCAGGTCGTGAGGCGGTGCGACCAGCGGTCCGGCCGGACCGGTGGCGACGAAGCCGTCGTCCTCTTCACCCGGCGTCCCGGCGCCCTTGTCTCTGCGCGGCTCACGGGACGCCAGCACGACGCCGCACACCGCCAGGGCCATGCCGGTGTACTGGATCAGCGACGGCCGCTCGCCGCGCACGAGGCCGACGAGCACCGGGACCATGATGCCGGTCGACGAGATCGACGCGACAAGGCTCATGACGCCGATCGACAGGGCGGTGTAGAAGCTCACCACGGCGACAAGGCCGGAGAGCCCGGCGAGCATGCCCGGCACCCAGCCGGCCGGCGGCGGGAACGGATGGCCCAGCGCCAGCACCATGGCGCCGGTGGCGGCGAGGCCGGCGAACTGGGTCAGCAGCACGACGGCCCAGACGGTCGTGCGGCGCCCCATGTAACCGGCGGCGAAGTCGGAAGTGCCCCAGACGAGGCTGGCGGCCAAGGCGAGGACGGCGGCGATCATGCGACTACGGTAGCAGAGCGGGTGCCTCGCCGGCATCCGGCCGGTCCACGCCGCGATCGGTGTGTCCGGCGACTGTCGGGCCGGACTGGAAGGCGGCGTCGGCGCGACCGGCGCCCGGGACCGTGCCGGTGACGCGGGACGCGCCGGTGGCGCGGCTCAGCGCCCGGACTGAGCCCTCCGCGGCCTCCCGTCCGCGGGAGGTTCGCGGCGCTGCGCGGCAGCACGATCGGCGGGACCTCTGGCGCTCCTCTTCGGCGACTCATCGTCGCCGTGGCCCGGGGCGCTGAGCCGCCAGACGTGATGTCCGCGCGCACGACGCGAGAAGTCGGGCGGCAGCGTGCGTGGGGACAGGTCGATCGGCGAGTACGCCGCCAGCTGGTCGACGGCGAAGGTGAAACGGTGGGCCCCACAGACGAACAGCAGGGTGCCGCGCGGACTCAGCAGGCGAGCGGCGCCGCGCACCAGGTCGACGTGGTCGCGTTGGACGTCGAGCGTGGCGCGTCGCATCCCGGCCGAGTTCGAGAACGTCGGCGGGCCGAGCAGGATGAGGTCGTATCGCGTCCGCTCCCGTGCCGCTTCGCGCAGCCAGCGGATCACGTCGGTCCGCAGCGTCCGGTGACGCGCCGGCTCAAGCCGGTTGCGGCGGAAGTTCTTCTGCGCCCACTCCAGATAGGCACGGGAGAGATCGACGGTCAGCGAGCGCTCCGCTCCGCCGAGAGCGGCGGCCACGGTCGCCGTGCCGGTGTAGCCGAACAGGTTGAGGAAGCTCCGTCCGGTCGCCGAGGAAGCGATCAGATCGCGCACCAGTCGCTGGTCGAGGAAGAGGCCGCTGTCGATGTGGTCGGTGAGGTTGACCAGGAAGACGGCCTCTCCTTCGCGGACCTCGAGGTAGTCGTCCTGCCGGTCGAGACGCTCGTACTGGCTCGTCCCCTTCTGCCGCCGCCGCACCTTGACCACCACGTGGTCGGCAGGGATCCCGACCGTCTCGGGGATGGCCGCCACGGCGGCCGCCAGCCTGGCCGCCGCCTTGTCGGGATCGATGTGCGCCGGCGCCTGGTACTCCTGTACATGGGCCCAGTCGGCATAGAGATCGACGGCCAGGTTGAAGTCCGGCAGATCGGCGTCGTAGAGGCGGTAGCAGTCGATGCCGCGGCGGAGCAGCGGTCGACCGAGGACGCGCAGATTGCGGCGCAGGCGATCGCCGAACTGCGCCGCGGCTTCGTTGAGAGTCGGATACCCACCCCGGCTGGCGGCGGAGGATGCCGGGACCGCGTCGTCAGAAGCATCTGGCTCGGAGAGCGGCCGAGGATCGGCGTCCCGGTCGGCGGCATCGTGTCGGGGGTGCTCGTGCTGCGGTCCGGGCGGCGCGTCGGGTGACGGACCTGCGGTGGCGTCGGGCCCGGAGCCCACGTCGAAGAGCAGCAGAGTGCACTCGATCGGTCCGTTGTACAGCCGTGGCGCAGCGGCGCGTCGCGTCGCGCCGAGCAGCTCCGCGCGCCGTTCGTCGGCGACCAGGACGGCCGCACGCCAGCCTCGCAGCTCGCGCCGTAGCGAGACGCCGAGAGCGGCGTACAGCGCGTCGAGGTCCCTGATCGCCATGCGGGCTCCGTACGGCGGATTGGTGGCGACCAGTCCCCGGGGCAGGTCCGCGGACGTCTCGGCTGTGCGGTCGGCGTCACCGCCGCCGCCGGGGAACGGGCTGTGCAGATCGCGCACATCGCCGATGTCGATGGACACCAGGCGGCTGAGCCCGGCGCGCAGCACGCCCGATCGAGCCAGCGCTACGGCGCGCGGGTCGCGATCGCGCCCGGCGAACGGCGGCCGGCCGAGGTCCCGCGTGCGCTGTCGCAGGGCGGCCAGACCGGCATCGCGGCGGCCGGCGGCATCGTCGGCCAGGCGGCGCCACGTCTGCTCGTCGTGGCCGAGCCAGCGCTGGAATCCCCAGCGCTGCCTGCCGAGACCCGGGGCGATGTCGGCCGCCATCTGCGTCGCCTCGAGGACGAGCGTGCCCGAGCCGCACAGCGGGTCGAGGAAGAAGCCCTGCGGCGCCATGGCCGGCCAGCCGGCCAGCGACAGGATGCCGGCCGCCAGGGTCTCCTTGAGTGGCGCTTCCGCCTGGCGGCCCGGCGTGCGATAGCCGCGCCTGTGGAGCGCCTCGCCGGCCAGGTCGAGGCTCACCAGTGCGTCACCGCCGCGCAGCAGGAGCTGAAGGCGTATGTCGGGATGATCGAGGTCGACCGAGGGTCGCTCGCCGACGCGGTCGCGGATCTGGTCGACCACGGCGTCCTTGAGCAGCAGGGCCGCATAGTGGCTGTTGCGGATCGCCGTCGTGGTGCCGATGGCGGAGCACGCCAGGGTCGTGCGCGGTGAGAGGTGGGCCGTCCAGTCGACGGCACGCAGGCCGTCGTACAGCTGGTCCCGCGTGGTGGCGGGGAACCGCGCGACCTGCAGCAGGATGCGCTCGGCGGTGCGTGACCAGAGGCAGGCGGCATATGCATCGGCGAGAGTGCCGTCAAAAGCCACGCCGCCGCCCAGAGGCCGTACGTCTCCGATGCGCAGCGACCGCAGCTCGGCGGCCAGAGCCTCCTCGAGCCCGTGCGGGACGACCGCGAAGAACGTCTGCGAAGCGCCGTCGCGTGACCGTGAGCGCTCGCCGGTGGGCCGCCCTCGCGAGGGTCCACGGCCGCGCCGGGGATCCGCCTGTCTCGCGGGTCGGCGGTGGAGGTCATGAGGGGGCCGTCGAGACGAGTCGCGGCCCCCCTGCGGAGTGGGTGAGGCGGTCATCGGCCAACCGTAGCACAGCCGGGACGGGTGGCCACTCCGGCGTGGTAACGTGTCTCCCATGCATGACACGGGCACGACGGTACCGACGGATGGACCGCAGCCGGCTGCCTCGATATGGCGCCGGCGGTCACCGGACGCGCGCCTGGTGGCGCTGTTCGTGGTGCCGACGCTCTTCTACGCGCTCATCACCGTGCTCATGCAGATCCTCGGCATCTCCGGCTGGGACGCGCCGGCGCACCTCTACAAGATGGCGCTGCTGGAGCAGGACACAGGCTTCTTCTGGGACAACAACTGGTACGGTGGCGCCTACGACCTGCTGAGCTACGGCTTCATCTTCTACTTCGCCGCCAGGATCGTCGGGTACTCGGCGCTCGTCGTCCTCTCGGCCGGCTCTCTGCCGGTCCTGTTCTATCTGTACATGCGACGGACGTACGGACGGGTCTCCTACGTCTCGGCGATCGGTCTGGCCGTGGTGCTGGCGGCCTATCTGGCCCACGGACAGGACCCCTTCCTCTTCGCCATGGCGCTGATGCTCGGCGGCATGGTCCTGCTCGCCCACAGGCATCCTCTGATCGCAGTCCTGCCGATCGCCGCCGCGCTCTTCGCCAATCCGCTGGCGATGGTCGTGGGCGGCGTCTTCCTGCTGGCCGACTTCATCGCCACCCCGGCGCGGCGGACCTACTATCTGCGGGTCCTCCTCTACCTGGCGCCGTTCCTGCTGGCCCGCGTCATGGTCTCGGTGCTCTTCTACGAGCGTGCAACCTACGTGTATCACGTGGGTCTCATGGTGCTGTGCGCCGGCTGGGGCGCGGTCGGCTTCGTCCTGACCCGTCTCTCTCGCGACCCGCAGCGCGCCGCACGGGGCATCCTGTTCCTGACGTTCGCCGTCGTCGGGCTGGCGGTCTTCTTCCTGCCCGGCAACCCTGTCGGCTCCAACGTGGCCCGCTTCTTCTTCCTTTTCGGCTTCCCGCTCTACTGGGAGGTCCATGACAGCCTGTTGCCCAAGTACGTGCTGTTCGTGTTCCTGGCCGCCTCGCTGCTCGGGCAGATCGTCCCGCCGCTCTCGCAGTACTTCCGGGTCGCCGACAGGCCGTCGACGCAGGCCGCGTTCTTCCACCCGGCGCTGTCGTTCGCGGCTCAGCACTACGATCCCAACTATCGCTTCCACGTCGTGGCGCTCGACACGCACTGGGAGGCGTACCACTTCTCGGTGAACGGCTTCCCTATCACCAGAGGCTGGTTCAGGCAGGCCGACGCGGTGCACAACGAGGTGCTGGCGACAGACGACTTCAGCGCCTCCGAGTATCTGAGCTGGTTGCGCGACATGGGCGTCAAGTACGTCTTCCTGCCGCGGGCGCCGCTCGATTGGAGCGGCGACCGCGAGGCCTACCTGTTGCGGACATCGCCCGCCTTCGTGGCGGTCTGGCGCTCGGCCGACTGGACTGTCTATCAGCTCCGCGATCCGTCGCCGATCGCCGTGGCGCTCGACGGAGGCCGATCGCCGGAGGTCCTGGCAGTCCTGCAGCAGGCGATCTACCTCGACGTCCCGCGTCCCGGCGACTACCTGATCAAGGTGACCTACTCGCCGTACTGGCAGATGACGCAGGGCATCGGCACCCTGGAGCGGTCGGCCGGACCGCAGCGGTTCCTCGAGTTGCATGCCACGGAGGCCGGCCTCTACGGCATCCAGGTACGGGTGACGCTCAAGGAGTCCCTGCGCCGTCTGATACGCGTCTTCTGAGCTGCCGGCCGGCCTCGGCACGCGGCGGGTCGTCCAGTGTCGTCCGGAGCGCAGCGCCGCCGCCGGCGGGCGCCGCGTCAGATGTGCTCGGCCGGCTCGAACTGCCTGACGCAGTCGCGGCCGTCGGCCTTGGCCTGATAGAGGGCCTGGTCGGCCAGCTCCAGCAGATCGTCGACGGCCGTCGCGTCGCGGGGACAGGTCGCGACGCCGCAGCTGATGGTGATGGCTGCGTCGGCGGAGAGGCCGAGGCCGGTGTAGCGGGTGTTTGCGAGCGTGCGGCGCACGCGCTCGGCCATGAAGACGGCGTTGTCCCCCGGCGTGTTGGGCAGCAGCAGGGTGAACTCCTCGCCGCCGTAGCGGGCGCAGACGTCGGTGGTGCGTACCGCATCCTGGAGCTGGGCCGCCACCGCCTGCAGCACGCGGTCGCCGGTGGCGTGTCCGTACGTGTCGTTGAAGCGCTTGAAGTGGTCGATGTCGACCATGACGATGCTCATCGGCGCCTGCTCGTGCAGGCTGCGCTCGACCTCTTCCTGGGCACGGCCGACGAAGTGACGACGGTTGTAGAGACGGGTGAGATGGTCGGTCACCACCTGCCGGCGGATGCTGTCGTACTTGCGGGCCGTCGCCAGAGCGTTGACGACGTCGCCGCTCAGCGTCTCCAGCGCTTCGTCTGAGGTGGCGTCGAGATGCGTGCCGGTGGTGCTGGTGGCCAGCAGCACCATCTGTCCCAGGTTCGGCACCGGCAGCGGCAGGGCAAGCTGATGGGTCATCGTATGAGGGAACAGGCCGCAGCGATGCCCGGTGGTCCTCGTCAGGCACTCGCCGGAGACGGCCCGCTGGAGTGGGCAATCGTCGTGGGCACGGCAGTCGTCGGCGTTCAGCGAGCGTGAACGCACGCCGAGCGATCCGTCCAGTCGGAAGCCTCCGTCCGGCTGGCGGGTCAGCAGGGCGACGAAGTCGGCCCGCAGAAACGCCTTGATGCGCGTCAGTGAGTGCTCGATGGTCTCCCGATACGGCAGGGCGGCGTTGAGATCGCGACCGATGCTCGCCACCTCGACGAGCTGCCGGTTGTCGGCCTGCAGGCGCAGCAGGTCGTTCTCGAGGGTCAGGTCGGCGCCGTCTCTGCCCCCGTGCAGCACCGTCTGCAGCACGCTCAGCAGCGCGTCGATGCTGTCGCTCCCGTCACAGAGTGCGGCGGCATCGTCTCCGAGCCGGCTGCGTGCCTCACGCAGATGGCGCCGTATGCGAGTGAAGACCAGCAGGTGCAGAAGAGCGACGAAGACGACGTAGGCGACTGCCAGGCCGACACCGACCCAGAGGACGGCCGTGGATCGCAGGACGGCCAAGGCGATCGCCCAGATCAGGAGCAGGCTGCCCCCGGCGAGCGCAAGGATGCGGGTCTCCGTTCCGAAGCCACTCCGTTGTCGCGCAGGACCATCGCTCTGACTCATCGCCGCCAAGCCGTCTCCGCTGGTCGAATGGACGATCGGCGCGACACGGCCCGCCACGTCGCCGGATCGCCGTGCTGTCTGCGCAGCCGCGACTCGGCGGCGAAGCGGCGCTTCGGATCTCGCCAGA
This sequence comes from Thermoleophilia bacterium UBA6103, assembly GCA_002423545.1. Taxonomy (GTDB): domain Bacteria; phylum Actinomycetota; class Thermoleophilia; order UBA2241; family UBA2241; genus UBA6103. The sequence continues at coordinate 71,482 of DIWP01000040.1, forward strand.
CGCCTCGCTCCGTCTCATGTATCGGCAGCCTGCGCCGGCGGATGAAGCTGGAGCGTCGCCGAGCCGGACAGACGTCACGAGACGTCGGTCGCGACGGCGCCGCCCATGGCTCGCCGCCCGCGCCTGGCCGCCGCCGGCGTCGCAGGAGAAGGTGTGTCAGATGTGGCGGCTCAGGACGCGTCGATCGAGCGTCCGCCGGGGGATCGCCCGCCGTTCGCTCTGGCGCCGGTCGGGCATGTAGTGGGGGCAGGTGACGCAGATGGCGTTGCACAGCAGGCGCGTGTCGACGTCGGCGGTGCAGATCATCGGCGGCTGTCGTCGGCCGCTTTCGGTGTTCTCCATCTCGGTCACCACGGGCTCTCGGCGTCGGCAGACGCACGTGCGGACAGTGTCCTGATACGCCGCCGGAGGGCAGAGTCCTGCGCCGTGGACGCCCGCCCGGAGACCCGATGGAGGCGGGATCAGAGGTAGCCCTGGATGACCGAGAGCACCTGCGCGATGCGGAACGGCTTGGTGATGTACCCGTCGATCCCGATGCCGCTGGCCAGCTCGATGTCGGTGGCCATGGCCTTGGCGCTCAGGCCGACTATCGGGATGCCTTGCGTCGACGGGTCGGACTTGATGGCCGCGACGGCTTCGTAGCCGCTCATGACCGGCATCATCATGTCCATGAGGATCAGGTCGGGCCGATGACGGGTCGCCAGGTCGACGGCTTCACGGCCGTTCCCAGCCTTGAGGACCGCGTATCCGCTCGCCTCCAGTGAGACCGAGACGATGTTGAGGATGTCCGGGTCGTCGTCGGCGACCAGGATCGCTTTCTGCATGCGTGTCACCACCTTCAGGCCGTGGCCGTCGTGGGTGTCTGCGTCTCCACCGCCGTCCATATCGGCAGAGTGAAGATGAAGCTGGAGCCCTTGCCGAGGTGGCTCTGCAGCCTGATGGTGCCGCCGTGCAGCTCCACCAGCTCCTTGGTGATCGCCAGGCCCAGGCCCGTACCGCCCTGGGAGCGTGTCGACGACGAGTCGATCTGCGTGAAGCGCTGGAAGATCCGGTCCTGGTCCTCGCGGGCGATCCCGACGCCGGTGTCGGTCACCCAGATCTCGACCGTGCCGTCGTGGCGACGGGCCTCGACGCTCACGCTGCCGTTCTCGTGCGTGTACTTGATGGCGTTGCTGAGCAGGTTGAGGAGGATCTGGTTGAGCTTGTTCGGGTCGGCATCCACCATCGGCAGGTCGGTCGGCAGAAAGGTCGAGACCTTGATGCGCTTCTCGGCTGCCTTGGGCTTGATCACCGGCAGGACGCCGAGCAGGGCGGCGCGCAGATCCACGGCCTCGCGCCGCAGCTCGAGCCGGCCGGCCTCGATCTTGGTGAGGTCGAGGATGTCGTTGATGAGGTTCAACAGCGACTCGCCGTTGTTGAGGATGCTGCTGACGAAGCTCAGCTGCTTCTCGTCGAGGGACCCTGCCATGCCGCTGAGCAGCATGTCGCTGTAGCCGATGATGGACGTGAGCGGGGTGCGCAGCTCGTGACTCATCGTCGCCATGAAGTCGCTCTTGAGCTCGTCGAGGTGGGTCAGCTCCTCGTTCGCCCGGCGCAGCTCCTCGTTCACGTGGCGCAGCGCTTCCATGTACTGCATGGTGCCGATGGCCAGTGCCAGCTGAGCGCACAGTGAGTCCAGCGTCGCCAGCCGCTCACGGTCGACCGGCTCACTGCGGCCCAGGAGCAGGCAGAGGAATCCGAGACGCCGGTCCTGGCTCTCGATACGGCAGGTCACCAGACGCTGGAAGCCGTCGTGGGCGGCCGCTTCCAGAAGACGGGCCGACAGGGTGTCGGTGGGATGATCGCAGACGGCCGTCGCCTTGCCGTGAACCAGCTCTTCGACGCCGAGGTCGGTGAGCTGACGGGCAGTCTGGGGCGTGGCGTCGCCGAGCCGGGCGGTGACGGCGCCGTCCTCGGCCACCGTGTCGCTGACCCGTGCAAAAGCGGCGCCGGCGCCGAGGACGCCGGCCACCTCGCGCAGCGCGTCGTCGAGCAGCTCGGCGACGTCGTGGTGGCGCAGGAACACGCGGCTGGAATCGCTCAGCGTCCGCAGTTGCCGGTTGACCGCCCGGACGTCGTCGAGCTGTCGCTCCGCCCGTTCGTTGGCCGAGCGCAGGCGGCTGTTGGAGCGGTAGAGAGCCTGCGCCAGCATGCCGGTCAGCAGGCCGATGAGCAGGAACCCCGCCAGCCGTACGCCGACGGTCTGCGCGTGCCAGTCCGACGGCAACGGGCCCGGGCCGATGGTCGTGTCGTTGACGAGGATGTCCAGGCGCTCGAGCGCCCACAGGCACCCGTAGAGAAGACTGACGCTCACCGCGACCAGGTACGAGGCCCAGGGCGGCAGCAGCAGGCTCGCCAGGATGATCGGCCACAGATAGAAGATGGCGACCGCGCTCAGCACGCCGCCCGTGTAGGCGACGGCGACGCTGATGAGCGCTGCGTCGACCACGACCATGGTGATGCAGGCGAGGGTCTGACGACCGTCGCGGGCGAGCAACGAGAAGGGGATGTTCGAGAGGGCGAAGACGACGCAGACCAGAAGCAGGATCAGCGACGGCGTATCGGGTTCGCGCACGTAGAGCACGCCACCGGCGGCCAGGGTGGCGAGGCTCAATATGGTGCGCGCCCAGAGGACGTCGCTGAGGTGCTCGCGTGTGTCTGTGTTGCTGTGTGACATGTCTTGCCGGCGGCGGGCCGGGATGATGACTGCCGCCGCCGCGGTTCTTTTCTCGACCGTTGGGCAGGGTTCCTTGAGGCGGTCGGCGAACGAGGGCGATGCATCCCGACGACGCGGGCCGTGACTCCACGAGGTCGCGGTCGCCGGGTGGCCCTTGTGCCCGATGGGCAAACATGGCATCTGTAGCACCGCACAGGCCGTGTCGTGCGGTCGTCAGAAGACGAGGAGCTTCGGTGTCCGTTCCCTGCGTCGTCCTCGCCGGCCTCGAGTCGGGACCGGCGGTCTCGCTGGCCGCCGGCGCCCTCCTCGCCGGCCTCGGCGAGCAGCGCTCGACGCGCCCGGTTCTGGTGGGGCTCGACAGCTGCCTCTGGCGGCTGCTGTACGAGAGCCCCGGCAGAGCGCCACGGGTGCTCGACCCGGCGCTGCATACCCAGGCGGTCGCGGCCGAGCTCTTCGAGTACTGGACCGAGACCGCCGATCTGGCCGTCGTCGTGGCGGCGCGTCCGCTGCTGGACAGCTGGGAGGGGGTCGGCGGTTCTCGGGCTCTGGACTACGCGGCTCGGCTGGATGCGCCGGTGATACTGGTGCTCGACGCTCGCGAGCGGGGTGCCACCGCGGCGGCCACGGTGGTCGGCGCGCGGGCCCTGGCGGGCAAGGCCGATGTGGCCGGCATCATCGTCGTCGGCCTCGAGGACGGTCCGGCGGGACGCGAACTCGACGAGGCGCTGCGGCGACAGACAGACATCCCCATCCTGGGGCGTGTCCCGCCACAGCTGGCGGAACAGTACGTGCGCCAGCTCGCCGTCCTGACCGGCACCGTCAAGACGATCGGCCCCAAGCCCCCGGCGAACGCCGCGCTGCGTCTCTGTGAGGAGGCCTCCGGCTATCTCAAGCTCGATGAGATCGACGCCACCGCCGCGCGACGCGGCTATCTCCCGGCCGTCACGCGCAAGCTGTTCGCCCGCGACCAGGGTCCGCTGCTCGGGGGGCTCTCGCTGGGCGTGGGGTGGGGCCCTCCGCTGCAGCCTCTGGCGCTCGAGAACATCGACGTCCTGCAGGCGGCCGGAGTGGAGCTGCGGCCGCTCAACATCGCCCGGGACCGGGCGCTGCCGAGGGGGATCAGCGGCCTGCTGCTCGCCGGCCAGCTCGACGAGGAGGGCCTGACAACCTTCACGGCCAACGGTCCGCTGATGGCCGAGATGGCGCGCGCCATCGACGACGGCCTGCCGACCCTGGCTTTCGGCGGCGGCGCGCTGCTGCTCCTGCGGCGGCTCTCGGACAGCCGCGGCCGCAGCCACCAGCTGGTGGGTGCCGTGCCGGCCGAGGCCGAGCTGATCGAGTGGTACACGCGGCCGCGATACGTACGGGTCGCGGCCACGCGTCAGAACCCCTACGACGAAGGCGACAACGTCCTCTACGAGCTGTTCGACCTCGAGTATCTCGTCCTGGAGCAGGAATCGTTCGCCTATCGCGTCCGCACCGCCGATGGGGAGGCGCAGGCCGAGGGCTTCGCGTTCCACCGCTGTCTGGCCACGTCCCTCTATGCCAGCATGGCGCTCTCACCGGCCCTGGCGGACCGGTTCATCGAGGCGATGCGGCTGGCCGGGACCTGGGAGTGACGGCGTTGGGAGCAGCCCGATGACGGTCGCGCATCGATCGCGGCTCGACCCGGAGGTCTTCGCCCTTCCCGTGGACCGTCTGCGGGCCGGCTATTACAGCGATGCCTACTTCAACTACACGAAGTCGGTCCTCGAGCACGGTGACATGCACACGTCCGTGCTCATGCAGGTCTTCCAGAAGCACGCCGGGGCCGTCCTGGGAGGCATGGACGAGGCGATCGCCATCCTCAGACTGTGCAGCGGGCGCTTCGAGAACGGTGCCGCGGGAGCCGGCGGGAGCACCGCGACCGGCGTCTGGCACCCCGGCTGGCAGGACCTCACGGTCTGTGCGCTTTTCGACGGCGACCGTCTGGAGCCCTGGGAGACGGTGATGACCATCGAGGGCGACTACAGCCTGTTCGCCCATCTCGAGACTGTGTATCTGGGCGTGCTCTCGCGGCGCACGCTCGTGGCGACCAACGTGCGCCGCGTGGTGGACGCCGCGGCGGGCAAGTCGATCCTCTTCTTCCCGGCTCGCTTCGACCACTACCGGGTGCAGACCGGCGACGGCTACGCGGCGCACGTCGCCGGCGCCATCGGCGTCTCGACCGACGCCCAGGCGTCGTGGTGGGGCGGCAAGGGCATGGGGACGGTGCCGCACGGCCTCATCGCCGCCTGCGGCGGGGACACGGTGGCGGCGACGCGGCGCTTCGCCGACCTGTACTACCCAGAGGTCAACGTCGTGGCGCTGGTCGACTTCGACAACGATTGCGTGGGTACGTCGCTGGCCTGTGCCCGGGCGCTCGGCGAGCGGCTCTGGGGGGTGCGTCTCGACACGTCCGAGACCATGGTCGACACGTCGCTCTGGCATTCGATGGGGCAGTTCCGGCCCAACGGTGTGTGTCCGGAGCTGGTCCGGGCGGTGCGGCAGGCACTCGACGCCGAGGGCTTCCATGGTGTCAAGATAGTGGTGAGCGGCGGCTTCGACGCCGGCAAGATCGCCGCCTTCGAGGCAGCCGGAGTGCCGGCCGACGCGTACGGGGTCGGCAGCAGCCTGTTGCGCGGCGAGACGGACTTCACGGCCGACGTCGTCCTGGTGGAGGGACGGCCGTGTGCCAAGGAGGGTCGCCGGCACCGGCCCAACGCGCGGCTCGCCCAGGTCTTCTGACCTGTGCAGGATCGCGTGGTGAACGCAGGAGCCGCACGGCCGGGCCCTCGGGCAGCGCGGTCACGGATACGGGCACGCACGCTCACGCATACGGTGAAGCACGGTCACGCATACGGTGAAGCACGGCCACGCATGCGGGTACATTCCCGGCAGATGACGTCGGTCATATGAGGAGGCGATGGACGTGAAGGCGATCATCGTCATCGACATGATCAACGGGTTCTGCAGAGGGGGGAACCTCTACAGCGAACGGTTCGCACGGCTGGTACCGAAGGTGCGCCACCACCTCGAGCGCGAGATGGCCGCCGGCAGCACGGCGATCTTCCTGGTCGACACGCACGCACCCGACGATCCGGAGTTCGCGATGTTCCCCGAGCACTGCGTGGCCGGCTCCGGTGAGGACGAGGTCGTCGACGAGCTGAGGGATCTGGCCGAGCGCTCGATCGTGATCCGCAAGGACCGCTTCTCCGGCTTTCACGCGACCGGGCTGGACGAGGCGCTGGCGCAGCTGGCGCCTGACGAGGTGGAGGTCGTCGGGGTGTGCACCGACATCTGCGTGCTGCACACGGTGGCCGGCCTGCGCGACAGACGATTCGTCACCTCCGTCCGCGCCGACCTCGTGGACACCTACGACGCGCCCGGCCACCCGGCCGAGGAGATGGGTCGCTTCGCTCTGGCGCACATGCGGGACGTGCTCGGTGCGACGGTGAGGTGATGTCCCGGGCGTTGCGGGGAGTGGGCCGGCGCCGGGCTTTGACGCCGGACCCCCACACGCGCTAGAGTCCATGGCGGAGTCATACTGTCCGGCTCGTTGCGCGGTGGCGTGAAAGGCGGTGATCGGAACATGGGTCTGCAGCTCACTCGCGGCAGCGAGTATGCCCTGCGGGCGATGCTCTATCTGGCCGAGCGGCCGGAGCAGGAGGTCAGCGCGCTGCGCGCCGTCAGCAGCGCCAAGGACGTCCCCGAGAGCTTCATGGCCAAGATCTTCCAGAGCCTTGTGCACGCCGGTCTGGTGGCCTCGCATCGCGGTGCTCGCGGCGGCTTCTCTCTGGCGCGTCCCGCCGGCGAGATCACGGTCGCTGAGGTCATCGAGGCCATCGACGGTCCCATCGCTCTCAATACCTGTGTGATCCACCCTGAGTCGTGTGACCAGAGCACCGGTTGTCCTGTCCACGAGGTGTGGGTCCGTGCCCAGGGGGCGATGATGGACGTCCTCGCCGGCGTCACCTTCGCCGATCTGGTCGCCGAGCCTCTCGCCGGCGCAGTAGAACGGGATCCGGCGCTGCTCTGAGCCGTGTGGTCACGGGTGCGGTGCACCGCGGACCCGCTCCGGACCTCGTTGTCACAGCGAGCCCCAGACCGGCTGTGAGCCGCGTCAGCGCCCGTCAGTCCTCGTAGCCGCCCGGGTGGGCCTGCATCCAGTCCCACGCGTCACGGGCGGCATCGAGCAGGCCGTGGCGCGGTCGCCAGCCGAGCAGCGTGGCGGCTCGCCGGTTGTCGGCGACCAGGGCGGGCGGATCGCCGGCGCGTCGTGCCTCGGCACGCCGCGCGACCGGCCGTCCGGTGACCGTCTGTACGGCGTCGAGGACTTCTGTGACCGAGTGGCCGTGGGCCGTACCCAGGTTGCAGGCGCCGGCGCACCCGGGCAGCCGTTCCAGCGCCGAGATGTGGGCGTCGGCGAGGTCGGCGACATGGACGTAGTCGCGCACGCAGGTACCGTCGGGCGTCGGGTAGTCGTCGCCGAACACGGCCAGAGTGCTCCCATCGCGGGCGGCTCTCAGGGCGAGCGGCAGCAGGTGGGTCTCGGGCCGGTGGTCCTCGCCGCAGGCACCGTAGGCGCCGCAGGCGTTGAAGTACCGGAGCGCCGCCACAGAGAAAGGCGCATCCGGGGCGAAGAGCACGAGCTCGGCGGCGAGCTTGGTGTGCCCGTAGGGATTGGTCGGCGCCGCCGCGGCACCTTCTGTGATCGGCATCTCATCGGGCTGTCCGTAGACGGCTGCCGTCGAGGAGAAGACGATGCGCTCGACGCCGGCGGCGGCGGCGGCTCGCGCCAGCGACTCGGTGCCCGCCGTGTTGACGTCCCGGTAGAGGTCTGGCCGGACGACCGATTCGCCGACCTCGGCGAGGGCGGCCATGTGGACGATCGCCGTGCAGCCCCGCTCGCGCAACTCGGCCGTGAGCCGCCCGGTGTCGCGCACGTCTCCCACGACCAGGTCCGCATCCGGGGCTACGGCCGCCCGATGCCCCCGGGAGAGATCGTCGTAGGCCGTCACCTGATGCCCGGCCTCGAGCAGCCGGACGCCGATGACGCTGCCGATGTAGCCGGCGCCGCCTGTCACCATGATGCGCACGGGGGCGATGCTATCAGGACGGGCGTACCTCGGGTCGCGCAGTAGGAGGCGGCCCGATCGACATCGCTGCAGCAGAACGCCACCGCGGCACCCTCTCGGGGCCGTGGTGGCGTCGCGGAACGTCTGTTGATCCTCGTGAGCGGCGCGACCGCGCCGCGTCAGACGCCTCAGCCGAAGCCGCTGCCGCCGGACGGCGAACAGCTGCCGAAGTTCCTCAGGAAGCTCGAGAACTTCTGTCGCACGGCCGTGGAGCCGCACTTGGGGCACTTCTTGTCTTTGTCCTTAAGGAATCCCTGGACGTAGACCTCGTACTGGTTGCCGCACTCGTTGCAGACGAAGTCGTAGCTTGCCATGCGCTCCTCGGGGTCGGGGTGGGCGGATGACCGTTGTATACCGTATGGGGTATCATACCACGAGTCGGCGTTCGGGCAACCATCGGCTGCGGCCTCGGCCCGGCTGAGCGGCTCGGCTGTGCGGAGGCGCACCTGCCGGAGAGTGAGCGTGGGTGTGGCGAGCGTGGGCGTGGCCGGTGCTGGTTCCGGGTACCGTGGCGGTCACGATCACAGTGGTGGTCGCTGCACCCGCGACCGGGTCGGCGCAGCGACAGGCATGGCAGTGAGGTGCAGCACCGGCGCTCCGCCGGGCCGTCAGGAGGCGATGTGGATCTCAAGAAGGTAGCAGTGGCCGTCGGTCTGCTGGTGATAGCCGGCATCGTGGCCTGGGCCGCGGTGGCGCGGCTCGGCGGCGGCGAGGCGACCACCGCCGACGGGTCGTCGAGCGGCGCCACCACCGACGAGTCGTCGAGCGGCGCCACCACCGACGGGTCGTCGAGCGGCGCCACCACCGACGATGCCATGGTCTTCACCGGCACCACGCTCGACGGGGAGCCGTTCGATCTCGAGGACTATCGCGGCAAGCCGGTGGTGGTCAACTTCTGGGCGTCGTGGTGCGGCTACTGCGGGGCCGAGATGCCGGACCTGCTGCAGTTCGCCGCCGATCACCCGGATGTGGCGGTGGTGGGCGTGGCCGTGAACGATGACGAGGAGGCCGCTCGCGAGGCGGCCGCATCGTGGGGCCTCACCTTCCCCAGCGTCCTCGATCCCGACGGAGCCATCTTCGCCGAGTTCGACGGGCAGGGTCTGCCGACGACCGTCTTCTTCGACAAGGACCTGGTCCCCAGAGAGACGGCGATAGGCCAGACTGATCTGGCGGGCTTCGAGGCAGGCCTGCAGAAGGCACAGTGAACCTCGATGGCCTGACCGCGTCCAGCGCCGGCCTGGCATTCGCCGCCGGCGTGGTGTCCTTCCTCTCCCCGTGCGTGCTGCCGCTGCTGCCGGTGTACCTGTCGTTCGTGTCGGGAGTGGCGGTCGAAGACCTTGAGCGACAGCGCTGGCGGGTGCTCCGTGTGGCCCTGTCGTTCACGGCCGGCTTCACGGCGCTCTTCGTGGTGCTCGGCACGGCCGCCGGCAGCATCGGCGGCGTCCTGGCCGCCAACCGTACTCTTCTGAGCATCATCGCCGGCGTCGTGCTGATCGTGGCCGGTCTGTTCGTGATGGAGGTGATCCACCTGCCCGCCGGCAAGGGGCTCGAGCTGCCGAAGGTCGGTGGCGTGCTGGGCGGCTTCGTTGCCGGCGCCGCCGTGGCGGTAGCCTGGACGCCGTGTGTGGGCCCCGTCCTCGGCGCCATCCTGACGCTGGCCGGCACGCAGGGCGGGGCCGCTCAGGGGGCGCTGCTGCTGCTCGTCTACTCGCTCGGGCTGGCCGTCCCCTTCCTCCTGGCGGCGGTCGCTTTCGGCTGGGTGGCGCGCCGGCTCGAATGGGTCAAGCGTCACTACCGGATCATCCGCATCGTGGCGGGCGTGCTGCTCATCGTCGCCGGCCTCCTCATGGTCACGGGGACCTTCGAGTACCTGAGCCGCATCGCTCCCTCCTGGTCACCGTTCGACATCTGACCCGGATCGCCCGCCCGGGCCCGCTCGGCGACCGAGGCGCCGGCTCCACGCGATCCCGGCTCGGCAGGCGCCGGCAGCGCGGATATGCTTTCGGGGTGTCGACCTCCACAGAACGACCGATCCCCGAGCCGTCGGCCGCCGGGCGTGCCGCGGCCGAGGAGCTGCGCCGCCGCGTCGCGGGGCGCGTGCTCACCACGCCGCTGAGCCGCTGGCTCTACTCCACCGACGCGTCGAGCTACCGCGTCGTCCCCGAAGCCGTTCTGGTCGCCGGTCATGTCGACGATCTGGCCGTGGCGGCCGAGGTGGCGGCGCGCCGTGGCGTGGGACTGGTGGCGCGTGGCGCCGCCACCAGCGTCGCCGGGCAGGCCATCGGTGCCGGCATCGTCGTCGACTGCTTCCGCCTGGACCGCATCCTGGCGATCGATCCGCAGGCGCGGCGGGCGCGCGTGGAGCCGGGCGTCATCCAGGCATCCTTGAACGCCACCGCGGCAGCTCACGATCTGGAGCTCGGTCCCGACACGTCGACCGTCGATCAGGCGACCATCGGTGGCATGGTGGGCAACGATTCGTCCGGGTCGCGCTCCATCATCTACGGCCAGATGGCCGACAAGGTGACGCGCGTGCGCGGGGTGCTGGCCGGCGGTGACGCGGTGGAGCTGGGCGCCTGCAGCAGCGCCGACCTGCACAGCGGCGTGCGCGGCGGCGGCCTTGCCGAGGCACTGGAGTCGATCCGCAGCGCCTATGGACCGGCGATCGCCGGCGGCTATCCGCAGACCCGCCGCTTCACGAGCGGCTACGACTTGCGACACCTGCTGGGACCGCGACCGCACCCCGGCCGGCTCATGGCCGGCTCGGAAGGCACGCTGATGCTCTTCACGGAGCTGGAGGTGGAGCTCGACCTGCGCCCGGCCCTGCGGCTCGGCGCCGCCCTGGTGTTCCCCAGCATCCGCACGGCGCTGGAGGCCAACGTGCGTCTGCTCGAGACCGGTCCGAGTGCCGTGGAGCTGCTCGACCTCGATCCGCTGCGGGCGGCGCCGAATCTCCATCTCTACAGGCGACTGGCCCCGTTGCTGGCCGGCAGCGAGCCGGTCATGCTCACCGTGGAGTATCAGGGCGATGAAGGCGAGGTGCGGGCCGGCCTCGCGCGTCTTCGCGGACTGGAACGCGACCTTCCCGTCGCCGGCGTCCAGTATCTGGAAGACCCGCCGGCGATGGCCGAGGCGGCCGCTCTGCGGCGAGCGGTGCTGCCGCTGCTGATGGGCGTGCCGGGGGCGGCGCGTCCCACGGCCTTCGTCGAGGACACCGCTGTGGCGCCCGAACGGCTGGCCGACTACGTCGAGCGGTTCCAGGGCATCGTGGCGGCGCACGGCGTCCGTGCCTCGTTCAGCGGTCACGCGTCGGCCGGATGCCTTCACGTGCGTCCGTTGCTCGACCTCAGGTCGACCACCGATCTCGAGACGATGCAGCGCATGGCCCGTGAGGTGGCCTGTCTGGTGGCGGAGTTCCACGGCGTCATCTCCGGGGAGCACGGCGTCGGGCGGTCGCGCTCGTGGCTGCTGCCGGAGCTCACCGACAAACGCCTGCTGGCGGGGTATGTCGCTCTCAAGCAGGCGTTCGACCCGGGAGGCACGCTGGGCCGGGGGGTCATCCTCGACGGCCCCGGGGTGGCCGAGCAGCTGCGGTTCGCCCCGGGTCAGCGGGATCGTTCAGGGTGGCGGCCACGGCTCGCGTACCGGGACGAGGGCGGCTTCGAGGCCGCCGTCGAGCGGTGCTTCGGCGCCGGCCAGTGCAAGAAGCTCACCGGTGTGATGTGTCCCCCGGCGTCGGTCACCCGCGACGAAGCGCGCAGCACCAGAGCGCGGGCCAATGCGCTGCAGGCGATCCTCGCCGGCGCCGTGGACCTGGCCGAGGTCACCGATGCAGAGATGGAGGCGGTGCTGGGCACGTGCCTCGCCTGCAAGGCGTGCAAGACGGAGTGCCCGGCCGGCGTGGACATGGCAGCCCTCAAGGCCGAGTGGCTGGCCGAGCGGCGCACTCGCGAGGGTACGCCTCTGCCGGTGCGAGCCGTAGCGGACATCAGGCGCCTGTTGCGCCTGACCGCCCCCCTGGCGCCGTTCATCGCGGCCGTCGGTCGTTCGCCGCTGCGCCGGCCGCTGCTGCGTCTCGCCGGCGTCGCGCCGCAGCGTCCGTTGCCACCGCTGGCCACGCGCTCGCTCACACGGCGGGCCGCCGGTCGCCGGCGGCCCGCCCCGGGCACGGCGCCGATCGTCCTGTTCGCCGACTGCTTCACGCAGCACCAGGAGCCGCAGATCGGTGAGGCCTTCCTCGATCTCATGGCGGCCGCCGGGACGCCGGTCGAGGTGATCGACGCCGGCTGTTGCGGGCGCACGATGATGTCGACCGGTCTGCTGGAGAAGGCGCGCGCCGCGGCCGCTCATGCCGTCGAGCGTCTCGACCGTGAAGTCGCCGCCGGCAAGGCCGTCGCCTTCGTGGAGCCGAGCTGCCTGGCCATGGTCCACGACGACTGGCGGCGTCTGCTGCCCGATGACCCGCGTGTGGCCCGGGTCGCGGCCGCCAGCCGCTTCGCGCTGTCGTTCGTCGCCGACGCGGGCGCCGAAGGACGGCTCCACTTCTCCCCCGGCGGGCGGGCGCTGCTCCACCCGCACTGCCACGAGCGCGCCGTGTTCACCAGTGCCGAGACCGAACGTGCGCTGCGCCTCGTTCCCGGGCTGGAGCTGGAGGTCCTCGATGCCGGCTGCTGCGGCATGTCCGGCGTGTTCGGTTACCAGGCCGACCACTACGAGCTGAGCGTGGCGATCGCGGAGCGCGACCTGTTGCCGGCCGTCCGCGCCGCCGCCGGCGACACCGAGATCCTGGCGACCGGCACGTCGTGCCGGTCGCAGATCGCGGACCTGAGCCCGCGGTCGGCCTGCCACCCGCTGGCCTTCCTTGCGGCGCGGTCCATACGACCGTGTTGAGGGCCTCAGACGGCCGCCACGCCGATCACGTGCCCGGCGGCGCAACGACGCAGGTCAGGCGGACCGTTCCCGCTTGTGGATGGATCCCTTCGTCTGGAGTGACCCGAGACGCCGTCGGCGGTTGAGGCCCGGGGCGTTGAGGCATAGCCTATGCACATGAGCGAGCCGCGTCAGGCTGTGCAGCCGGCGGCGGGGCAAGGCGCCAGCCGGACCCGCCGAAGCAAGGACCGCCGTCCTCCGCAGGTGCGGGTCGACCCCGCTCTGTGCAAGTCCTGCGGCATCTGCATCAAGCTCTGCCCGCGGTCGGTCTTCGATGCCGATCCGCTCGGTCGCCCGCTCGTCGCCCGCCCCCAGGACTGCAACGGCTGCCGCTTCTGCGAGATGCACTGCCCCGACCTCGCCATCGAGGTGCTCAAGGACGAGGCGCCGCCGGCGCCCGACAAGGGCGCCCCGGGCGCTGCGGACGAGGCGGCGGCGAGCGCCGCGCCCGACGACGAGGCCGATGCCTGATGCCCGCCCCCCGTCGTCTGATCCAGGGCAACGAGGCGATCGCCGAAGGCGCCATCACCGCCGGGGCGCGGTTCTTCGCCGGCTACCCGATCACCCCCTCCACCGAGATCGCCGAGACGCTGGCCGCCCGCCTGCCGGCGGTCGGCGGCACCTATGTGCAGATGGAAGACGAGATCGCCTCGATCGCGGCCGTCATCGGGGCCTCGCTGGCCGGCAACAAGGCCCTGACCGCCACCTCCGGCCCCGGCTTCTCCCTCATGCAGGAGATGATCGGCTTCGCGACCATGACCCAGGTGCCGTGCGTGATCGTCGACGTGATGCGCGGCGGGCCCTCGACCGGCCTGCCTACCGAGCCCGCCCAGGGCGACGTGATGCAGGCGCGCTGGGGGACCCACGGCGAGCACTCGATCATCGCCCTTGTGCCGAGCTCGGTCCATGAGTGCTACACCCTGACCGTCGAGGCCTTCAACCTCTCCGAGCAGTTCCGCACCCCGGTCATCATCCTCTCGGACGCCCTCGTCGGCCACATGCGCGAGGCGGTCGAGCTGCCGACCGGCAGCGAGCTGCGCATCGCCCAGCGCGGCGACCTCGACATCGACCCCGACGACTACGACACCGTGCAATCGACGATCGACAACATCCTGCCGCGCCCGGCCCTGGGCTCGCCGTTCCGGGTCCACGTCACCGGGCTTGTCTACAACCGCCTCTCCGGTTCGCCGGAGACCGCCAGCCCGCGTGCCGCCGGCGACCTGGGGGCTTACCTGCGCGAGAAGATCTACCACCATCACGATGCCATCGTGCGCGTCGAGGACTTCATGATGGAAGGCGCCGAGGTGGCCCTCTTCGCCTACGGTTCGGTGGCCCGCGCCGCCCGTGCCGTGGTGCGCTGGGCCCGTCAGGAGGGACTGCCGGTCGGCCTCGTGCGGCCGATCACCCTCTGGCCGTTTCCCACCGCGGCGGTCGACCACATGGCCGAGCAGGTGCGCACCGTGATCGTGCCCGAGATGAACGTCAAGCAGATCGCCTGGGAGGTCCAGGCGGCGGTCGCCGGGCGGGCCAAGGTGGTCGACTTCGGCCGCATCGACGGCAAGCTGATCACCCCGGCCCAGATCAAGGACCTCATCAAGAAGGAGTTCCACTATCACCGCTTTAGTTGACGAGCTGAAGCTCGAACGGCCGCCGACCGACGATCGCCTGCCCAAGGTGACGCGGCACGCGACGGCCGAGATCCGCGAGCACCTGCGTAGCGCGAAGACGCTGTGGTGCCCGGGCTGCACCAACGGCATCGTCACGCGGGCGATGATCGACGCTTATCTCTCACTCGGCCTCGACCCCGAGAAGGTGACCGTCGTGGCCGGCATCGGCTGCGCTGGGAGGATCACCGCCTACCTCAACTACTCGACCGTCCACACCGCCCACGGCCGCGCTCTCGCCGTCGCCACCGGCGCGAAGCTCGCCGACCCGGAGCTGATCGTGAGCGTCGTGATGGGCGACGGCGACTGCGCCGCCATCGGCGGCAACCACCTCATCCACGCCGCCCGGCGCAACATCGACATGACGGCCCTGGTGTTCAACAACTCCATCTACGGCATGACCGGCGGTCAGGCCGGACCGACCACGCACGAGGGCGACCGCTCCAAGACGAGTCCCTTCGGCAACCCCGAGCCGGCCTTCGACATCTGCGAGCTGGCCTGGGCGGCCGGGGCCACCTACGTCGCCCGCGGCATCCCGTACGCCTACCTCAAGCTGGTGCGGCTCATCGCCGGAGGCATCGCCCACAAGGGCTTCTCCTTAGTCGAGGCGGTCTCCGACTGCCCCACCTACTACGGCCGCATGAACACCAAGCTCGATGCGGCCGGCATGCTGGCGGCCCAGAAGGAGGCCGCGGTGGCCGTCGAGCGCTACGATCCCGAGCGCGACGGCCCGATCACCGGCACCTATCCGGTGGGTCTGCTCCATCACGTGGAGCGGGCGCGATTCACCGACATCTATGACCAGGTCCGCGCCCGGGCCGGCTATAAGCCCGACGGCGACGGCGCGGCGGAGAGCGCTCCGTGAGCGGGCCGCGCCGCATCAGCTTCGGTCCGCGCCAGGAGTACCGCCTCTCGGGCTCCGGCGGCCAGGGGCTGCAGCTGGCGGCGGTGATCCTCGCCGAGGCGGCTACCGCCAGCGGCAAGGAGGTCGTCCAGACCCAGAGCTACGGTCCCGAAGCACGCGGCGGCGCCTCGCGCTCAGAGGTCATCATCAGCGACTGGCCGATCGACTTCCCCGAGCTGGAGAGCCCCGACGTGACGCTCTGCCTCTCCCAGCCTGCCTGGGAGAGCTTCGCCGCCGGCACCCGGCGCGGCGGCCTGGTCGTCTACGAGTCGGAGCTGGTGACCGCCGGCGCTCTCGACGGCGTCGCCTCCTACGGAGCGCCGTTCACCGCCATCGCCCGGCGGGAGGCCGGCACGCCGCTGGCGGCCAACGTGGTCTCCCTGGCGGCGCTGGCCCAGATCAGCGGCGCCCTGCCGCGCGAGGCGCTCGAAGAGGCGCTGCGGGCGCGCCTCCCCAAGCGCCTGCTGGAGGCCAATCTGAAGGCCTTCGCCGCCGGCTGGGAGGCGGCGCGGGATGGGGCGGGCGGAGCATCCGGCGACTGAAGGCCGCCCGGCGGTGCCGCATGGGGGGGGAGGTACCGTGGGCGTCCTGATCATCGTGCTCGGTGTCGTCGGGATCGGGGTGGCGCTGGCCGCCATCATCGAGACCGCGGTGGACGCGGCTCGCACACGCAGAGTCCTCGATCTCTTCGCGATCGTCGCCGTGGCGGCGCTCACGGTGTGGCTGCTCGTCGCGTACGGCGACGTGATCATGCAGTGACGCCCGGCGGCGGCCCTCGGGACCGTCGGGGTGCGTGGAAGGCCGGCTTCCGGTACGTGGAGACCGGCCGGGTCGCTCAATCGTTTGTGCCGACCTGCCGATAGAGACCGTGAAGACGATCCGGCGAGGTCCGGTGCACGCGGCGGGCGGCAGGGCCGCCCGCCGAACCGCGATGGGAGGGGTCTGTGGCGCAACGCATCCTGGTCGTCGATGATGAACCAGACATCCGGCGTCTCGTCCAGGAAGCACTGAGCGCATCAGGCTACGACGTGGCGGTGGCCGCCAACGGCGTAGAAGCCGTGCGCCTCGGCACATCGTTCATCCCCGACCTCGTCCTGATGGACGTCATGATGCCCGATGCCGACGGCTTCACGGTCTGCGAGCGGCTGCGGGCCAAGCCGGTGTCTCTGAAGAGTCCGGTCATCTTCCTCACGGCGCGCCGTGAACTCGACAGCAAGCTGATCGGCTTCCGCAAGGGCGCCGTCGACTACATCACCAAGCCGTTCCACGTCCGTGAGCTGCTGGCACGGATCAGGGTCCACCTCCGCGAGCCCGAGCAGCCGGCCGACGCGCTGCCCTCGCCCTTGACCGGGCGTGAGCGAGAGGTCGTCAAGCTGCTGGCCGACGGCAAGACGTACAAGCAGGTGGCTACCGCCATGCGGCTATCTCAGAGCACTGTCCGCAACCACCTGCACAATGTGTACGGCAAGCTGGGCGTCGTGGACCGCGCGCAGGCGGTGATCGTCAGCCGCGAGAACGGCTGGATCTGAAGGAGCCGCGGGTGCCGTCGCCCGCCCGGCCACCGATGGGCCGGTCAGCTACGGCAGCCGGCGGCCTGCGGATCGCCGGCGCGGCGCACCGGCAGATCGGGCAGCGACCAGGCGGCGGTCGCGGCGCGCCGCTCCGCCCGCCGCCGCTCGGGACCGTCGGGAGCGGCGCTTCCCGGTGACCGCCGGCGCTCTCCGTGGCGCCTGTCGACGATCACGACCACGTCCGGCCTGCCGCCATAGACTTGTTGCAGGCGTTCATGGAAGTGCTCGGCCAGGGGCCGCGGGATCACGATGGCGTGGGACGTGCTGTCGGGTCTGCTCTCGATCACAGTCGACTCCCGGGTCGCGGCTGCGTACCGGACGGTATCCTGCGCGTCACTTCATTCGGTGCGCCGGGGCCGGCCTCCTGCCGGTCCTCCAGCTGCCGGGGGGGGCGTCGCGATCCACGTCTGTCTGGCAGGGTCAGAGTCGCGCGCGGATCAGAGTCGGTCCAGCACACCGGCCGCGCGTTCCGCTGCCCAGTCGAGCTGCTCGGCGCCGACTACCAGCGGCGGCGCGAAGCGGATCACATCCTCGTGGGTCTCTTTGCACAGCAGACCGTCGTCCATGAGCGCCTCGCAGAAGCGCCGGGCGCCGCCGGCCTCCGGATGCAGGACGAGCCCCACGAGCAGGCCCTTGCCGCGGACCTCGCGGACGTACGGGCTGCTGATGGTGCGCAGCCGCTCCATGAGCATGCCACCGAGCTCGTCGGCGCGCTGGGCGAGGCACTCGTCGACCAGCACGCGCAGCGACTCGCGTGCCACGGCGCAGGCCAGCGGGTTGCCGCCGAAGGTGGAGCCGTGCTCGCCGGGTCGGAACAGTCCCAGCACCTCGCGCGTCCCGACGACCGCACTGACCGGGTAGACCCCGCCGCCGAGCGCCTTGCCCAGGATGATCAGGTCGGGCTCGATGTCTTCGTGCTGGAAGCAGAAGGGACGTCCGGTGCGACCGAGTCCTGTCTGGACCTCGTCGGCCAGCAACAGGACGCGATGTCGGCGGGTGATCTCGCGAACCGCTTTCAGGTAGCCGTCCGGCGGGATGACCACCCCCGCCTCGCCCTGGATGGGCTCCACGAGAAAGGCCGCTGTACGCGGCGTGATGGCGGCCTCGAGGGCCTCCGCGTCGCCGTAGGGGATGACGGTGAAGCCCGGCGTGAAGGGTCCGAAGTCATCGCGATAGAGCTGCTCGCTGGAGAACGAGATGATCGTGATCGTACGGCCGTGGAAGTTGTCTGTGCAGGCGATGATCTCAGCTTTTTCCGGCGGCACACCCTTGACTTGATACGCCCACTTGCGGGCCGCCTTCAAAGCCGTCTCGACGGCCTCGGCGCCGGTGTTCATGGGCAACGCCATCTCGGCGCCGGCATACTCGCACAGCTCCTGCAGGAACGGCCCGAGCTGGTCGTTGTGGAAGGCCCGCGACGTGAGGGTCAGGCGCTGCGCCTGTTCCGTCATCGCGGCGATGATGCGAGGGTGACGATGCCCGTGAGAGATCGCCGAGTAGCAGGAAAGGAAGTCCAGGTACCGGCGCCCTTCCACGTCCCAGACCTCGCTGCCCTCGCCGCGCACCAGGACGACCGGCAGCGGGTGGTAGTTGTGGGCGCCGTACGTCTCGGCCTGCTCCATCAGCCGACGGCTCTGCATCGTTGCGGGATCATGCGTCACGGTTCGCCCTCCTTGCGTCGCTTCCGGGACCCGTCTGGCAACGGCGGCGGACAGCCTGTGGGCATCCGGCCGGTCGCGGGACGTGGCCTCCCCTCCGGACCGTACGACCGATCCGCGTCTGCTCAAGGAGCATCACGGAGCGACCATGCATCGATGATACCGGCTTATACCACACAGTCGTCTGACCCGTCCCGCCCGCGCGCCGGTACGCCCGCCGGTGAGCGCCACGGCGGCGTCTACTTCAGCGGCCGCCCGGCGTCGTCGCGGCGCCGGATCAGCACGGCGCTGGCGGCACCCACCAGGCAGACGACCGCCGCCACGATGAACGTGGTGTTGACCGCCCCCGTGAACCAGCCCTGGAACAGCGTCGCGAAGCTCTCGGCCATGGCTCCGGCCTGCTCGTCCGCTGCGGCGGGCGGACTCATCGGGCCGGCGCCTTCCGCGACGCCGTCGATGATCATGCGCTTGACCGGGGCGGGGATACCGGGGATGGCTTCGACGCCGGTCTCGACGTTGTGCGCCAGCCTGTTCTGCAGCACCGCACCGAGAACGGCGATCCCCATGAGACTGCCGAGCTGGCGCACCGTGGAGAGCACGCCAGACGCGTTGCCGACGCGGTCCGGTGGCGCCGTCGCCATGACGGCCGACGTGGTCGGCGCGATCGCCATGCCGATGCCGAAGCCGGCCAGGATGAACGGTAGGAGCAGGTCGCCGACCCCCGTGCTCGGCTCGAGCCCCTGCCCCGACGGATTGAATCCGGCCATCCAGCCGATGCCGAGGGCGAGGAGGAGCATGCCGGCGGTGATGAGCCAGCGGCTGCCGAGCCTGTCGGAGAGGCGGCCGGCCAGCGGCGCCGCGACCATCACCGCCACCGACATGGGGCTCATGACGGCGCCGGCCTTCAGAGCGCTGAAGCCGAGCACCGTCTGCAGGAAGATGGGGATGGTGAAGAAGACGCCCATCATGCCGAAGCTCAGGAGGAGCCCGGTGAGGTTGCCGGCGGTGAAGTTGACGCTGCGGAAGAGGCCGAAGTCGATGAGCGGCTGTGGCTCCCGCTTCTCGCGCCAGACGAACAGGGCGAAGAGCAGGACGGCGGCCGCGAACAGCGCGACGATGGCGGCCGAGGTCCAGCCGAAGCTCTGCCCCTCGATGAGGGCGAACGTCAGGCTCGACATCGACAGGGTGATCAGCGCCACGCCCGGCAGGTCGAGCGAGCGGACGGAGCCGGGGTCCTTCGACTCCGGTACCAGTCTCCAGGCCAGCAGCAGCGAGACGGCGCCGATCGGCAGGTTGATGAGAAAGATCCAGCGCCAGCTGGCGCCGTCGACGATCAGTCCGCCGAGGCTGGGACCGATGGCCGTGGCCAGGCCCGAGACGGCGCCCCAGAGACCCATGGCGGCGCCGCGCCTGTCTGCCGGGAAGATGGTGGCGATGATGCTGAGCGTCTGCGGCATCATCGCCGCGCCGCCGAGTCCCTGCAGCACACGGAACGCGATGAGCGCTGCGATGCTGGGCGCCAGGCCGCAGGCCAGCGACGCGACGGTGAACAGCCCCATGCCGACGAGGAACAGCCGCTGCCGGCCGTACAGGTCGCCGAGACGGCCGAACGTCACGAGCGAGACGGCGAAGACCAGCACGTAGGCGTTCATGACCCATTCGACGCCGGCCAGGTCGGTGCCCAGCGACGTCATGATGTGGGGTATGGCCACGTTGACGATGGTGCCGTCCAGCAGCAGCATGAAGAGACCGAGGCAGAGCACTGCCAGCACCGCCCAGGGACTGCGCTTGGTGGTCTGGTCCGTCACCGGGGCCGTGCCCGACGGCAGCGGCAGATCGGCGCCGGCGACCTCCACTGACGACGCCTCCGGTCCTGACGTCACGGCGATCCCCTCCTCAGCTCCTGGATCAGCTCGGTCATGAAGGCGAGAAGGACCGCCGGCGGTACGTCGGGGAAGCGCCGCAAGGCCCGCTGCAGATCGCGGCGGCGTCTGGCGAGCACGGCGCGCGCCTCGGCCGCCGCCGCCCCCGACAGCCTGACGGTGATGACACGCCGGTCGTTCTGGTCGTGCTCGCGCACGAGTAGTCCGCGCTCCTCCAGCCGTTCGACCATCTCCGTGGCGGCCGGCGGGCTTACTCCCATGCCGGCGGCGAAGTCCGACATCGACTGGCTGCCGGCAAGCTCCAGCTGCACCAGAGCGCTCATCTGACGCGGGGTCAGGGGCGTCTCGCCGAGGCGGTCGCGGGCACGCGGATGCGGGTCGGCGTCGCGCAGCGCGGCGCCGAGCAGTGGCAGGAGCGCGAGCAGCCGGTCGACGGCGTCGTCGACCGCTGTGACACCGGACTCATCGCGGTCTCGGTCCGACATCGGGACACCTCCGGCGTAGAAAGACGCTTCGGTCTCTTCATAATACGGAGACCGAAGCATTTTTGCATGACGGCGCCCGCACGGCAAGCGGGCGGCAGCCCGCGGCCGCCGGCGCACGTCATCCGCATCCGCAGCGGTCCTGTGCGGACAGTTCGGCCCGACGCAGGTACAATGGCAGGGAAGCACCCGCTGCGGCGCGTGGTACATGACGTCCCGACATCGCGAGACCGAACGTGCACCCCGCCGCAGTGTCATCAGGTCGGTGAGCAGCGGGGACGGCAAGGAGCGGAACGTGGAACTGACCATCGATGGGCGCATGGTGAAGGCTGAGCCCGGAACCACCATCCTGCAGGCGGCACGGTCCGCCGGCATCGACATCCCGACACTCTGTCAGGACGACCGGCTGGAGCCGTTCGCGGCTTGCCGGCTGTGCCTGGTCGAGGTGGAAGGGGCGCGGGGCCCGGTGGCGTCGTGCGCCGCCGAAGCCGCGGAGGGCATGGTCGTCCGCACAGAGACCGATGAGATCGTGGAGCAGCGCCGCGTGTTGCTCGACCTGATGCTCTCGGACCACAAGGCCGACTGTCTCACCTGCGATCGCGCCGGCGACTGCCGTCTGCAGGACCTGGCGTACCGGTACGGCGTCGAGACCAGCAGCTACGCCGGCGAGAAGCGCGAGTATCCGCTGCGTGACGACACGCCCTTCATCGTGTTCGATCCCTCCAAGTGCATCCTCTGCGGCCGCTGCGTGGGCATCTGCGACGAGGTCCAGCAGTGCCATGTGCTCAACTTCGCGGAGCGCGGCTTCCCCGCGTTCATCTCGACGTCCTACGGCCGTTCGATGGTCGAGACCACCTGCGAGATGTGCGGCAACTGCGTCTCGGCCTGTCCCACCGGCGCGCTGCAGGACAAGCGCAGCCGGCATACCGTGCGGGCCTGGGACGTCGAGAAGGTCGACACCGTCTGTCCGTATTGCGGCTGCGGCTGCAACCTCACGCTGCACGTCGCCGACGGCAAGGTCGTGCGCGTCACCTCCAAGGTCGGTGAGGGTCCGGGCGGCGGCAATCTCTGTGTCAAGGGCCGTTACGGCTTCGAGTTCATCGCCCATCCCGACCGGCTCACGCGGCCGCTCGTGCGCGTCGACGGCACGCTCACTCCGGCCTCCTGGGACGAGGCCCTCGAGCTGATCACCTCCAAGCTTTTCGAGATCCGCCACGAGCACGGACCCGACGCCATCGTCGGGTTCGCCTCGGCGCGCTGCACCAATGAAGAGGACTACGTCTTCCAGAAGTTCATGCGCGCGGTCATCGGCACCAACAACGTCGATCACTGCGCCCGTCTCTGTCACGCCTCGACGGTGACCGGTCTGGCGCAGTCCTTCGGCAGCGCCGCCATGACCAACTCGTTCGCCGACCTCGAGATGGCCGACGCCTTCCTGATCATCGGCTCCAACACCAGCGAGTCGCACCCCATCGGAGCGCTGCACGTCAAGAAGGCGCTGCGCAACGGCGCCAAGCTCATCGTGGCCGACCCGCGCGAGATCGACATGGCGCGCCGCGCCGACATCCACCTCCGACTCAGGCCCGGCACCAACGTCGCCCTGCTCAACGGTCTGGCACACGTCATCATCGAAGAGGGCATGGCCGACGACGAGTTCATCGCCGCCCGTACCGAGGGCTTCGAAGAGATGCGGGAGGCGGTCCGGCCCTACGCGCCGGCGCTGGTCGAGGAGATCACCGGCGTACCGGCCGACAAGATCGTCGCGGCGGCGCGCATCCTCGGCACCGTCGAACGCGCCGCCATCCTGTACTCGATGGGCATCACGCAGCACTCCCACGGCACCGAGCACGTGCTGGCCATCAGCAACCTGGCGATGCTGACCGGCAACGTCGGCCGGCCGGGCACCGGGGTGAACCCGCTGCGCGGGCAGAACAACGTGCAGGGAGCCTGCGACATGGGCGCTCTACCCAACGTCTTCCCCGGCTACCAGCCGGTCACCGATCCCGCTCTGCGTGCCCGCTGGGAAGAGGCGTGGGGCGTCGAGTTGCCCGCCGAGGTCGGCCTCACGGTCACCGAGACCTTCGACGCCATCCACGAGGGCAGCGTGAAGGCGCTGATCGTGATGGGCGAGAACGTCATGCTCAGCGACCCCGATCAGACGCACGTCGAAGAGGCGCTGCGCAAGCTCGACTTCCTCGTCGTGCAAGACATCTTCCTCACCGAGACGGCGGACTTCGCGGACGTGGTGTTGCCCGCCGCCTGCTTCGCCGAGAAAGACGGCACCTTCACCAACACCGAGCGTCGCGTCCAGCTGCTGCGCAAGGCGGTGGAAGCGCCGGGCGAGGCGCGCGAAGACTGGTGGACGTGGTGCGAGCTCGCTCATCGGCTGGGGCACGCCGAGAAGTGGCACTGCACTCCCACCCAGGCCGAGATCATGGATGAGATCGCCCGGCTCACGCCCTCGTACGGCGGCATCAGTCACCGGCGGCTCGACAAGGAGGGTGGCCTGGCCTGGCCGGTCCCCGACGAGGAGCATCCCGGTACGCCGATCCTGCACACCGAGCGGTTCGCGCGTGGCAAGGGGAGATTCTTCGGCGTCGAGTACAAGGCGGCCGCCGAGGAGCCCGACGAGGACTACCCGCTGACGCTGACCACCGGCCGCATGCTCGAGCACTACCACACCGGCACCATGACGCGCCGCGTGGAGGGCATCAACGAGCTGGTGCCGACGGGGTTCGTGGAGATCAGCCCGGCCGATGCCGAGCGGCTGGGGGTCGTCGACGGCAGGCCGGTGACGGTCGAGACCCGGCGCGGTCGCATCGAGACGCCGGCCTGGGTCACCGATCGCGTCGGAGAGGGCGTGGTCTTCATCCCGTTCCACTTCTGGGAGGGTCCGGCCAACCGACTCACCAATCCGGCACGCGACCCGCAGGCCAAGATCCCCGAGTTCAAGGTCTGCGCCTGCAAGGTCTCCCCGGTAGTCGGATCCTGAGGTCTCCAGGGTGACAGCAGCCCGGCCGTGGCCGCGTGATACCGCTCTACGACAACGTTCCCACGCGGCGGTTCCCTGCGGTCACGGTCGGGCTCATCGTCGTCTGCGTCCTGGTGTGGATCGGCGAGCTGCTGGCGCCGGCGCTCGGCATCTCGCAGGGCCGGCTCTTCTTCGAGGCGGGCGCCGTCCCGTACGAGATCACCAACCGGGTCGACCTGGTGCGCGACGACCCCCTTCCCAGGTGGGCCGGCATCTTCACCAGCATGTTCCTGCACGGTGGCTGGCTGCACCTCATCTTCAACATGCTGTTCCTGTGGATCTTCGGCAACAACGTGGAAGACACCATGGGGCGGGTGAAGTTCCTGATCTTCTACCTGCTGTGCGGGGTGTGCGCTACGGCGGCACAAGTGGCGATCGAGCCGCAGTCGATGGTGCCGACGATCGGCGCCAGCGGCGCCATCGCCGGCGTGCTGGGCGCCTACATCGTCCTCTTCCCGCGTGCCAAGGTGCTCTCGGTCATCCCGCTGCTCGTGTTCTTCCCGGTCATTCTGATCCCGGCCTGGGTCCTTCTGATCATCTGGTTCGGATGGCAGCTGCTCTCGGGCGTGGCGGCGCTGGGGGCGCAGACCGAGGTGGCGTTCTTTGCTCACATCGGCGGTTTCGTCGCCGGGGTGCTGCTTGTGTGGGTCTTCACGACGCGACGGGGGCGGTGCGGACGTGCCGACCCCCAGTTCTGAGGCCGCCGGGCGGTGTGTCGACGGCATGTCCAGGCCGGTCTGGTGGCTGCAGCGGGTACGATGATCGCCGCTGGGACATACCGGCCCCACCGACACGAGAGGTGGCTCAACGGGCGGACATGAGATGACGGGTGGGACCAGAGAGGATGCTGCGCCGCCGGCTGCCGTGCTGCCGGCCGACTATCACATGCACACTGCCTTCTCCGACGGCGACGGCATGCCGGACGATCTGGTGAGACGTGCCGAGACACTCGGTCTGCCCGAGATCGGTATCTGCGACCACCTCGTGCCGGTCGCCCTTGACGACGGTTTCGGCATTCCACCGCAGCGCCTCGATGAGTACGTCGCGACCGTGCGCGCGGCGGCGGCCGGCGCGGACATCCGCGTGCTGCTCGGCCTCGAGGCCGACTACTCGCCGGAGACGGCCGCCGAGACGGCTGCGCAGCTCACGCGCTGGCAGCCGGACTACGTGATCGGTTCCATCCACTTCGTCAACGGCTTCGCCTTCGACGATCCCCGACTGCGTGACGATCCGCGACAGCGCGATCTCGAGTCGCTCTGGCTCCGCTACTTCCGGCTGCTGGGTCAGGCGGCCGGCAGCGGCCTTTTCGACGTGCTCGGTCACGTCGATCTGGTGAAGAAGTTCGGCCGCCGTCCGGCGATGACGCCGACCCTGGCGACGGCGGCGCGGGAGGCGCTTTCGCGCGCCGCCGAGAACGGCGTGGCGATCGAGATCAACACGTCCGGCTGGCGCCAGGCCGCCGGTGAGCAGTACCCGAGCCTGACGCTACTCGAGCAGGCGTGCCGGCTCGGCGTGCCGCTCACCTTCGGGTCAGACGCGCACGTGCCGGCGGATGTCGGCAGCCGTTTCGCCGCGGCGGTGGCGGTGGCACGCTCGGCCGGCTACTCGAGCTGGCTGCGGCTCTCGGATCGTACGGAGGTCCCCCTGGCATGACGGTCGCCGGTATCAAGCATGTGGTGGCGGTCTCCAACCCGGAGTCCGGAGGCGGCCAGTTCCGCCACGAGCTGCCGCTGATGCTCGAGCTGCTGGCGTCGTTCGGCCTGGAGGTCGAGGTCCGGCAGACACAGCACGCCGGGCACGGCATCGAACTGGCGCGCGAGGCCGTCGAGCAGGGTGCCGACGCGGTGTGCGCCATCGGTGGCGACGGCACGGTCAACGAGGTCATCAACGGCATCGCCGAGACCTGCACGCCGCTCGTGGTGGTGCCGGCCGGGACGGTGAACGTGCTGGCCCTGGAGCTCGGCATCCCCCTCGACCCGGCCGATGCCTGCCGGCTCGTCGACAGCGGCCATCTGTCGTGGATCGATCTCGGCAAGGCCGGCGACCGCTACTTCTCGCTCATGGCCGGCGTCGGCATGGATGCCGCCGTGGTCCAGGCCATGAACCCGACCCTCAAGAAGGTGCTGCACGAGGCGGCGTTCATGGTGCAGGGCATCCCGACGGTGCTGAGCGGCCACTTCCCGCTCGTCCGTGTCGAGACGGAGGAGCAGACCATCGAGGGCTACTTCGTGGTGCTCGGCAACGCCGCCAACTACGGCGGCGCCTTCGCTATCACCCCGCACGCCAGCATGCGCGACGGTCTGCTCGATGTGTGCGTGCTGCAGACGCTCTCACCGTTCGGCACCCTGCACTACTGGCTGGCAGCCTTGGTCCAGTCGCATTTGAAGCACCCGAAGGTGCAGTACTGGCGCACACGGGATGCCAGGATCGCGGTGGTCGACGGCGACGAAGAGGTCCTGGTGCAGACCGACGGCGAGGTCGCCGGACATCTGCCGATGGAGGTCCGGATAGTGCCGCGCGCCCTCAAGGTCGTGGTGCCCTGAGGGCCTCCGGGCCCGTCAGCCGGCGGCGATGCGCTCCACGTAGTCGCAGACCATCCGTGCCCAAAGGTCGAACGCCGGGCGCAGATCGAAGTCCGGGTCGGCGAGGAGCTGCAGCCCGAGCCCGTCGAGCATGGCGGTCGTGAGCGTGGCGAGCTGCCGGTAGGGATCGCCGGCGGCCGGGTCGTCAGAGCCGGAGAGGGCCCACGAGTCGAGCTCGCGGTACCACACGAACAACTGCCGGAAGCGCTCCCGCAGCTCCGGGTCGCGCACGATGTGCGGGACCAGATCGTAGAATGCGGTGTACTCATGCACACGCTGTGCGACCTCGCGGTGCGCCTCGATGAGGGCGCGCCGCCGCTGTTCGCCGGCCTCGGTGTGGGCGACGGCGCTGATGAGGTCCACTGAGCCGTCGTACATGACGGCGTCGACGAGGACGGAGATGAGCCCCGCCTTGCTGCCGAAGTGGTAGCGGATGGAGGCGCGGTTCTCGTCCGACTCGGCGGCGATGGCCTCGAAGGTGAGGGCGTTGAAGCCGTCGCGCTCAAGGATCCGGATGGCCGCTTCGAGGATGCGCTGGGCGGTCGGTGACAGATGCGGGTAGGGGTCGCGGATCGGCAGGTCACGTGTGTCGATGGCGCCGGCTGCGCCGTCTTCCTCAGCCACTGTCTGTGCCTCCTGCAGTCTCTGCGGCCGGCTGTGCTCGTCGCGCAGTGTATGCCATCGTCGACGTCTTGCAGCCTCGTCACGGAGCGATGTCACGTAGTGGCGCCCGCGTGCGCGGCCTGATAGGGTCGCGAGGACATCAGCTAGCCAGATGACTATACCGCACGGGGGGGCGATATGAACGCGAGTCCGCACCTGGGGCTGCTGGGACCTCAGGACGTCGAGCGGCTGCACGAAGCGACGCTGAAGGTCCTCGCCGAGGTCGGCATCCGCTTCCAGAGCGCGACCGCCCGGGAGCTTCTGCGCGGCTCCGGCGTGCAGGTCGATGAGGAGTCCCAGATCGCCAGGCTGCCGAGAGAGCTGGTGGAGTGGGCGATCGAGACGGCGCCCAAGACGTTCCTGCTCGCCGGCCGGGATGCGGATCACGACTGCCTGCTCGACCACAAGCACACCTACACCACCCTGGACGGCATCGGCGCCGGCGTCCTCGACCATCGGACCGGCGCCCGCCGGCCGTCAACCAGCGATGACCTGGCGGAGGCCGTTCGTCTTGCCGATGCGCTACCGGAGCTGGACATCCAGTGGTACATCGTCAACCCGACAGAGCAGAAGCCGAAGCTGGAGAACCTGCGCGGCATCGCGACCATGCTGGCCAATACCGGCAAGCACGTCCAGGCAGAGGTCCTGCATCCGGAAGACGTCCCGTTCACGATGGAGCTGCTCGACCTCTCGGCGGCGGGTGGCCGCTGGGACCGTGAAAGGCCTCACTTCTCGGCGGTCTACTGCCCGGTGGCGCCGCTCCAGCACGATGCCGACAGCCTCGACGCCGCCCTGCTGCTCGCCGCCGAGGGTGTGCCGCAGACCGTCTACAGCCTGGCGCTGGCCGGCGCCACGGCGCCGATCACGCTGGCCGGCACGATCGTGCAGACCAACTGCGACGTGCTGAGCGGCTTCGTGATCCTGCAGCTCGCCGCCGCCGGCTGCCCGCTCATCTACGTCGCCAACTCGGCGATCATGGACATGCGCTCGGCCAGCTACGCCTGCTCCGGCCCGGAGCAGATCCTCATCAACGCCGCCATGAGCGAGCTGGCCAAGCACTACGGGTTGCCGTTCCTCACCGGCGGGTTCTCATCGAACGCCAAGCGCATCTCGATGCACTCCGGCGTCGACGGCGCGCCGATGGCGTTCGCCTCGCTCATGCTCGGCTGCGACATCCTGACCGGCTTCGGCATGCTCGATGCCGCCCAACTGCTCTACCTCCCGAAGCTCGTGCTCGACGCCGAGGTGCGCCGTCAGGGCGATCGGCTCATGGGCGGCATCGACCTCGATGACGAGCATCTGATGCTCGATGTGATCGCCCGGGTGGGCCCCGGCGGCCACTACCTCAAGGTCAAGGAGAGCAAGCGGCTGCTGCGCGACGGCGAGCATCTGTCGCCGCGGCTGATGCCGAGGCCCTCCTACGAGGCGTGGGAGCAGGACCCACGCAGCGAGCTGCAGCGAGCCACGGAGATCGTCGATGAGCTCCTCGAGTCGCACGTGCCGCCGGCGCTGCCGGACGGCGCCGCGGCGGCCATGGAGGACGTGATCTCCCGCGCCGACGCGGAGCTTCCGGAACGCTGACGGCGGACTCCGGAACGCTGAGGCGGACTCCGGCGCGCCGACGGCCGACTCTGAGGTCGCGTGACCGCCCTCTCCCCTGTGGCGCCGGCCCGCGGGTGTGTCAGGCGTCGGGCGCCCCGCGTCCGACGAAGTCGTCCATGCATGCGTTGACGCCGAAGAAGTCGGCCAGGGCGTCGAACGCCGGGACCGGCAGAAGCCTCATCGCCGGCAGTGTCCTGACCATCCAGGGCATGAGCACCTGGGCGCGATTCATCTGTACCGCGCGCACGATGCGATCGGCGGCCTTGTCCTGTTTGAGGATGGGCAGCAGCAGCGGGAAACGCGTCCTGACGCCGGCGAACATCCCGGTGTCGATGTAGTAGGGACAGAAGACGGTGGTCTTCACGCCGGGCGCCAGAAGCCGCAACTCCATGCGCAGCGACTCGTTGAAGCCCACGGCGGCGAACTTGCTGGCCGCGTAGTCGGTCTCTTTGCGGGTCCCGATGAGCCCGGCGGCGGAGGCGACGGTGACGATGTGGCCGCAGCGGCGCTCGATCATCGCCGGCAGGAAGGCGCGCGTGGTCCAGTACATGGACATCACGTTCACCTTGAAGGTGCGTTCGATCTGCTCGTCGCTGAGGTCGAGAAGATAGGCGCCGCTCACCACGCCGGCGTTGTTCATGAGGATGTCGACCGGTCCGGCCTCTTCCAGCACCCGGGCGGCGACATCGGCGACCGCCTCACGGTCGGAGACGTCGCAGACGTGACCGTGCGCCCGTCCGCCGCTCGCCTGCAGCTCCGCCACGGTCGCGTCGAGTGCTGCCGCGTCAAGGTCCCAGAGCGTGACCTCGGCGCCCATGGCGGCCATCCGCCGGGCGACGAGCTTGCCGATGCCGCAGGCGCCGCCGGTGATCAGCGCGTGGCGTGTGCTGATGGTCGTCATGCCGCACCCTCCTCAGTAGTCGCCGTCGGCCGTCGCCTCTGGCCCCGCCGGCACATCAGTCAATCGATCCCGGGGACGTACTTGAGCGCTCGCACGGCGGCGCTCATGACTCGCGCGTGCTGCTTGTGATCGAGGAGCGGCAGCGCATGGACCGGCGACAACCGCTGCCGTACCACGGCCTGTGGCTCGGTGTACTTGAGCAGTCCCTGGCGACCGTGACGGCGTCCCACGCCCGAGGCCTTGAAGCCGCCCATCGGGCTGGTCGAGGCCCAGCTGGCCTGGTACGCGTCGTTGACCCCCACGGTGCCGGCCTCGATACGCGCGGCGATGCCGGCGCCGCGGGCCGCGTCGCGCGTCCAGACGCTGGCGTGGAGTCCGTACGGGCAGTCGTTGATGAGCTCGATCGCCTCGTCGACATGTGTGAAGCGATGGACAGAGCAGACCGGGCCGAAGGTCTCCTGCCGGCACACGTGCATGCCGTCGTGGACCTCCTCTAACAGGACCGGCTCCAGGAAGTACGGCCCCAGGTCGGGGCGCGGTCGGCCGCCGGTGAGCAGACGGGCACCCTGATCCACGGCGTCCTGGATGTGGGCACTCACCTTCTCCGTCTGGTCGCGGGAGGCCAGGGAGCCGAGATCGTAGTCCCAGGACAGGTCGTTGCCGAGGCGCAGGCCGTCCAGTGCCGCAGTGAGTCGGGGCACCAGCTCGTCGTAGATGCCGTCCTGCACATACAGCCGCTCGCACGAGACGCAGACCTGCCCGGCGTGAGCGGCGATGCCGACCGCCAGGCCGGCGACGGCCGAGATGCCCAGATCATGGCCGGCCACGCGCAGACCGCGGGGGGCGTCGTCGAGGACCAGGGCGGCGTTCTTGCCGCCCAGCTCCATGCTGAAGTCGATGAGTCGCGACGCCGCCTGCCTGGCGAGGAGCGCGCCGGTCGACGTGCTGCCGGTGAACATCAGATAGTCGACCTCGTCGACCAGCACCGGTCCGAGCTCGGCGCCGCCCCCGGGGACGATCTGGAGCACGCCGTCGGGCAGCCCGGCGTCCCTCAGCAGCGCTGCCGCCCAGAGGGTGGTGAAGGGGGTCTGCGAGTCGGGCTTGATGACGGCGGTGTTGCCGGCCATGAGCGCCGGCAGCGCGTCGGTGATGCTGAGGATGAGCGGAAAGTTCCACGGCGTGATGAAGCCGACGACGCCGCGCGGGCGGTGGTGCTCGTGCGCGACGGTCAACACCGGCAGGGCGCCCTGCCGCCGGCGGGGTCGCAGGGTCTTCTCGGTGATGTGCGCGTAGTAGCGCGCCGTGATCGCCGTGTCGAGGACCTCGTCGAAAGCATGGGCACGAGACTTACCGATCTCGAGCTGGATGAGGTCGAGTGCCTCGTCGGCGTTGGCGATGAGCAGGTCGTGGAAGCGCAGCAGGATGGCGGCGCGATCGGCGACCGACGATGCCGACCATGCCGGCTGGGCGTCGCGTGCCGCATCACACGCGGCGATCATGTCGTCTTTGGTGCCGCGCGGCACGTGGCCGAGTACCTCGCCGGTGAACGGCATCTCGACGGCGATGCGATCGCTGCCGCCGGCCACGGCCGCGCGTGACGCAAGCCGCTCCAGCGACCGCTCGTCGATCAGGCTCCTATGGACGCTCCTGGTGGTCATCCGGTCTCACCTCTCACTCGTCCCGCGTCATGGCGGATCGGCGTGCTGCAGGACCGCCTCGGACCGGCGGGCAACGCCGGCCGCGTGCGGTCTGGCGGTATCTGGGTGCGGGTCATGGCCTGCACCGGCGCCGGCGGGCGGCCGCACTCTGTCCCGGCGAGCGTCAGAGTCCCAACCGCCCGGCGAGCGCGCGAACCTGCTCGACATACCGCTCCCGCTCACGGTCGGGCATGGCGGCCATCTCCGAAGGGGACGCGAGCGCCAGCACGCGAAACGACGGGCTCTCCAGGACCTGCAGGGCGGGCGGCAGCGCGGAATCGACGGCGCGGCCGAAGAGACGCTGAAGGACGAAGGCGGACGTCTCCCGGCCGATCAGCACGAGCAGGTGCGGGGTGATGGTCGAGATCTCGGCCGAGAGGTAGGCGAAGCAGGCGTCGCGCTCCGATCCAAGCGGGTCTCGCAGTCGCCCGCCGCTCCTGGGGACGCACTTGACGAGGGCGGTGACGTACACGCTCCCGTCGGCGTCCTGAGCAAGGCGCGGCGCCAGTCCCGCCATCTCCGTGAGCAGAGAAGCCCCGGCCGCCGCCTGCTCATCGGCCTCGTCGAGCTCCGAGGGATGCGGAGCCACGACCAGGACATGAGCGTGAGGCCGGCCGCGGCCCGCGACCGCCCGGATGCGTCCCGGCACCAGCTCCGCACAGCGCGTGCAGCTTTCGACGTCGGCGGCGAGTCCAGCGAGCTTGGCGGCTGCGTCTTCCATGCGGTCGGTCCTTCGTGAGAGATGATCGGCGGCGGTCAGCTGCCGCCGCGGACGGTGTACGTGAGCTCGAGCGTCTCAGGTCGTCCGATCAGCACCAGGAGCATGTCCTGGTCGAAGGGGGCGACGAGGATGTTGAGATCGTCGAGCTCGAAGGTGAGATAGCGACTGGCCTCCTGGTCCAGCTCGGCGGCCAGACGACGCCCACAGAGCAGGACGCCGGCGATCTGGGCGGCGACCGCCTCGGTGTCTATCGATGCGTCGGCGGAACCGGCGATCAGGAACCCATCGCCGGAGACGAAGAGCGCCGCCCGGATGCCGGGGTCGCGCCGGTATCGCGCCAGTTCCTCGAGCAGGGCGTCGGTGCTCATGCCTCCTCCAGGGTCTGTCGCACCTGCTCAAGCTGCTCGCTGACGCTGGTGACGAACCGCGCTGCGTCGTCCTCATCAGCGAAGTGGCGGCTCAGGCCGCCGCTGAGTCCCGCGAGCTCGGTGAGGTAGATCGACGCACGCTCCAGTGGAGGGCCGCCGCCGGGCTGTGAGAGTCCCGTCGTGGGGAGCGTGATGAGAGGATCGCCGCGAGTGAAGACGCGGTTCTGGTCACGTCTGCTCAGGTGCACTTCGATGCGCACGGCGAGAGAGTCCCCGACCCGCTGGGTGGTCACCTGCTGATCCACGAGCCGAATACTAGGAGCGTGTGGAGGCCGGCGCAAGTCCGTACCCGGCAGCCTGCGCGGCGCGCGGTCGCCGGCGCGAAGAGCGCCTTGTCAGACGTGCACCGGGTCGCGGCAGCGGCGCTCCACGCCACCGTCGCAGCTTCTGCTCAGCGGGACGAGGCCGCGTCGAGCTCGTCGACCGCGGCGACGCCGCCCGCTGCCGATCGCAGCAGTTCACGGAGTGAGCGCGTGGCCGGATACGACGAGACGCCGCTGACCGCCGTAAGCCGCTGGCCGCTGCGCTCCAGACGATGAGCAGCCAGGCCGGCCTGCAGCTCTGCCGCCACGGTCTGTGCCTGAGATGTGGTGCGGTCGCGAAGCGCGAGCAGGAACGTGTCGCCGCTGACGCGGAAGGCGAGGTCGAGGGGACCGATGTGGCGCCGGATGTGGCGCGCCGCCGCCGCAGCGGCCGCTTCGGCCGCCAGCTCGCCCTGGAAGTCGCGCAGGTCCTGCCAGAAGACGAGGCGGATGCACACGATGCCGACCGCCTCGTGCAGCCGCGTCGCGTCGCGCAGCATGCCGGTGACCAGATCGGCGACGCGCGGCAGACCGTGGAAGCCCGTCGTGGCATCGACGGTCGCCGGGACCCTTGGAGTGCGTGGCGCGCCGGCTGCCGGCCGCCGGCGTCTCTGCGAGCGGCGCCGGGAGACGCCGGCGGCAGGACTCGAGCGCCGGCGCACGAGGAGCGGTGGCAGGCAGCCGGCGAGCAGAAGGCCTGCGAACGTCGCGGCGCCGATCAGGCGATGGCCTGCCAGGTCGGGATCGGCGATCAGCAGTACCGCGAGGCCGGCAAGTGACGGGGCGAGGACGCGCGACCACTCAGTCGGGTCCGTCGGAAGCAGATGGCAGGCCACCAGGATGGGCAGCGTGTACGTGAGCGGACTGCGCAGACCGCCGGTCAGGGCGACCATGATGCCCAGACCGAGCCAATCGACGGTGACGAACGTGAGCGCCAGGTCGCGACCGCGACCGTGCGCGACGAGGACGGAGACGATCCCCACGCCCACGCAGGCCGCCGCGATGCCGACCGCCGGCCACCAGCCGGCGACGGCGCACACGATCGCCAGAAGCGTGAAGTAGAGCACGCGGAAGCGCGCCCGGGGTATCTCGGGGACTCGGCTCGCCATGAGCATCCTGTTCGTGTCATGTGTGTCTCTTCCTGCCCCGCAGGGCGCATCACGATCCGAAATGACGACGTGACATGGCGGTTCGGCGGGCACGACCGTGGCGGTGGGAATAGACTCGTGGCGGAACGGCTCTACTCTGGAGGTGGGCCCATGAAGGTGACGCAGGTGACGGTGTTCCTGGAGAATCGCAGCGGACGGCTGGCCGAGGTCGCCGAGGTGCTCGGCCGGGCCGGCATCGACATCCGCGGCTTCTCGACCACCGAAGCGGCAGAGTACGGCATCGTACGGCTCATCGTGCGTGAGCCGGAGCAGGCTCGCGAGCTGCTTCGGCGAGCCGGCTTCACGGCGCAGCTCTCGAACGTGCTGTGCGTGCGGGTACCCGATGAGCCCGGTGGTCTGGCTGCTGTCCTCGATGAGCTTGCGGAGCGTGGCGTAGAGGTGGAGCATCTCTACAGCGTCACCTCCCGGCACATCTGCGTCGCCGTCTCTCACATCGACCGCGCCGTCGAGATGCTGTCCGGACGTGTCGGTCTGCTCTCCACGGAGGAGCTCTGCAACCTGTGAGCGGCGGCGAAGAGGGACCGGTCTGTCCGGCGGATGCCGTCGGCGGCCGGCTCTGGGACGCCGACCGCGAGCAGATGTCGCTCGACGAGCTGCGCGAGACGCAGCTGCGGCGCCTCCAGCTGACCCTGCGCCGGGCTCACGATGGCCTGTCGTCTTGGCGGTCCAGGCTCGCTGAGCTGCGCATCGCGCCCGAAGACGTCGATTGTCACGGCGACGCGCAGGATCTGGGGTTCACATCGCCGGCCGACCTGCGCGAGGGGTATCCCTTCGGCACGCTCGTGGTGCCTCGTGAGGAGGTGGTCCTGGCGCGGGCAGCAGCACGCGACGGCGGCGCGCTCGTGACCGCCTGGAGCAGGACCGACATCGAGGTCGAGCGTGGACTGGCGGCGAGGGCTCTGGCCGCCGGGGGCGTGCGACGCGGCGACATCGTCCTCGACGCGTCCGGCGCCGGCTCTCCCGGTGGCTTCGACGTCACCGCCGCCGCCGGGCTTCTCGGCGCCACCGTGCTGCGCGCCGGTGGCGATCCGGCGCACGAGCCGGCACTCATGCGCGACCTGGGGGTCGCGGCCGTGGTGTGTACCTCAGCGCATGCAAGCGCCCTCGCCGGCGCCGTCGAAGACGGCGCCGTGGACCAGGGACGGCTTGCGTGCAGGACGGTCTTCCACAGCGGGGGACCGTGGTCCGACGACGAGCGACGCAGGGTGGAAGCGGCGCTGGGCGCGACGGCGCTGCGCCTGTATCTGCCGGACGAGATGGGCGCTCCGCCGGTGGCGTTCGAGTGTCTGGCCCGGAACGGCCTGCACGTCAATGAGGACCACTACCTGACCGAGGTCGTCGATGCCCGCACCTCGAGCACCGTCTTTGAGGGTGAGGTCGGCGAGCTCGTCATCACCACGCTGAGCCGGCAGGCGCAGCCGCTCATCCGATACCGGACCGGAGACCTGGGCAGCATCATCTATGAACCGTGTGTCTGCGGTCGTCGGTTCGCGCGCATCTCTCTCGCAGCGGAGCGGCCCGTCGCCGAAAGAGTCGCCACAGACGAGCGCTGAGCGGCTCACGCTTCCTGCGAACGATCCATCCACAGTCGAGCGCCCCGGGGCCTCTGTTCACAGCTTCCTCGTACGCCGCGTGCTCTGACGCCACCCGGGTCGGCCCAGCGCACCACGGCGCCCGCGGGACCGCGGCCGCGACGCGCTATCATTGATCCTGGCCACAGGTGCACCGGGATGCCGACAGACAGGAAGTGGGCGTGCGCGGCCTTCACGTGGATCTCTCGCTCGGTCGAATCCGTTCCGAGGTGTTGCCCGGCGATGCCGGGCGCCGCTATCTCGGCGGAAGAGGGCTGGGCGCGTACCTGCTGCTGCGGCAGCACGCCTATCGCATCGACCCGCTGGCGGCGGACAACCCGCTGATCTTCGCGCCGGGAGCTCTGACAGGCAGCGGCGCGCCGGCTGCGGGGCGCTTCAGCGTCAGCAGCCGCTCACCGCTCACCGGTACAGTGTTCGACGGCAGCTCCGGCGGCGCCTTCGGCAACGCCCTGCGTGGTCTCGGCCTCGACTTCCTGCTGGTCACCGGCGCCTGTCCTGAGCCGACGGTGCTGGTCATCGGCGGCAGCGGGGCCGGTCGTCGGGTGCTGGGACACGAGACCGCACCTTCGAGTCCGGACAGTGGCGACCGGCAGGTCCCGGTGGTGAGCGTGCATCCGGCCGGCGACCTGTGGGGCCGCGATGTGCCGGACACGCTGGCAGCTCTCGAGACGCGTCGTGACGGGCG
Organism: Thermoleophilia bacterium UBA6103; assembly: GCA_002423545.1. Classification (GTDB taxonomy): domain Bacteria; phylum Actinomycetota; class Thermoleophilia; order UBA2241; family UBA2241; genus UBA6103. Next base: position 107,818 of record DIWP01000040.1, read on the forward strand.
CCGTGCGGCTGTGATCGGTCCGGCCGGTGAACGCGGCGTGCTCTTCGCCACCATCGCCAACGAGCGCGGCCGGCAGCTCGGCCGCGGAGGCCTGGGAGCCGTGATGGGAGCCAAGCGGCTCAAGGCCGTCGTCATCGAGGCGGTCGAGGAAGTGCCGACGACGGCGGCGGGCGACGACCCGCTTGCGAGCTTGAACGCCGAGGCGCTCCGCCGTCTCGGCGAGCATCCGACGACCTCCTACCTGCTGCCCGAGTTCGGCACGTCGGTGCTGATGGGGCTGTTGAACGACGCCGGCGTCCTGCCCACGCGCAACTTCCGTGATGGGTGCTTCGAGGCCGCCGAGGCGATCGGCGGGGAGGCACTGCAGCGCACCTTCGGGGGTGGCCGCAGCTCCTGCCCTGGCTGTCCGGTGGGTTGCGGCCGTCGCATCTCGAGCGCCGGTCGCAGCGTGCGCGGCCCCGAGTACGAGTCTCTCTGGGCTCTGGGTGCGGCGTGTGGCATCGGCGACCTGAGGGCGATCGTGCGGGCCAACGAGGCCTGCAACCGGGCCGGCCTCGACACCATCACCATGGGGAGTACCATCGCCTGCGCCATGGAGCTCGGCGAGACCGGCGTTCTCGCGAACGGACCGAGGTTCGGCGATGCCGCCGCGATGCTCGAGCTGATCGCCGCCACCGTCGCCCGGCGCGGCCTCGGCGACGAGCTGGCGCTGGGATCGGTGCGGTTCGCGGCGCTGCACGGTGCTCCAGACTCGGCGCTGGCGGTGAAAGGCCTGGAGCTGCCGGGATTCGAACCGCGCGGCATGACAGGGCAGGGGCTGGCCTTCGCCACCTCGAACCGCGGCGCCTGCNNCGACCGCTTCGCCACCCTCGGCAAGTCGGCGCTGCTGATCGAGCTGCAGGACCGCAACGCCGTCCTCGACGCCCTGGGCTCGTGCAAGTTCGCCGCCTGTGCGCTCAGCGATGACTATCTGGCGGCGCTCCTGTCGGTCCTGTGGGACGAGACGGTCGACCCGCTGGAGATGAGCCGCGCCGGGTCGCGCATCTGGCACTTGGAGAAGCTGTTCAACCTGGCCGCCGGCTTCACGCGCGCCGACGACACGCTGCCGCGGCGCTTTCTGGAGGAGCCGTTGTGCGCGGGTCCCTCGGCCGGTCACGTCGTTGACCTGGAGCCGATGCTCGACGAGTACTACCGCTGCCGCGACTGGGACTGCGAGGGCCGTCCGAGCCGGTCGGCGCTCGATCGGCTGGGACTGGCCGACGAAGTGGCCTGCTGAGCGACCGTACCCGCAGGCGCCGGGCGGACTCGCCGATCCCGGCATCGGTACCGGATCGACGGAGCCGGCATCATCTGCAGTGGCTGGAGCCGTTCACTTCACGACGTAGGCCATCAGGGCTCGATGATCACCTTGACCGATTCGTTGGCCTGTGCCACGAGGGCGAAGCCGCGGGCGATCTCGTCGAGCGGCAGGCGATGGGTGATCAGATCGGTGACCGGCACCCGGCCGGTGGCGATGAGACGCAACGCCGTATGGAGGTCGGCCGGTGCAGCGCCGTAGGCCGTGCGCACCGTGACCTCGCGGCGCCAGAGCTCGGCCATCGGCATGGCCAGCGGCTCGCCAGGTGGCGGCGGTGCGAAGAAGACGAAGGTGGCGCCGGAATCGAGGCACTCCAGGGCCTGGGCGATGGCTGCCGGCGCTCCCGTGCACAGCATCACCAGGTCGGCCAGGCGGTCGTCGTTGGCGCGGCGTACCAGATCCGGCAGGTGATCGCCGGCCGCCGCAGCGTCGATGGCGACGGCGCCCGATCGCCGCGCTACCTGCAACCGGTAGTCGCTGATGTCGGTGGCGATCACGCGGCCGGCACCGAGTGCCAGCGCGAGCCGTACGTGCAGCAGGCCCGAGATGCCGGCGCCGACGACGAGCACCGTGGAACCGGGGCGGACGCCGGCGTGCTGCTGGGCGCGCACCACGCAGCCGAGCGGCTCCACGAACGTACCTTCATCGTAGGAGACCGAGTCGGGGAGGACGAGTACGCCGCGGTCGGTCTGCAGAGGCGGCACCCGCACGTACTCGGAGAAGCCGCCGGGGTCGAAGTTGGTGGTGTGCAGCGTGTGGCAGGCGGTGTGCGCCCCGGAGAGGCAGAGCGGGCAGGTGTTGCAGGGCACGTGGTGCGAGACGACGACCCGCTGGCCGACGTGCAGATGCTCAACCTCCTCACCGACGCCGACGATGTCGCCGGCGACCTCGTGCCCCAGCACCAGCGGCGCCTTGGGCACGCGGTACCACTCCATGACGTCCGAGCCGCAGATGCCGGCGGCGCGGATGTGGACGAGGATCTCGGCCGGTCCGATGATGGGGACCGGCCGCTCCTCGATCCGGATGTCGCTGTTGTGGTGATAGACGGCGACGCGCATGCGGTGAGCAGCCGCGGTCATGTCCCGATCCGCCCCGCTCGGGTCAGATCTTGCGTGTGTCGTCGAGGGCGGCGCCGGTCGGGGAGTCGACCGTGCCGCAGACCTCCTTCTGCTCCCGGTAGAGCTCGAAGGCCTCGTCGGGCGAGGCATTGCTGTGGACCACCGCGGCGACCGCCTGGATCATGGCCATCGGTGAGTCGCTCTGGAAGATGTTGCGACCCATGTCCACACCGACGGCCCCGGCCGAGATGGCGCTGTGGGTGAGCTCGAGCGCCTCCTTCTCGGGCAGCTTCTTGCCGCCGGCGACCACGACCGGCGCCGGGCAGGTGGAGCTGACCTTCTCGAAGTCCTCGCAGTAGTAGGTCTTGACGATGTGGGCGCCCATCTCGGCGCAGATGCGTGAGGCCAGCGAGAGATAGCGGGCATCGCGACCCATCGACTTGCCGACGGCGGTGACCGCCACCACCGGCATGCCGTAGCGCTCGCCCTCGTCGACCAGCCGGCCCAGGTTGGCGATGCTCTGGTGCTGGTGCGGGGCGCCGACGAAGACCGAGAGCGCCATGCCGGCGGCGTTGAGTCGCAGGCACTCTTCCACCGACGTGATGATGGTCTCGTCGGAGAGATCCTCCTGCAGCACGCTGGTACCGCCGGAGACGCGCAGCACGATCGGTGTGCCGGTGCTCGAGGGGATGCAGTTGCGCAGGACGCCGCGCGTGAGCATGAGGGTGTCCGCGTATGGGGCCAGCGGTGCGCACTGCTCCGCGGGACGCTCCAGACCGCTGGTGGGTCCCAGGAAGTAGCCGTGATCGATGGCCAGCATCACGGTGCGGCCGGTATCGGGCTGGATGATGCGGGCGAGACGGTTCTCGAGACCCCAGGACATGTGCCGACCTCCTCGATGCTGTCGCGTGCCGAGCCGCGGAGCGTGTGGTGCAGACCGCTGGACGCCTCGTGCCGAGGCGGCATCACATGGTATCAGACGAGGTGCGAGCGGCGGGGAGCCGTTCGGCGGCTCACGGCGAGGACGCCGGCGAGGTAGGTGGCGGTGACGGCGTCGGCGTCGGGGTGGGGGTCGGGGTCGGTGTCGGCGTCGGCGTCGGGGTGGGGGTCGGTGTCGGTGTCGGCGTCGGCGTCGGCGTCGGAGTGGGCGTCGGTGTGGGCGACTCCGTGGTCTTCGTCGGCGACGGCTTGGGCTTCTTTGACTTGGTCGGCGATGGGCTGGGTGACGGCGATGGGCTCGGTGACTTACCGGCGTACTTGCCGGTCCACTTGGACCAGTCGGGCACATCCTTCGGAGCCGGAAAGTCGACGATGGGCAGGCTGGAGAGCGCCTGGCGCATGAACGTGGACCAGATGATGGTGGGGAAGTCGCCGCCCCACACCTGCTGGCCGTGGACGTAGTTCATCGCCACGCGCGCGTCTCGATAGCCCATCCAGACGGCGGTGGCCAGTTGCGGCGTGTAGCCGCAGAACCAGGCGTCGGCGTTGCTGTCTGTGGTGCCGGTCTTGCCGGCCGCGGGCCGACCGATGTAGCCGTGAGCGGCGCCGGTGCCGCCGGTGATGACCGCCTCCAGGCACTGCGTGGTGTAGTACGCGACGCCGTCGGAGATGACGCGCTTGCCCTTGATCTTGGCCTTGTAGAGCGTCTTTCCGTTCGCGTTCGTGATCTTCACCACGGCCTGGGGCTTGCGGTACATGCCGCCGGCGGCCAGCGTCGCGTAGGCGCTGGCCGTCTCCAGCGGCGTCACCTCGTTGGTGCCCAGGACGGCCGACAGGACCGGGGCCAGCTCGCTGGTGAAGCCCAGGCGGTTCATCATCTCGATGACGGCGTCGTTGCCACGCTTGAGCATGAGGTCGGCCGCCATCTGGGCGAAGATCGAGTTCTCCGAGGCGGCGGTGGCGCTGATGAGGTTCATGCTGCCGGCCCCGTGGGCGGCGACCGGCCACGGGGCGTAGCCGGGGATGTCGATGGTGATGTTCTGTGCCGTGTAGTAGGTCTGGCTGGGGTTGGCGCCGGCCTCGATCAGGCCGGCGAGCGTGAACGGCTTGGCCGAGGAGCCGAGCTGGCGCTGCGCCTGCCAGGCCAGGTTGTACTTCTGCTTCTTGAAGTTGAGGCCGCCCACCATGGTGCGGATGTAGCCGGTCTTGGGGTCGATGGCGACCAGTGCGCAGGCCGGGTCGTCGGGGTCGTAGAGGATCGTGCTGATGGTGTCGATGGCCTCGCGCTGCCACTTCATGTCGATGCTGGTGTGGATGCGCAGGCCGCCGCCGAACACCACGTTCTGGCCGAGCTGCTTCACCAGCTCCTGCGTGACGTAGTCGGTGAAGTAGGTGGCCTCATCGACATCGCGGTCGAGCGGCTTCTTGAACACCTTGAGCTCGGTGTTCAGCGCCTCGTCGAGCTGGGCCTGGTCGATCAGTCCCTGCTTGTGCATGCTGAGGAGCACTGTGTCGCGGCGGTCCTTGGACGCTTCCGGGTTACGGATGGGGTCGAAGTAGGTCGGCGCGTTGACTATGCCTGCCAGCAGGGCCGCCTGCGGCAGCGTCAGCTTGGAGACCGGCCTGTGGAAGTACGTGCGCGAGGCGGCCTCGACGCCGTAGGAGCCGTTGCCGTAGTAGTTCATGTTCAGGTAGCCGGTGAGGATCTCGTCTTTGGTCCACTCGTCCTCGAGCTGCCAGGCGACGACCATCTCGCGGATCTTGCGCGTGTAGGTCCGCTCCATCGAGATCTCCGAGTACGCCATGCGCACGAACTGCTGGGTGATGGTGCTGGCGCCCTGCCGGGTGGCGCCGGCCTGGATGTTGGTCCACAGGGCGCGGGCCAGGCCTTCGACGTCGACGCCGTGGTGCTCGTAGAAGCGCTCGTCTTCGATGGCGATGGTGGCGTCTTTCATCACCTGCGGGATCTTCTCGCTGGTGACCACGACGCGGTTCTCGGCGCCGTGCAGCTCGCCGATGAGCTTGCCGTTGCGGTCGTAGACGAAGCTGGTCTGTACGACCGTCTTGGGCTTCAGCTCGGCGAGCCGCGGCAGGTCCTTGGAGATGGCCATGACGGTGCCGGCGACGCCGCCGATGACGGCCACGAGCAGGAGGAAGAGGAGGGCCAGGATGACGACCAGCCAGCGCACCCAGCGCCGCTTGCCCGAGCCACGGCTGCTGCGCCGGCGGCGGCCGGGAGGACGTCCCTCGACATCGACCGCGTACCTGCGTACGCGATCGCTGCCGCTGTTCCCGTTTGAGTGTCCGTTGCCGTTGGAAGCCACGACGCGTTAGTGTACACCGCCTCGCCCCGAGACCCTTCCGGGCGGCGTTGTGGCGCCGCCCGTCAGTGGACGAGTCCCACCAGGCAGGTGAGACCGGCGTCGGCGCGCGTGAACTGGTCGTACTCGACTTCCACGACGGATTCGCCGCGCTCGCGCAGCAGCCCGACGGCGACCGGGTTGCCGGCCGGGACGATCACCGTCTCGCCGACGCGCAGCACGTTGTGAGCCGGCAGCTCTTCGTCGGGGATCAGTACCCGGTCGACGCCGGCCAGGATGTCCGGGCTCACTGCATCGAGGTCGGCGAAGCCGACGGCGGTGCCGATCAGCCGCCCGGGGCCGACCACGGTGACGGCGCTGGCGAAGTGCAGCCGGTCATCGGTGACCGGACAGAGCCACACGCGGTACCCGAGCGCCGCGACGGCCGGCGCGAGCTGCCGCGCTCCCGCTTCGTTGGTACGGCTCGAGAGGCCGATGACGACGCGGTCGTCCCAGATGAGCACGTCGCCGCCGTCCATGGTCCCCGGTGCCTCGATGGTGAGGCGCCGGCAGTCGCTGGGGATGAGCCGCCCGGCGGCCGCCATCACTGCGGCTACCTCCGGCCGCCGCGAGGGCGCCCCCGGTCTGGTGGCCACCAGCAGGGCGCTGCCGCCGCGCGGGTCGTGGGTGCGCCGGAACGAGACCATCGTGTCCTGCACGAAGGGGGCATCCGGCAGCTCCGGGTCCGGCGGCAGCATCTCGATCCGCGCCCCGGCGCCGCGCATGGCGGCGACCACGCCGGCGTGCTGCCGGACCGCCTCCTCGACGTCGATGAGGTGGCCCAGCGGGTGCTTCGAGAGCGCTCGCGAGAAGGCTGGGCTCGGGGGTCGCATGATGTAGGTCATGGTCTGCCTCATTCGGCTGCGTAGGGTGCCGGCGCCGCCGCCAGCACGGCCTCGGCGACGCGGTCGCAGCGCAGGAACGCCACGTCGCCCCACTCCTTGCCCTGGACGATGAACCGCTCCAGCGCCCGCACGCGGCTCGGGCGGCCGCTCAGAAGCGGGTGGCAGGTGAGCACGCAGAGCGACTGCGTCTGGCGCATCGCGTCGAGCTCGTCGCTCCACAGCTCCAGGACCTTGCCGGTCGTCTCGATGCCCTCGCTGAGGTCGGGGTCGGGGATGTAGGCGTACTGCTCCCAGTCGTCGAGGAGCCAGTGGGGCGGCAGCTCGGCCAGGCGTCCCCACGGCGTCTCGAGCACGTAGGGTCGGTCGTCGTCCATGAGCGACGAGTCGCAGGTGAGACCGTGCTCGGCCATCAGACGCAGAGTGCAGGCCGTGGTGGACCAGGAGGGGGCGCGATAGCAGCGGGGCTGCGCCCCCAGCCTCTCGAGCGCGAGGAGGCCGTCTTCCAGCTCCCGGCGCTGGACGTCCGGCGGCTGCTCGGCGGGCGTCAGGTGCCGGTAGCCGTGCACGCCCACGGCATGGCCCGCGTCGAGGATGGCGGCGACCGTCTCGGGCCAGCGTTCGGCGGTGATGCCGGGCACAAAGAACGTCGCCGGCACGTCGTGCCGCTGCAGCACCGCGAGGATGCGCGGCACGCCGATGCGTGGACCGTACTGCTGGTGCGAGACGGTCGAGAGGTGCTCGAGGTAGTGATCGCCTCGCGAGAGCAGGTTCGACTCGGCATCGACGTCGAAGGTCAGACAGATCGCGGCGGCGCCGCCGTCGAGCCAACTGTCCACCGGCACGCCGACGCGGCGCAGGTCAGGGTGCAGTCGCACGGACGCGGCCTACCCGACGACCGTCGCGCCGGACCGGCGTGTAGCGGACCGGCAGTGCCGGTCCGGCGGGAGGACCGGGTGTCGCATCGATGATGGTCTGTCGTCGGCCTTCACCGGCCGACCACGGTCAGCCGGCGCTGGTCTGCGCCGTGTCGGCGGCTGCCTTGTCGCCGTCGTCAGCGCTCTCATCGGGCAGATCCTCTTCGATCCCCTTCTTGAACCCGCGGATGCTCTGGCCGAGCGACTTGGCCAGGCCGGGCAGTCGTGTGGCGCCGAAGAGGAGCAGAAGGATCCCGAAGATGATCAGCAGTTCCTGCCAGCCGAGTCCAGCCATGACGTGCCTCCCTTTGTGGTCCCGGACGGAGATGCCCGCTCGTGTCGCCGGGTCCGTCCGCCCCCTCTGTCCCGCTATTGTGCGGCCAAACCGCCTTTTGCGCTACCCCGTCGTGTGACGACCGTCTGGCGGCAGGTCGACCCGGGGTGCGAACGGCTCGTCGGCGGGTCTTCTCCGGCGGTCAGTCATCTCCCAGACCCCAGACCGGCGCCAGCGACCCGTCGTCGACTGCCGGGAACGGGAACGGCTTGCCGACGATCTCCAGGCCGGGGTCTGAGCCGGCCTCTGCGAGCAGCGCCGTGGAGATCATGAGCTCCTCGAGGTGCAGGGTGCTGCGGATCCAGACGAGGGAGAGCTCCTCCGGCGAGGCGGCGCCACAGGTCGCCGCGGCCGCGAGGACGGCGTCGACATCGCGCTCGAAGGCTATGGGCAGACGACCCGACTCCGGCGCCGTGGAGGTGATGCAGTTGATGGCCGTGACATGACGGTCGACGGCCGCCAGCAGACGGGTCGTCGTGAAGTCGGCGGCGCCGACCCCGATGGCGTTGCCGTGCGAAGCGGGCGTGAGATCGCGGACCACGATGCGGGTGATGCGCGGCTGCCCGGCCGCCTTGCCGCCGGCCTCCAGTCGGCCGATCACCTTGCTGTCCATCCCCGTCCCGCTGATCTCTTTGCCCATCTCGTCGACCACCAGACAGTCGAACGCCGGGAAGGGGATGGTCGGCATGAGGGACCTGGCGCGCGCCAGCAGCATCGGCTCGCGGACGATGATCTCGGCCGCCGGCAGCAGGTGGACCTCTGCCGTGCGCTCGTGCTGCTCCTCGATGAGGGCCACACCACAGAGGAGGCGCAGGTGGGAGAGGATGAGGCGTGCGTGCTCCTCCAGCACAGCCGGGAAGCCGTGGCGAAGCGCCAGTCGGTGGGCCTCCGCGGCGCCGCGGTGCTTGCCGGCGCCGATGACCAGCATCTTGACGAGGCCGCTCTCGATCGGGCCCTGAAAGTCCGTGTGCGGCTTGACGCGATTGAGCACGATCACAGCGTCCGCCTCGGCCAGGTCGCGGGCCACCCAGACCGGTGCGCCGAAGCGGCTCGTACCGGCCGTCACGACGTCCATCGAGGACACGACAGGCGCGCCGACGGTCTCTTCGCCGACGCCCAGAGCGGCCAGCACGTCTCGCTGTCCGGCCGCCGTGGCACCACCGTGGCTGCCCATGGCGGGGACGATGAACGGCGAACCGCCGGCCTGTCGCACGAGCGTGACCAGGGTCTGCAGCGCCGGCACTGCGTCGCGCACACCGCGGCTGCCGGCGGCGATCGCCACGCGGGCGCCGGCCCCGATCGACGTCGACACGTCGAGGCTCTGCCAATGGTCCGTGAGGGCGGCTGCGACGTCGACCGTCGGATGGGTGGGAACCGCTGGCGGACGCGGACGAGGCGAGGAAGTTCGCTTTGTCTTGCTCCCCTAAATCTTGAAGCTACCATTACGACATGCTCATCATGAG
>DIWP01000029.1 GCA_002423545.1 Thermoleophilia bacterium UBA6103
CGGTGACGCCGGCGAAGAGCGGGATGTCTTTCCAGTTCCGGGCGGGAGGCTTGGTGACGGTCATGGCGTCTCCTTCACAGGACGATGGTCACGTGCGGGTCGCAGGCGGCGCGGCGTGGCTGACGATGGCATCGAGCTCGGCGACGATCGCCGGATCGAGCGACTCCACGGGCTGCTCCGAGCCCCCGGACTGCTGCGCCAGGACGCGGTCGACGAACGCGGCAGCCAGGTCCACGGACTCGCGACGGTCCTCGCGCAGCCACTGTTCGTACGGCGTGCGGTCGAAGAACCGCGGCCGCCACACGTCTGGCATGTGGCGGCGCGTGTGCTTCTCCCCGAGGTAGTTGCCGCCGATGCCCACTTTCTCGATGACGTCCAGGGCGAGCGTCTCGTCGTCGACCTTCACGCCGGTCTGGCCGGCGGCCACATACGAAGCCGTCTCGGCGTCCAGCGCCAACTTCACGAGCGACACCGCGGCGCCGCCGTCGAGCGACCCGGCGCCGGCGAGCCCGGCGACACCGGCCAGCCAGGCCGTCAACGTCGCGGCCGTGCACTCGGCCGAGGCCAGCCAGCCCGGCTCCGAGGCCCGCGTCGCCAGCGCTGCGGCGCAGAGCGGCAGGCCGAAGGCTCGCGCAACCTGCGCGGCCGCCGCCGTGAGCGACAGGGCGGCCGCGTCCAGCGATCCTCCGCCGGGCACGCGCAGAAGCAGCCCGACGGGCGACCCGGGAGCGGCCTCCTGGACCGCGACCACGACCGGGAGCGCGCCGGCCAGCGTCGCGACGAGCTCCGCTCGTGAGGCTTCTGCCGGCGCTCCGCTCACCAGCACCGGTACGCCGGACTCGGCCGCCGCGCAGGCGGCGACGGCGCCGTCGGCGGAAGGCATGACGGCGACGGAAAGCGGCGGTCGCTCGCGGAGCCGGCCGCCGCCGCCCATGACGGCGGCGCCCATATCGACGGCTGCCTGTGCCTCTGCGACGTCGGCGACGGTCGCCAGCAGGTGCTTGCCGGTGGCGGCGAACCCCGCCGCCAGTCCGCTCAGACGGGCGCGGCGTGAGCCGGCTGCTTCGCCGCCCTCGTTGCCGCAGCCCGCGTCCGGCTGAACGGCCGGCGGCGCGACTACCCGTACTTCCGGCAGCGCCCCGGCCAGGCGACAGAACGCGGTCGCATCGGCCGCCAGGAGCGGGCGCGCAGCCGATGCATCCCGGTCGCGGACGGCGGCCGCGGGCCCACCCGCCACAAGCGCCGTGCCGTCGCCGAACGGCCAGGGCTCAGCGGCCCTGCCGCCCATCGTCCAGCCGCCGGGCGCCCGCTGCAAAGCGGCCTCGGTCGCCGACGCCCGCTCCCCAAGGCGCGCCAGCACGTCGGCGCGCAGCTCGTCGACCTCCGCCGCCGGGAGCAGCTCCAGATGGATGCCGGCGCTCACGATCCGCCCAGCTCCAGATCGGCGCGATCGACGATGGCTCGCAGCTCGGCCAGCACGTCGACGGGCAGCGGCGGCGGCTCGTGGGTCGCCAGGATCTCGTCGGCCATCTCCACCGCCTTCTCGAAGGCCCCCCGCCTTCCCTCGCGTACCCAGACATCGTACGGCGCGCGGTCCCAGACCTGCGGCCGCCAGATCTCTTTCATGTGGCGGCGTGTGTGCTTCTCGCCGAGGTACGTCCCGTTCGGGCCGACGTCGGCAATGACGTCAAGGGCCAGCGTCTCGTCGTCGACCACGATGCCGCCGGCCATCTTCTGCACGATGCGGTAGATCTCAGTCTCCATGACCATGTGTGGATAGCTCAGGATCTTGGAGCCGTCGAGCAGGCCACACCCGTTCATCATGTCGGCCCAGCTCATCACGGAGGCCACCGTCGAGAGCGAGTCGTCGACCGCTGCCTGCCAGCCGGGCTCCTTGGCGCCGGTGGCCATGGTGCCCATGGCGATCGGCAGCCCGTAGTAGTGCGCAAGCTGCGTACAGGCTGCGGCGAGCAGGTAGTCTTCCGGGCTGCCGCCGGTGTACCCGCCGGTCTGGAGATCGATGACGCTCGGCGCGGCGGCGATGAAGCAGGGCACGCCGGGGTTGACGAGCTGCAGCAAGACGACGCCGGAGAGCGCCTCCGCCTGGTTCACGACCAGGTTCCCGGCCATCGTCGCCGGCCCCGTGCCGGCGGCCAGCGGCATGGGCATGAAGCCGGCTGCCAGGCCGTGCTCGGCGGCCACGATGTTGGCTTCCAGATTGGGGCCGTCGTGCGCCAGCGGGTCGACGGCGCACTGCATGAAGCTGATGATCGGCCGCTTCCTGAGCGCGTCGGTGCCGCCGACGATGGCGGCAGCCATCTCGATGAGGTAGCGCGCCGGCTTCTCGCCCACGGTGGTGACCGTCTGGAAGTGCTTTCCGGTGCTGGTCAGCACAGCCTCGGCGTCGTGCAGCGCCCTGGTCGCCGGAGGCATATCCCGGCTGGTGACCACCGGGCCCCAGTAGTAGGAGATGCTCGGCAGCGCGTCGACGAAGCGCGCCGATTCGGCCGCGTCGGCCTTGGTCGACGGCCGCTTCTCTCCGCTGCGCGGATCCTGCACGAAGACACCGCTGCCGTCGTTGGACAGGTAGCAGTGCTGCAGATCGATGCTCATGTCGCAGGCCGGATCGCGGCCTGCCAGTACGTACTCCCGCGGCGCCTGGGCGAGAGCGTCCAGGACGACCTGTCGCGGCAGGCGGACCATCTGCGTGCCGCGGTCCACCAGACCGCCACCGGACGCCAGCACATCGAGCGCCGTGTCACTGGGGAAGCGGATGCCGACGTCCTCCAGCGTCCGCAGTGTGGCCTCGTGGATGCGCTCGATGTCGGTGGGAGTGAGGACATCCCAGCGCAGATGCGGCGCGATGGGGTCGATCCTGGGTCTCGATGACGATGTGGTCACGGCTACCTCACAGTGAGCAGCAGTCGGCGCACAGACGGGGGATCCTCGCGGCCGAGCCCATGTGAAGGTGCGCGGTACTACCCGGCCGAGTGGAGATCTCGCTCGGGTTAGAGACCGCAGGCGCGGTTGACGGTGCCGATCGTAGCCATCATCAACACCATCGCAGCCTATCACCCGACCCTGGGAGCGTACAGCGCACCGGACTCGCCGACCCACCGGGCGATGGGCAGGGCTCGAACGCTCCTGTCTCCGGCTCCCCGCCTCGTCAGCTCCTCGGCTCGACGCCACAGATGTCGGCCAGAGCGGCGCGCTGGTCCTTGCTCAGGTAGGCGCCGCGCTCCTCTCGCGCGGCCAGCGCGGCCTCGATCTTCTCGACTGCCGCACCGACCTCGCTGCGTCCGGAGGCCGCCCACTGGTCGAAGGCCAAGCGGTCGCCGATCTGCGGCATGAAGTGCTCGCCGGCGCGGATACGACGGCGCGTCTCCTTCTCCTTGAGGAAGTCGCCGCCGATACCGACACGCTCGATCGCGTCGAGCATCACGGTCTCCGGGTCGATGGGCACCTCCGCCACGAGGCGACGGACCAGGGTCGCGATCTCCGCGTCGATCGGCACCATCGGCAGGTAAAACGTGTTGGAGTTCTCGATGCCGCCGAAGCCGCCGCTCAGGACGTCGGCGCCGGCCAGCGCGGTCGGCAGAGCCTTGAGGCCTTTCTCGTAGCCGGCCTGCATGCCCGGAGCCTTGGCGTCGGTCGACACCCCGGCGTTGTGCACCGGCAGGCCGAGATGGTGACCGATCTCGACACAGGCCACCGAGATGAGGGTGGTCTCGGGCGCGCTCCCCGCCATGTTCGTGGTCCGCATGTCGAGGGTACCGGGACCGCAGCACGCCAGGACGGGGGCGCCGGGCGCGTTGACCTCGATGACGGTGACCAGCCCCAGCAGCTCGGCCCACATGAGCGCCAGCGTGCCGGCGATGGTCACCGGGCTGGTGGCACCGGCGATCGGCATCGTGTACGCCCAGACCGGCGCCCCCAGTGCGGCAAGCTCGCACGTCACGTCGAGCAGGTCGCCGTGCACCTCCAGCGGCGCCCGCGCCGCACACAAGACGCTCAGACGCGGCCGCACGCGGAAGCCCTCAAGGCCGGCTCCGGCCGGCCCGCCGCCGAGCACGGCAGCGATCTCCTTGACTGCCGTCACCGCGGTCGGACAATCGACGAAGACGATCGGCTTGCGGGTCTCGGTGAGATACGTGTAGTACTCCAGCAGCTCGCGACGCTCGACCGGCACATCGTTCGCGGTCACGAACGTCCAGACGATGTCCAGCTCCGGCGTGGCATCCATGACTATGGTGCCCTCGCGCAGGTCCTGCAGCGACGACGCCCGCCGCTCACCGGTGCGGAAGTCGAGTGTCTTGGCGATACACCCCGTAGGGTTGAAACGCGGACCACTGCGACGGTCCAGGATCACGTCCAGCTCGGGTGTGGCCCCAGCCATGAGCAGCGTATCGGGCAGCCGCCCAAGAGCCCGGCGTACGAGATCTTCGGAGAAGCGGACCACCCCGGTGTCCCGATCGACCCGCGCCCCCTCCCTCTCAAGAGCGTCGAGAGCCCGGGCACCGGCCATCCTCATGCCGACGGTGGCCAGGATCCGCAGAGCCGAGTCGACGATAAGGTCGCGCTCGGCGACGCTCAACCACGCACTGGTGCCCTTCATTGCCGTCCTCTCCTGCTGCTCGCGAACATGTGGGTGATGTCGACCGCCGCCGCGCCCAGCCGCTGCTCAGTCGAGACCCAGCTCGCGCTCGGCGCCGGTGATGATGCGCCGCAGCTCAGCGGGCACGCCGTCGGGCAGCGGCAGCGGCTCGTGCGTCTCGAGCAGCTGTCGCGCTTTGCCGAGCGCCCGCTGATAGACATCGCCGCCGCCCCGCTCGAGCCACTCCTCGCGGACCCGGCGGTCGATCAGCTCCGGCTGGCTGAGCTCACGCATGTGCTTCATCGTGGCGTCGAGGGCCAGGAAGTCACCGTGCGAGCCGACCGCGTGGATGTCTTCGACGGCCAGCGTCTCGTCGTCGACGCGGATGCCGCCCACGAACTGCTTGACCAGTCGCGCGATCTCTGCGTCGAGCACCAGCTGACCGAAATCGAAAGTCATGCCCGACTCGACCATGCCCGCCCCGTAGATGATGTTGGCGCCTGCCAGCGCACCCGCCAGGGCGGTCAGGGTCTTCTCGTGACCGGTCTGAGCGTCACAGAGCTTGCCGTCACCCTAGGCGCCGGCGACCCAGCTCGGCAGCAGGTAGTGGCGCGCCAGCTGGGCCACCGCGGCACTGATGAGGGCGCACTCCGGCGTGCCGACCGAGGCCGCCGCCAGACGCAGGTCCATGGCGGTCGTCGACGAGCCGTAGATGACCGGTGAGCCACGCTCGGTGAGCTGGTTGAGGGTGATGCCGGCGAGCACCTCGGCGTTGTGGGTGACCAGCGTACCGGCGAGCGTCACCGGCGAGGAGCCGCCGGCCATGGCCATCGAGAGGATGTTGACGGCGACGCCGTGACGGGCCGCCTCGACGATGATCTCGCAGCTCTCGCGGACCAGCTTCAGGGGGCTCACCGGACAGGTGATCCAGCTGATGAGCGGGCGAGCACGCAGCGCCTCCTCGCCGCCGGCGATAGCCGCCGCCATGGCGAAGAGCTGCTTCGAGATGAAGCCGTCCTGCGAGCCCATGAAGCCGTGCTTGGAGGTGTTCGTGAACCACATCTCGGCCTGGTGCAGCGTCGCCGAGTCTTGCGGCACGTCGTGAGCGGCCACGGCGCGCTCGTAGACGTCGAGCTCCGGCAGCGCGTCGACAAGCCTAGCGCTGTCGGCCACATCGGCCTTGGTCGAGTCGCGCAGCTCGCCGGTCTGCAGATCGATGACCTGCGTGCCCTCGCCGAAGTTGGTGAAGCCGACCCGTCCGGCTTCGAGGACGACGTCGTTGGCCGGATCGCGGCCGCAGAGGACCACCTTGGGCGGCGCCGAGCGTATGGCGTCTTCGACGAGGTGCGCCGGGATGCGGACGGTGCCGGTGGAGCGGTCCACGCGGGCGCCGCCGTCGGAGAAGATGGCGAGCGCGTCCTCACCCTCGACGAAGATGCCGGTGCGTTCCAGGACCTCGAGGGTCGCCAGGTGGATGTCGGTCACCTCATCGGGCGTCAGGACGCTGAAGCTGAGGCCGGCGTTACGCAGCATGCCGGCCTGCGGGTTGCGTTTCATGTCGACCTCCTGACTCCGCCGCCCGCGGTAGCGACGAACGTGTCGCCCGGCCTGCCGAGCCTCTCTTCCACCCACCCGGGCGGATGTCCAATGCTACACCGTCACTCCGCGGGTCGCCATACCCCGGCCGCCTCTGCACGGACGACCGCTCGCTGCCCCTCGCCGGGTCCGCCGGCAGCATCAGAGGATCGGTGCGCCACGTCCAGCAGCTGCACCACATGCAGCACCGGCAGCGCCGACCCGCGCTGATGAAGAGCGTCGGTGAGCTGCATCACACAGCCGGGACAATCGGTCGTCACCAGATCGGCGCCGGTCGCCAGGATGTCCTCGACCTTCCGAGCTCCTATGGCCAGCGACAGGTCGGGGTGCGTCAGCGAGAACGAGCCGGCCCCGCCACAGCAGATGCCTGGGGCAATCATCTCCACCAGCTCCGCGCCGGCCACCGCCGCGATCAGATCGCGCGGCTGGCGAAAGATCCCCTGACCGCGAACCAGATGACAGGGGTCGTGGTAGGTGACGCGGACTTCGATGCGACCCGGCGGCGGCATCTGTTCCACACGCTCGCTGAGGAGCTCGGTGACATCGACGGTGCGCCGGGCCAGCTCCGCCGCCGGCATCGCCGTCTGCGGATCGTCGCCCAGCAACTCGCCGAAGGTGCGCTTGAGCGAGATGCCGCACGTAGCGCAGGCGGTGACGATCACGTCGGCGGACGCGTCCAGGAGCCGCGTGACCTGTTCGTGGGCGAGCTCGCGGGCGGTCTCCACATCGCCGTGCACCAGCGCCGGCAGACCGCAGCACTGCTGCTCTGCAGGCACGACCGTCTCGATGCCATGGGCGGCCAGGACACGGACCAGCGCCTCCCCGATCTCGGGGTAGACGTAGCTGATGAGGCAGCCCGGGAAAAAGAGCGCGCGGAGTGCAGGTCGAGCAGAAGAGACGCGTGCGACCGACCCCCGTGACCGACGGTCGGTCGCCACCCGCTCGTGCAGCGGCACGCGGGCGAGCGGTGCGACGACCCGCCGGGCATCGAGCCCGACCGGCAGGCGGGCCCGGCGCAGGTCGGGACGGCCGTCCACACGCCGCAGCGCGACGACCTGCGTCCGCGCCGCCAGCCGCAGACCGGCCCCGAACAGTCGCCGCGCCTTGAGGCCGGAGAAGACGGCCCGCTGCACCCAGGGCACACCCCGGCGACGCACCAGCTCGGCTCGGGCCGCCATGATGATCTCGTCGGCGCGCACCCCGGCGGGGCACTCCGCCGCACAGCGCCCGCACGAAGTACAGGCATCGAAACAGCGGGCCATCTCCTCCGTCGGCTCCAGCCGGCCGTCGAGCAGTTCCAGGGCCAGCCGGATCCTGCCGCGTGCCACCGATCCCTCACGGCGCTCCTCGCGGTAGACGGGACAGACCGCCTGACAAGCTCCGCAGCGCAGGCAGCGGTCGATGTCCTCGCGGAGAGCCCCGAGATCATCGCGCCGTCTCGCGGTCTCCGGCCCGCACGCCGATCCGTCAGAGCCGACCCGCCGTTGCCCGGCGCCCGCCGCGCGAGGCTGCGCGCCGTCGCGCGCGATCCCGTCGCCGTCCGCGCGCCTCACTCGCGGGACTCCGCAGCGGTCTGCCCGGCTGCCCTCTCCACGTCGATGAGCTTGCCGGGATTCAGGATGCCCTGCGGGTCCAGCGCTCGCTTCACGGCGCGCATGGCGGCGATCGAGGTCGCGTCGAATTCCTGGGCGAGGAAGCGTTTCTTCTCGGTGCCGATGCCGTGCTCGCCGCTGAGCGTGCCGCCGAGGGCCACGGCGGCGGCGAACACCTCGCCGACCGCAGCCTGGACCCGCTTCATCTCTTCGGCGTCGCCCTCGTCGGTGAGGATGGTCGGATGCAGGTTCCCGTCTCCCGCGTGGCCCATCGTGGCGATCGTGATGCCGTGCCGACGAGCGATCTGCTGGAGGGCGACGATCATGTCCGGGACGCGGCTGCGCGGCACAGTGGCATCCTCGACGATCGTCGTCGGGCTGTGACGGGCGAGGGCGCCGAAGGCGCCGCGACGCGCCGCCCAGAGGCGGTCGCGCTCCGCATCGTCGGCGGCCACGCGCACGGCGCCCCCCTCGACGCGGCACACCTGCTCGACCACGATCGCGTCGTGTGCCACCACTTCGGGCAGACCGTCCAGCTCCACCAGGAGGATCGCGTCGGCCCACAACGGCAGACCGGCGGGAGCGAAGCTCTCAACGACTTCGACGGCGACCTTGTCCATCAACTCCATGGTCGCCGGGACGACCTTGCCGGCGATGATGCCGGCGACCGCGCGGCCGGCGGCGGCCAGGTCTTCGAAGCTCACCAGCATCGTGCGCCGGTCCGGGGGCAGGGGCACGAGCCTCACGGTGATCTCGGTGACGACGCCCAGCGTGCCCTCAGAGCCGACGAACAGGCGGATCATGTCGTAGCCGGAGACGTTCTTGACCGTCTTGCCGCCGAACCGCGCCACCGATCCGTCGGCGAGCACCACCTCGAGACCGATCACGTAGTCCCTGGTCACCCCGTACTTGAGCCCGCGCAGACCCCCCGCGCACTCGGCCACGCTGCCACCCATGGTCGCCATGGCCACCGAGGCCGGATCGGGAGGGTACAGCAGTCCGACACGTTCGGCCGCCGCGACCAGATCGCCCACCACCAGACCCGGCTGCACCACCGCCACCATGTTCTCGGCATCCAGCTCGAGGATGGCGTCCATGCCGGCCAGCGACAGGACCACGGCGCCGTCGACCGGCAAGGCTCCGCCGCTCAGGCTGGTGCCGGCGCCGCGCGCCACGACTGGATTCCGATAGGCAGCGGCCACCCGGATGACCGCGGCGACCTCATCGGCGCACGCGGGGAAGGCGACGGCGGCCGGGCAGATGCGCGGCGCGGCCGGGGTGGCGTCGTAGGCGTAGCACGCGAGATCCTCCACACCCGTGAGCACCTTCTCGCGCCCGATCGCACGCACCAACTCCCGCACGAAACGATCGGCGCTCATCTACGGAGCCCGCGTGCCGGAGAGACGTGTGGGGACGCTGCAGTCGCTGTGACACAGACCATGTGGGACCCGTCCGATCGCGCCGGAGCGGGGGCGCTCACGGCCTTGGCGGTCTCATGTCACGCATCCTACGTCACGGCCGCAGCCGGTGCCGTCACGACGGGCCGGCGACGCGGCCGCAGCGATGGCACCGCCGGCGGCCTGGACGCTCAGTCGACCCCAGCCTCCCGGTCGGCCGCCTCGACGACACGGCGCATGGCGGCCGCTACGTCGGCGTCGATCGGCTCGGGCTTGTGCCCCTCGATGATCTCGCAGGCCCGGCGGCGGGCGCTCTCGTAGGCATCGACTCCGCCCTCGGCCTGCCAGTCCTCACGAACGCGGCGATCGAAGAGGCGCGGCTGGCTCTGTTCGCGCATGTGCCGCATAGTGGCCTCGAGCGACAGGAAGTCGCTGAACGGCCCTATCGCGTGGATGTCGTCGACGGCGAGAGCCTCGTCGTTCACCGGCACGCCGTTCACCACGTGCATGATCATCTTCGCGATCTCGTCGTCGATGACCAGCTGTGCCGCATCGAAGGTGACGCCCGACTCGGTCATTCCCGCCCCGTAGATCAGGTTGGCGCCTGCCAGCGCTGGGAGGAGGGCGGTGAGGGTCTTCTCGTGACCGGCCTGCACGTCGCCGAGCTTGCTGTCTGCCTAGGTCCCGGCCACGAAGCTGGGGAGCATGTAACGTCGTGACAGCTGCACACAGGCGGCACTGATGAGCGCCAGCTCCGGTGAGCCGACCGACGCGGCGGCCAGCCGCAGATCGATGGCCGTGGTCGACGAGCCGTACGTCACCGGCACGCCGCGTTCGGTGAGCTGGGCGAGCGTGATCCCGGCGAGCACCTCCGCGTTGTGGATCACGAGGGTGCCGGCGAGCGTGACCGGCGCCGAGGCCGCGGCCATCGCCATGGAGAGCACCGTGTCCGGCAGCCCGCGGCGCGCCGTCTCGATGATCACCTCGGTGGCGTCGCGCGGCAGCTGCAGCGGGCTCACCGGACAGACCCCGAAACCGACGATCGGCCGCTCACGGAGCTCGTCGGCGCCGCCGACGATCAACTCGGCCATCTCGGCGATACGGCGCACGTGGAAGGCGCTCACCGCCTCGGTCCCGACGCTCTTGCCGGTGTTCAGAAGGCCGGCCTCCGCCTGATGGATCGGGGCCGTCTCTCCCGGCACGTCGTGGGCACCGACGGCGGACTCATACGTGGCCATGCCGTCGAGCGCATCGACCAGACGCGCGATGCGTCCCACGTCTTCGATGGTCGGGTCGCGGTGCTCGCCGCTGAACGGGTCGAGGACCTTGATGCCCTCATCGAAGTTGCAGAACGCGACGCGACCTGCCTCGAGGACCAGGTCGTGTCGCGGATCGCGTCCACACTGGTAGTTGATCGGCGGCGCCGAGCGGATCGCGTCTTCAACGATGTGGGCCGGGATCTGCACCACCCGACGCTCGCGATCGACCCGGCAGCCGCCATCGGCGTAGATGTCGAGCGGCTCATCGTCCTCTACGAACACACCGGTGCGCTCGAGCACCTCGAGCGTCGCCAGATGGACATCATCGAGATCGGTCTGGCTCAGGACCTCGAATCTGAGGCCGCTGTTCCGCACGGCGCCGGCCTGCGGGTTCCTCTTCATGACGATCCTCCAGGGACTCGAAAGCGTCTCGAACCTAGTCCCCGGGCGCGGGGCTGTAAAGGCGCTCGATACAGATTGACCGGGTTCCCGCCCGCGGCTTGACGACGGCTGCCGTTCTTCAGCGCACCCCCACGGCCCGATCGGCCTCCTCGACGACCTGCCGCATCCGCACCAGGACATCCTCAGACAGCGGCTCCGGCCGGTGCTCGGCGAGGATCTCCCGGGCCTTGGCCTGTGCCCGCGCATAGGCGTCGTGGCCGCCCATGCCCTGCCACTCCTCACGTACGCGCCGGTCCATCAACACCGGCTGGCTCTGGGAGCGCATGTGGCGCATCGTCGCCTCGAGTGAGAGGAAGTCCCCGAACGGTCCCACCGCGTGGATATCGTCGACGGCCAGGGTCTCGTCGCTGACCGCGATGCCGGCCACCGTGTGTCTGACCATCGCCGCCAGCTCGTTGTCGAGCACGAACTGCGCCGCATCGAAGGTGACGCCCGACTCGGTCATCCCCGCCCCGTAGATGAGGTTGGCACCTGCCAACGCCGCCATGAGGCCGGTGAGGGTCTTCTCGTGACCGGTCTGCACGTCACTGAGCTTGCTGTCCGCCTACAACCCCGCCACGAAGCTCGGCAGGTCGTAGCGGTGGGCCATCTCCGCCACCGCGGCGCTGATGAGCCCCAGCTCGGGCGAGCCGACCGAGGCCGCCGCCAGACGCAGGTCGATGGCCGTCGTGGAGGAGCCGTAGATGCACGGCGAGCCGCGTTCGGTGAGCTGAGCCAGAGTGATGCCGGCCAGCACCTCGGCGTTGTGGGTCACCAGCGTGCCGGCGAGCGTGACCGGCGAGGAGGCGCCGGCCATGGCCATCGAGAGGATGTTGTCCGGCAGGCCCGAGCGGGAGGCAGAGATGATGACCTCGGTGACGTCACGCGGCAGCTTCAAGGGACTCACGGGGCACACCCCGAGGTAGACGATCGGTCGTGCCCGCAGCGCCTCGCGGCTGCCGACGATGGCCGCCCCCAGATCGATGATGGCCTCCGCCTCGAGCGTCGAGAGGGCGCCGGTGCCGACGCACTTGCGCGTGTTGGGCAGCGCCGCTTCGGCGTTGTGGACGGCCATGGTGGCTTCGGGCACGTCCCGGGCGCTGACCGCCATCTCGTAGGTCGAGAACTCGCTCAGGTAGTCGTTGACGCGGGCCAGGTCGGCGACGTCCTGCTTGGTCGATGGGCGCAGCTCGCCGGTCTCCTGATCGACGACCTGGACCCCTTCGCTGAAGTTGGTGAACGCCACCCGTCCCGACTCCAGGACCACGTCGTACTCGGGCCGGCGACCACACAGGACGACCTTGGACGGCGCCGAGCGGATCGCGTCTTCCACCACGTGGGCCGGTATCCTGACGAGGCCACGGTCGCGGTCCACATGGCAGCCGCCGTCGGCGAAGATGTCGAAGGCCTCGTCGTGCTCCACGTTGACGCCGGTGCGCTCGAGCACCTCGAGCGTGGCGAGATGGATGTCGTCGCGGTCGGTCTCCGAGAAGACTTCCATGCGCAGGCCGGCGTTGCGTCGTGCGCCGGCCTGAAGGTTGCGTTTCATGGACCTACCCCCTCATCGATCGATCCCGCAGCAGGCGGCGGACGGCTCCGGCGAGCTCGCTTCTGGTCTCTGGAATCATACAGCCGGCTGACTGAGATGATGCAGCCCGCCCGTGTCTGTGCCTGGCCATCCCCACCATCCCGGGGTGCACCGGACCCGGTCGGCCGTATAGGGTACGGCCGCATGAGGATCGTGGCCGACACCGAAAAGATCAGTGCCAATGCGCGCGCCATCGTCAAGCTCTGCGCGTCGCACGGCATCGAGGTCGCCGCCGTGACCAAGTGCGTCTGCGGCGAGCCGGAGATCGTTCGCGCCGTCCTTGCCGGCGGCGTCAGGACGATCGCCGAGTCCCGGCTCGACAACATCCGCCGCTTCCGCACGGCCGGCATCGACTGCGACGTGCTGCTGCTTCGTCTGCCGGCGCTCAGCGAGGTCGACGACGTCGTCGCCCTCGCGCAGTGCAGCCTGAACTCCGAGGCCGACACCCTGCGGGCGCTCTCCGCCGCCGCCGTACAGCGGGGTGTGACGCACTCCGTCCTGATCATCATCGAGTCCGGCGATCGGCGTGAGGGAGTCATGCCCGAGGACGCCTTCGAGCTCTGCCGACTCGCCGACGAGCTGCCCGGCCTCGACCTCACCGGAGTCGCATCGAGCCTCAACTGCCTCTGTGGCGTGCTGCCCACACCGGGGAACATGTGCGACTTCGTCGACGTGGTCGAGGATCTCGAGGAGCGGCTCGGCCGGCGGTTCCGCATCGTGAGCGGGGGCCACACGAACAACCTGCGCTTCATCGAGAGCGGCGAGCTGCCGTCACGATTCAGCCAGCTGCGGATCGGGGAGGGCATCCTCTTCGGCACCGACGAGATCAGCGAGGCGCCGCTGCCGGCGCCGTACGCCGACACGTTCAAGGCGTACGCTGAGGTGATCGAGGTCAAAGACAAGCCCTCGGCGCCGGACGGCGAGATCGGTCCCGATGCGTTCCTGCGCCTCAACGAGTGGCCCGACTTGGGCGTACGCCGGCGGGCGATCCTGGCCATGGGCGAGATCGACCTCAGCGTGCGCTTCCTGAAGCCGACGCGACCGGGCGTCACGCTGGTCGGCGCCAGCTCAGATCACACGGTGGTCGACGTCACCGATGCCGATCCCCCGGTGCGCCTCGGCGAGGAACTCGAGTTCGACGCCCGGTACACTGCCGTGGCCGTCGGATGGTCGAGCACCTGCGCCACGCGCGTCGTCGCTCAGCACGATACCTGAGAAGGGAAGACGGCGGGTGGCCCTCCGCGGAGGGCCACCCGCCGTCCCACGCCCAGGTTCAATCCGGCAGCTCCCGCCCCGCCGTCTCATCCTCCAGCCGCTCCTGATCTCGTCCCGGCAGGATGTGGCGCAGGAACTGGCGCGTGCGCTCGTGTTGAGGATGGTAGAAGAGCGTGTCCGGTTGCTCGTCTTCCAGGAACAGGCCCTCATCGATGAAGATCACCCGGTCGGCGACGTCACGGGCGAAGCTCATCTCATGGGTGACGACGATCATCGTCATGCCGTCCTGGGCGAGGCTCTTCATGACGTTGAGGACCTCGCCGATGAGCTCCGGGTCGAGGGCGCTGGTCGGCTCGTCNNTTGCCACGCGCTGCTTCTGACCGCCGGAGATCTGGCTGGGGAAGTAGTCGGCGCGGTCGGAGAGCCCGACGCGCTCAAGCAGGATGCGTGCCTTCTCGAGCGCCGCCTCCTTCTTCTGTCTCTTGACGATCAGCGGTGCCTCGATGATGTTCTCGGTCACCGACTTGTGCGGGAAGAGGTTGAACTCCTGAAAGACCATGCCGCACTTCATGCGCACGTCGTGGACGGCGTCCCTGTAGGTCTTGCCGTGGGAGCCGCACTTGACGGTGACGCCACCGACGGTGATGTAGCCGGAGGTCGGCTCCTCCAGGAAGTTGATGCAGCGCAGCAGGGTGCTCTTGCCGGAGCCCGAGGGTCCGATGAGCACCACCACCTCGCCGCGGCGGATCTCCATGTCGACGCCGCGCAGGACGTGGTTGTTGCCGAACTTCTTGTGCAGCGCCTCGATCTTGACGAGCACCTCGGAGCTGCTCGGCGGCGTCGGGGCGTCCGGCATCGGCATGTCGCTATGCACGGGCACGGTCTCGCTCCATCCTGCGTTCGAGTTTGGCCTGCCAGAAGCTGAAGAAGATGGTCAGCGCCCAGTAGAAGGCGGCCGCCACCAACAGCGTCGAGAGCGGGTTGTAGGTCGCCGCGCCGGCCAGCTGCGAGCGGCGCAGCAGCTCCTCGACGGTGATCACCGAGACCAGCGAGGTGTCCTTGATCAGGGCGATGAAGTCGTTGCCCACGGCCGGGATGACGATCTTGAAGGCCTGCGGCAGCACGATGCGCTTCTCTGTCTGCCAGCTGTTCATGCCCAGCGCCCAGGCGGCCTCGGACTGGCCCTTGGGCACCGCCTGGATGCCGGCCCGGAAGACCTCGGTCAGGTAGGCGCCGTAGTTGAGCGAGAGGGCCGCCACGCCCGACCAGAAGGCCGGCGGGTTGTACTTGTCGGGCAGCCCGAAGTACTGGATGAACTGGGGCGTGACCGTGTAGATGACGATGATCTGCAGCAGCAGCGGCGTGCCGCGGAACAGCGAGGTGTAGAAGGTCGCGATCCAGTAGGGGATGCGGCCGAGGGTCATGCGTGCCAGGTAGCCCCAGCTCTGGTACTTGGCCCAGGCCTGGCGGTAGCTCATCTTGCGCGACAGACGTCCCAGGGCGCCGAAGAGCGCCAGGATGCTGGCGAAGACGATCGAGATGACCGTCAGCTCGACGGTCACGATGGCGCCGCGGGCGATGAACCAGAACCAGTCCTGCATCACCTGGAAGCTGATCAGCGAGCGGCCGGAGCCCTGGCCTTCGCTGTCGAAGCTCCACTCGCGCTCGACCGTGACGCCCTCGGTGGTGGCCAGCACGGCGCGGAAGTCGTACTCGCCGCCCGGCAGCGACTCGGGCCAGGTGAAGATGACCGTGGCGGTGGCCTGCGAGATGGCGCGCACGGCGGCCGTGGCCTCTTGACGCTCGCCGTTGATGTACAGCTCGCAGGCGTCCGGGTCGATGGTGGCGCCGTTGGGGCGGAAGTTGACCAGCACGGTGTCGCCGCCCCAGGTGGTGCGGGTCGACTCCGGGTTGGGCGAGACGCCGCGGATCTCCGGCGTGCCCTCCTGGGCGAGGGCGAAGGCCGGGACGACCATGGCGACGGCCGAGCAGAAGAGGAGCGCGAACGCCAGCACCAGGGCTATCGCGCCGGGACGTTCCTTCATGAAGACGGGACCCCTCTCACGTTCTTCGTGGCGGCGGGGGCGCCGGGCGCCCCCGCCGCCGTCACTTCACGGAGTCGGGCTGCCGCATCTCAGCAGGACAGCCCGCAGACCGCTACTCCTTGACCGTGAGGTCGACGCCGTTGTACCACTCCTCGGACATGGCGGACAGCGAACCGTCCTCGTGCATCTGCTTGACCGCGTAGTCGAGCAGCGCCAGCCAGTCGGNNAGAACTCCATCTCCTTGCCGGCCAGGATGGCCTCCTGCCCGGTCGGTCCGGCGGTCATGACGAAGTCGATGTTGCCGTTGAGGAGGTCGGGGAAGGCGTCCGCATCGGTCGTATAAGTCTTGACCTTGGCGTCGCTGTTCTCCTTGAGGAAATCGTAGTACGTGGTGGCGGCTCCCACGCCGACAGTCTTGCCGGCGAGGTCCTCGACGCCGGCGATCTGCGCACCGCCCTTCTGCACGAAGACCTGGCCGGACGTGAAGTAGTACGGCGAGGTGAAATCGAGGCTCTTCTGCCGCTCGGGCGTGATGGTCATCGAGCCGATGGACACGTCCCAGCGCCCGGTGTCGAGACCGGCCGGGATCGTCTCCCACGCCGGGTTCACGAACGTCACCGGGATATCGAGGATCTCGCCCACCTTGTTGGCGACGTCGACGTCGAAGCCGACCAGCTCGCCGGTGGCCTGATCGACCGAGCTCTGCGGTGGGTAGTTGGCGTCGTTGGCGACGATCATCTCGCCGCGCTCGAGGATCTCGGCCGCCAGGCCGGTCGGCTCGGCGCCGAGGATGTCGGCCCACAGCTCGGCGGTGGTCATCTCCTCGGCTGCGGTGGGACTGGCCTCGCCGGTGGTACCCTCGTCTTCACCGCCGCCGCAGGCGACGATGCCGAGCAGGGCCGCGATGGCGATGAGCGCGATCGCGAGAAATGCGCCCCCCTTGCTCTTCCTCATGCTCCCCATCCTTTCGAGGTAGCTCTCACTTCGGAGACCTCTTCTCCGAAGGACCTTGCGCGCCGGGCCGGGCTCCCCATGACCCCGATGACCCGACGCGACTCAAGTACGCTCATTTATACCGCGTGTGAAGCGCGGTGCATAGCTCGCGCATCAGTCTCCGCTTCAGGCGACCGCCTGCAAGCAGATCGGCAGGCGCTTTGACCTGCCGGCCTCATGGGCTCTCGCCCGCCGGACTCGCGCTGGCGCTCACGGCCGCCCGGCTCCGACTGAGGTCCTGCCCGTCGAACCACTGCTGCGAGAGCTCGCTCAGCACACCGTCCTCGCGCAGGGCGGCGATGGCGGCGTCCATGACCCGAAGCAGGTCCTTCTCGTCCTTGCTGACGACGAACGACTGCGGCTCCGCGAACAGCGGCGGGCCGGAACGCTCCACATCGCGACCCGCTTCGGTCGCCTGACGCGCCGCCAGGCTGCTGAGAAGGATCGCGTCGACGCGCCCCGCCTCCAGACCGGAGAGGGCTTCTGCATCGCTCGGATACGCCACCACCTCGACATCCTCCTGCTCCTGCAGCCAGCGGTAGAAGACGGTGTGGACCCCCGCCCCCACGCGCTTGCCCGCCAGAGCCTCCGGGCCCTTCAACTGTGGGGCGCCGGCGCGCACGAGCAGCCGGCCCTCGGTGTAGTAGTACGGTCCGGTATAGGCGATCGGTCCCACCAGGCCCTGGTCCGGCGACAACGACCCGATGGAGACGTCGAAGCGATCGTTGGCCAGGCCCGCGGGGACCGCCTCCCAGACAGGCTCGGTGAACCGCGGGGCGAGCTGGAGGTACTCGGCGACCGCCGTGCCGACCGCGACGTCGAACCCGGTGAGCTCGCCGTCGTCGTTGTAGTAGCTGAGCGGCGGGTAGTCTGGTGTCACGGCGATCAAGAGCTCGCCCCGCTCGGCGATCGCCGCCGCCGCCCCTTTCGGGGCGCGCCCGAGTATCTGCTTCATGCGCGCTGCCGCGTTCTCCGGCTCCGGCTCGTCGGAAGTCCCGCAAGCGGTGACCGCGACGGTCGGCAGTGCGCCCGACAGGAGGAGGGCCGCCACGACTGCGGCGGCGCGGAGGACGCCTGCTCGACGGGGCCGCCTCCTGGCTGGCCGCCCAGTGCCGGAGCGCGGCGCGCTCCCTGACACTCCACGCGGGTCGTCTCTGCGCTTGACAGCCGGCGTCACGACGGCACCGTAGTCATGGCCGCTGCGGCGCCCCGGCCAGGCGTCGCAGCTCGTCGTCGATGTCGTCGGCAAGTGGCGCCGGCACATGGGTCGCCAGCAGATCGCGGGCGCGCCGCAGCGACCATCCCACCGCATCTTCCCCGTCCCCATCCAGCCTGTCGCGGTCCGGCCCACCGCCGGCGCCCGACACCGGAAGGAGCGACGCGGCGGCCGAGCCCGGCGTCTCGCGCAGACCGACCGCTGCCGCCAACGACCGCGCGCAGACCGTCACCTGCGTCGCCAGGAGCATCTCCTCGAGCGAGAAGATGCGGCCGCCGGCCACCATGCCGACGCCGGTGAGCATGTCGACGCCGTTGAGCAGCGAGAGGAACGTCGTCGCCACATCGTCGACGGCGGTCTGCCAGCCGCTCGCTTTGGCACCGGCGGAGTTGACGCCGCACTGTGTCGGCAGCCCGTAGTACCGGCCGATGTCACCGACGGCCGCCCCCATCACCGTGTCTTCCGGCGCGCCACCGGTGAAGTCGCCGCTCTTGAGGTCCATGAAGCTCGGGATGAAGCAGATGAAGACCTGCGCCCCCGGATAGGCAGCCTGGACGACCGCTACAGCGGTCAGTGCCTCGGCGACTCCCACAGCCAGCGAGCCGGCCTCGGAGAGCGGTGTCGTGGACCCACCCATCGGCATCGTGACGAAGCCGATCGGCACGCCTGCCGCGGCGAACACGAGTGCGGCCTCCAGGGTGCCGGCGTCGTTGCCCAGCGGCGTGACCGTGCCCAGCAGCGCCGAGATGGGCGGGGCGGCGCGCAGCTCGGCCTCGCCGCCGGCGATGGCCAGCGCCATCTCGACCGCCGTCCGTGCCGGCCCCGGCTCCACGATGGTGACCGTCTGCACGTGCTTGCCGGTGTTCGCCAGAGCGAGATAGAGCTCGCAGAGCCCCCGGCGCTCGACCGGTACGTCCTGGGCACTGACCGCCGGCCAGCAGAAGTCGATCTGGTCGAGCGCATCGACGAGGCGGGAGATGTCGGCGACGTCCTGAGCGGTCGTCGGCCGCTTCTCGCCGTCCGTGATGTCGTAGATCTCTGTGCAGCAGCCGTCGGTGGTGAGCAGCGAGCCGGTCCCCGTAGTCAGCGTGGCCGCCGCTCGCGCGCCGAGCGTCAGATGACGTGGCGCCCGGCCGGCGAGATCATGCAGCAGGTCGCCGCGGATGCGCACGCGCGCGCCGTCGATCTCGGCGCCGGCCGCCGCCAGCGCCTCGCGAGCGACCGCCGCCGGCATCGCCACTCCGACGTTCTCCACGATGCGGACCGCGGCCGCGTCGAGCTCTTGAAGATCGGCGTCGGAGAGGATCCGCAGGGCTCGGTCGCGGGCCCCCGAGGACGTCCTGTCAACCACGCTCACGTGGGTCGTCTGCATCGTCGTCCGCCTTCCGTCACGAAGTCCGGAGCGTACCGGACCCTCGCCGCCGGGTCACGGCCCCCAGAAACGACACCCGTGGAGAGTCGAGACCCATCATCGCCCTGGCGGTGTCACAGGCGCTCTGGTCGTTGCTCCCGGGGAACGAGCCTTGACTGCCGGACGCCTCACAGTGCGGGCACCGGGGATCGGCGCCGGACGCACGGGCCGGGCCGAAGCCACGAGAGCCCGTCTCGACACCCCTGCCCGAGCGGTCGCTCAGTGTACCATGAGGGCGTAGGTGCAGGCCGACGGGGGTACACGCCTGACCATGGTCTCGAAAGAACGCAAGCGGCTGTTTCGACGTGTCTCCAGCGTCATGCTGGTCGTCGGAGGCATCCTGCTCGCCTATCCGTTCTGGTCGGGCGCCTACGCATGGGTGCAGCAGGACCGCATCGACGATGAGTACGCGGCCGAGGTGCGGGAGTTCCGTGTCGAGCAGCGGCAGTCCCCGGTCCCGGCGAGCCCCGAGCAGACACCCGAGGAGCGCCTGGGTCGGCTGGCCGATTCCTTCGCCGCGCGCCTCGAGCCCGGCAAGCCCCTCGGGCGGCTGCAGATCCCACGCATCGAGCTCGACACCAAGGTGCTCGAGGGCGCCCGCAAGCCGCCGTCCTTTGGCCGCGGCACCGACCAGGGGCTGCTGCGCAGCGCGCCGGTGCACTACGGCCTCACGCCCCTGCCCGGGCAGGGGCGGCCGTTCGCCGTCGCCGGCCATCGCACCACCTACGGAGCGCCGTTCCTGCACCTCGACGAGTTGCGCCCCGGAGACTCCATGACGGTCACGACGCCCTACGCGCGGATCGAGTATGCGGTCGCCAAGAAGACGGTCGTGAAGCCCAGCGACATCACCGTCCTGTACGACCGCGGCTACGATCTCGTCCTGACCACCTGTCACCCGCCGTACAGCGCCCGCAGCCGTCTCATCGTCTGGGCGCAGATCGAGAGCTTCGAGCTGCGCTGACGGCCCCAGACGCTCGCACCCGCCCCGGTCGTCGCCCGCCACCGGACGGCCGGCGCCGATCAGTCGGGCAGCGTCGGCCGCTCCGTCGAGCTGCCCTCGAGAAGCATCACCGTGAATCGTTCGCCGGCAGGTGCTCCGGGAAAGCCCGTGGGCAGCATCAGCAGTGCGTCGGCCAGCGTCATGGAGCTGAGCACTCCCGACCCCTGAGCCCCGGTGAGCGAGAACCGCGGGCGGCCGTCGAGGGTCAACCGGCAGCGCCGCAGCTCGGCGCGCTCCTTGGTGGGCCGGACGGGTTCCTCGGCCTCGGCGCTGAGCATCGGACGCCAGATATCCCGGCGGCCGAGCATCGAGAGGATGGCGGGGCGGACGAACAGCTCGAAGCTGGTCATCGCCGCCACGGGATTGCCCGGGACGCCGAAGACCAGCGTTCCCTCGCGCACCCCGAAGGCCAGCGGCTTGCCGGGCTTGACCCGGACGCCCCAGAACCGGCGCTCGACTCCCAGCTCGTCCTGCACGTCCTTGACGAAGTCGTAGTCGCCGACCGAGACGCCGCCGGAGGTGATGACGATGTCTTCCCGCAGCGCCTCCTCCAACAGTCGCCGGGTGACGTCCCTCTCGTCGCGAGCGACGCCGAGCATGACCGGCTCGGCACCCGCTTCCAGAGCCTGGCCGCAGGCCGTGAACGAGTTCGAGTTGCGGATCAGGCCCGGGCCTACCGGCTCCTCCGGCGCCACCAGCTCACTGCCGGTGGCGATGATCGCCACGCGCGGGCGCCGGGCCACGGGGACGGCGGCGATGCCGGCGGCCGCGAGCAGGCCCAGGTCCGCGGGCCGCAACACCCTGCCGGCTTCGACCACGACGCTGCCCGCGCGCACGTCCTCGCCGGCCGCCCGGACGTTGGCGCCCTCCGGAAGAGCGGTCGTGAGCAGGACGGTCTCCCCGACGACCGAGGTCTGCTCCACCGGCACGACCGTGTCCGCGCCCCGCGGCAGGGGCGCGCCGGTCATTATCCGAGCCGCCTCACCGCGGCCGATGGCCACGGTCGGCGCCGTGCCGGCGGGGATGTCGGCCATCACCCGCAGGCCGTCGGCGACCGCGGTCCCACCGTCGGCGGCCCGATAGGCGAAGCCGTCCATCGCCGAGTTGGTGAACCCGGGGACATCGTCGCGAGCGACCAGTCGCCCGGCGCTCACGCGGCCGAGAGCGGCCACCAGCGGCACCGGCTCGGCCGGCATCGGCCGGACCTCCGCGAGGACGTCGTCCACCGCGTCAGTGATGCGTCGCAGCGTTGCCATTCCGCCTCCCTTGCGCCTTAGGGCCGGCCACAGATGTGCAGTCTCCTCAGCTTACGCATCGTAGTAAACCACCTGTCGCCGGGCACCGATACTCTCGTCGAGACGACCCAGGGAGGGGCAGTGGCACAGAGTCAGGCACACACCAGGCGGCCCGAGCCCGGGACCCATCACCGGTCTCCGTGGCGATGGGGCCTTCTGCTGACCCTGCGCGACCGACTCGACCGGGGCACCTACAGCGTCTCATCCGACGCGATCGCGGCGTCGATCATCGACCGGACCGACAGGCAGCCCGGCGAAGAGCCACGGCGCTGAGGCCGAGACCGAGGACGATGCCGGCCGCATCTGCAGCCAAGTCGCGGCCGTCGAACGAGCGGTAGGGCAGCGGCCACTGGACGACCTCGATCAGCAGCGCCAGGAGCAGCGCCGTCGCGCCGGCCCGCAGCAGGACGACGGCCGACGGCCAGGCTTTCGTTTGAGCGGCGCCCTCTCGCCAGACGATGAGGCCGGCCAGGATGGCGAACTCGAACGCGTGCGCGAGGCTTGCAAGCACCGACCATGACCGCTCCGGTGCGGCCCCCAGAAGCCATTCGGCGGGGACCACCGACACGATGACGATGACCGCGGTCCACAGCCACGGCGTCCAGTGCCGCCACCGCGAGCACGGCCGCAGCCCCAGGGCGCCGGTCGTGGCCGGCTCGCCGGGCGCGTTCACGGCGGCGGCGTCCCCGACGGCGTCGCTCGCCGGACGGCCTCGACCGCCAGACCGTCCGCGAAGACGAGCAGGAGCGCCTCCCCCGACCGCAGACCGACCAGCGCGGTCGCCGACACGACGGTGTTGCCGAGACCGAGGCAGGTGTCGGCCCCGACCTCCGCTCCCTCGAGTCCGTAGTCGAAGCCGCGCAGCGTCACCGACGTGCATGACGTGAGAGCCACGAAGGAGAAGCGGCTGCCCAGCGTCCCGGCGAGCTGCAGCTCGCCGGGTCCGCGAACCACCGTCGCCCACAGGTGTGCGCTGAGAGCACACGCCTCGACACCCTCGCGGGCCAGCCGGCGCAGGATCGCCGTGTGTCCGAGCACGTGGTCGAGCTGCGTGCCCAGGGCGCCGGCGAGAAGGATGCGGCCGGCGCCCTGGGCAAGGGCGTAGCGCACCGCCAGCTCGCCGTCGGTCTGATCCTTGCGGACCTCGTGACGCACGAACGGCACGCCTGCCGCGACGAGACCGGCCGCGACGTCGGCGGCAAGCGAGTCCATGTCGCCGATGACGGCGTCGGGACGCAGGCCGAGCGCCGCCAGCCGGGCGGCGCCCCCGTCGGCCGCCAGCAGGACGTCGGAGCGGGCGGCTACTCGGCGGTCGAACTCGGGGTCGGTGTATTCGCCGTTGAGAAAGACGGCGGCCACCGGCGGGGCGGCGGCGCTCATTCCGCCACCCTGCGGCGAGACCTCGCCGGCCCGTGGGTGGATGCGCTCTGGCCGGCGCCGCTCACCGGCCTCGAGAACGTCCTTGCCCGGAGAGACGTCCGTCGACAGGTCCGGCGGGGAACGCGGCTTCATAGGCCTTGAGCAACGGCCACAGCAGGAGCGCGGTGATGACGGCCTCCGGCGCCAGGTACAGCAGGTTGTAGGTGAGAGCATACAGCCAAGGCGCTTCCCAGTCGGGCGCGTACGACGCAAAGAAGATGAGGCCGGACAGGAAGTGGCAGGCCAGCCGGCCCCCCATGCCGAGGGCGACGGCGACCGACAGACGCCACCAGGTCGCCGGCCTCACCAGACCGGCGACGCCCACGGCCGCAAACGCCAGCGGATAGTCGAGGGCAGCCTGAGCGGGATGGAAGATGAACGCACCCGGCAGGATCAGTTGGACCATCCCATACAGCCCGCCCGCGATCATGGCCGGCCCGAGGCCGCGACGCGCCGCCAGGAACAGCAGGGGCAGCATCTCGAGGCTCACCGAGCCGCCCTGGGGCATGGTGAACAGCCGCAGTTGGCCTAGAGCCGCGGCCAGCGCGATGGCGATCGCCGCCTCGGCGATGATCCTCACGTCCCACGCGGCGAGGTTGAATCCGGAGCGCACGTCCCGCACAGGACGGAACCATGCGTGCTCTGGCGTGGAAGTGCTCGACACCATCATCATCTCCCTTCGCTGGCATTACCCAGCGGCGCTCGGTGCGCCGCCACCCGCAGGTGGTCAGGTTCTGCGCGTCGGCGCCAGGAAGCGCCTTCTCAGCCCCTCGGACGGGAGCTCCGCATATCTCCACGACTCAGTATAGACCCCGAGACACCAGAAGGAACGCGGCGCGTTTCACTTCCTTGTACACCGGCCCCACCGAAGCCTGTGGAAACTGTGGATAAGCGCACTTTCACGCGCATGCAGACTCGACAAGGCCGTGGAAAAGCCCTTGTCGAGGATGAGTCCGCTTGACATACGAAGACGACGGTGGGTGGCTTCCTGGAGGCGCCTGAGCAGGGCAAAAGCCGGTGTCACCTGCGTCGATCATGGTCTTGCGGCGACCACTGCCATGCAGTACCGCGCATCGCCGGGACGACAGCGGGAAACGGCCTGCTGAAACACCCTCGTCCACAGCGCCGCTATTTCCGGCAAAAGGAGGCCGGCCGCCGGGCCTCTCTCCACAGATGTCGAAAACCCTGTGGATAACCGTTCCGAATACCCTGCTCATGCACATTTCACTGAGGTTGACGATCGATATGGGGCGGTCGCCGCCGCCTGCTGTACACTGCGGTCATGGGCATGGACTCGTTTCTCGACCGACTCCTCAGCGACGCTCGTCCACGCCCTGTGCCGCCGATTGGCGGAAGCGGTGGCACGCCGGCGGGCGTCGTCATCGAGGACCATGCGGCGAGCACGCTCTCCCCGGAAGCTCGGCCGGCCGGTGACCGGATCGAGCACGAGGGGGATCTCGCCGAGGACCAGAGCCGGTTCGCCGGCGCCGCGGCACCCCGCATCGCCATCTACGACACGCTCACCAGCCCACCCCGCGTCGTCTCGGTGGAGAGCGCCGAGATGCCGCACCTCATGGACGCCCTGGCGACCGAGACGTACCGCGCCTGCCGGGAACAGGGCGGTCAGGTGCCCTACACGGTCATCCGGGAGCTCATCGAGAACCTCATCCACGCGTCGTTCCGGGACGTCGTCGTCACCGTGCTTGAGAACGGTCAGGTGGTCCGCATCTCGGATCACGGCCCCGGCATCGAAGACAAGGAGCGGGCGGTCGAGCCCGGCTTCACGACCGCGACCGCCGACCAGCGGCAGCACATCCGCGGGGTCGGTTCCGGGCTGCCGATCGCCAGGGAGTCGCTCGCCTTCATGCAGGGCGTGCTCACCATCGAGGACAACCTCGGCGGCGGTACGGTGTTGACGATCAACCTGCCCAACCGTGCCGTGGCTCCGCCGCCACCGCCCAGGCCGACGACACCGGAACCAAAGTTGACGACCCGCCAGAAGCGCGTCCTCGTGCTGCTGATGGAGCTCGGCTCTGCCGGCCCCACGGCCATCGGCCGGGAGCTCGACATCGCCGCCGCCACCGCCTTCCGCGAACTTGGTGTACTGGAGAAGATGGGGTTGATACACTCGCGAGGCGACGGCAAGCGAGCCCTGACCAGCGAGGGCGTCTCCGTCCTCGACACCATCCTGTGACGGTGCGGTCTACCCTCGGCGCCGTTCCATCCTTCCGGCGCGGACACGAGAGGGCTTCGCCATCGACGAACAGCTGACACTCATCTGGGATGAGGCCCGGACCCACCTGAAGACCCGCGTCAACGAGGCCACCTACCGGCTGTGGTTCGTGCGCTCCGTGCCGGTAGAGCTCAGCGAGAGCAGCTTCGTCCTCGGTGTCCCCAACGAGTTTGCGCGAGACTGGGTGGAGAAGCGGTTCGCCGGCCTCATCTGCGAGTCTCTGGAAGCGGTCCTGGGTGCGCCGGTGGACATCCGCGTCGCCGTCGATGAGCGAGCGGCGAGCATGACGGTCCCGGCGGCTGATGAGCCCGACCCGGCCCCCGATCCAGCCCCGACCGGCCCCGACCACGCGCGCACCTTCAACGGACAGGGTCCGGTCGCCCAGGTGCCGGCCGATCTTAACCCAAGGTACGTCTTCGACCGCTGGGTCGTGGGCCCGCACAACGAGTATGCGACGGCGGTGGCGCACAGTGTCGCCGAGGCGCCGGCAAAGGCTTACAACCCGGTCTTCGTCTACGCCGACACCGGACTCGGCAAGACGCATCTCATCCAGGCCATAGCCCATGCCGCTCACCAGACCTCTCCCGGGCTCCAGTTCAAGTACGTCACCGTCGAACGATTCACCGACGACTTCATCAACGCGCTCACCGACAAGGGCCGCATCGAAGGCTTCAAGCAGGCCTATCGGGACAACGACATCCTGCTGGTCGACGACGTCCAGTTCCTGGCCGAGAAGCAGCAGACGCAGGTGGAGTTCTTCCACACGTTCAACTCGCTGTATGAAGCGGGCAAGCAGATCGTCATCACCTCGGACCGGCCGCCACGTGAGCTCAAGGCGCTTGAGGAACGCTTGCGCTCACGGTTCGGCCAAGGCGTCGTGGTCGACATCGGCCGACCCGACCTGGAGACCCGCATCGCGATACTCCGCAAACAGGTGAAATGGGAGCGCTTCAAGCTCGCCGATCCGGAAGTGCTGGAGTACATCGCGAGTCACATCACGACCAACATCCGCGAGCTCTACGGCGCTCTCACCCGCGTCGTCAGCTACGCTTCGATCAGCGATGCCCCCGTGACGCTCGATGTGGCCAAAGAGGCGCTGAAGGACCTCCTCCCGAAGTCGTATGCGGCACCGATCACCATCGATGCCATCCAGGCCGAGGTGGCGCGCCAGTTCGGTACCCACGTCGCCGACCTGCGCGGCGACCGCCGCGGCCAGACGGTCGCCTACGCCCGGCAGATCGCGATGTACCTCTGTCGCGATCTCACAGACGCCTCGCTGCCGCAGATCGGCGACCGCTTCGGCGGGCGTCATCACACGACCGTCCTTTATGGCGTCAACAAGATCGACAAGCTGCTCAAGGACGGTCACGACCGCCAGCTCCACGACCTCATCCAGACCATCACGGCACGCCTCAAGTCGCAGTCCTAGAGTGAGCCGTCGCACTCCGTGTCCACGGCTCCTCGCATAGCCTGTCGGGAAGCGGTGGAAGGCCTGTGGACAGACTCCCAAAAGCGGCGCTCAAGGACTATGCTTGCAGTCGTGGCCCGACGCAGTTGTGAGCAACCCGCCGACGATCGACACATCGTCAACACGATCGCCCTCAGGCAGACGCTCTCGCGGATGCAGGGTACTTGCAGCCCCTCCACAGCATCCACAGGGCTTGTGATGATGACGAGATATGGTTCTCTTCTCTTAGTAGACATAAGGAGCCGGGATGAAGTTCACGTGTGATCGCGAAGCGCTCGTCG
The DNA here is from genome assembly GCA_002423545.1 of Thermoleophilia bacterium UBA6103. Taxonomy (GTDB): domain Bacteria; phylum Actinomycetota; class Thermoleophilia; order UBA2241; family UBA2241; genus UBA6103. The sequence goes on from DIWP01000029.1 coordinate 27,044, forward strand.
ACAAGCTTCTCGTCCTGAGTCGCGGCGTCTCGACGCGTGGGACTCTGCCGGTGCTCTCGGGCATCCTGCTCCAGGCTCGGGACGGGCGGCTGGAGATGTGCTCTACCGATCTCGAGCTGTCGATGAAGGCTGTCGTCCCGGCGGAGATAGAACGTCCCGGCGATGTCGTGGTACCGGCGCGTCTGTTCAGCGACATCGTCCGCAATCTGCCGGTCGCGGGCGTCACGGTCGAACTCGGTCAGGGCGACGAGGCGTCGGGCAGCGTGGTGGTCACGGGGGGATCGGCACGCTTCGAGCTCAACGCGTGGACGGCGACCGATTTTCCGCAGACATCGTCGTTCGACCTCACCGGGAGCATCGCGGTGAGCCGGGTCCCGTTCCTAGCGACCCTTGCCAAGGTGGCCCGGGCCGCATCTCGCGACGACAATCGCCCGATTCTCACCGGGGTGCTCGTGTCGGTGGAGCCGACCGGTCTGCGCATGGTGGCGACAGACAGTTACCGTCTGGCCGTCAAGCAGACCACTCTTTCAGACGGCCCGCAGGCGGAGGTCGAGGCCATCGTCCCAGTGAAGGCCCTCAACGAGGTCGCGCGTCTGGCGAGCGGGATCGAGAGCGAGTCGATCGCTGTGGTGATCTCGGAGAACCAGGCGGTCTTCGGCCTCGGCGACCTGGTGATAGCGACGCGGCTCATCGACGGTCAGTTCCCGAACTACCGGCAGCTGCTGCCGGAGAGTTTTGAGCATGTCGTCGAGCTGGATCGCGAGATGTTCCTGGCGGTCGTTCGGCGCGTCGGCCTCCTGGCCCAGAAGAATGCGCCCCTGCGCCTGCGGTTCGTGCCTCCTACCGAAGACCAGCCGGCTCAGCTGGTGGTGCGCGCCATCACCCAGGACATCGGTCAGGCCCGTGAGACGCTGGATATCGAGTATTCCGGAGAAGAGCTGGAGATTGGGTTCAATCACCTCTATTTGGTCGACGGCATCGAGAGCGTGGACGAAGAGAAGCTGGCATTGCAGCTCATCACACCGCTGCGGCCGGGGCTCATCTCGGGGATACGCGATGGCGATCCCGGCACGGACTTCCTTTATCTCATCATGCCTATCCGTCTCAGCGGCTGAGATCGAGGCGGGCGATGTCGGCGGAGGACGTCGCTGTGAGCGGACCGCTGCCTCTCGGAGCGTTCCTCAAGGTGTGCGGCGCCGCCGGCACCGGCGGAGAAGCGAAGGTCCTCGTACAGTCGGGGACAGTGCGTGTGAACGGGGTCGTCGAGACGCGTCGCGGTCACGCGGTGGGACCCGGAGACGAGATCGTCGTCGACGACCGGCACTTCCGCATCGTGGCAGGCGCATGTACATAGCAGAGATCCGCCTGAGCGGGTTTCGCTCGTACGCGAGCGCTCATTTCGCGCTGTCACCCGGGTTGAACGTAGTCGTAGGGGCCAATGCGACCGGCAAGACGAACCTCGTGGAGGCGGCGTACTGGTCGCTGCGCGCCACGTCGCCTCGCACGTCACGCGATGACAAGCTCATGCGCTGGGGAGCTGACGCGGCGCGGGTGGAGGTCATGCTCGGTGACGGCCGGACGGCCGCTCTGGCCTACTCGCCGCGTCTGGGCCGGCGAGCGACCGTCGATGGGGTAGCCGTGAACTCGCTGGAACGCCTGCGGCGTCTCGGTCCGGTCTTCCTGTTCGTGCCCGAGAGCCTGCTTCTGGTCAAAGGCGGCCCGGCTCGGCGGCGAGCGCATCTCGACGCTTTCGGCGCCGACGTCGATCCTGCCTATCAGGCGAGTGTCGCGGCGCTGCAGACCGCGGTGCGCCAGCGCAACGCGCAGCTTGCGCGCGTCCGTGCCGGCGGCCCCGAGAGGGCCCTCGATCCGTGGGACGCCCAGCTCGTGTCGAGCGGACTGGAACTTGAACGCCGTCGCCGGGCACTGGTGGAGGCGCTGGCCGAGCGCTTCGCCGGCTTCGCGGCCGCGCTGTCCCCGGCGGGGGGCGCTTTCGGCCTGAGCCTGCGTTCCGCGCTGGCGGACATCGGCGACGATCCGGACGGCTACCACGAGGCGCTGTGGGCGCGACGGCCACGCGAGATCGAATCGGCGGTCAGCGCCCTGGGGCCGCACCGCGACGACCTCGAGATCTTCGAATCGCTGCCGACCGGCGAGCGGCGCGACCTGCGTCTGTTCGGCTCGCAGGGGGAGCAGCGGGCGGCGGTGCTGGCGCTCCTGCTGGCGGAGCGCGAGGTCGCCGAGCAGTGGACCGGCCAGCGCGGTCCCCTCTTTCTGGACGACGTCATGAGCGAGCTCGACGATGCGCGGCGACGTCTGCTGGTGCGCCTACTCGCCGCGTCCGGTCAGGCCGTGGTCACGACCACCACATCCATGTACTTTCGCCCCGAGGAGCTTGCCGGCGCACGTATCATCGACCTGCAGGACGGACTACCGGCACCGGCCGCCGAAGGATCGCGACGGGTGGCCACGGAGGGCCGGGAGAGCAGCGGGGGCGGCTCGCCATGAGCGACCCTCGTACCTTGGGCGACATCGTCGCGCGGCGTGTCGCGAGGCTGGAAGACAGCGAGCAGGTGCGGGCCTATCGAGGCTGGCACGACGCGGCCGGTGAGCAGATCCGTGCGGTCACGTGGCCGGGCCGTCTGCGGCAGGGGGTGCTGGTGGTCGAGTGTGAGTCGGCAGTGTGGGCGGCGGAGCTCAGCTACCTGGCGCCGCAGCTCATGGAGCGCCTGCGGACGGCCGATCCGCAGACGCCGGTGGAGCGTCTGCGGTTCACGGTCCGCATGTCACGCCGCTGAGCCGGGAGCGTGCCCGCGGCGACCTTCCGCGGCCGTCTGCGCCGCCTCCCCCGGCTGCCCTCGACAGGACTCTTGAAAAGCACCTATTTGCTGGTTCTTTGGTACCCGTGGCGGCTTGGTCGACGGGCCCCCTTCTGGTATACTGCCACCGTGCGAACCACGCCGCATCATGATGCCGCTCAGAGAGTCGGCGGCCCCCGAACCGCGAGTGTCTTCCACCCCCTTTCTCCAGCCAAAGGTCACGCCTGCGAGGAACCGTGAAGCAGCCCGCGCAGCCCAGTTATGACGCCCGCGACATCCAGGTCCTGGAGGGCCTTGACCCGGTCCGCGAGCGGCCCGGCATGTACATCGGGTCCACCGGCCCGCGGGGTCTGCACCACCTCGTCTTCGAGGTCGTCGACAACTCCGTCGACGAGGCCCTCGCCGGCTACTGCTCGCACATCAAGATCACCATCAATCCCGACAACTCGATCACTGTCGTCGACGACGGCCGCGGTATCCCGGTTGGCATCATGGACAAGTACGACAAGCCGGCCGCCGAGGTCGTTCTCACCATGTTGCACGCCGGCGGCAAGTTCGGCGGCAGCGGCTACAAGGTCTCGGGCGGGCTGCACGGCGTCGGTGTCTCGGTCGTCAATGCGCTCAGCGAGTGGCTGGAGATCGACATCTTCCGCGACGGGTACCGCTGGCATCAGCGCTTCGAGCGCGGGGCGCCGGTCGCCGACCTCGCGCGCTGCGAGAAGATCACCAAGAAGGACGGCACCGGCACGACCGTCTCGTTCATGCCCGACGCCGAGATCTTCGAGGAGGTCGACTTCGACTATCGAGTCTTGTCGCAGCGCCTGCGAGAGACCGCCTTTCTCACCCAGAACCTCAAGATCGAGCTCGTCGACGACCGCGCCGACGGCGAGAGCGTCGTCTACCAGTATGCCGGCGGGATCAAGGACTTCGTCGGTTACATCAACCGCGACAAGGACGCCCTTCACCGCAGCATCATCTACTTCCAGAACGAGACGGCAGACGGCCAGACCGAGCTCGCCATGCAGTGGAACTCCACGTACAACGAGTCGATCTTCACGTTCGCGAACAACATCAACACCACCGAGGGCGGCACGCACCTCTCGGGCTTCCGCGCCGCCCTCACGCGCACCATCAACGACTACGCGCGGCAGAAGAACCTGCTCAAGGAGAAGGACGAGAACCTTTCCGGCGAGGATGTGCGCGAGGGACTCACGGCGCTCATCTCGGTCAAGCTGCGTACGCCGCAGTTCGAGGGGCAGACCAAGAGCAAGCTCGGCAACACCGAGATCCGCACGCTCGTCGAGACGACGGTCAACGCGCGTCTCGCCGAGTTCCTGGAAGAGAACCCAAGCGAGGCGCGGGCCATCGTCGAGAAGACGATCAACGCGGCGCGCGCCCGCAGCGCCGCGCGCAAGGCGCGCGACCNNCCGGCGGCTCGGCCAAGCAGGCGCGAGACCGCTCGTTCCAGGCGATCCTGCCGCTGCGCGGCAAGATCATCAACGTCCACAAGGCGCGCATCGACAAGATGCTGGCCAACAACGAGATACTGACCATCATCAGCGCCCTGGGAACCGGCATCGGCGACGAGCTCGACGTCGAGCAGGCGCGCTACCACAAGATCATCATCATGACCGACGCCGACGTCGACGGCTCGCACATCCGCGCGCTGATCCTCACGTTCTTCTTCCTGCAGATGAAGCAGTTGATCGACGCCGGCTACATCTACATCGCCCAGCCGCCGCTGTACCGCCTCAAGCAAGGCAATCAGGAGACGTACATCCACAAGGAGAGCCAGCTTGAGGAGCTGCTGTTGCGCGGGCGCCTGGAGAAGGTCACGGTCGACAACCACAACGGCGGCTTCAGCTTCAGCGAGACGCGCTATCAGCGTTTCCTGAAGCTGTTCAGCGAGTACGAGGGCTGGGTCAAGAAGCTGAAGAGCCAATGGGGCGGCGAGCTGATCGACTGGCTCAAGAACGGGCCGATGATCGGTGTCGAGGTGTCGACTGCGGCTGATCTGCGCTCGGCGCTCGAGTCTGGCGTCGACGACCGCTACGTCATCTCCATCCTCGACGAGGTCGCGGAGGACCAGGGGATGCTCGACGCCGAGGCCATCGGCGAGCCGGCGCCGGTCAAGGCGTTCGACACGCGGCTCGTCGAGCGCCGCACCGGACTGGCGCTCAACCTTCGCGTGCCGCTGGCGGCGCTCACCAGCCGCGAGTTCCAGGGCCTGCGCCGCGTCCACGACCGCATCAGCGAGATGATCGGCACGCCGCCGTTCTCGCTGCGCCTGGGTGCCCGCAAGGCCGATGCGCCGAGCTACGAGGCGCTGCGCGTGCAGATCGTGGAGCTCTGCAAGGAGGGCATCCAGCTGCAGCGCTTCAAGGGCCTCGGCGAGATGAACCCAGATCAGCTGTGGGAGACCACCATGAACCCCATGAGCCGTACGCTCCAACTGGTGTCCATGGAAGACGCCATGGCGGCGGAAGAGGTGTTCACGATGCTCATGGGAGACAAGGTCGAGCCCAGGCGGCAGTTCATCGAGAAGAACGCCAAGGAGGTGCGCTTCCTCGACGTCTGAGGGGCGCGGACCACGCATGACCGACCAGCTCCAGACACTCGAAGGCAAGATCGAGCCGATCGAGCTCGAAGACGAGATGCGCTCGTCGTTCATCGACTACGCGATGAGCGTGATCGTCGACCGCGCGCTGCCGGACGTCCGCGATGGTCTCAAGCCCAGCCAGCGGCGCATCCTGGTCGCCATGAACGACCTCGGCCTGGCGCCGACCAAGGCGCACCGCAAGTGCGCCAAGATCGCGGGTGACACCTCCGGTAACTATCACCCGCACGGCGAGGCGGTCATCTACCCGACGCTGGTGCGCATGGCGCAGGACTTCAACATGCGCTACCCGCTCGTCGATGGCCAGGGCAACTTCGGCTCTGTCGAGGGCGACTCTCCGGCGGCGATGCGGTACACGGAAGCGCGCTTCAGTCGCATCGCCACCGAGATGCTCAGAGACATCGACGCCAACACGGTCGACTGGATGCCGAACTACGACGAGACGCGGCGTGAGCCCATGGTCCTGCCGAGCCGCATGCCCAATCTCATCGTCAATGGAGCCAGCGGCATCGCCGTCGGCATGGCCACCAACATGCCGCCGCACAATCTCGGTGAGGCCATCGACGCCATCGTCCACCTCATCGACCATCCGCAGGCGAGCGCCGACGACGTCATGCAGTTCATCAAGGGTCCGGACTTCCCCACCGGCGGACTCATCCTGGGCACCAGCGGCATCAAGGAGGCGTACCGGACCGGACGCGGTCGCATCCGTGTGCGCGCCAAGGCGCATACCGAGCAGCTCAAGGGCAATCGTGCCGCCGTCATCGTCACCGAGCTGCCGTATCAGGTGAACCGGGCTTCGCTCATCGAGCAGATCGTCGAACTGGTCAAGACGAAGAAGATCTCGGAGATCAGCGACCTGCGCAACGAGTCCGATCGCAACGGCATGCGCCTCGTCATCGAACTCAAGCGTGAGGCCATCCCCAAGGTCGTGCTGAACAAGCTGTACAAGCACACCCAGATGCAGACGACCTTCGGCGTCATCAACATCGCGCTGGTCGGCGGCGTGCCGCGCACGCTCGATCTGCCGGAGATGCTCAAGGCCTATATCGCGTTCCAGCGTGAAGTGGTCGTCCGGCGCACCAAGTTCGAGCTCGACAAGGCCGAGACGAGGGCCCACATCCTCGAAGGCCTCCTGGTCGCCCTGGACAATCTCGACCAGGTGATCGCCATCATCCGCCGGGCCCCCGACGCCGACGAGGCTCGCGAGGCCCTGATGGACACCTTTGAACTCACCCGGCCGCAGGCGCAGGCCATCCTCGACCTGCGCCTGCAGCGCCTCACCGGCCTCGAGCGCGACAAGGTCAAACAGGAGCACCGCGAGCTGCTGGCCAAGATCAAAGAGCTGCGCGAGCTGCTCGGTGACGAGCGTGCCATCTACGAGGTCGTCAAGAACGAGCTGCTCGAGGTCAAACGGCAGTACAACGACGACCGTCGTACCCACATCGTGCCCGACGAGGGTGATCTTGAGATCGAGGACCTCATCGCCGAAGAGCAGATGGCGATCACGCTCACCAAGACCGGGTACGTCAAGCGCCTGCCGGTGGCGACGTACCGCCAGCAGAAGCGCGGCGGCATCGGCGTCGCCGGCATGGAGCTCAAGGAAGAAGACGAGGTCGAGCACTTCTTCATCGCCTCCACCCACGACTACGTCCTCTTCTTCACCAGCGTCGGCAAGGTCTATCGTCTGAAAACGCATGAGCTGCCGCTGGCCGGCCGGAACGCCAAGGGCAAGCATCTGGTCAATCTGCTGCCGCTGCGCCAGGATGAGTCGGTGCGGGCGGTCATCCGCACGCGCAACTTCGACGTCTCCGAGGGCAAGTACCTCATCTTCGGCACCCGTAAGGGCATCGTGAAGAAGACGCTCTTCGGTTCGTACAACACGCCGCTGAAGGCAGACGGCATCATCGCCATCGACATCCGCGACGACGATGAGCTCATCCAGGTACGGCACACCACCGGCGACGACGACATCATCATGATCAGTCGTCTCGGTCAGGCCATCCGTTTCCACGAGAGCGACGCGCGGCCCACCGGCCGCAACACGAGCGGCGTCATCGGCATGCGTCTGCGGCCCGGCGACGAAGTCATCGCCATGGACATCGCGCGCGACGACAGCGATCTGTTCGTGGTCACCGAGAACGGCTTCGGCAAGCGCTCACTCATGAGCGAGTACCCGATCAAGGGACGCGGTGGACTCGGGGTGCGCACCGTGCAGCTCACCGACCGCAAGGGCTATCTGGCCGGCGTGCGGGTGGTGCGCGACAATCACGAGATCGTGCTCACCAGCCGCGACGGCGTGGTCATCCGCATGCGCGCCGACGGCATCAGCCGGCACGGACGGGCCACGCAGGGCGTGCGGGTCATGAACCTGCGCGAGGGCGACAACGTGGTCGCCGTCGCCCGGCACGTGCTCTCCGAGTCGGGCGCCACCGAAGAGGAGATCGAGGCCGGCTGAGGCCGCTGCCCCCGGCCGCCGGCGGCGGCCGGGGTTCTGGCTGTGTGGCGTTCTTCCCGCGGATCCGCCGGAGCGGCGGCGCAGATCACCCGGCGTGGCGGGAGAGCTGTCGCTCGAACGTGCTGAGGTGTCGCTGCGAAGCATCCAGGAGGTTGCCGAGCACGGCGGTGACCTCCGGATTGTCCGTAGCCTCCAGAGCCTTCTCCAGATCGGCGATGTCCGTCTGCTCGACGAGGACACCGACCTTCAGGGCCGCCTCCAGGGAGGCGCTTCCGTCGGCGACCAGCTCGTCGTAGAGGTCCTGCAGCTCACTGTTCTGGAATTCGCCGGGCGCCGTGTCGGCGGCGGGGTCGGTGAGGCCGTAGGCGTCGATCAGCTCTTCGACCGCTTCCATGTGCCGGCTCTCCGAGGCAGAGATGTTCTGGAACGCCCGCAGCCCCCAGGCGTCGTACATCGCGACGTAGACGTCACGGGCCAGCTTCTCCTCTTCACGCATGTAGGCGATCGCAGCGGCGTCCGCGGCGGAGAGCTCGTACTCGCCGGTGACCGGAGCATGGGCGTCGTCGGTGGCGCCTTGGCGACCCGAGCCATTGCCGGCCATCTGCCAGCCGGAGCCGGCCGCTTCGCCGGCGACCGTGCCGGTCGCGGCCTGCGCGTCATCTGACGTTGTGCGCAGCGCCAGGGAGACGCCGACGACGGTGGCGACCACCGCGGCGGCGGCGAGGAGCAGAGCTACACGGAGTCTCATGAGGGTCTCCTTCTCCATCGGGTCGGTCCACCCGGGTAGAGACGTGGACCGCGGCCGACGGGGAGTTTGCCCCGGCTACCTGAGCGTCGCCTGTGAGGTTGCTGTGCCCGCGGTGATGGTCAGCTGATCGACGCCTGAGCGAGAGACCACACGGTCGTCTCTCATCTCAGTCCCAGCGGAAGAGCCGGGCGGTGAGGGCCAGGGCGCCCATCGTGATACCGGCCAGGATGCCGACCTCCGTCCAGTTCACGCCCAGGCCGTTCCACGCGTCCTGCAAGGCCGTCGCCGCGTGGTACAGCGGCAGCGCCTTGCCGATGTCCAGCATCACGCCGCTCATCACCTCGACCGGCGGGGCCGTGCCGCTCACGAACATCATGACGAAGAAAAGGATCAGGCCGATGCCCTGGGCGGCGCGCGCCCTGGGGATCAGCGCGCCGAGCAGGCAGCCGAGGGCCATGAAGCACAGCGTCGACAACAGGTAGATGAGGATGACCGAGAGCGGGGCCGCGGGGCCGCGCACGTCGTAGACCAGCATACCGAGGACGGTCACCAGCACGGCGCCGACGGTGGTCAGCGCCACTCCCACGAGCGTCTGACTCGCGAGGATCTGCCTGCCGCGTACGCCCGAGGCGTGCAGCCGGCGCAGGACGCCGCGCTCGCGGTAGGCGGCCAGGTGCGTGGGCAGGCTGATCATGGCGAAGGCGACCGCCACCAGCGCCAGGTAGCCGGGCACGTAGTAGTCCATGGCGCCGAAGTCGCGGAACACGACCTCTCCCGGGTCCCCGGTGCTCTGGCCGAAGACCTCTCCCATCACGAAGAGCAGCACGACCGGGAAGGCGAACGAGAAGACAAGGGTGAGCGGCTCGCGCAGGACCAGCTTGAGCTCCACCGAGGTGATCTTGCGCAGCGATGTCATCGGACGGGGACGCCGCCGGGCGCCGGCGTCGCCGCCGGCCGACGCTGCCTGCCCCGGCGTGTTAAGGTGTGTCGTCGCGGCGTGCATCACTCCTCCATCCCATGGCCGGTGAGCCGGAGGAACGCGTCCTCCAGGCTGGGCTGCTGCACGCGGAAGTCCTCGGGAGCCAGGTCGTGGGCCACGAGCGCTACGTGGGGCCCGTCCCCGGCGACCTCGACGCGGCGTCCGCCGCGGCGCACCTCGCCGACACCGGGGACAGCCGTCAGGAATGCGAGATCGGCGGCCGGGTCGCAGCCGAACACCGCGCGGATGCCGCCGCCGCTCGAGGAGACCAGGCCCATCGGGGTGTCGTTGGCCACGATGTGGCCGCCTTCAACGACGGCGATGCGGTCGCACAGCCGCTCCGCCTCGTCCATGAAGTGCGTCACCAGGACGACCGTCGTCCCCTGCTCGCGCAACTCCTCCACAAGGCTCCAGGCGACCCGCCGGGCGGCCGGGTCGAGGCCGGTCGTCATCTCGTCGAGAAAGACGACCTCCGGATCGTTGACGAGGGCCAGGGCGACGAAGAGCCGCTGCTTCTGCCCGCCCGAGAGGCTATGGAAGCGCGCGGTGCGCTTCTCGGCCAGGCCCCACTGGTCAATGAGCCGCCGCCAGTCCACCGGGCTGCCGTACAGGGAGGCGAACATGTCGAGCGCCTCCCACACACGGATGTTGTCGGGAAGAGCCGACTGCTGCAGCTGACAGCCGATGCGCTGCCGCAGCTCGTCCGCCTGGGTGCGGGGGTCGAGTCCCACGACGTCGACGCTGCCGGCGTCGAATGGACGGAGTCCCTGGATGCACTCCACGGCGGTGGTCTTGCCGGCGCCGTTGGGGCCGAGCAGGCCGAAGATCTCGCCGCGCCGGACCGAGAAGTCGATCCCGTCGACGGCGGCAAGACGTCCGTACGTCTTGCGCAGCCCTTCGACGTTGATGACGGTGCCGCCGTTGCGCGCGGGCTGCATGGCGTCTCCTCTCGGCCTGAGACAGGGCACGTTGAGGGTACGCGCGGTAAGCCCGCCGCGAATCACCCCAGGGTGTGCACCGGCGTCGGCCGAGGGTGGGATTTCCGCGTGGTCGCCTATCTCCCGTGGGGGTAGCCGGCTGGGGGCGGCCTGCCCCCCACAGGCCGAAGCGAGGCCTGCCCTCAACACGCTGAGGGAGGGTCGTCTCTCGGCGTCAGGCTCCTTGGCGCAGGCTCCCGGCGCGCTCGACAAGGCGCTCGAGCTCGCCGGTCTGCCCCTCCGCGAGCTCGTGCGGGCGCGGGCCGTCGAGCAGCTCCTGAGTCCGCTGCGCGACCCTCTCGAGGAGCGTGGTCCCGCCGGCCGCCTGCCAGCCCTCGTAGGACTGCTGGCTCAGGAGGTCCGGGACCAGCCACTCGCGGTAATGGCGACGGGTGAACTTGCGGCCCAGGTGCGTGCCACCGGGGCCGACGGCGTCGATCTCGTCCACGGCAAGCATCTCCGTGTCGATCGTGATGCCTTCCAAGTAGGCCTTGACCCAGCGCACCATCTCGTCCATGAGCACGACCGCCTCGAATGAGCTCGTCGTCCCCGAGCCGGCATAGCCGAGGTCGTGCAGCAGGGTCACGCCCGACATGGCGTTGGCGAGCAGGGTCATGCCCGCCTCGAGTGCCCACTGCTCGTCGAGCAGCGGTGAGTCGGAAACACCGCCGTAGCCGAACGACGGCAGACCGTAGAAGGACGCCAGATCGACGCATGCCTGCTGGATCGCGTAGCTCTCGGGAGCGCAGTAGAGAACGTGGCTGGTGCGCAGGTTCATGGAGCCCTGCGTGACGCCGTAGATGTACGGCGCGCCGGGGGCGGCCAGCTGAGCGATGACCAGGCCGCTGAGAATCTCGGCATTGCCGACGACGATGAAGGCCGCCCGCGACGCAGGGGCGGTGGCCCCGGGCAGCAGCGCGGTGGCGTACGCCATGGGAATGCCGAGCTCGGCGCAGCGGATCAGGCGGTCGGCCGACTCGAAGCCATGGATGAGGGGCGGCGTGGGCATGGCGTAGACGCCCCAGCTGTCGGCGGCGCCGCAGACGGCAGCCATTTCCTTCATGATCGTCAGGGCGTCCGCGTCCTGCGGCACCATGAGGAGCGGCTTGGTGGTGCCGCGCAGCATGGCCGCGAACTGCGCTGCGTCGAAGATGGCGGGGTCCAGCTCGCCCGGATGCGCCATCGACATCACGAAGTCGATGCCCGCGAGCCGTTCCTGCAGCGCCGCCATCTCCTCCACGTCGTCCAGCCGGACCGCCCGGCGGTCGCGCGTCCCCGGACCGAGCAGGTAGAGGCAGTCCGAGCCGGTGCCATACAGCGTCGCACCGGCGCGCAGGGTCACCTGACACGCTGCCGGCACCGGGTCCTGCGCGGCGCGCCCGGCGGGTCGAGGCCAGAGCGTGATCGCCTTCGGCGCCGCGGCGAGGGCGTCATCGACCATGCGGGCGGGGATGCGCACGCGCGTACCGTCGATGCGCGCGCCGGCGCGGCCGAGCAGCTCGAGAGCGCGGTCGTGACGGACCTCCACTCCGGTCTTCTCGAGGACGTCGATGGTCGCGGCGTGCAGTGCGCGACAGGCGTCGTCGCCGCACACGCTGGTGTGCAGTCGGTGGGTCGTCATGGCTGGGGCTTCTCCCTGATCGGCGTGACTTGCCCGGCTCGCAGGCCGTGGTCGTGGATCCACTCGCGGGCAAGCGTACATCAGCACGTGGCCCACTGCCGCCGGGTGCTTGCCGCTTGATGACGCTGTGATATCTTAGTGAGACATCATTTTGCGGGAGTCTCGGTTCAAGGAGGTGGCGCAATGGCCGAAGACATCGTGTGTGCCGTTTGCGGGGCGAAGATCGGCAGTGACGACGACGCCTACACACACATCGAGCACGGCGCGGAGGCCTATCCCGTCTGCGGCAAGGCGTGCGCGGAGAACTTCGCGAAGGAGCCCGACAAGTACTCGAAGTGAGCGACGGCGGAGGGCGACCACCGCGGCTCGGGACGGAGCGCCCGGTCCGGTGAGTCCGCCCAGAACGGAGTCGACCGGTGACCGCTGACGCGTACATCGACGGTGCCGGCAAGCCGCCTGATCGGGGCGCGTCGGCGAGGGCGCGCCCCGATTCGCTCTTCTTGCCCCTGCGCAGCTCCGCCGATACCGTGGGGCCCATGCTCGAGCACGGCGGACATCAGGCCCAGCATCGCCACGAGCGGCGGTCTCTCACCGAGAAGGTGCACGTGGCGCTCAAGCAGGACATCCTGTCGGGGCGCCTTGGACCCGACCAGCCGATCGTGGAGTCGGCGTTGGCGCAGCGCTTCCGGGTCTCTAAGACGCCTGTCCGCGAAGCGTTGCGGCAACTGGTCCACGAGGGGCTGGTCATGGTCCTGCCGCGCAAGGGGTATATCGTGCGCCCCGTCGGTCTGGCGGACGTGATGGAAGTGCTCGCGCTGCGTCGTATCGTCGAGCCCCCGCTGGCGGCAGAGGCGGCGCGGCGCTGCACGCCGGAAGAAGCCGAGGGCCTGCACGACCTTGTGGCGCGTGAGGCGGCGCTGAGGCCGAGCCTCGACGAGCTGCGGACCTCCTTGGAAGTGCACGCCAGGATCGCGGCGCTGGCCGGCAATCGCCGCGCCGTCGCGGTGGTGGACTCCCTGCTCGATGAGACGGCGCGGGTCCCCTGGCTGTCGCCGCGCCTGAGGCTGGGCTCGTCGGCGGAAGAACACGCGCGGATCGTCGAGGCCATCGCGGCCGGCGAAGCCGACGAGGCGGCCCGGCACATGGCCGCCCACCTCGACGACACCAGGGCGCGCACCCTCGTGGCGCTCGGCGCCGGCTGAGGCCGGCGCGCCTCCACGCGCCACGGCGCGGCGGGCAGCGCCGTCGTGCGGGCCGAGACCGTCTGCGTCCCGATGAGGCGACGGCGGCCGGGGACGACGGCCCGGAGCGCGGGCCTGGCCGCCGGCGCTCCGCCCCTCAGAAGTACGACTGCAGCGTCCCCGTACGCCGCACGTCGACGGTCGCGCAGTGGAACCCGCCGCCGATGGTCTCGAAGTCCCAGAACGGACACTCGATCGGTTCAAAGCCCCACTTCTTGAGCTGCCGCACGAACTCGTCCTCGCCCTTGCTGACGACGATGCGCTTCTCATCGAGCATCAGCACGTTCATCATGATCCAGCGGCTGCAGTTGTACATCGGGTGGCTCTCGGGCATCTGCGGCGGTGGGCAGGTCAGCACCTCCCAGCCGGCTTGCTCGAACATCGGCGGCACCGCCTTGATGCGCTCCGGGTTGATGAGCAGCTTGCCCGGGGCCAGCGGATAGAAGGTGGCGTCGATGTGCATCGGGTGGGTGTCGTAGTGCTCGACCTCGTGGACGGCGTAGTCTGGGCCCAGGGTGCGGCGCACCCACTCGATGCCGGTCGCGTTGGTGCAGCTGGAGCGGATGGCGAAGAGATCGCGGCCGCACTTGATGAAGTCGGCGGCATCGAAGAGGGGCTCGAACTCGGTGGGGAGGAAGCGCTGCGGCTCGCCCTCCTCCATCGGTACGAAGCCCTGGTCGTAGGACTCATCCGAGAGCTGCGGACGGGGGGCCGAGAGCCACTGCGCGCCGCCGGCCCAGTACTCCTTGCAGAGGCTCTTGTAGGCGAGATGCTCGAAGTAGCGGGAGCGCCAGCCCATCGGCGCCTCGACGATCAGGTCACCGACGATGAGCAGCACGTCGCGCGGCATCAGCGCGTAGAGCGAGCTGGGCAGCGACCAGTCCGGGGTGGCTATCGGCTTCTCCCAGGCGAAGCGCTCGGGACGGCGGACTCTCACCCCTTCGGACTCGAGGATGTGGACGAAGGCCTCGATGTCGGCCTCGGCCTTCTTGAGCTGCTCGGCCGGCCAGCGGCTGCCGCCCCAGAGCTTGAAGTAGTCCCAGGTACGCTTGTCGTGGACCACCGCCGGCATGATGTCATCCCACGGCGGCACCAGGGCGTCCTCCACGATGCCGACCACGACCTCCTCAAGGGGGTCCCACTCGTTGTAGGTGGAGACGGGGGGAGCGCCGGTCTCTGGGTTCGGCCGGGCGGGCGGCGGAGTGGACCGCTGTGGGTCGCGGGACATGGCGCCTCCTGAAAGGGTGTGGTGCAGCATGGTCTTGTGCGGATCTCCGGTACGGCACGGGAGGGTACCACGACTGCGTCCGGCTGTCCGAGGCGGCTATGCACGCTGGATGAGGATGGCGCGGTAGTCGTTGATGTTGGTGCGCGTGGGACCGGTTACGACGAGGTCGTCGAGAGCCTCGAAGAAGGTATACGCGTCGTTGTCGGCGAGCAGAGCCGTGGCATCCAGGCCGGCGGTGGCGGCGCGAGCGAGCGTGTCCGGCGTCACGACGGCGCCGGCGTTATGCTCGATGCCGTCGATGCCGTCGGTGTCGGCAGCGATGGCAGAGATCCCCGGACGCGCGCCCAGGCTCAAGGCGAGCGAGAGGGCGTACTCCGTGTTGCGCCCTCCGCGCCCGGCGCCGCGGACCGTCACCGTGGTCTCGCCGCCGGACAGGACGATGCACGGGGCTTTCGGAACGGTCTGGGCCAGGGGGTCCAGGTCGCCGGCCGGGGCGGCGTAGGACACCAGACCGGCGCGCAGCATGGCCAGGGCGCTTGGCCGGTCGGAGCGCGCCAGGGCCAGGGCCAGGCGCGCGTGCGCTGTGCCCACATCGCGCGCCTCACCCTCGATGGCGTCGCCGAGGACCAGCGGTGTGATGCCGACGCGACGGGCCACCGTGGCCGTGGCGGCGAGGGCGTCGCGAGCGGTCGCCAGCATCACGAGCTCGTCGTCGGCGAAAGCGGGGTCGCCGGGCTTCGGTGTCTCCGCGATGCGGCCTTCGGTGCCGGCGAGCAGGTGCATCCCGACGGAGGTCGGAGGGTCGATACCGTACTCCTCGAGCGTGTGCAGCGCCTCGACGAAGGTGGTGGGATCGGGCACCGTCGGTCCCGACGCGATGACCGAAGGGTCGTCGCCGGGCACGTCACTGATGAGGTAGGTGACGACGCGAGCAGGGTGCGCTGCCTCGGCGAGCCGGCCGCCCTTGATCGCCGAAAGATGCTTGCGGACGCTGTTGATGCGGTCGATAGGCGCGCCGCTGCGCAGCAGGGCGCGGTTGACCGTCTGCTTGTCTTCCAGCGTGACGCCGGGCGCGGGGGCGGCGAGCAAAGCCGAGCCGCCGCCGCTGATGAGGCAGATCAGAAGGTCGTCGCGGTCGAGGCTGCCGGCGAGCTCGAGGATACGGCCGGCGGCGGCGCGGCCGGCCGTATCCGGCACCGGGTGGGCGGCCTCGACGACGTCGATCCGGCGCGTCGGCACGCTGTGGCCGTAGCGGGTGACCACCAGACCTGAAAGGCGGTCGAGGGGGCTCGGCCACTCGGCCTCGACGGCCGCGGCCATGGCCGCGGCCGCCTTGCCCGCGCCGACGATGAGCACGCGGCCCGACGGCGGCTCCGGCAGACGACCGGCGAGCAGTCGTGCAGGTGTCGCTGCGGCGATCGCCGTGAGGAAGAGCGAGCGCAGATAGGGGCTGGGATCTCCGGGGGCGACCGGTGTCACCGGTCGCCCCCGGCTGTCGTGCCCGCCCGGCGCTCGCCCCGGCCGCGACGGCACCCACGTGCTCGCCTCTCGCCGGGGCTGCTGCCGGGCATCGGCCTCACAGCAGCGTCGAGAGGCGGTCGAGCTCGGCCCGGTACTGCGCCGAGCTGAAGCAGTAGCCCAGGTCGAGGAATCGGGCCCTCAGGGCGTCCACTTTGTCCCGGACGGCGGTACCGTCGACGATGACGGCTTTCATCAGCTCGGCCAGCTCCGCGAAGTCGGCGGGACCCATGCCGAAGCGCGTCATCTCGCTGACGCCCAGCCGCAGAGCGCCGGCCGCCGAGAAACCCTCTTCGTCGGGCGCCGCCTGGTAGTTGCAGACGATGTCGTTGTCTTCCAGCCGTCGTGCGACCTCCGGACCCTCTCCGTAGCCGACGCGGACGATGACCTGGTGGGTCTCAGTGTAGTCATCGGCCGGGTCGCCGCAGACATCGAGCCCCTGGTCCTTGAGCTGGTGCGCAAAGGCCTTGGCGTTGCCGATCACCGCTCTCTGATAGTCGTCCTTGAAGTGGTTCATCTCGTAGGTCGCCATCAGCAGGCCGAGCAGAGTGCCGAGGTGATGGTTGCTCACCGAACCCGGGAAGGCACGGCGCTGGATGGCCTCCCAGAGATCGTAGCGCTCCGCGGGCTCCTTGAAGGCGCAACCGATGATGCCTCGTTGCGGGCCGAAGAACGTCTTGTGAGTGGAGCCGGTCACCAGGTCGGCCCCTTCCTTGAACGGCTCCTGGAAATGCGGCCCGATGAGGCCCAGCACGTGCGCCATGTCGTACATGACCACGGTATCGAGACCTTGCTCGTCGATGAACGCGCGGATCTCGGCGACCGGCTCGCGGCAGATCACCATGCTCTTGCCGAAGATGATCAGCTCGGGCCGATACTCGAGGAGCATCCGCTTGGTCTCGGCCACATCCATCTTGAACGGGTTGTCCGGCAGCATCGGGAAGTTCTCGACGGCCGGCATGTCCGTGCCGGGGTCGCGGGCCACGAAATCACGCAGGGCGCCCATCGGCTGGGCACTCAGGTGACCGCCCTTGACGATGTGGTTGTTCATCACCTGGCGGATGCGCCGTGGCTCGCTCTTGGGGTCGGCCCGGTTGAGGTACTCGACCATGGCGCTGAAGACACAGGTGTTGGCCATCTGGCCGCTGATCACCCGCGTCTCGACCTCGGGACAGCCGAGGTAGTCGCGCATCTCGACGATCAGCTGTCGCTCGACCTCATCGATGAAGTCGGTGCCCTGGTAGTAGAAGACCTCTGCGTCGTAGAACGCCTCGGCCTGGCGATGCTCGGCGTAGCGGAACGCCGGGTCGCTGATCGACAGCAGGCGGACCATCGGGGAAGCGGTCATCTCCGAGGGGATGAGATTGATGGCTCGCCTCTGGCGCCACTCGTGGTTGTCGGCTGAGGCGCGCAGGAGGAGGGCGACCTTCGTGGGGATGTCGCCGCCGGCCGCCGGCTTCTCCTCGCAGGTACGGCCGAGGAAGATCGGCCGGGCGTACGGCGGCGCGTCGCTGCGCAGGTGCCAGTCAACGACGACCCCGGCGACGCGCTTGCCGCGGACGTCGACCTCGACCCGGTCGTCGGCGATGACGTCGCTGGAGACAAGGGCGAGGGCGATGGGGCGCAGTTCCTTCTCGTCGATCAGGCGCTGCTCGAGTCCCTCGCCCTCGACACGCCACGCCGGCACCATCGTGCCGCTGGTGACCCAGCCGATCGGCTCGCCGGCGGTGCCGCGCGCGGTGACGGCCGCCGCCTCGTCGGGTGGCAGGCAGTCGGCGGCGACGTTCCCGTCGCCGCGGAAGACGTGGCTGCCCTGCCGGGCGACGCCGCGCCCGGCCAGCGCCACGGGCTGGATGATCCGCGGCAGGTCGGCGAGCCGCGAGTAGTCGCGGTGGACGATGCGCTTGTACGCGGCTTGCTGCTGTGCCAGGGGCGCCCGGCCGACGAACTCGCCTTTGACCGGCGAGAGGCTCACCGCCAGCTTGGCCAGAGGGACGGCGAAGATCGGGATCTCATGGCCTTCGGGGTCTTCGCCGAACTCCTGCCCATACAGCGGCAGGCCGGCCTCGAGCCGCAGGGTGTCGCGGGCGCCGAGGCCCACAGGGACGGCCCCGGCCGCGAGCAGCGCGTCCCAGATGGCCGGGCCACGCTCGGCGGGGGCGAAGAACTCGAAACACACCGGCTCGCCGGTGTATCCCGTACGAGCCACCCAGACATCGGTCCCGGCCAGCCGGATGGTGCTGAGCTGGTTGCGCCACGGATCGGGCAGCAGGCCGTCCTCCATGAGGCTCTCGACGATGGCCCGGGACTGGGGGCCCTGCAGGCTGAGCATGACGATCTCTGCGCTCCTGTCCTGCATCGTGAGAGGTCCGAGATCGGGCACCGGAGCGCCGCCCGAAGCCGGGCAGCCGGACGATGAGCCGCTCGCGGCCAGCAGCGCCTGGAAATGGTCCCAGTCTTTCTGCCGATTGGCGGCGTTGACCACAAGCAGGTATTCGTCCTCCACAAACCGGTAGAGATACGCGTCGTCGACAGCGCCGCCGGTGGCGGTGGGGATGATCGTGTACTGCGCTTCGCCGACCTCGAGACCGGCGCAGTTGTTGGTAAGTGCGAACTGCAGGAACGGCACCGCCCCGGGCCCGCCGAACACGAAGCGGCCCATATGGCTGACGTCGAAGAGGCCGGCGTGGCGGCGGGTCGCCAGATGCTCCTCGACGATGCCGGTCGGGTACTGCACCGGCATCTCCCAGCCCCCGAACTCGATGAGGCGGGCGCCGGCGGCCACATGGCGGTCGTAGAGCGCGGTCCGCCGCAGGGCCGGCGTGCCGGTGTCTTCAACGGCGCTCATCGTGCGGCCTCCCGGTCGTGTGGTGCGGCCATCACGCGCTCTCCACCCAGGCCTTCAGCTTGCCGAGGCCCTCCTCGATCTGGTCGGCGTCGATGCCGGAGTAGGCTATGCGCACGTACTTGCGCGTCTCGCCCGGCAGGGCGCGGCCGAAGTGCAGCCGCGTACAGAACGAGCAGCCGGTGTTGTGCAGCGACCCGAGGCGGAAGTCGTCGTAGTCGGCGGCGCCGACCCGCTCCATCGCCTCGGTGACGTCGGGGAACAGGTAGAAGGTCGCGGTCGGGGAGTAGCAGCTGACGCCGGGGATCGCGTTGAGCGCGTCCGCGGCGACGTCGCGTCGCTTCTGCAGGATGCCGAGGATCTCGGCGGCGCCGCTCTGATCGCCGGTGAGCGCCTCGACGCCGGCCCACTGCACGAAGTGGTTGGTACAGCTCTCCTCATTGACGTTGAGGGTGGCGATGACGGCGATGACGTCGGCCGGGCCGATCGCCCCGCCGAGCCGCCAGCCTGTCATGGCGAACTTCTTGGAGAACGTGTAGAGGATCACGGTGCGCTCGGCCATGCCCGGCAGCGCCGCGATGGACAGCGGCTCACCGCCGTAGCGCACATCCCAGTAGGCCTCGTCGGAGAGTACGTAGAGGTCGTGCTTGATGGCCAGCTCGGCCAGCGCCTCGATCTCGCTGCGCGGGCTCACGGCGCCGGTGGGGTTGTGCAGGTTGTTGAAGATGATGGCCCGCGTCTTCGGCGTGATGGCGCCCTCAATGGCGTCGAAATCGAGGAGGAAGTTCTCCTCGCCCGGGACGAAGCCGTACGGGACGGCCTTGGCGCCCTGGAACTCGATCTGGCTTTCGTAGATCGGGAAGCCGGGGTTGGGGTAGAGGACCTCGTCGCCAGGGTTGACCAGGGCGAGGAGGAACTTCTCGATGACCGGCTTGCCGCCGGGCTGGATGGCGACGTTCTCGGGGCCCAGCTTCATGCCGTGTGTGGCGGCCACCTCGGCGGCCAGCGCCGCGCGCAGAGCCGGGATGCCGCCGTTGGGGCAGTAGCCGGTCTTGCCGCCGCGCATGGCCTCGATGGCGGCCTCCTGGACGTTGGCCGGCGTGGCGAGGTTCATGTCGCCGATGTGGAACGGGTAGACCTTGTTGCCGGCGGCGGCGTACGCGGCAGCCTCGGCGGAGACGGCAAAGGCGGTCTCGGTGCCCAGACGGGCGACCCTGTCTGCGAGCTTCATGATCTCTCCTCCATCGCGTCATTGAAGTATGGCAGGCCGAGCTCGTCGGCGTTGACGATGCTGGGAGCCGCCGCCGGGGCTTCCGCTGTGAGGAAGACGAGCACGTCGGGGCGGTTCCAGACCGGCGCGCCGTCGAGCATGGCGACGGCATTGCGGGCAGCCAGGACGGCCATGCCCTGGCGGGTCCAGCCGGTCGCCGAGCCCAGATGCGGCACCATGACCACATTGGGCAGGTCGCTGAGCCCGGGCTGGATGCGCGGCTCGTCCTCGAAGACGTCGAGCGCGGCGTAGAAATCGGGATGGGTGCGGCAGTGCTCGACGAGCGCCTTCTCGTCGTGCAGGGGTCCGCGGCTCGAGTTGACGAAGATGGCATGTGGCTTCATGGCCGCGAACTGCCGGGCGCCGAAGAGGTGGTGGGTGCTCTCATCGAGGACGGTGTGGACGCTGACCACGTCTGCCGCGGCGAGCAGCTCGTCGAGTGACTCGGCCCTGCGGCAGGTCACGGCGGGCTCGCCGTGCGTCTCGAGGAAGGCGCCGTAGTCGCGGACGTAGTCCTCGAGCGCCTCGTTCGGGAAGGGGTCGTGGTAGACGAGGTCCATCTTGTGGCCCTCGACCATCATCCGCGCATAGGTGGTCCCGATGCGTCCCGCTCCGACGATGCCCAGAGTCTTACGCCACAGCAGCTTGCCGAGCATCAGCATCGGCAGCCAGCCGCAGTCGGCGAAGCTGCCGCTGCGCACGAACGCGTCGCCTTCGGCGATACGCCGTGCGGCGGCGAAGGTGAGAGCCACCGTGAGCTCGGAGGTCGTCTCGGTGAGCACGCCGGGCGTGTTGCCGACCGGCAGGCCGAGGCGCGTCGCGGCGGCGATGTCGATGTTGTTGAAGCCGACGGCGTAGTTGGAGAGGACGCGGCCGCCGGCAGCCGCAAGCTTCTTCAGGAGTGGGGCCTGCCAGGCCTCGGTGAGCTGCCCGATGACCGCCGCGCACTCGTCGCCGATCGCTCTCTCGATCGCCGCCGGCGTGAGGATGGTACGGGAATCGCTGACCTCGACCCGGCAGTCGGCTGCGATCAGGGTCTGCAGCCAGCGCTCGCCGGGCAGCTCCTTGGTCACGACGACGCGACGGCCACCGCCGGGGTTGTGGGTGGTCCAGGGACTCTGCGTCATGTCACCTCCTGTGACGGCAAGAGGACAGGGTGATGCAGACTCACCACCCTGTCCTCCCCATCACCTCACGGCGACGCTGAGTTCCAGGGACCCGTCGGACCGCGGTCCGTTTGCCTGAGAGTTTCGGCGGGTGTCTTGTTCCGCTTTGCCCCTTCGGCGTCCACTCACCGTTGGTGGTGGACTCTCGCGCGATCGTCTGCCGGGTCGTCCTCGCGTTGCGGACGCAAGGAATCTAGCATCTCCGCAGGCATCAGGCAACGCTCCGCCGCTGAGCGCAGAACGCCGCTCCTGGGGCCTCGACACCGCGCCGTGCCACCATGACAGGTCGCGGGGTCTCGGCCCCTGAGCTACACTCCATTCCCGTGAACGATCTCAGCGACAGCCGAGGTTCGGCGCCGGGTCCGGGCCACCCCGAGCCGGCGCAGGACGCCAGACCTCCGCGACGGCCGCGCATCTTCAGCGGCATGCAGCCCACCGGCATGCTGCACATCGGCAACTACCTGGGTGCGCTGCGCAACTGGGTGGAACTGCAGGCAGACTACGACTGCGTCTACTGTGTCGTCGATCTCCACGCCATCACGCTCCGTCAGCCGCGCAAGCAGTTGACGCAGGCGACCTACGATGTCGCCGATCTGTTCCTGGCGTCGGGGATCGATCCTCAGCGGTCCATCGTGATGGTGCAGAGTCACGTGCCGTACCACGCGGAGCTGGCCTGGATACTGAACACCATCACGTACATGGGCGAGCTGCGGCGCATGACGCAGTTCAAGGACAAGAGCGCCGGGGTCGAGGGCGAGAGCATCGGCGTGGGCCTCTTCGACTACCCGGTGCTGCAGGCCGCCGACATCCTGCTCTACCAGGCGAACGCCGTGCCGGTCGGCGAGGATCAGAGGCAGCACATCGAGCTCACCCGCGATCTCGCCGAGCGCTTCAACAACGCTTTCGGCAAGGCGTTCACCGTGCCCGAGCCACTCATCCGCAGCGCCGGGGGTCGTGTCATGGGTCTCGACGACCCCCTCAAGAAGATGAGCAAGAGCGCCGGGTCAGACGCTAACTACATCTCGTTGACCGACCCGCCCGATGTGATCCGCAGGAAGATCAAGCGGGCGGTCACCGACTCGGGCAGCGAGGTGCGGACCGGCGATGACAAGCCGGCGCTCACCAATCTGCTGACGATCTACCACATGTTCAGCGGCGAGCCGGTCGATGTCATCGAGGCCCGCTACGAAGGCCACGGGTATGCGCAGTTCAAACAGGATCTGGGCGAGGTGGTCGTGACCGCCTTGGCGCCCCTGCAGCAGCGTCTGGCCGAGCTGGCCGCGGACAAGGCGTACACGCATGCCGTGCTGCGGGAGGGCGCCGAGCGGGCCGAGGCCGTCGCGGAGCGCACCATGCGACGCGTCCGCGACCGTGTGGGTCTCATCCCTCGCGACCCGGGGTAGAGGAGGGCCGATGCTGTCGATCGAGACCATCAAGTGGCGACTGAGCCGCCGACCCGGTCTTGAGATCCCCCTAGTCGCCTGGCCCGGCGTGGCGCGTGTGGTCCAGGCCGACGATCAGAAGCTGGCGCTCCTGGTCGGCGGGCGACGCGCGGACTTCACGTGGGACCGTGTGCGTGTCACCTGGGAGCGTCTCCTGGCCGACCATGAGCTCTCGGTCGCCGAGCTGGGAGGGCAGCACGACGCGGTCGGTCTGGTCTCACTGCTCGCGTTCATGCAGTCCGACGAGGTGTCCGTGGAGCGTGAGCAAGGAGTGCTGCGGCTGCGCGGAGCTCAGGGTCCGCCGGTGCACCAGCCCACGGCGCCGGCCGCCGGCCCGGTCGCCGACTGAACCGACGTCGGCCCGCCGCTCTGGCGGACCCAAGGCCTGGCCCGCCGGCCGAGTGCGCCGGCATCCGCAGCCCGGGGGCGTCCTTATGCCGCGTCGGCACCGCAGAAGCGCATGACCAGCACGATCAGTGCGCGAGCCGCCGCCTCGAGATCGGCGATGCGCACGTGCTCGTCCACCTGGTGCGCCAGCGTCACGTCGCCGGGTCCGTAGATCACTGTCGGCATGCCGCCGACCGACGAGAGCAGCCCCATGTCGGCGCCGTAGGTGACGCCGGCGACGGCGGGTCGCCGGCCGAACAGATCGTCGTGGCCGGCGATGATCGTCTGGACGATGGGCTCGTCGAGTGACGTAAGGGCGGAGGCGTACTGGCCACCGGGCCACTCGACGACCGGCGCCTGGTCGGGCAGCCGGCCGTCCGTGGCGGCTGCGACCGCGACCGCCTCTTCGAACCGGCGCCGCGCCGTGCGGGCGTCCTCTCCCGGCATGACGCCGTACCGACCCTCGCAGGCAAGCTCCTCCGGGACTGTGGAGGGCCACGATCCGGCCCGCACAGTACCGATGCTGAGCGGGTAGGGCTGCGGGTAGTCGGCGAAGAGCGGCCGGAGTTCGGGCGGCAGGGCGTCGGCGGTGCGGCTGCTCTCCAATGCGAGCAGGGCGTCGTGTATCGGCAGAAAACGCTCGAGGGCGCTGACTCCCTCCCAGCGGAGCGCCCCGTGGGCCGCCTTGCCGGGGACCGTGAGCCGGAACCCCAGGCAGCCGGCCTGGGCAGCGACGATCGTCAGGTCGCTGGGCTCCACGACCACCGCCGCGTCGGCGCGATAGCCACGCTCCAGAGTCGCCAGGGTCCCCAGACCGCCGTCCTCCTCGCCGGCGACGCTCTCGATGAGCAGTCGTCCACGAAGGCTGACGCCGGCGTCGCGCAGCGCTCTGGCCGCGGCGACTGCGCAGGCGAGGCCGCCCTTCATATCCACGGCCCCACGGCCGAAGACGGCACCGTCACGCACAGTGGGCTCCCAGGGGGGCGACGTCCAGTGTGCGACGTCCGGCGCCGGCACGACATCGATGTGGCCGTTGAGGATCAGGTCGCGGCCGCCAGCGACGGCAGGAGGCCGCGAGTTCCCGTCGCCACACGTCCACGGGGGGTCGCCACGTCGACCGGCAGGTCCGCCGCCGGTGATGCCCACCAGTCCGAGGGCCTCGTCGCGTTCGATCTCCCACGAGAACGACGGGTGACGTCGCAGCGCGTCGAGATCGATGGGCCAGAGGTCGACCTCGAGGCCGGCACTCTGCATGATGGCGGCCATTGTGCGCTGTGCCGCGGACTCGTGGCCGTCGCAGCTGGGTCGCGCGACGAGCTCGATCAGGTCGGCGACCAGGCCGTCGGTGTCGAGTGCGGCGAGGGCGCGTCGTTCGAGATCGCTCAGGCCGCCGCTGTCGTCCCGGTGGCGTGTCACCGCTTCAGTCTCGCAGGACCGGCCGCGTGAGACAGGTCGGGCCGCCCTCGGTCTTGAACGAGAGGTCGGCGCCGGGGAAGGTGCGGACCTCGCACCCCGCGTCGAGCAGCAGGCGCTGGGTGACGGGGTTGCCGTCGAGCATGATCACCCGACCGGGCTCCACGGCGAGGACGTTCGTCGCCTGGGTCGTGAGGAACTCGTCGTAAGGGACCTCGAGCAGCCTCATGCCACGCTCGGTCAGCTCGCGCCAGAAGGCGGTGGGCATGAGAGGCGGATAAGCGACCGCGAGGTCGTCGGTGACGGGACTGATCAGCGAGAGCAGGTGCAGACAGGCCTCCGGGCCGGTGAAGTACGGCAGGTCGTAGTCGAGCACCGTGACGCCGGTCGGCTCCAGGGCGGCGCGCATCTGCCGCACCGCCTCGTCGTTGGTGCGAAAGCCACGGCCCACCGCGAGCGTGTCGTGGTCGACCCACATGGTGTCGCCGCCTTCAGCGGTCGCCTCCCCCTGGAGCCGCGCCAGGACCGGCACGCCGTGCTCCTCGAGGCAGCGGGCCAGCGGATCCTCCTCTCCCCGGCGCAACGACTTGCCCATGCGCAGCACAAGGCTGCCGCGGTCGGTGACGAGGACCGGGTCGAAGACGAAGACGCTGTCGCTGCGATCGGGAAGCGGGGCATCGTGGACGATGACCTCCGCGCCCCAATCGGTGAGGGCCTGGAGCAGGCCGTCATGGGCGCTGCGGGCCTTGTCGATGTCGACGGGGCCCGTGTAGTGCCACGTGGCTGGGTCGGCGCCGGCCATTGCCTCATCCGGCCGTCGTACGACGACACGGCGAAGCTTGCCGACCATGCTCTGAGCGCCGTAGCCGGATCCCATGATCGTCTCCTCTCCTGCTGGTCTCCCGAGTGGCTTCAGTAACCTACATAAAAGAAGTGCAGGCGACACCTAAAAGACGCGACCGCCGCAGTGCCGGCGAGCGGATCAGGTCAGCTAGTCAACAGGAGCACCGGCGGGCTGTCAACGCGCCGCCGAATCCACTGCGACGCCGAACGGCGCGTCGCGGGACGGTCGCCGACCCTCCGCCGACGACTCCTGACGCTCGCCCGTGGCCGGAGGGCGCCGGCCTGTGAGTTGACTGCCGAGTCAATTCGTCTTGACAGCGGCTTGTGCATAGGTGGATATTCCGCACAGCGGCCGCAGTGCGGCCCGTCGCGCCGTCGACGCATAAGGGGGTAGGGCCTGGAGTGACTGCGAACGGCGTGTCCGCGGGCAGTCGCGTGGCGCGCTTTCTCTCGTGGCACCGTGGTTCACGGTGCGGACCCATCCGCTTCTGACCCTTGGGGGTTTCCATGGCAGAAGAAACCGTCGTCTTCGCACGAAAAGCCTCCGGGCTCGTGCGCGAGATGAGCTGGTGGGACGTCCTCCTGCTCACCATCGCCGGCCCGGCGGCCTCGGGCATGACGTACTATGCCGTCAAGGTGCCCGGCACCGATCCCGGCGGCAACATGGTGCTCGCATTCCTTCTGGGCGGGCTCCTGTGGCTGTTCCCCGTCGTCCTCATCGCCATCTACGCAAGCTCGTTCCCGCGCTCCGGCGCCATGTACGTCGTCATCTCCCGCGTCACCCATCCGCTGCTCGGATTCCTGCCCAACTGGCTGTGGATCATCAGTTCCGGGTTCGCCGTGGGCTTCCTCAACTACATCGGCATCAACCTGATCTCCTCTGCCCTGCAGGTGGCGGGCGCCATCAGCGGCAGCAGTAGCCTGGTGAGCGCCGGAGACTGGTTCGCGAACCAGTGGACCCGTCTCTGGCTCTCGATCCTGCTCACGTTCGTCGTGTGGGGCTTCCAGCTGATGGGCCTCGACCGTCTCAAGTGGTTCATCCGCATCGTCATCTACCTGCCGCTGGCCGTCACCATCGCCTCGATCATCATCTTCTTCGTCGTCGACGGTGCCGAAGCGTGGAACAACGTCTGGGGTGCCGGTACCTTCGAAGGTGTCAAGGCGGCGGCCATCGAGCAGGGCATCGGCGATGCCATCATGCCCGGCTGGCAGGCTCTCGGTGGCATGATGCTGTCGGTCTTCTGGGCGTACAGCGCCCTGGAGTCGGTGTCGTTCGTCGGGTCCGAGGTCAAGACGCCGCGCACCAGCTTCCTGCGCGGCATGACCATCGGCATCTTCGCGGTCGGCTTCCTCTACTGCATGAACGCGTGGGCGCCGGGTCTCTGCTTCGGCAGCGAGTTCATCCGCGACTACAGCTGGCTCTACAACACCAGCGAAGAGACCTATGCTGCTCTTGAGGCGGTGATGGGTACCACGCCGCCGATCCCGTCGGTCCCGTTCTATGCCGGCGTCTGCGCACAGTCCACGTGGTTCGCCATCGTGCTCGGGGTCGGCTTCTTCTTCTGGTACTACAACACCTCGCTGGTCATCTGGATCGGCGCCGTGCGCGGCGTGTTCGCCATGGCGTTCGACCGGCAGCTGCCGCTCGGCCTCTGCGCCGTCAGCAAGCGCGGCACGCCGACCAACGCGACCCACTTCATCGGCTTCGTGGGTCTGCTCGGCACCCTTATCGGCCTGGGCGACGCACAAGGGGCCGCAGTCGGGGCGGTCATGCTGGCCATCCTCGACTTCACGGCCCTGTTCTTCATCTGGCCGGTGGGTCTGGCGGCCATGTTCCTGCCGTACACGCGGCCGGACCTCTATGAGAAGTGCACGTTCCAGTACAGCTGGGGCGGCATCCCGGTCATCACCATCCTTGGTGTGATCGTGTCGCTCATCGGCTGGTGGACCGTCTTCATGGTCGGCCGCTGGCTGGAGCTGTTCTACTCGCAGGTCATCCTGGCGGCCTTCATCACGATCGGCTTCGGCCTGGTAGCCTGGATGTACGCGCGCAACCGCAAGGAAGGCATCGACCCGAACCAGATCTTCGCGCAGATCCCGCCGTCCTGAGCCTTCTCCAGGCTGCCGGTCTGACGCCGGCATAAGGACGACACTGAAGGGAGGGCCCGCCCCGGCGACATGCCGGGGCGGGCCCTCAGCGTTCAGAGCCCAGGGGGTCGCTCAGCGCCGGGCCCGGGCCGGGAACGGCTCTTCAGACGCAGGTTCCGCCGCGCCCACTCGGACGCCGCGGCGCGCAACTCCAGACCATCGCAGCCGGTCTCGAAGGAGAACTGATCGAAGGTCAGCTGCGCGGCGCGCTCCTCATCGAGCCATGGATGCCCCACGAGCACCTGGATGGTGATGCCGTCAAGGAACGCCGTGAGGCGTTCCACCGTGTCGTCGAGCGGGGAGCGCAGGTGGAAGGATCGTTCGTCGAGCCCCTGTCGGAGTATGCGCGTGAAGTAGGCGCGCCACTTGTGGCGTGAACCGGTGCTGGCCGCTCGATAGACCGGAGACCGCATGGCGCGGCCCCACAGCCCGATATACAGGATGATCTCCTGGCGGGAGAGGTCGTTGCGCAGGCGCTGCTCTTCGAGGAACTCCCCGAGCTTGATCGTGGCCGTCGTGTCGGCATGGACAATGGCGTCGCGCTCGGCGATGGTCTCCCGCTCGACCCAGCGGGCGGCTTCCATGAGGACCGCGTCCTTGGTCGTGAAGTGGTAGTGGACAACAGCCGTGGAGACGCCGGCCTCGCGAGCGATGTCGGCGACGCGGGTGGCGCCCATACCGCGTTTCACGACGGCTCGACACGTCGCCTCGAGGATGCGCTCTCGCGGGTCGATCGTGACGGGATCGGGCATGGAGGGGGGCAGCGACTCCGGCTGCGGCCGTGCGAGCAGGGGCACGCGGACGTGAGCCGGGATGGTGGCCCAGCAGGAAGCGGCCGACTCCGAGATGAGGAACAGCAGCTCCCTCTGCAGCTCCCGGGGCAGGGGCGCATCCGAGCTGCCGGCACGGCCCTCTGCGACCGTGAGCGTCGTCGACACCGCCTCGAGCATGCGCGCTGCGCTGCGGAGGCTGAGCGGCAGCTCGTGAGAGAGCGAGCGCGCCGTGACGTTCTCGCGGGCCGATACCACGCTGTCGACGACCGTGAACCAGAGGCTCAGCGGCAGATGGGAGCGATGGAAGAGCGTCCTTGCTGTCGGGTGCAGGTGCCAGCCGCAGCGGTCACACGAATACGAAAGGCGGGTCCGTACACGGTGGAACGTGCGGCGCTCGCCACAACGCGGGCAGACCGCCTGCCGTCCGTCGGCGCTGTAGAGGACGCGCCACAGCCAGTGCAGGCAGCGATCGTCTGCTTCCGAGCGGGCCTGTGACGTGCGTCG
The DNA here is from genome assembly GCA_002423545.1 of Thermoleophilia bacterium UBA6103. Taxonomy (GTDB): domain Bacteria; phylum Actinomycetota; class Thermoleophilia; order UBA2241; family UBA2241; genus UBA6103. The sequence goes on from DIWP01000029.1 coordinate 56,041, forward strand.
TGGGTCGGACATGGGGCAACGCTATGCGGCGGGACTGGCGCGCCGCAAGGCAGAGACGGGTCGCCGGTGGGCGACCCGTCTCTGCCTGCATCGCAGGCGGGCGCGGCAGCGCGCGCCGCTCACGTCGGTGTCCTAGTTGACCTGTGTGTCGAAGCGGCGCCAGATCGGCATGCTGCGCCGGCCACACTCGGCGATGAACTCGTCGCGGACGGCGCGATCGAGGACCTCCGGGGCCACGACACCGGTGTCGCCGATCTTGCCGGTGGCGAGGAGCTCGGCGTAGATGGACGCCGGCGTGGAGGTGCCGTAGCTGACCATGGTGGCGCCGGGGATGCGCTCGTTGACCCACTTGATGTCGGGCGGCACGATCGTGTGCACGATGGTCGTGGGCTTGCCGTCTTTCTCTCCGACGGCGTCGACCGTGACGACGCCGATATCGGTGATCTGGCCGCTGAGAGCTATCTTGGCGAGCACGTCGGCGGGCGGGTTGGGTGGCAGCGTGGCGACGAACACGTCGATCGGCCGGACCTGGCGTCCGTCCCTGAGGGTCACGGGGTCTTTGCCGGCCATGCCGGTCTCGACAAAGGCCTTGTCGGCGTCGATGCCCTCCTCCGGCATGCCCATCTTGAAGTCGACGTAGCGCAGCCCCTTGTCGCCGAACCTCTTTGGGAGCAGCCGGGGAAGCGTACATACTTCCTCGTGGTCGTGGCAGATGACCGGACCGAGCCCGAACGGATGCGGGAACATGTACCACTCCCGGCGGTCGAACGGCTCCACGCGGGTGAAGGCGCCGTTCTCGAACAGGAGAGGCGGCTGCGCGCAGTCCGTGTAGTAGGTCTCCTGTGACCAGACCTGGAGCGGGACCGGCGACTCGAAGATCGAGTAGTCCTTGATGCGGATCTCAAAGCACCTGTCGAGGTCCTCGTAGGCGTTGCCGGCGAAGGTGTTGGTGACGCCGGGGTCCATGCCGGTGCTCAGGAGGGCGGTCAGTCTGGCGGCGCGGAACTCTTCGTCGAGCGTGAGCTGTTCGAGGAACGCCTCGTCGATGGTCTTGCTCTGTGTCTGCCCCGAGGCCATGTCGAGGTAGTGCGCGCCGGCCGTGAGGCAGGCGCGCATGATGGACATGTTGTACTCGGGGATCACGGCGTTGACGACGAGTGTGGCTCCCTTGGCGGCGGCGACCACGGCGTCGGTGTCGGATGCGTCGATCTCAAGGGCGGTCGTCTTGCCGGCGCCGACCTGTTCGGCGACGAACCCGGCTCTCGCCACGTCGTAGTCGGCGACGACGATCTCGGTGACGGCGTCGCACTGCGCCAGATTCCACGTGAGCACCTGGCCCTGCATGCCGGCGCCGACGATGAGCAGCTTCATGGGGTCATCCCTCCTCGAAGCCCCGCCGGACGTGAGGAGTGCCGCAGCCGCGGGGCTCGCAACTGGTACTGCCTCGTGAGGCAGCGCCGCGACACCATGAGGCTTGTATCAGAAGGAGTCGAACATGACAAGCGTCAGAGCAACGATTATCGTTGACGTGCGTCGCCGACACGCATGAAATCGTAGTGATGAAGCGGCAGGCCCGGTGTCGTCGTTGCCGGCGGCGACGATCGGCGACGCGGCGGGCCAGAGTATGGGCCGCGACCGGTCTCATCCCGGCTCGTGAGACCGTAGACTTGGATGACGCACTGAAGGCTGGACCAGAGCCTGAGACCGACGAGGGAGGACGACCGTGCACGAACTGGGGATCACACAGGGCATCATCGACAGAGCACGGGAGGCGGCCACGGAGGCCGGCGGGATACGTATCCGGCGGCTTTATGTCGCCATGACGCCGGCCGCCGACTTCAGTCAGGAGTCGATCGAGATGTACTTCGAGATGCTGGCCGGTGAGGACGAGCTGTTCCGGGGCGCGGAGCTGGAGTTCCAGTGGGGATCGGCCGCCGCCACGTGTCTTGCCTGTTCCCGTTCCTTCGACGCCGATCGGCCCGGGGCGGCCTGCCCGCAGTGTGGCGGCACGCAGCTGCGCTTCGATCCGGAGACGCCGATGATCCAGCTAACGGGACTCGATATCGTGGAGTCTGGTGATGAGGAGGGCGCCGGCAGTGCGGGGTGACGCGAGAAGGCCGCGTGGCGCCGGATGGTAGCGGTCGGCACCACGGATACGGGTCGTCGCTGGGCGCTGCGGCCCGGGAGGGATCGACGAGAGAGCTGTGACCGGTCGATCGGTGGTGGAGCATAGCGGATTCGAACCGCTGACCTCCTGGGTGCGATCCAGGCGCTCTCCCAGCTGAGCTAATGCCCCATCGCGCGCGGACGGCGCCGCGCGGAGACTCTTTATACCGAATCGCCATGTGTGCGGCAAGCATGCCTGCCGTTCCACCGTCCCCGGTTGTGTGCGGATCGCGAAGGAGTCCAGCCCGGGCGCTCGAATACCGCGCTGAGGCCACAGAGGTCGCATTGTTGGCAGCCCGGAGCGGCGGCCGAGGTTCCACGAGGAGGAGCGCATATGGACTGGGGCGAGTTTCTGAGTTTCCGCAAGTTCGTCACGCCGGCCGTCATTCAGATCGTCTTCTGGCTGCTGATCCTGGCCAACCTGGTGTGGTCGATCATCATCATGACAGGTGGCGGCTGGAACATCCTCATCGGCTTCATCGCCATCTTCCTTGGCTCACTGACCGAACTTCCGCAGATGATAGGCAC
>DIWP01000044.1 GCA_002423545.1 Thermoleophilia bacterium UBA6103
CGAACTCGCCGCTCTGGATCTCGGCCAGCAGCTCGCGCATCGTGTCGCGCACGTCGCAGTCGATGACCCGCGGACCGCGCGTGAGGTCGCCGTACTCGGCCGTGTCACTGATCGAGTAGCGCATGCCGCTGATGCCNNACTCGAAGTAGGCGATCTCCGGCTGGTAGCCCGCCTCGACAAGCGTCTCGAAGCCGGCCGTGACCAGCTCCGTGCAGCCGCCGCAGAGGACGGCCTGCTCGCCGAAGAGGTCGGTCTCGGTCTCTTCCTGGAAGCTCGTCTCGATGACGCCGGCGCGCGTGGCGCCGAGCCCCTTGGCGTAGGCCAGCGCGAAGGCCTTGGCCGAGCCCGAGGCGTCCTGGTAGACGGCGATCAGGCTGGGCACGCCCTTGCCCTCTTCGTACTGGCGGCGCACCAGATGACCGGGCCCCTTGGGCGCCACCATGCTCACGTCCACGTCCTTGGGCGGCACGATCTGGTTGAAGTGGATGTTGAAGCCGTGCGCGAACATCAGCGTCATGCCGGCGCGCAGGTTGGGGCCCACGTCGCTCTTGTACAGACGCGCCTGCACGTCGTCGGGGACGAGCATCATGATGGCGTCGGCCTGCTTGGTGGCCTCGGCGGCGGTGAGGACCTTGAAGCCGGCCTTCTCGGCGCGCTGCGCGTTGGGCGTGCCGGGCAGGTCGCTCACGACCACGCTCACGCCGCTGTCGCGCAGGTTCTGCGCGTGGGCGTGACCCTGGCTGCCGAAGCCGACGATGGCCACCGTCTTGCCGGTGATGAGGCCGAGGTCGGCGTCCTTGTCGTAGTACATGCGCGTCTCCTTCGTTCGACGTCCGCTCGGGACGGACCAGACGAGATGGCCCGGCGGGATGGGGCAACGGCGATCCGGCCGGAGCTTTGGACTTTACTTGCTTCGGCGTATCGTCGGCAACGCGCCTTGCTCCGGCGCGTCGCCGGCGATACAGACGCCCGCGCCGTAGCGGCGTGCCACCGGCGTCGCCGGCGGCGAAGACCGGCCCCGGACCCCTGCTCAGAGCTCGCGGATCAGGATGCGGTAGCCGGCCTCACGGAAGCCGAGCTTCTCGTAGGCACGCAGGGCGCGCCGGTTCTGGGAGTACACGTAGAGGCGCAGATCGAGCCCGCCCTGCCGGCGCGCCTCCTCAGCGACCGCGTCCAGCAGGCGCGCCGTGAGACCCCTGCCGCGGTGCGCCGGCTCTATGTAGAGGCTCTGCACCCACCAGTAGAAGCCGGCGTGCCAGTTGCTCCACTCGGTGACGGCCGACACGTTGCCCAGCCGTCTGTCGGCCGCGTCCACGAGCACGCAGTACCTGCCGAGTCGTTCGTCTGCCAGAGCGGCGGCGATGCCCCGTCGCAGCGTCGCCGTCTGCTTCTCGGCCCCTTCCGCGTCGCGCGCCTCCTCGGCCGCGAACCCGACCAGCGCGTCGAGGTCGTCCGGCCGAGCACGGCGCACGCGCAGCCGCTCCTTGGAGACGGTCACCGCTCGGCCACCGTCGTCGTCACGTCGCTGCCGGCGTCGCCGCCGCTCTCCAGCAGGAAGGCGCGCAGATCGCGACGGAACCGCGGGCCGGATGCCGGATGCCCCATCCCTTCGTACAGGATCAGGCGGGCATCCGGGATGCCGGCGGCCGGCGTGCCTCGTCGCTTCACGTCGTGCCTCCTCGGGCGTCGGCGCTGCGGGACTTCCCCGCTCCGGCTCCGCGTACCCCCGTGCTCGAGCCTCGCCTCAGGCCACGTCGAGCGCCTGCGCCAGGTCGGCGATCAGGTCGTCGGCGTCCTCGATGCCGACCGAGTAGCGGATGAGGCCCTCGGGGATGCCCATCGACGCGCGCTCCTCCGGCGTGCACTCCACGTGGCTGGTCGTGGCCGGCGGCCCGGCGATCGTCTCCACGGCCCCGAGGTTGGCGGCCCGATGAGCCAGCCGCAGCCGCGGCAGCACGCGCTTGACCGCCTCGAAGCCGCCGTCGAGAGCGAAGCTCAGCACGCCGCCGTAGCCGCGCATCTGCCGTTTGGCGATGTCGTGATGCGGGTGCGACTCCAGCCCAGGGTAGTTGACGACCCCGACCGCCGGCTGCTCCTGCAGCCAGCCGGCGATGCGCAGGGCACTCTCGTTCTGCTGGCGCACCCGCAGGGCGAGCGTCTTCATGCTGCGGATGAGCAGGTAGGCGGCCATCGGGTCGAGCGTGGCGCCGGTGATCTCGCGGTAGTGATAGATGGTCTCTACCAGATCGGGCGAGCCGCAGACCACGCCGCCCAGCACGTCGGCGTGGCCGCCGAGGAACTTGGTGGCGCTGTGGAGTACGAGGTCGGCTCCCAGAGCCAGCGGGTTCTGGTTGATGGGCGTGGCGAACGTGTTGTCGGCGACCACCACGGCGCCGGCCTCGTGCCCGGCGGCGGCCAGCCGGGCGATGTCGAGCACCTTGAGGGTCGGGTTGGTCGGCGACTCCAGGTAGACCATCGCGCACCCCTCGGCGATGGCCGCCTCGATCTGCTCGTGGTCGTCGGTGTCGCACAGCTCGGCCCGCACGCCGAAGCGCGGCAGGAACTCGAGGAAGAGCTTGCTCGTACCGCCGTAGGTGTCCTTGACGGAGACGACGCGGTCACCCGGCGAGAGCAGCGCGAAGAGCGTGTTGCTCACCGCCGCCATGCCGGTGGCGAAGCTGGTCGCCGCGGCGGCGCCCTCGAGGATGCGGGTCTTCTCCTCGAAGGCCCGCATCGTCGGGTTCGTGTTGCGGCTGTAGATGTGACCGGGCGTGCGGCCCAGAGCCACGTCGAGCCACGAGTCGACGTCCGGGTAGCCGTAGGCGCAGCTGTAGACCACCGGCACCTGCGTCGCCGCCTGCACGAGGTACTCGCCCTCGCCGGCCCAGACGGCCTGGGTGCTCGGACTCATGTCTTTACCGGCGCCCGCACCGTCGTCCGGCCGTGCTGCATCGGTCATCGGCTCACTCCTTCGATCTCCAGGTCAGAGGCAGGCTCTCGGGACGGTCGGCCACTGCGAGGACCGCCCGATCGCTGCTCCGATTGTCGGGTCGATGTCGGTCGGATCACTCCTCAGACAGCACGATCCCGCACTCTTTCACGAACGCCCCGAAGAGCTGGTCGGTGCTCTTGATGTGCTCGATGAGCCAGGTGCCGAGGAACGTGTCGATGGCTTGCTCCAGGGCCGGCGTGTCGCCCTCTTCCTCGAAGTCCCCGATGAGGTTGGCGACCGTGGTGCGCAGCTCCTCGTGCTTGGCTTTGTGGCCGGCGATCTGGGGGTAGGCGGTCTGCGTCATGAACCGCTCTTCGGTGGAGAAGTGCAGGTCGGTGTAGTCGATGAGGAACCCGAGAGTCCTGGTGACCGGCGCATGGCCGCCACGCGACTCGATGGCGTCGACGACGCTGTTGAAGTGTTCGATCCAGCGCTGGTGCTGGCCGTCGATCACGTCGATGCCGACCGACAGGCTGTCGTCCCACTCGATCTTCTTCATGTGCTCCTCCTGAAGGGCCGCGCGCCATCCGGCGGGCCGACCCCGTCGTCGTCTCCGCTGGTGGATGCTCGCCGGTCATCATACGACGAGCACGACGCCGGCGGCGTCCCGAACGGCCGGACCGAGGCCGGCGGTTCCTTCTGCGCGCACTTCCCGACCGTCTGCTCGGCCGGTGGCCGGCGCCGCGGCACCTTTCGTGCCGGACGCTCCCCTGGCGCTCGCCGCGCCGGCCGGCGCTTCTCCGGCGACGACGCGAGCACCTGCACCGGCGTCCCCGTGTAGCCGGTCCTCGCGTCGTTGCGCCGCCACAGCGTGAAGTCATCGGCAGACAGGGCGAACGGCAGACGACACTGTAGTCCGGCAACGAAGCGGCGCGCTTCGTCGTCGACGTCGAGGAAGGGCAGCGAGAGCACCAGGTTGCAGGACGGCCGCTCGGAGAGGCGAGCGAAGAGCCGGGACTCGCCGAGCGCCACCAGGCCGTGCCCGTCCAGGTCCTGCTCGCCGTAGAAGCGGCCGCCCTGATCCGGCAGCGGCCGACCCGACTCGAGGTCTACCAGCCGGAAGCGCGCCTCGTAGCCGAGGAAGACCGCCGGGCTGCCGCACACGTCGGGCAAGTGCGGCAGGCCGGTCAGCCACAGGAGCGTGGCCTCGACGTCGTCGGGATCGGCGCCCCAGAAGTGGTCGCGCACGTGGCCCGCGCCCCAGCCGGCGCCCGCCCGGTGCGGTCGTCCGAACCGGGCCGACAGCTCACGCCGCACGGCCCGCGACTCCCGCGACGAGAGCCACGTGACACTCTCCTGCAGCGACACCGTGGCGCTGTGCTCGTCGACGGCCGCGCAGTCCTTCAGGAAACCGTCGAGCCGTCTCCAGACAGACACGGGGTCGCGCCTGCCGAGCTCATGCGCGCCCCCGTCTGCGACCGGCAGCCCCTCGTAGACGATCAGGGCTTCCAGCGCTCCCGGCATCATTTCCGGATCGCCGAGCGGGTACGGCAGCGGGCGCCTCATGACACGCTCACGCGTTCCGTCCCACTCCCCGCGCTCATCCGTCTTCTCCTGCCCGCCGGGCGTCGGCCCGCCGCCCGGGCGGCAGCGGCACCAGCACCGACGTCCGCGACTTGTACGCTTCGTAGTCCTCCTGCCCGCCCCACTTCTGGTCGGCCTTCTTCTCGAGCATCGGGATGCCGCTCACGCGGATGAGCAGGAACGCGACGAACACCGGCGAGATCAGGGTCGCCCACTGCCAGCCCTGCAGCACCGGCGCCGCGATGACCGCCACACCCACCCAGAGCACGATCTCGCCGAAGTAGTTGGGATGACGCGACCACGACCAGAGGCCTGAGTTGATGAACCGACCCTTGTTGGCGGGATCAGCGCGGAAGCGGCTCTTCTGGTAGTCGGCGGTCGCCTCGACGGCGATCCCCACTACCCAGATCGCCAGGCCGACGTAGGCGACCGCGCCCAGCGCCTCACGCTCGGTCGTCGTGATGGCGGCCAGGGCGGCGGCCAGCGTCAGCGTCACCCAGAGACCCTGCGTCGTCCAGGCGATCAGGAAGCGCGGGAACGAGGTCTTGATCTCGTCGAAGCGGTCGTCCTTGCCGGCCTTGCGGATCCGCCGGACGAGATAGCTGCCCAGACGCGCTGCCCAGATGACCACGAGCACCGCCAGCAGGAACGCTCGCGCGTCGGGATCCGGGCTCGCCGCCACAGCCACCACCGCGACCGTCACGTACGTGAGGCTTCCGGTCAGGTCGTAGAAGCGTTCGGACTGCAGCAGGAACGCCGGGATGAACACGAGCCACTGGATGACGAAGGCCAGCGCCACGCCAAGGGCGAAGACGGGTATCCCGCCGACAGTCGCGCCGTCCTGACTACCGGCCCAGCCCACGCCGACGGCGACCAGGAGGATGAGCGGAAAGGCAAGCAGGGCGTTGCGATCGGACTTCTTCATGACGCTCCTCTGCGACGGGCTGCGGGGCGTCCTCTGCATACCCGAGCGGCGCCGGACCGTACACTTCGGCACCGGCGTCGACAGGGCCCCGGAACACGCGGCAGAAGGACCGGCTGATCGGAAACCGGGTTGCGGCCAGACTCTGGAGCTTCCGTTCTCCAGCGCCTCCCGGACGTCTGGTCGGTCCATGGCTTCCAGACCCGGTGGTGGACCCGGTCGCCGAGGGGTGGGGATGGAGCGACACATCGAGCGATACATCGAGAGTCCTCACAGTCATCGTGTAGGCTGCTGCCGTGCCGGTCTGCCTGCTCACGAGGAAAGGAAGCGGCCATTCAGATGGACATGTGGAAGTACTTCGGCATCACACACACCGACCACACGGTCATGGACCCGATGAGCCTGGCCAAGACCGAGGAGCTCATCGAGCTTCTCCGCCTTCCGGACGGCGGTCACGTCCTGGATGTGGCGTGTGGGAAGGCGGAGTTCCTCTGCCTCGTCGCCGAGAAGTACGATGTGGTCGGCACCGGCGTCGACCTGTCGCCCATCACGATCGAGGAGGCACGCAGGAACGTGGCGGCCCGCGGCCTGAACGGGCGCATCGAGCTCCTCCACATGGACGGTGGCGAGTACCAGCCCGACAGCAGGGAGACGCTGGACCTGGCCTCGTGCATCGGCGGATCGTGGATCTACAAGGGGCACAGGGGGACGCTGGAGGCGCTCGGCGGAATGGTGCAGCCGGGGGGACTGGTGCTCGTCGGCGAACCCTTCTGGAGAACGGACCCGGATCCCGACTACCTGAGGCTGACCGGTCAGGACGCCGATCTCTGCGGCACTCACAGGAGCAACGTCCAGGCCGGTCTGGACCTGGGCCTTTCGTTCCTGTACACAGTGGTGTCCGGTGAGGACGACTGGGACCGCTACGAGGGGCTCCAGTGGCAGGCGGCCGAACGCTATGCGGCAGTCCATCCCGACGACCCGGACGTGGAGCAGCTGCTGGAGACCTCGAGCAGGGACCGGGACGCCTACCTGCGCTGGGGGCGGGACTGCCTTGGCTGGGCCATGTATCTGTTCCGGAAGCCCGGCGGAAGTCGATCATGACCTGCGCGCGACACGCTTCCGGTCTGTCTCGACGCGGCGACGCCTCAGGTTGACGCGATCGCTGGATGGCCCTGCCCAGAGTCCACCGCCGCCTCGAGTATCTCGAAACGCCGGCCCAGCGTGTCGATGCGGGCCCGACAGCCGACGGGCCGAGTGAACTGCGGCGCGGTGTGGCCTAAGTCCATGTCGGTCACGATCCGGAAGTCGTAGCTCGCCGTCTGCTCCAGCAGGATCCCACGCAGCTCTTCCTTCTCTTCCGCCGAGTAGCCCAGCGGACGGCCGACAAGCAGGCCGCGAAGCTGACGGAGAACGCCTGTGTTCCTGTAGTCGGTCAAGCGCGTGGCACATGAGCGGCGATCCGCAGGGTTGTCCGTCTCGATGTGCTTGTTGGGAAAGCACTGCTTCGACGCCCAGTTCCGGATACCGACTCCCATGACCTGCGATTCCATGCCGGACCGCCTCATTCCGCCGGCCGGAAGGTGTCGATCACCAAGTCGAAACACGGCCGCACAGCACCCCAGTCCTCGACGGCATCCGACATGCTCAGCTTGTACTGGAAGGTGTCCCGGTAGAGCAGGTACTGTCGCGCTCGACAGCTCATACCGTCTTGGTGATAGGTGAACGTAGTCACGAAGCCCCATGCCCCGTTGACGTCGACAGCCTCCAGCGGCGTCCGGCTGCCTTCGGGGTCGAGATAGGTCGCCAAGGCGTCCATCTCGCTCGCCAGTTCCTTCTCGATCCAGTCGGCATTCGACCTATCGACGGCGATGTCGAGTTGCTCGGCCATGATCACCAGCCCATCGTCCTCGCTGGTCGTGAACCGCATAGCGAGCAGCCCTGGTGAACTGGAGCTGGGGCTTGCGACGTTCTTCGGCCCTTCCATGAAGGCCGGATCGTAGTCGAAGGCGAAGTCGAACTCGGGGTTGACGTACGTCTTCACCTCGGGCGAGAGATTATCGGCGGCTCCCGAGGCTTCGTCTGCGGGGTTGGTGAGGCTGCCGCACGCCACCGCACCGACCGCGAGAGCGAGCGCGAGGAGGACGCCACAGCCACGGAGAACCGAGGTCACGATTGCGCCCTGTGGCTTTCTTCCACTGTGTCTTCCCAACGCGAGGCACATGAGCGGCAACCCGCAGGGTTGTCCGTCTCGATGTGCTTGTTCGGTGTGCTCCTCCTCACAGATCTTCCGGGCGCAGACCGCTGTGCTTGGCGATGCGCGCCAGCATGCGCGGACCGATCTCCTCCCGGTCGTGGAAGGCGAAGACCAGGTCCGGCCACCCGGGGCGGGCAAGGACGCGATGAGAGCCACTCTGGCGCTTGACGGTCCAGCCGATGCGAAGCAGTGCGGCCAGGACGCGCTTGGCGCGCGTGCTGGGCCAGTCGCTCATGCGGCAGCGAAGGAGATGTCGAGAAACTCGCGCCCGGCCTCGTCATGCTCGAGCCGGTCGGCCACCACCCGCAGCGCCAGTGCCTGCACATGGGCGATCGCCTGATCCTGCGTCGCCCCGTAGGCCAGCACGCCCGGCAGTTCGACGACCTCGGCGATCCAGCGACCGTTGATCTCCTGCTCAAGCTCGATGCTGAATGCCACGGACATGACGCTCCTTCCGACACCTCACGATAAGGATACTACCCGTGGGAGTGATGTGGCATGTCGCCTGAGTCCACCGAACGCGAGGCACATGAGCGGCAACCCGCAGGGTTGTCCGTCTCGATGTGCTTGTTCGGCATTCGCGTCAACGGCCCATCACGATGTCGATGCCCAGGAGCACCAGCTCGAGCTTCTGCGCCGGCAGCGACCCGACACGCTCCGTGAGCGCCCCGCGGTCGAGGGTGACCAGTTGCGAGACGTTGGCGACGGAGTCCCTGGGCAGGCCGGTGAGCCGTGCGCTGAGAAGGACGTTCCCAGGGGCCTCGGCCCAGCGCAGGTTGCTGGTCAGCGCGACACAGACGACGGTGGCGAGGCGACTACGGTTGAAGGCGTCGCCCTGCACGACCACGACGGGGCGGCGGAAGCCGGGTTCGGAGCCGGAGGGCTCGGCCAGGTCGGCCCACCAGACCTCGCCTTGTGCGATCACCACTCGGAGCGCTCGAGAGTGCGCCGCGCGGCGGTGCGGGCGAACTCGCTGCGACACTCGACCTCGTCGCAGACGCGGTCCAGGGTCTCGGTGATGCTCTGTGCCGAGTGGCGAGCGACATACTCGCGCAGCGCGTCAGCGTAGAGGCGGCTGCGCGACTTCTTCAGCTCACGCGCCAGCTGCTCGGCGTCGGCGAACAGGTCATCGGGGATCGAGATCGCTGTCTTCATACCGTTAGTATAACCGCAGCGCACCGGAATGCAACGGTCCACCGCAAACGTCGACGCCATGCTTCCGACTCCGCCGTGTAGCGAGCGTATGCCGAACGTGAGGCACATGAGCTGACGGCTCGCTGGCTTCTGAACCTCATCATAGCCTGCGGGCCGTTCTGCTCGATGTGCTTGTTAGACACCTCTTGCACACTCACCTGCCAACAACTGTCGGAGGCAGCTGCTCGAGCTCCGTGACGCTGAGATCCTGACCCCACGCCGGAATCGGTGCTTCGCTACGCCAGACCAGCGCTGCGGTCATGCCGGCGGCCTTGGCCCCGAGGATGTCCTTCTCTTCGTTTCCGACGAAGAGCATGGCGGCAGGTGAACAGCCGATGCACTCGGCAAGTGCCACAAAGCCAGCCGGGTCGGGTTTGCGGCGGCCAACTTCGACCGAGGTGAGAAGCAGCGGTTCGAGCTCCACCAGGCCGGCGGCAGAGAGATCAGCGACTACCAAACGGCGCGGCATGGCGTAGGGGACATCGGTCAACACACCTACCGGGACGTCGGCGCTGGCCAACGTCGCCAAGCTCGAAGCGGCGTCGAGATAAGGGCGGGCCCGTCTCTGGAAGACAGAGAAGAAGGCATCGATCGCGGGGTCGAGCAGGGCCGACACATCCTGGGTGCGCACGTCCAAGGCTACGAGTAGCTCAGCGAAGAGCAGGGCGCAGTCGACTTCGTGCCTGCGGGGTGCCAGGCGCGTGTTGTAGCGGCGTAGCACGGCCATGCCTGCTTCGATCTGAGCGGGAGCCAGACTGTCGCCCCACGAGGATGCCACCGCGGCGAGGGCGCGTGGATACTCGCCCTGCCAGTCGAGGGCGACGCCCTCGTACTCGATTAGCGTCTCGCCGAGATCGAACCCGACGGCCTGGAACACCGATGACCTCCTGAGGGTGTCTAACAACGATTTTGCGGTGTGGATACTGTAGTCGATGAAGCGAGTGGTGTCTGTAGATGGTGGGGTGTGTCGGCGGGCGGACGGGGCGAACGAGGTGCGGGGCCTCGCGGATACCGTAGGGGGATTCAGTCGCAGGCGGTCCGCGCAACTCGTGGCGGGGATGGCGGTGCGGGTCAATGGGCGGGAGATATGCGGTCTGTGGAAGGTGTGGGCCTCACAATGCGTCCAGGGGGCTGCGGACGCCGTGCCCGCCCTGGTTGAGCACGTGGGTGTAGACCATCGTCGTGCTCCCGTTCTTGTGTCCGAGCAACTCCTGGATCGTCCGGATGTCATAGCCAGCATCCAGCAGGTGCGTGGCGAATGAGTGACGCAGGGTGTGGCATCCGGCGCGCTTGGTGATCCCGGCTCTGGTGACGGCATCGCGCATGGCCCTCTGTATGACGGTCGCGTGCACGTGGTGCCGGCCCTCCTGGCCCGCCTGGACGTCCTTCCAGCGGTTCTTCTGGGGGAAGACCCACTGCCAGCACCACTCGCTCGATGCGGCGGGTACTTGCGTTCGAGGGCGTCCGGCAGGGGGACGCGACCCCAACCGTCGGAGAGATCCTGTTCGTGGGCCGCCTTAGCTCGGCAGAGCTGCTGTCGCAGGCCGGGCTGGATCGACCGCGGCAGCATCGTCACCCGGTCCTTGGCGCCCTTGCCGTTGCGCACCAGGACCTCTCCCCGCGAGAGCTCGAGGTCCTGAACGCGCAGGCGCAGGCAATCCATCAGGCGCAGGCCCGACCCGTACAGGAGTGACCCCATGACCCACTTGTCCTCGCGCAGGCAGGAGAGGACGGTCTTGACCTCCTCGCGGGTCAGGACGACCGGCAGGTGCTTCGACGTTGGTGCCCGGATGAGCTCCTCGAGCTCGCCGACCGGGCGCCCGAGCACGTTCCAGTGGAGGAACAGGATCGCCGAGAGCGCCTGTGTCTGGGTCGAGGCGCTGACGCGCCGCTCGACCGCCAGATGAGTCAGGAAGGCGTTGATCTCGGCTTCCGCCATCTCGGCCGGATGACGCAGGCCGTGGAAGTAGAGGTACCGGCGGACCCAGAGGCGATACGCCTTCTCCGTACTTCGACTGCAGTGCCGGGAACGCAGAGCCCTGTGGAGTTCGACCATCAACTCGGACATGCACCCTCCTCGCCACCGTGACCACGGTCATACGCCATCGGCAGGCGCTGCGGCTCGCTGCGGCTCTCTGCGGTCCGTGCGACCCGCGCTGCCGTGCGGCCGTGCGGCGCTGCGGCTCGCCGCGGTCCATGCGACCGTGCGATCTGTGCAGCAGTGCGGCTGCGGCTCGCCGCGGTCCGTGCGGCCGTGCGACCGTGCGGTCCGTGCGGTCCGTGCGGTCCGTGCGGCCATGCGGACCGTTCGGTCGAAGCAACCGTTCGGTCGAAGCAGCGGTGTGGCGCCTCCCGTCTCCACCACAGTGTGACGCCATCTGACGGAGGTTCAACGGGTGACGAAGAACGTGAACCGTTCACATTCGGGTCTGCCGCGAGCGGACTCCCGCGGCAGCGATGGCTCAGAGGTGACCCACGGGCTGCAGCTCGGCCCAGGCCTGGCCGCGTATCCGCTTGCCGCCCAGAGTGCCGGTCACCTTCATCAGGCCTTCGTACTTGACCGTGTTGCCGACGATGATCTCCTGATCCCTGCGCACTGTCTGCAGGATGAGGACGCCGCGGCGTGCCCTGTAGGGACCGTTGAGCCGGATCCGATATTGCATCGGGTATGTCAGCCCGCTCGCCGTGCTCGTCCACTCGCTGCCACGCACCGGCGTGATGCGGATGTTCGCGGAGTCCCACTGCGCCACCGCTTTGTGCGCGCCGTTGCGGAACGTCGCCGAACCCTTCCGGAACATCCTCGCGATGCGCAGGCGCCCCGCCCCGGTGTCGAGCTGGTTCACCAGCATCACCCTGTCGCGGGACGGCATCTGGATGGCGAAGAAGAGCCATGAGGCGTCGGCGACCACAGACTGGGCGGTCTTGTCGTAGCTCTCGACGACGTAGTCCAACCACATGGTGCCACGGCCACCAGTGGCAAACGAGGTGCGCGAGGCCACGCCGATGCGGAAGCGCTTCACGTCCAGCAGGCCCAGCGAGTAGTAGTAGGAGCCCTGACCGGCCATCGGGTCGAGCGTGCCGCGGAGGTAGCGGTCCATCGAACCGCCGAACCTGGAGCCGATCGTCAGGCGCTGCAGCGGCGTGATCCACTGCGGATAGAAGGACCGTGGGCCGTAGCCGTCGTTCAGGGCGCCGAGGCGGTCGCGCAGAGACACCCGTGCCGTCAGCCGTTCTCCGAACTGGTCGGCCACGTCTGCCTGCAGCAGGTAGCGGGCCCCCGGCCGCCCCATCTGACCGGCGACGAGCTCCATGCTCATCCAGCTCAGAGCATCCGGATCCGAGAGGTAGAGGACGGTCACCTTCCACGGGTCCTGGGTGACGGTGACCAGCGGCGGGATGTCGATGTCGACGCAGCCGCCGTACAGGTAGCGACCGAGCGACGGATTCCGGTACCCGACCATGGCCGGCACAAATGGCACGCGGATGCCGTCGATGACCTGGTCGATCCGCTGCACGGCCAGCATGAAGGCGCTGGTGCGCCCGGAGCGCTCGACCAGGCTGCCGAAGAAGAACCAGCCGTCGAGGTCGTACTCCGGGTGTTCGCTGGAGAGGAAGCCGGCCAGCGCCGCGCGACTCCGCGTCCAGGGTGCGGAGTGGTCGGCGGCGTAGAGCGCCGCCGTGCCGGCATCCCGAGCGGCTGCTGCGACGGTGGCATCGCCGGTGGGCGTTGCGGCAGCGGGGGCGCCGCCGGCATCTGCTGTGGAAGTCGGATCGCCCGCCGTCGCGGAAGGGCGACCGGTAGAAGAGGCAGCCGCCGAGAATGGACACACGAGGCTCAGTGTCAGGACAAGCGCCACACAGATGGCGAACGCCGTGCGAAGGGCGAGCCCCGGCCAGACGGACAGCGCCATGCAAAGGATCGTCCTCCGCCTGGCGGCTCGCTCGATCATGCGATCCTCCCCGGTCTTGGCGTTGCGCCCCATCCGGCCACGGTGTCGACATTCCCGGCAGATCCTTGAGCCGCCGAGCCGGCGTGCTGATGCCGATGCGTCGGGGGCCGGCTGGAGCTTCGGGCTGTCGGAGCCTCGCAGATGAGTCAGTGGCCGGCCATGTACTGCCTGTATCCGGTCGCCAGCCACGCCAGTGAGTTGCGGACCGGTTCCATATCGGGAAGGTCGGGGTCGAGGTCCGTCCTCACGGCGGCAAGCAGGTCCCCGTCGAGCCTGTCTACGTGCGCGTCGTACCAGCGCCACCACTTGTCACAGGTCACCACGGCCTCATCGAGGATGTCCCCGGCCTCGGCATCGCCGATCGCTCCAAAATGTGCCAGGCACAGGGTCTCGTAGTCGATGCGTCGCAGCTTCTCCACGGAGGAGAGGAAGGCCGCGTAGTCCCAGCACGGGGGCACGAAGGGTGGCAGGAAGAGCGTGTGGCTGAGCTTGTAGCCGATCGCGTCGCCCACGTAGATGGCGCCGTGCTCCTCGTCGAAGACGGCGATGTCCCCCAGACAGTGGCCCGGTACTTCATGGATGCGCAGCGTGATGCCACCCAGCTCGACGATGTCGCCGTCCACGACCGGAGTCACGTCGTGGATGCTCGCGTAGGGCGCGCCGCCGTAGTCGTCGTTGAAGTGGGCATCGGCCAGCAGCGGGATCGCCTCGGCGGCGGCCACGACCTCGATGGTGCGGCCCGTGCTCTCGGCCTCCTGCCGCAGCAGCGGGATGCCCTGGCTGTGGTCCCAGTGGGGGTGCGTGATCACGATCACGTCCGGCGGAAAGGCATCGAGCTCCCGCAGCATCTCGACCAGATGGGGAGCCTCGGCGGCGGCACCGGCGTCGATGAGGCACGTCCTGTCGGCCCGCACCAGATAGACGGCCGTCACGCCGTCTCTGCCACCCATCCCCGTGTCGATGAGCGTCGTGTCGTCGTTGACCTTCCCCGGACGTCTCATGGCCGACACCGCGGACCTCCTCAGTGCGCCTCCCGGGGCGGCTTCGATCCGCCCCCCCGTTCCGTGTCGGCACGCGAGGACGCCGACCAAAGTCCCGGGCTCGCACTCGACGGCCGCCGGGACGACTGGACGGAGCCGACAACGAGTGACCGCCGGGGCAGGCGCGTGAACGGGCGGCGGCGAGTGGTCGCCGCCGCCGGCCGGGCGACTTCGTGTGAGCCGTCAGGGACGACCGCGGGCGATCGCGATCGGGCCGGTGCGGACGATCTCGACGATGCCCAGCGGCTGCAGCAACTCGAGCAGCGCCTCGGACTTCTCGGTCGTGCCGACCACCCGCAGCGTGAGCGTGTTGCGGTCCACGTCGACGATCTTGGCGCGGAAGATCTCGGCGATCTGGAGAGCTTCGGAGCGTTTGTCGCCCTCGGCCCGCACCTTCACCAGCATCAGTTCGGCGGAGATAGTCAGGTCCGGGTCCAGGTCGCGGATCTTGATCACATTGATGAGCTTGTGCAGTTGCTTGGTGACCTGGTCGATCGGGTGTTCGGCCCCGTCGATCGTGATGGTCATGCGGCTCAGGCCGGGCTTCTCGCTCTCGCCGACGGCCAGACTGTCGATGTTGAAGCCGCGGCGCGCGAAGAGGCCGGCGATCCGCGTCAGCACGCCGGGCTTGTTCTCCACCAGGACCGAGAGGATGTGCTTCACGACGCACCTCCCTTCGCGCCGGCCTTCTTGCCGGGTGGCGCGGCGGCTTCATTGCCGGGTGGCGCGGCGGCCGGCTTGGTGCTTCGGCCGGCCGGCGTAGCAGTCTTCCCGGCGGCCGGCGTGCCGCCGGCCGCCTTGGCGCGCCGCTTCTTCGGCGCGTGGCCGCCGATCATCTCGTCGAGCGACTGGCCGCTGGGCACCATCGGGAAGACGTTCTCCTCCTGGCGCACGCGGAAGTCGATGAGCGCCGGCCGGCCGCAGGCGATCGCCTCGCGCAGGGCGTCGGCGACCTCGTCCCTTTCGGTGACCTTCATGCCGACGGCGCCAAAGGCGTCGGCCAGCTTGGCGAAGTCCGGCTGGGCGGTGATGCAGGTGGCCGAGTAGCGCTTCTCCCAGAACAGGTCCTGCCACTGGCGGACCATGCCAAGGTAGCCGTTGTTGAGCATCGCCACGACGATGGGGGCGTCGGCACAGATGGCAGTGGTCATCTCCTGCATGGTCATCTGGAAGCCGCCGTCGCCGGTGATGTCGACGACCGTCTTGTCTGGCCGCCCGATCTTGGCGCCGATGGCGCTCGGCAGGCCGAAGCCCATGGTCCCCAGCCCGCCGGAGCTGATGAACTGCCGCGGGAAGCGGTACTTGAAGTACTGCGTCGCCCACATCTGGTTCTGACCGACGTCGGTGCAGACGATGCAGTCGCCGCCGGTGACCTCGTCGATCTGCTCGATCACGTACTGCGGCGCCAGCTCCCCTTCCTGCATCTCCTCGTCGTAATGGAAGGGGAACTCCTCCTTGCGCTGCTCTGTGCGGGCCACCCAGTCGGCGGTGCGGCCGGGCTCGGGACCCAGCGCCTTGACCTCGTCGACGATCCGCGCCAGGACATGTTGGGCGTCGCCGACGATGGGGATGAACGGCCGCACGTTCTTGCCTATCTCGGCCGGGTCGACATCGATGTGGATCACCTCGGCGTGCGGCGCGAAGGCGCTCAGCTTGCCGGTGACGCGGTCGTCGAAGCGGGCGCCGACGGCGACCAGCAGGTCGCACTCGTGGATGGCGTAGTTGGAGGCCACCGAGCCGTGCATGCCGAGCATGCCCAGGAACAGCTGGTGCGTGCCGGGGAAGCCACCGAGGCCCATGAGGGTGCACGTCACCGGCGCCTGGAGCATCTCGGCCAGCTCGAGCAACTCCGGCGAGGCGCCGGCGCTGATGACCCCGCCGCCGGCGTAGAGCACCGGCCGTTCGGCGTCGACGAGCGCCCGGGCGGCAGCCCGGATCTGTTTGGTATGGCCCTCGACGGTCGGCTTATAGCCGGGCAGGTCGAAGCCGGTGGGCTCCCGGTAGTTCATCTCGGCCAGCGAGATGTTGACCGGCAGGTCGATGAGGACCGGGCCCGGCCGGCCGGTGCCGGCGATGTGGAACGCCTCATGGATCACCTGCGGGATGTCGGCCGGGTCGGTGACCAGGTACGAGTGCTTCACGATCGGCAGCGTGATACCGGTGGTGTCGGCTTCCTGGAAGGCGTCGGTGCCGATGAGGTCGCCGCGCACCTGGCCGGTGAGGGCCACGATCGGCACCGAGTCCAGGTAGGCGTTGGCGATGCCGGTGACCAGGTTGGTGGCGCCGGGGCCGCTGGTGGCCATGCACACGCCGACCTTGCCGGTCGCCCGGGCGTAGCCGTCGGCGGCGTGCACGGCGCCCTGTTCGTGACGCACCAGGATGTGGCGCAGCTTCCTGGCGTCCATGAGGGCGTCGTAGAGCGGGATCATCACCCCGCCGGGGAAGCCGAAGGCCACATCGCAGCCTTCTGCCTCGAGGGAGGCGACGATCGCTTCTGAGCCTTTCATCTTCATGTCGACGCGGCTCCTTTCGCGCTGAGGGTCGAGGGACGGGAGGCCGGAGCGGGTCGGCGGCGCACACGGACCGGACCGCTGAAGGCCCGTCTCTTGCGCCGGCCGCTGAGCCGGCGGCGACTCCGCCGCCTGCCCGCCGGCCGCTGCTCGCCCGTGGTCTCCGGCTACTGAAGGACGGCGCCCTTGTCGGCGCCGCTCACCAGCCGGCGATAGCGGGCGAGATAGCCACCTACGCCATCGCGCGGCGTGAAGGGCGGCTTCTTCTGCCGCCGCCGCGCGAGTTCCTCCTCGCTCACCTCGAGCGTCAGGCTGCGTGCGGGGATGTCGATGCTGATGGTGTCGCCCTCTTCGATGAGACCGACCGGACCTCCTGCCGCAGCTTCTGGAGCGACGTGACCGATGGCGGCGCCGCGCGTGGCGCCGCTGAAGCGGCCGTCGGTGATCAGGGCGACCTTCTCGCTGAGCCCGCGGCCGACGATGGCCGACGTGGGCGTGAGCATCTCGGGCATGCCGGGCGCGCCCACGGGGCCGCAGTTGCGGATCACGATGACCGAGCCGGCGCGGATGGCGCCGGCGCCGATGGCCTCCACGGCCAGGGCCTCGCTCTCGAAGACCTGCGCCGGCCCGCTGTGCCGCAGCATGCTCGGCGCCACGGCGCTCTCTTTCACCACGCCGCCGTCCGGCGCCAGGTTGCCGAAGAGCACGGCCAGGCCGCCGGTGGCGTGGTACGGCCGGTCGAGCGGCCGGATGACCTCGTCGTCGAGGACCACGGCGCCGGCGACGGCCTCGGCCAGCGTCGGCGCCGCCACGCAGCGAGCGGCGCCGTCGAGGAGGCCGCCGTCGAGCAGGCGCTTGAGCAGCGCCTGGATGCCGCCGGCCGCGTAGAGGTCTTCCAGGTGGTGCGGCCCGGCCGGCGCCATGTTGCAGACGTGCGGCACACGGCCGGCGATGTCGTTGATACGTTGCAGCGGGAAGTCGAGGCCGGCCTCGGTGGCGATGGCGGCCAGGTGCAGCACCGTGTTGGTGGAGCAGCCGAGGCTGGAGTCCATGACCAGCGCGTTGCCGACGGCCGCTTCGGTGACGATCTGCCGGGCGCTGAGGCCGTCCGCAAGCACCCGCATGACGGCCTCGCCGCTGTCCTTGGCCAGCCGGATGCGCTCGCTGTACGGGGCCGGCACCGTGCCGTTGCCGGGCAGCGCCAGACCGAGCACCTCGGTGAGGCAGTTCATGGAGTTGGCGGTGAACATGCCCGAGCACGAGCCGCACGTTGGGCAGGCGGCGCACTCCACGGCCTTGAGGCCTTCGTCGTCGAGCGTGCCGGCCATGTGGCGGCCGACCGCTTCAAAGACGCTGTTGAGGTCGACAGTCTGGCCGCCGAGCTTGCCGGCCAGCATCGGCCCGCCGCTGACGACCACCGTCGGGATGTCCAGGCGGACGGCGGCCATGAGCATACCGGGCACGATCTTGTCGCAGCACGGCACCAGCACAAGGGCGTCGAAGGCGTGCGCGACGGCCATCGACTCGACGGTGTCGGCGACCAGCTCGCGGCTGGGCAGCGAATAGAGCATGCCCTCGTGGTTCATCGCCAGGCCGTCGCAGATGCCCATGACGCCGAACTCGAGCGGCACGCCGCCGCCAGCCCGCACGCCGGCCTTGACCGCATCGACCACCGAGCGCAGATGCATGTGGCCGGGAACGACCTCGCTGAAGGCGTTGGCCACGCCGACGAAGGGGCGCTCCATCTCGGCGTCGGTGATCGCCAGCGCCCTGAGCAGCGATCGGTGGGGGGCGCGCGTGGCGCCGTGCTTGAGCTGGTCGCTTCTCATACGGTCGTCTTTCCCATCGTTCCCGGTTCGTCTGGTTGTCGGTTCGTCGAGACCCGTCCGATGCAGCCGGTCGAGGTCGATGCAGACATCCATGATAGCGGACCGGGGACGCCGGGAGAATCGCGGAGCGCCACTCGGCGCGCCGGTCGGGTGTGCGAACGGCTCGCAGATACGTCGGGGCTCCCGCACGCAGGTGCGCTGCGGCTCCCGTGCGGGTCGGGCGTGGACGGCGCTCGCATGTGGATTTCTACATACCCTGGTGGGTATAATGGTCGCACGCCGTCCGCCCCACCGCGATGTGTGTCGCGGGCCGGCGACACCGCGCGTCAAGTCTTACCGCGCAGCAGAGGAGGGTTCCGTGGGTCCATCAGGCTACGGGTTCGGCAAGACCGTGCAGCGTCCGTTCGTCGACGTCCTGGCGGACGTCAGGGCGGCGCTCTGTGAGCAGGGCTTCGGCGTCATCACCGAGGTCGACGTACAGCAGATCATGAAAGAGAAGCTTCAGCGGGACAGGCGGCCGTACGTCATCCTCGGCGCCTGCAACCCGCGGTTCGCCGCCGAGGTGCTGGAGAGCGAGCCCGAGCTGGGCCTCTTCCTGCCCTGCAACGTCCTGGTCTTCGAGGCAGAGAGCGGCACGCGGGTGAGCGCCGTCGACCCGTCGGCGATGCTGCAGATGGCCGGCGACACCGGACTGGCGGGCGTCGCCGATCAGGTGCGCGAGCACCTGGCGGCGGCGATCGAGGCCGTCTGAGTGGGCGGCGAGGTCACCGGCCGGCAGCACGAGCCGCCGGGAAGCAGCATGCGAGCGATCACACCGACCTGCGTGAGAGCCGCGGTCCCGGCGAAGCAGACTCCCACGCGGGTGGCACGCGAGGCGTCGCTCTCCCGGGCGCGGGAGACACGCGCCACGAAGTCGGCCGGCACCGCGCGCCACGGCCGCGTCGACCGCAGCGGCGCCGGACGCGACAACACGCTGTCGGCCGGACGCGACAACACGCTGCCGATGCGTCAGGATTGCGCCCGGTACAGAAACGGGTAGGAACAGGCCGATGTGCCGCGGGTGCGCTGCTCCCCGGCACACGGTGACAGAGGGACAACGTGGGGTTGACCACCCCGGCTTGCGAGGGCCGCGCGGCGATCCCGAAAGGAGACGACTGTGAGCGAAGTGAAGACCTTTACCGATGCCACGTTCGACACCGAGGTCGCCGGTGACAAGCCGGTCATCGTGGACTTCTGGGCGCCGTGGTGCGGCCCCTGCCGTATGGTCGGCCCGGTGCTCGAGCAGATCGCCGACGAGCACGGCGACAAGATCGCTGTCGGCAAGCTCAACGTCGACGAGAATCCCGGCACAGCCAGCAAGTTCGGGGTCATGAGCATACCCACCATCATGCTCTTCAAGGACGGTGAGGTCGCCAAGAAGGTCGTCGGTGCGCGGCCCAAGGCCGACCTCGAGAAGGAGTTCGAGCTGGCCTGACGCCGGCCGCCGACCTCGAGAAAGGGGTCGAGCCGACCTGACGCCGGCCTCCGCGCCGGCGACACGACGCCGAATGCACGAGGGGCGGCGGACCCCGCCGGGTCCGCCGCCCCTCTTCGTCCCAGCCCCTCGGAGTCGCTGCTACTTGATGGCGTCCTGGCCGCGCTCGCCGGTGCGCGTGCGGATGGCGTCCTCGACCGGCATGATGAAGATCTTGCCCTCGCCGAGCTGCCCGCTCGTGAGCGAGGCGCGGATCTTCTCGACGATCGCTTCCACGTCGGCCGCTTCGACGACCATCTCGACCTTCATCTTGGGATGGAAGCGGAACTGACCCGGCTTGACCTCTTCGCCGCGGATGAAGCCGCGCTCGACGCCGAAGCCCTTGACCTCGGCCACGGTCATGCCGCGCACGCCCTCCACGCAGAGCGCCTCGGCGACCGCATCGAGGTTGTACGGCTGGATGTAGCACTCGATCTTCTTCATCGGGGTCTCCCCTCTCATCGTTTCGCTCATGCGCGACAGCCGTCTCAGACGGTCAACCTACCCTGACCGCAGGGATGGCTACCGCAGGCACCGTCGGGTCCGCGGCAGGCGGGCGCCGCTCTCTCAGACCACGCCCTGGGCCATCATGGCCTTGGCGACCTTCAGGAAGCCGGCGATGTTGGCGCCGTTGACGTAGTTGCCCGGCGTGCCGAACGCCTCGGCCGCTTCGACGCACTGCCTGTGGATGGCCTTCATGATGCCGTGCAGCCGGGCGTCGACCTCCTCGCGGTCCCAGGAGAGGCGCAGCGTGTTCTGTGACTGCTCGAGGCCGGAGGTGGCCACGCCGCCGGCGTTGGCCGCCTTGCCGGGACCGTAGAGGATGGCTTCCTTGACGAACAGCTCGACGCCCTGGGGGACGGTCGGCATGTTGGCGCCCTCGCTGACCACGAAGACGCCGTTGGCAAGCAGGTTGGAGGCGTCCTTGAAGTTGATCTCGTTCTGCGTGGCGCAGGGGAAGGCGCAGTCGGCCGGCACGTCCCAGAGCGGGTTGTGGTCGAGGTTGGGGTCGACCGGGGTGTAGACGGCGCTGCCGAACTTCTCGGCATACTCCTTGATGCGGCCGCGCTTGACGTTCTTGAGCTCGAGGATGAAGGCCAGCTTGTCGCGGTCGATGCCGGCCTCGTCGAGGATCCAGCCGTTGGAGTCGGAGCAGGTGACCGGCAGGCCGCCGAGGTCGAGGATCTTCTCCATGGCGTACTGGCTGACGTTGCCCGAGCCGCTGACCAGGCAGCGCCGGCCCTGCAGGGTCAGCTCGCGGGTGGCGAGCATCTCGGCGGCGAAGTAGACGGCGCCGTAGCCGGTCGCCTCGGGCCGGATCAGCGAGCCGCCGAACTCGATGCCCTTGCCGGTCAGCACGCCGACGAACTCGTTGCGGATCTTCTTGTACTGCCCGAACATGAAGCCGATCTCGCGGCCGCCGACGCCGATGTCGCCGGCCGGGATGTCGGTGCGATCGCCGATATGGCGGGCCAGCTCGGTCATGAGGCTCTGGCAGAAGCGCATCACCTCGAGGTCGCTCTTGCCCTTGGGGTCGAAGTTCGAGCCGCCCTTGCCGCCGCCCATGNNGTTCTTGAAGACCTGCTCGAAGGCGAGGAACTTCAGCAGCCCGAGGTAGACGCTGGGATGGAAGCGCATGCCGCCCTTGTAGGGGCCGATGGCGCTGTTCATCTCGACGCGGTAGGCCTTGTTGATCTGGATCTCGCCGGCGTCGTCGACCCAGGGCACGCGGAACATGATGACCCGCTCGGGCTCGGCGATACGCTCAAGGATCTTGGCGGCGCGGTACTCGGGGAACTTCTCCATGACCGGGGCCAGGGACTCGGCGACCTCCTGGGCGGCCTGATGGAACTCGGGCTCGCCCGGGTTCGCGGCCTTGAGCTCGGCCATGAACTCATCGACGTAGACGTTGCTCATGGATCCTCCGGTGGACGTTGATGGAGACTGGACACGCGGACGCGACCTGGCGCTCCAGGACCCGCGTTCGACGACGGCCGGCGGACCTTGAGGGTCCGCCCAGACAGCCGACACCGTTCGTCGTTCGAGTATATGTGACCGCACGGAGGCCACCACGCGCCAGGACGCCGAATGTGGTGGAGGCGTTTGGCCACGGCGTACAAGACGCCGTCCGGCAGGCTCCCCGAGGGCGGTCGCGGGAGTCACCGTCACGACGGCCTCACGCCCCCGTCCTCCCCTCCAGGTGTCGTGAGCGGGTATCATCGGCAGACGATGAGCACGTCCCCGCTGCCGTTCGATTCCGACGCCCTGCGCGCCAACATCGCCACCACCGCCCAGGAAGTGGTCATCCCCGACCGTTACCTGCGGCTGGTCGCCTCTGTCGAAGGCTTCCACGGCGTCCGCAACTCGCTCACCGACACGCTCGGCGAGTACTTCCACACGTTCCGCAATACCGACGCCCTGATCGAGGGCTTCCAGACGATCCTGCTGCGTAACTGGAGCTACTTCGAACGCTCGGACGACCGTACCGAGGCGTTCGAGCTGCTCACCGAGCTCATCCTCGGCCTGCTCGACGAGCCGCTCACCGATGCACAGCTCTCGTCGCTCCTGCGCGAACTGCTCATGTGGAGCCGGGCAGCACTCGAAGGGCGGCACGGCGACGCGTACGACGACAGCATCCGACTGGTCGGCGAGTACCTGTCCGGACTGCTGCCCGATCGCCCGGTGCCCTTCCTGGAGCGCGACGTGCTGCTGCGCAACCTGGTGCACCGGGCGGGCGGGCGGCCGCGCCTGGCGCCGGTGTTCCTGGACCTGTACCGCGAGCTGCTGCTGCAGGGCTACAGGCGGGTCGCGGAACGCCTCGACGTCCCCCAGTGGGCGACGGCCGGCGGCGGCGAGCTGACCGATCCGGCCGCCGTGACCGACCGCTTCGGCTTCCTCGAGAAGCAGCGACTGACGGAGCTGCTGGACTCCGCGGAGAACGTCGAGCGCCAGGAGCTGCTGGACTCCGGGCTGCCGCTCTTCTCGGACATCCTCGGACAGGTCATCGACGAGGTCTTCCGCGTCGAGAACCTCGAGGACCGCTTCGCCGCCTGCCTCTACCTGCTCAAGGACGACACCCTCGGTCACCGTCAGAACGAGGTCATGGTCGACCTGCTGGCGGTGGTCAAGCAGATGATGGATCCCGACCGGCACATGGACGCCGAGCGGATCCTCAGCCGCCTCACCGCGTTCTTCCGCGACCGCGACAACGTGTTCCTGCTCATGCGCTTCCGCTGCTACGAGGCGATCGGGGTGGCGATCGGCGAGGCCGGCAACGTCCGCGCCGCCGACCACCTCATCAACGACATCCTCTACTGGAAGTTCCAGTACCCGGAGATCAGCGGCGCCACGGACGAGTGGGAGACGGTGGTCAACCCCTTCCACCTGCCGAAGATCCGGACCTGGATGCACATCATCGAGTCCAATCCGGCGCTCTACGAGCGACTGGCCGCGGCGCTGAACGTGCAACTGCGCCTCGGCGGCGTGTACATCGCCGACACCGACCTGTTCCAGCGCGACGTGACGCAGTTCCTCAACGCGGACATCCGGCCCATCTACTTCGTCGCCAAGCAGCTGCTGCGTACCCTGCCGGTGTACTTCAACGAGGTCGGCGCCGAGGGCGAGCTGCGCTCGGTGAGCACCGAGATGGACGAGCTCAGCAACCGTCACGACACGCTCGTCCATTTCCTGCGCAAGCAGTCGCATACCGAATCCTCGAACCGCCTGTTGTCGTTCACCCGTGCTGCCCTGCGCTACTGGCTCACGCACGACCCCGCCGGGCTGCGACCCTACCTGTCCGCCAATACCCTGGCGGCCGTCGAGGCACAGCCGGAGTGGGCCGCCGGCCCGCACCGCGTCCTCGTGGCCCTGCACCAGCACCGGTCCGCAGAGACAGCCGACGCGCTCCACCCGGTCGACGAGCCGTCGAGCGACGGCGACGGCGAGACCCCGCCGGAGGCCGCCGACGGCTCGCACCACCGCGGCCCGGAGGGGATCCGTCACGAGCGTGCGCCCGACGGGCCGCCGGCACCGTCCGACGATCCCGGCGGCGATTTCCTCGACTGGCTGCTGGCGCTCTCTCCGGCGGCACTGCGCACGAGGCTCGTCGAAAAGGACGCCGAGGCGGCCGACGGCGTCGACGAACGGCGGGTGGCGCTTCTGGTCCGCATGTACCAGCTCCTCGAACAGAAGTACTCGTTGTCGGCGCACGGGGTCGGCGACGCAGTCGGAAGACACCTGCATCTGGCCCCCGCCGTGCGCGAGGCGTTCGCCGACGCTCTTGCCGACTGGCAGGTCGAACCGACGCCGGGCACCCGCGACGCCCTGCTGGATGCCGCGCTGACCGTCCTCGAGGAGCTCAAGGCGATCGTCCTGGATCCGGAGCCGTCGGCGCCCACCGAGAACATCTACCGCAAGCGCCACATCGCGGCCGGCATCCCGTCCATCTACGGCAACTACGGCGAGCCCAAGTTCGACGCGCTGGGCCTGTCGTTCCGGGTCGAGAACCTGGTCGGCCGCCTGTTCGACGATCTGGCGGCCGAAGGCATCGAGCCGTACATCACTCGGGACTCGCTGCGTCGCATGACCGCCGCCATCCGGCGCTTCGAGCGGGCGCTGGCTGTGGACGGCGTCGACTCGCGCGCCCTGGGCGCCAATCTGAATCTGCTCGACGCCAGCTTCAGCAGCCACAACTTCACCTTCCACCAGTATCAGAACGTCTTCCAGTTCCTTGCCAACAGCGTCACCGAGCTGTCCACCACGTCGGTGCTCAGCCACGACCAGGTGATGCACACCGTCCTGATACACGATCCGCGTCAGTGCGAGGCACGGGGCATGTCGGTCGACGCGGTCGCCGAGATGCTGCTGCGCGAGGTCCTGGTGTCGGCCCTCGGCATGCAGGACTTGGACCGCTACGTGGCCGCCGCCCTGCGCCAGATCTCGATGCTGCACGGCCGGCTCAGCGGCCACGCCCTGACCCGGATGATGAACTACGACCCCGAGCGCCTCGTCTCGCCGATCCACGAGCCGCGGCCCGGCGCCGACGAGCAGATGTCGCTCGGCTTCAAGGGCCTGGGGCTCAAGCAGATGTCGCTCTACGGCCACCGTGTGCCCCAGGGATTCGTGCTCACCACCGAGCTCTTCGACGCCCGGCCGGCGATGTCGTACCGGCCGCTTTACGAAGACACCATCGAGCGCATCGGCGCCGCCCTCGTCGATCTGGAGCGCCAGACCGCGCTGCGTCTCGGCGAGCGGAAGCGTCTCCTCCTGGTGTCGATCCGCTCCGGCGCGGCCATCTCCATGCCCGGCCTCATGACCACCTTCGTCAACGTGGGACTCAACGACGTCCTGGCGGAGGAGCTGTCGAAGCATCGGCGCTTCGAGTGGGCCGCCTGGGACGCTTACCGGCGCTTCCTGCAGTCCTGGGCGATGTCCTGCGGCATCGACCGTGACTTCTTCGACGCCATCATGGGCGAGTTCAAGTCCCGCTACGGCGTCGAGCGCAAGCTCGACTTCACTCCCGGGCACATGCGCGAGATCGCCTTCGCCTACAAACAACGGGCGCGGGAAGCCGGGGTCGTGTTCATCGACGATCCCTTCCGGCAGGTCGTCTGGTGCGTCCGCAAGGTCCTGGAGTCGTGGGACACCGATCACGCCCGGCTGTACAGGGAGTACACCGGCATCGCCGAGGAGTGGGGCACGGCGGTGGTCGTACAGCGCATGGTCTTCGGCAATCTGAGCCGCTTGTCGGGCTCGGGCGTGACCTTCACGAACAACCCCCTCGAGCCGCACAGCCGTCAGGTCCGGCTCTTCGGCGACTACGCGGTGCGCAGCCAGGGCGAAGATCTGGTGGGAGGCCTGGTGTTCCCGCTGCCCATCTCCGAGTCGCAGCGTATGGGCAGCCCGACCTACCGCGGCACCCAGCACTCGCTGGAACGCGACTTCCCCGACGTCTACCGCGAGCTGCTCTCGGTGGCTCGCGACCTGGTGGCGGAGCGCGAGTACGATCCGCAGGAGATCGAGTTCACCTTCGAGTCGCCGGCGGCCAACGACCTCTACATACTCCAGAAGCGCGCCGTAGTACAGGAGCACACCAGGGACGCGGCCTACTTCGACACCGGATCGCCGGCCTACGGACCGCCGGCGGCGGTCGGCATGGGTGTCGCCGGCGGCGCCTACTCCGGCCGCATCGCCATCAATGCAGCGCAGATCGACGAGCTCGAGGCCGAGACGCCGGAGGAGCACATCGTCCTGCTGCGGCCGGACACGGTGCCCGACGACATCGCCATGATCACCCGTGTCAGCGCCATCCTCACCGCCCGCGGCGGGGCCACCTCGCACGCCGCCGTGACAGCCAAGCGTCTCGGCAAGACGGCCGTGGTCGACTGCGAGGACCTCGAGGTGGTCGAGCACGAAGGCCTGGCACGACTGGCCGGCAACGAGCTGCGGGCGGGCGACTGGCTCTCGATAGATGGGCGTACCGGCAATATCTTCCTCGGCCGCATCCCGATCCGCAGCGGGCCGACGCCGCCCGAGCCTCGATGAGATGCGATCGATGTCGGCACAGCGCCGTGGAGCGAGTACATCGCTGCCGGCGACGCTTGTGCGGACCGGTGCATGGGAGCGGCCATCACGCGACATACGGGCGCCGTGCCGGCGGCCGGCGCCGGCGGTGCGCACCGGTATCGTTGAGCATCAAGACGAGGTGACCTGACGGGAGGAGCGGCAGGCAATGGCTGCACAACGCACACTTGGGATCAACGGCCTCGGGCGCATCGGCAAGCTGACGCTCTGGCACCACCTCGGCGGCGACGAGTTCGACCGCATCGTCATCAACCTCGGGCGCCAGGTCGGGACATCGCTCGACTCGCTGGCGCAGTACATCGCCAAGGACAGCACCTACGGCCCCCTGCATCGCTTCCTGCACGGGCGCTCCGGCGTCCGCGACATCGAGGTCGTCGATGAAGAGGCCGGCCTCATCAGCGCCCACGGCAAGGAGCTGGTGATCCTGCGCGAGGCACGCGACCCCAGGGAGATCCCCTGGCGTCGCAACGGCGTCGAGCTGGTCGTGGAATGCACCGGCACCTTTCGCGACCCGTTCGCCGAGCCCGACGCGCCCAGAGGCTCGCTGCGCGGGCACCTCGCCGCCGGCGCCCGCGTGGTGGTGCAGAGCTCGCCGTTCAAGAGCAAGCAGAAAGGTCACCCGCTGCCCGACGACGCAGCCATCCTCATCAACGGCATCAACGAGTACCAGTTCGAGCCTGGAACGCACAAGCTGATCTCGGCCGCCTCATGCACCACCACCGCTCTGGCCCACATGATGCGGCCGCTTCTGGAGCGCGACCTGACCCGCAACATGATCACGGCGGGCATGAGCACCGTGCACGCCGCGACGCCGTCGCAGCCGGTCCTCGACACCGTCCCCAAGGCCGGCGCGACGGACTTGCGCAAGAGCCGCGGCGCTCTGGACAACGTGGTCATCACCTCCACCAACGCCGCCGCCGCGCTCGAGCAGGTCATGCCGGAGATAGCGCGCATCGGCTTCATGGCCGACTCGGTCCGCATCCCGACCTCGAGCGTGAGCCTGATCATCCTCAACGTGACCTTCCAGAGCGAGACGCTGCCGGATGGAACCGTTTCGGTGAGCCGTGAAGTGATCAACGGCATCTACAGCGAGGCCGCCGACGCAGAGGCCCGCGGCCTCCTGAGGTTCAGCGAAGAGCAGAACGTCTCCAAGGACCTGCTCGGCGAGGACGCGGCGGTGGTCATAGAGGGCGTCGAGACACACACCCGGACCGGCTTCGTCGATCTGCGGGCACCAGCCCAGAAGGCCGGCGCCGGCTCCCAGTGCGAGACCCTCCATGTACCGCTCACGCACGTCAAGGTCTTCGGCTGGTACGACAACGAGATGGGCAGCTACACGCACCGGCTCGGGGAGCTCACGGAGCACGTGGCCAGGAGCCTCTGACCAGGACTCGCTCCGCCGGCGACAGACAGGTAGAAGGCGGCTCCGGGAAGGCTGCCGGGCGGCCGGCCGAGCGGTACCTGTACGCTTTGTCCAAGTGCCGCCGGGCCGTTCCCCGAAACGCCGAGCCGGCGCGCCCTCGCCGAGACCGCGGGTGGTCTACTATGGATAGGGACGAGCCCGTCGCGGCTCATACGTGCCACGACATCCTCGTCCGCTGCGGGCGGCGACCGGCGGCGCTTTTTTGTCATCACAGACCGCTGCCGGCCATCGCACGGTGGCGTGCCACCAGGATGTACAAGCCCCGACGGCGCGTGGCCACGGGACGGTCGTCCACCACGCTCGTCGGCACGACACCACCCGGCGAGCACAGTGAGACGCGGCGTACGGCGCTTGTGCTTCGAGCGTATCGACGACGCAACGCGTGAGGAGAGAGCATGACACTCAAGACTCCCGAGGAGTACATCCAGAGCATCGCCGACCTGCGCCTGAAGATCTACATCTTCGGCGCAGAGGTGAAGGACTACACCGAGCACCCGATCATCCGCCCCAGCCTCAACTGTCTGGCGACCACCTACGAGCTGGCCGCCATGCCCGAGTATCAGGACCTCATGCTGGCCACCAGCCACCTCAGCGGTGAGAAGGTCAACCGCTTCGCCCACATCCACCAGTCCACCGAGGACCTGGTCAAGAAGGTCAAGATGCAGCGCCTGCTGGGCCAGAAGACCGGCTCCTGCTTCCAGCGCTGCGTGGGCATGGACGCCCTCAACGCCGTCTACTCGGTCACCTACGAGATCGACCAGGCCAGAGGCACCGACTACCACCGCAAGTTCCGCGATTACGTGCGGTCCATCCAGGACGAAGACCTCACGGTCGACGGCGCCATGACCGACCCCAAGGGCGACCGCAGCCTGCCGCCTCACAAGCAGCCCGACCCCGACATGTACGTGCACGTGGTCGAGCGCCGCGACGACGGCATCGTGGTCCGCGGCGCCAAGGCCCACCAGACCGGCGCCTGCAACTCGCACGAGGCGCTCGTGATGCCGACCATCGCCATGCGCGAGGGCGACGAGGACTACGCCCTCTGCTTCAGCACGCCGGCCAACGCCGAGGGCATCTTCTACATCTACGGCCGCCAGAGCTGCGACACCCGCAAGCTCGAGGGCACCGAGCTGGACGTGGGCAACAAGCGCTATGGCGGGCAGGAAGCGCTGATGGTCTTCGAAGACGTCTTCGTGCCGTGGGAGCGCGTCTACATGGACGGCGAGCTCGAGTTCAGCGGCCTGCTGGTGGAGCGCTTCGCCGGCTACCACCGGCAGAGCTACGGCGGCTGCAAGGTGGGCGTCGGCGACGTGCTCATCGGCGCCGCCGCCCTGGCCGCCGAGTACAATGGCGTGGCCAAGGCGAGTCACATCAAAGACAAGCTCGTCGAGATGAACCACCTCAACGAGACGCTGTACTCCTGCGGCATCGCCTGCTCCGCCGAGGGGTTCTGCACCGCTGCCGGCAACTACCAGAGCGACCTGCTGCTCAGCAACGTCTGCAAGCAGAACATCACCCGCTTCCCCTACGAGATCACCCGCCTGGCCGAAGACATCGCCGGCGGCCTCATGGTCACCATGCCCAGCGAGTCGGACTTCAGCGACGAGAAGCTGGGGCCGATCGTGCAGAAGTACTTCGCCGGCTCCTGCGATGCGCCGACGATGGACCGCATGCGTGTGCTGCGGCTCATCGAGAACCTCACGCTCGGCACGGCGGCGGTCGGCTACCGCACCGAGAGCCTGCACGGCGCCGGCTCGCCGCAGGCGCAGCGCGTGATGATCGCCCGGCAGAGCAACATGGACCACAAGAAGGAGATCGCCAAGGCGCTGGCCGGCGTCGGCAAGGAGCTGCCGAAGACGTGTCCCGGCCAGCAGGAGATCGCCTCGGTGGCGCACTGAACGAGGCCGGCGAGCTGCCGGTGAGAACACGGTCGGGACTGCGATGAGCGCGGCACACGGACACGGAGACAAGCCTGACCGGCCCGACGCGCCGGCCGGCGCCGAGCCGCGGCCGATCGACGTGCGGTACTGCGGCGGCTGCAACCCGGCCATCGACCGGGTCGCGATCGTCGCCGCCGTCGTGGAGGTCATGACCGACGGCCGCTCGGCGAACGGACGCGTGGCAACGGCCGCCGCGGCCTCACCGGGCGACGACCGCGACGACCCGGCCGCCGGCCGGACGGGCGGCGACGCACCGCCGACGCTGTTCGTGTCCGGCTGCCGGCGGGCGTGTGCTTCAGGGCACCGCCTGCGTCTCGGCGACCAGAAGGCGGTCGTGGTGGCCGGCGAGCACGTCGACGCCGTGCCGACCGCCGCGGCCAGCCTCGCCGAGACGGTGGTACGGTCTCTGGCGGAGCGAGTCGACAGACCCGGCGATGCCCACGCGGGGCGAGTGACCGGCAGCAGGAAAGGCAAGGAGTAGCCGCATGGAGTGGCATGAGGAGTACCGGCGCAAGCTGTGCAGCGCCGAAGACGCCATGAAGGTGGTCAAGTCGGGCGACCGGGTGGTGTTCGCCCACGCCAGCGGCGAGCCGCTGGAGCTGGTCGACGCCCTGGTGGCCCGGGCGCCCGAGCTGCGCGCCGTCGAGATCGTCCACATGGTGGCGATGGGCAAGGGCGAGTACGCCAGGCCCGAGTACGCCGAGAGCTTCTACCACAACTCGGTCTTCGTGGGCGGCAGCACCCGCGACGCCGTCCACGCCGGTCGCGGCGACTACACGCCCACCTTCTTCAGCGAGATCCCCGACCTGTTCCTGAAGGGCTACCTGCCGCCCGACGTGGTGCTGGTCCACCTCTCGCCGCCCGACAAGCACGGCTTCTGCTCCTTCGGCATCTCGGTGGACTACACCAAGCCGGCGGCCTCGGTGGCCAGGACCGTCGTCGCTCAGGTGAACCCCGACATGCCGCGCACCCACGGCGACTCGTTCATCCACGTGAGCAAGCTCGACCACATCGTCGAGAGCACCCAGCCGCTCATCGAGTTGCAGCCGCCGAAGATAGGACCGGTGGAGGAAGCCATCGGCAAGCACATCGCCGGCCTGGTGGACGACGGCGCCTCCCTGCAGCTCGGCATCGGCGCCATCCCCGACGCCGTGCTGCTCTTCCTGCACGAGAAGAACGACCTCGGCATCCACACCGAGATGTTCAGCGAGGGCGTCGTGGACCTCTACAACGAGGGCGTGGTCACCAACGCCCGCAAGACTCTGCACCGCGACAAGATGGTGGCCACCTTCCTCATGGGCACCCGCCGCCTCTACGACTTCGTCGACGACAACCCCATGGTCAACATGTTCCCGGTCAACTACACCAACGACCCGTTCGTGATCGGTCAGATCGACAACGTGGTCTCCATCAACTCGGCGCTGCAGATCGACCTGATGGGCCAGGTGGTGGCCGACACGATGGGACCGATGCAGTACACCGGCATCGGCGGCCAGGTGGACTTTGTCCGCGGCGCCGCTCGCAGCAAGGGCGGCAAGGCGATCATCGCCCTGCCGGCCACGGCGAAGAAGGGCACCGTGAGCCGCATCGTGGCCCGGATCAGCGACGGCGCCGCCGTGACCACCATGCGAGCCGACGTCGACTACGTGGTCACGGAATACGGCGTCGCCCATCTGAAGGGCAAGAGCCTGCACGAGCGTGCCCGGGCGCTCATCGCCATCGCCCACCCCGACTTCCGCGACCAGATCGTCGAGGAGTGCACCGCGCTGCGCGGCGACGGCTGGTTCTGCGGCACCCGCAGCAAGGCCCTCTGGGGCGAGTAAGAGCCGGGCGGGAGCAGCGTCAGGCCCGCGAGGAGCGTGGACCCCTCGACCGATGAGTGGCGAGCCCGTAGCAGAGAGACGAACAAGCGCCGGCGGTCGGAGTGCCGCCGGCCAGATGACGACCACAGGAGACTTCACATGGACATGAAGCCGCGCACGTTCCTGGCCCCGCGGACCATCGTCACCGGCGCCGGCTGCGTCGAACAGCTTGGGGACCACGCGAAGAAGCTCAAGGCGACCAGGGTGCTCATCGTCAGCGACCCCGGCGTCTGCGCCGCCGGCATGATCGAGAAGGTCGAGCAGCCGCTCAAGGCGGCCGGCCTGGAGACCGGCGTCTTCGCCGAGAGCGTGCCCGAGCCGCCGATGACCAGCGTCGACGACGCCGCCAGGATCGCCGAAGACGGCGGCTACGACTGCGTGGTGGCCTTCGGCGGCGGCTCCGCCATGGACACCGCCAAGATGGTCGCCGTGCTGCCCGGCACCGGCAAGAAGGTCGAGGACTACGTCGGCATCGACGTCCTCGACAACCCCGGTCTGCCGGTCATCGCCATCCCCACCACCGCCGGCACCGGCTCCGAGGTCACCAAGGTCGCCATCTTCGCCAACGAGAAGCTCAACGTGAAACAGGGCGTGAGCAGCGCCTACCTGGTGCCGGACGTGGCACTGGTGGACCCCTTCCTCACCATGAGCTGCCCGCCGAGGGTCTCGGCCGCCAGCGGCATCGACGCGCTCATCCACAACATCGAGGCCTACACCTCGGTCAACGCCACACCGCTCACCGACATGTACGCCATCAAGGGCATCGAGCTCATCGCGCGCAGCATCCGCACCGCCGTCTACCAGGGCAGCAACGTGGAGGCGCGCTTCGACATGGCGCTCGGCGCCCTGTACGGCGGCATGTCCTTCGGCAACGCCGGCGTCACCGCCGTCCATGCGCTCTCGTACCCCATCGGCGGCCGCTTCCACGTCCCCCACGGCGACGCCAACACGCTCATGCTGCCGTGGGTGATGCAGTACAACATGCTCGGCTGCCTGGAGCGCTTCGCCGACATCGCCGTCGCCATGGGCCTCGATATCGAAGGGCTCACGGCGCGCGAGGCCGCCCAGATGGCGGTCGACGAGATGCGCCTGCTGGCCGACGACCTCGACCTGCCGCTGTACCTCAGTGACGTCGGCATCCCGGCCAGCGCCATCGAGGAGCTCACCGAGGGCGCCATGGGTCAGACCCGCCTGCTGGTCAACAACCCGCGCACCCTGACGCGCGACGACGTGGTGGCCATCTACACCGCCTGTGCCGAGCGACCCGAAGGCTGATGGTCCCCCGGATGGTCGACGGTTAACAGTCATTTCCGAGCGACTCAACACAGGCTCAACATGAGTCGTCTACAGTGTCTGTACCCCCTTTGCTGAGGGGCCGCCCCCCCTGCGGCCCCAGGCGCGTAAGCGCCGAAGAAAAGCCCCGCCCCCCGCGGGGCTTTTCTCATTCTGCATCCCTGTGTTCCACGTCTCCTTGGCGGGACTACACGCGAGGAGTCTGCGGCGACTGCAGCCCGTGTCGGTCCGGTCGCCGACGGCGCTGGTAGGATGGACGCGGCGGCGAGGCGCTCGCCGTTGTCGATCCGCCGGTCACCGGCCCGCGTGGAGGTGTGTCACATGAGCAAGGTCCGCGTGCATCGGTCGCCGCGCGTCCTCATCACCGGCATCGGCTCCCTGGAGGCTCTCGGCGGCGAGGCGGTCAAGCTCGGAGCTTCAAAGGCCTGCCTGGTGACCGACGCCGGTATCGCGCAGAGCGGCCTGAGCGAGGCGGCGGAACGGGAGCTCGCCGATCACGGCATCGCGGTCGATGTCTACGATCGCGGCATGCCGGTGCCGACCCTCGAAGCGGTGGCCGACTGCGTCGCCCACATCGAGGCCGGCGGTCACGATCTCATCGTCGCCTTTGGCGGCGCCTCCTCCAGCGAGATATCCAAGCTCGCCAGCGTGCTGGTCGGCAGCGGCACCACGCCCCTCGACATCGCCGGCCTCGACAAGGCCCCGCGCAAGCGCGTGCCGCTGATCGCCGTCCCCACCACCGCCGGCACCGGCGACGAGGTGACCGCCATCGGCGAGTTCACGGCGCCCGACGAGCCCAGACGTCGAGCCGTCATCAGCGACCACCTGATCCCCACGGTGGCGATCATCGACCCGGTGCTGACCATCTCCTGTCCACCCGGCATCACCGCCGCCGCCGGCATGGACGCCTTCGCGCACAACGTCGAGGCGTTCATCTCGGTGCACGCCACCCTGCACACCGACTCGCTGACCCGGCAGGGCGTGGAGCTCATCGCGAAGAGCCTGCGCACCGCCGTGTTCGACGGCGAGGACATCGAGGCGCGGGACAACATGGCCATCGGCTCCGTGCTGGGCGGCATCGGATACGGTAACGCCGGCCTCGGCGCCGTCCACGCCCTCTCCTACCCCATCACGGCGCGGCACCACGTGCCGCACGGCATCGCCAACGCCCTGATCATGCCGTGGGCCCTCGAGAAGGTGATGCTCGCCGGGCTCGACTATTTCGGCCAGCTGGGCGTGGCCATGGGCCAGCCGATGGCCGGCCTGAGCCAGCGCGAGCAGGCACAACAGACCGTCCTGACCATGCGCCACCTGATACGCGACCTCGAGCTGCCGGAGTACCTCAGCGACGTCGGCGTGCCGGCCACCGGCGTCGAACAGCTCGCCGACGACGCCATGCAGCACACGCGGCTGCTGGCCAATGCGCCACGTCGGCTCAGCCGCGACGACATCGTCGGTATCTACCTGCGGGCGGCGGTGCGACCGGAGTGATCGAGCGCCGTCCGGCGCCGCGCTGCGCCGGACCTCAGCGGCCGATCATTGGGTCCGGTCGAAATGCCGGCGGCTGCACAAGGCGGCCGGCGGGCAGTCACCGGTCCGGTAGATCGAGCAGCGTCACGCACCCGTCGCTGCGCCACCACTTGCCCATGACCCAGGATCGGCCGCGCACGGTCCCGCGCCGCTGCACCTGGAACCAGTCCTGCGGGTCGCCGATGCGGGCCGCGCCGCGAGTCACCGAGCGCCGCCCGAATGCCCGCTCCCACAGGCCGGCCACCAGATCGGCGGCCCGTTCGCTGTGGCCGCCGTACTTGATCAGATCGGCGCCGATGCCGGGGTCGGGGGCGCCGGGAGGAAGCTCCGCCCCCCACCGCAGACGCCCGTGGCGGACCGCCATGAGCTCGTTGACGTCCAGGTGACACGTGCCGACGGCCCACGACCCGAGCTCGGAATCGAAGAAGCAGCCGCCCTCGGGCGCGTAGACCCGGACGTGCAGCGAGCTCTGCAAGCCGCCGCTGCGCAGGGTGCCCGCCGCCTGCAGCAGAGCCACCGGCAGAGATCGGGCCGACAGGCGGCGCTTGAGCCCCTTGGCGAACGCGTTCGGCCGATGCACGTCTGGCGGATCACCGCGCCCGACGGAAAGGCCGCCGTCGCTCGCGCGGTCCAGGAGCAGCGTCCAGTCGAAGAGGTGGCTGCGCAGACCGAGGCGACGCAGGATGTGCTCGATTCGCGGCACGAGGTCCGGCTCGGAACCAGCGGACACCCGGGCAGCGACTCGCGACGGGCCAGACTGTACGGAGGCCTCCGGAGCGAGATGCCGGTCCGGAGGTCTGCCGGCAGCGCATCGGCGGACAGCGGGCGCAACGGCGGCCGCACACGGCGGCGCCCGGAACACGAGGCAGACGGGGTGGTCGAGCCACCAGCGATCGTGGTGGCGGAACTTCCACCAGTCGTAGGTGCCGAACCAGTTGCCGGAGTCCGCCGGGTACGCGACCGCGCGCAGGCCCGGCCAGTCCTTCTCCCACTGCTGTTCTGGGCCCGCCACGCCGGCCGCGTCGACAGCCCGGCAGGTCACCCGGGAGACGATGCCGCGGCGACGCACTTCGAGCGAGTCGCCCCGCCGCCAGACGCCGTCGCCGAGCCGATGCTCGATGAAGGCCGGGGGTGCGCCGCCGGGAGACGGGCAGGCCGAGAACGTGAGGACTGCCCGTCCCTCACGGGGGTACTCGACGACATCGATGCTCGTGACTGGCCCGCCGGTCATGCCGCCCCTCCGACGACTGCCTCGAGCGACCGCACGCTCTCCATGGCCGCCCGGTCGATCGTCATGCCGGCGCCGATGCCGGCCCGTCCGCTCAGCCGGCCAGCCGCTCCACGGCGGCCGCGGTGAGCTCGCCGGCCGCCTCGACATCGGCGTCATCGACGTCGAGGTGCGTCACGAAGCGGATCGTCCACGGCCCCTCGTCGAGACACCACACGCCGGCCGCTTCCAGCTCGCGCACGATGTCGGCGGCCGGCAGACCGGTGCCGCGGGTGCCGGCGTAGACCATGTTGGTCTGGACCTTGTCGAGGTCGATCTCGAGGCCGGGCACGCGTGCGAGGCGTTCGGCCAGACCGCGCGCGCGCCGGTGGTCATCGGCCATGCGCGCGATGTTGTGCTCGAGTGCGTAGAGGCCGGCGGCGGCGATGATGCCGGCCTGCCGCATGCCGCCGCCGAGCAGCTTGCGCGCCCGTTGCAGCCGTGGCAGCAGTCCGGCGCCGCAGAACACCAGCGAGCCGACCGGCGCGCCGAGCCCCTTCGACAGACAGATGCTGACGGTGTCGAACGGCGCCGCCATCTCGGCCAGCGGCACCTCGGAGGCCACGTGGGCGTTCCAGATGCGCGCTCCGTCGAGGTGCAGCAGGAGACCGTTGCGGTCGCAGAACGCCCGCACCTCACGGATCTTCTCCAGCGGATACACGACGCCGCCGGCGTGGTTGTGCGTGTTCTCCAGCGCGACCACGCGTGTCGGCGCCCAGTGGGGATCGGCGTCGCTGTGCACACGCTCCTGCATCAGCTCCGGGTCGAGCGTGCCGTCGGCCGATTCGAAGGTCCGCAGCTGCAGACCGCTCAGCACGGCCGCGCCACCCTGCTCGTAGTAGCAGATGTGCGCCTCGGCGTGCAGGAAGAGCTCGTCGCCAGCGTGCGTCTGCGCGTGCAGCGCCGCCTGGTTGGCCTGCGTGCCCGACGGGAAGTAGAGCGCCGCCTCCTTGCCGAACAGCTCGGCGGCGCGGTCCTGCAGGGCGATCACCGTGGGGTCGTCGCCGAGCACGTCGTCGCCGACCGAAGCCTCGGCCATCGCCTGCCGCATCGCGGCGCTCGGCCGGGTGACGGTGTCGCTCCTCAGATCGATCGGTCGCTCGCCCATCCTGTCCCTCTCTTCCTCAGCGCCGGCCGCGGCCGGCGCCCACGCGGGGTCGCGTCCTGCTCACACCATCAACCGGCCGTCCATCATCAGCGGCCGTCCGTCGACTTCGACCGTCGGCTCCATCACCAGCAGGTCCCAGTGCAGGCTGCTGTCGTTGGTGCCGCCCAGCATCTCGTTGTCGCCGACGGCGATATGCACGGTCCCGAGGATCTTCTCGTCGGTAAGCATGTAGCCACATGGTTCCCCGACCTCGGGGTTGAGGCCGATACCCAGCTCGCCGATCACGTTGCCGTCGCCGCTGGCGCTGTCCAGCGTGTCGGTGAACGTCTTGAAGCCGGTCCGCGCTCCGACACCGTGCGCCACACCCTTCTCGAAAGCGACCTCCAGATCTTCGATCCGCACGCCGTTCCAGAAGGCGAGGTCGAAGACGACGGTGCCGTCGGCGCTGTCTTCGTGCGGCGCCAGGCACACCTCACCGGCCGGCAGGTTGCTCAGCTTC
This sequence comes from Thermoleophilia bacterium UBA6103, assembly GCA_002423545.1. Classification (GTDB taxonomy): domain Bacteria; phylum Actinomycetota; class Thermoleophilia; order UBA2241; family UBA2241; genus UBA6103. The sequence continues at coordinate 37,233 of DIWP01000044.1, forward strand.
GCCTGCTCGGTGACGACGCCGATGTCCCTGTCGAGCGGCCGACCGGCGATGCGCATGCGTACATCGGTGCCCTTCGGCGAGGTGATGCGCACCCACTCCGCCCCGTCGAGCACGGCGGCGACGACGTCGGCGCGTCGCGTCAGCTCGCGGTAGTCGAGCAGCAGCGAGCGCCAGAACATGTCGCTGAAGCTCTCAAAGTCCAGGTTGAACGCCTCGGCCTGGCGCGGGGTCGGCAGATCGGTGCCGATCCAGCGCCGCGAGCCGTCGTAGACGACGTCGGCCAGCAGCTTGCGGCCACGCAGCGAGGCGCCGAACTTCTCGGCCGGGATGTCCCGGAAGAGCTGTGGCTGCCCGTCTTCCAGACGCACCGTGAGGACGATGTCGGCGGCCCGTGCCGCCGCGATCCAGCCGTCGTTCATGGTAGCGAGCTGCTCGTCCGGCAGCTCCAGCAGGCGCCGGCGCCGGTACTCGTCGCTGGGCGCCACCACGATGGGCCTGGCGCCCAGCAGCTCGCACTCAAAGGCCAGCAGCTCGAGATACGGCAGCGAGTCCGCCCGACCCTCGATGTAGACGTTCTCGCCGGCCTTGACGTTGCCGCAGTCGCGGACGATGGTGTGGGCTACGGCGGCGAGGCGGTCCATGTCGTAGCCGGGAAGCTGCAGGATGTCCGTCATGGCGACCTCGCGTGCCGGGCGCACCGAGCCGACCACGCGGTCGTGCGCGCTGCTCTCTGGGGCGGCGGCCCAAGGAACGGCCGCACCGCAAGCCTCTCACACGGCCGCCGGTGCGTCGAGCGACCGCCCCCGGCGCCGCAGGCGGCGCCACGACCGCCGTCGCGGCGGCACGGTCGGAGGTCGTACGACACCGAGCCGCTCACCGGCCCGCCACGAGAACGCGTTCCATCCCAACGCCAGCAGCAGGCCGGCGAACAGGAGCAGCTTGCGCGGCCACGGCATCGGCTCCCAGATGATCGTCACCTGGTCGTCGAGCTCGACGAGCGGATCGAAGTCGGCCGGCCAACCGAAGACGAAGCCGCCATCGTCGTCCTGCCCTGCGATGGCCACGGCCTCGTTCTCCAGCGCGTTCTCCTGCTTGCCCGGATAGTCGACCCAGATGTGGTCCAGCGACATGACCAGCCGGTGCGGGATGCCCTTGGCCTCCAGGATGCTCGCCAGCACCAGTGCCCGGCTCTCGCAGTCGCCGCGACCCTCGGCGAGGACCTCGCCGGTCGTCGGAAAGTACCAGGGGACGTCGCTGACCTGCCAGTCGTAGCCGTACGGGACGATGCGGTCGAGCACGATGCGCTCGATCAGGACCGGATCGTCGGGCAGCCGCGCCGCCAGCGGGGCGACGGCGGCGGCGTCGACCGGCAGCGCGCGCAGATTGACGATCGAGCGGACCAGCACCGTCGGGTCCGGATAGAGCACGACGAACAGCCACGCCAGCGCCAGCGCCAGCCGCACGAACAGCGGCAGGCGCGGCAGCGCCGGGCGTGTCGGCTGGATGGCCGATCGCCGCCCCGTCCCCAAGGCGGCCGGTCGCGGGGCCGGTCGCCGGCCCTTCCTCCAGGCATGCAGCCGCCGCCCGCCCGTCGCCGAGCTCAGAGGGGGCGGCGCCGGGCGACGACTCCCGCCCGACGTGGTGGACGCAGCCGGTCGGGCTTGCTGCGATGCGTTGCGAGCCTGCATACGTCAAGTGTAGCGGGCTCGTCGTGAGCATCCGCCCGGCGTCGTTGGCGACGTGCGACGGCTCGCAGAGGAGCGCTTCAGAGCGTGCAGAGGAGCGCGTCGAGAAGCGTCGCGCAGCGGCAGGACCTGGAGCAACGAGCGGGCAGCCTCCGGCCACTCCCCGGGAAGGCATCGCAGCACGCCGACCCCAGACGCCGGACCGCATCCACGAACCGTCGGGACGACCGGCCGGCAGGGCGACTCGTCAGAATGCCGGCGTGAAGACGGCGCGCGGGTCGACGGCGCGCTTGATGGCGGCCGCGACCGCCTCGCTGCTGCGCTGCCATACGCGCGCCAGCCGAAAGCGCAGCCGCGAGCGCCAGTCGGCCGTCGGCACCGCTCTGTCGGCCAGGAGTGCACGCTCGTCGCGTACGGTGCCGTCGACCTTGTAGACCACCCGGCCCAGCTCCTCGTCGCCGGCCACCGGCGGTTCTGCGACCCGCGGCGCGGTGACGTCGCTGCTCACCTCGGCGCCGGGCGGGATCGAGACGCTGAAACGGCCGGCGAGCACGATGTCGAGCGGTAGCCGGCTGTACGGCACGCTCGCCGACGCCATGACGTGGCCGGCCTCGGGCGAGCGCCACATCGTATACAGGCTCGCCCCATACTTGAACAGCTTGACGACGTCCTGATTCCGCGTCTCGGGATCGGGTGCACCGAGCACGGTGACGATCATGTCGTGCTTCTCGTAGTCACCGGAGGCCACCAGGCAGGAGCCGGCCTTGTTCGTGTAGCCGGTCTTGACGCCGTCGACCCACTCGTTGCGCAGCATCAGCGTATTGCTGCTCTCGACTTTGAGCGGCTTAGGGTCGTCCTGCTGCGGGATCGTCGTGGAGGGCATGGCGACGTACCTGGCGAACTCGGGGTCCTCCATCTCCAGGCGCGCCAGAAGTGAGAGATCGTGAGCGCTGGTGTAGTGGCCCGCGGCATCGAGGCCGTGCGAGTTGGCGTAGTGCGTGTCGTCGAGCCCAAGCTCCTGCGCCTCGCGGTTCATCTGCTCCACGAAGGCCTTCTCGCTGCCGGCCACGGCGACCGCCAGGGTCTTGGCGGCATCGCCGCCGCTGGCTACGAGCAGCGCCTCCATGAGCTTCTCGGCCGGCAGGACCTGACCGGGCGAGAGGTTCACGTCCATCTCGTCCCAGCGCATGTCCAGCGGCGGTACCACGACATCCTGCTGCGGATCGAGGCTCTCCAGCGCCAGGCGGGCGGTCATGATCTTGGTGGTGGAGGCCATGGGGACGCGCCTGTCGGCCCGATACGCATAGATGAAGCGGCCGGTCGGCACGTCCATGACCGCCACCGCCGCGGCCTCGATCTTCGGCGGGTCGTCCTTGGCCAGTGCCACGGCCGGCCGGAGCCAGCCGGCGAGGGTCGCCGCAAGCAGGAAGGTCACGATCAGGGCCACGCACAGTGACCGCACGGACGCTGCGAACCTCACTCCGGGCATCCGTCCGGTACGTCTCTTCTGTGTCGTGCTCTGCCCGTCCATCTCGACGGCCCAGTGTATACTGCGCCTGCCATGGAGATGAACGGGCACAGGCTGATCGGCCGCATCTCCAGCACCCTCCGCGCCAAGCAGATCCTCGTCCTCTATGCCATCGGGCTGTTCGCCCTGGACATCACGGCGCCGCTGGTCGCGGCCTGGCTCTATCGACCGCGACCGTTCTCGGAGGTCTTTGCGGAGAGTGGTGCGGCCTTCTACGTGTTCATCGACGCGCCCAGCGCCGTCGGTGCGGTCGTCATCGCCGTCAGCCTGCCGGCGATCGCCTGGCTGCGCTGCGGCTACATCCGCTCCATCGTCGGCCGGCGCCACTTCGGCCCCACCACGGCGACACAGTTCCTCGGCATGCTTGGGGTCCTGCTGATCACCGACCTCGTCCAGCTCGGTCTGGACGGCCTGCAGCGTGCCATCTCGCAGAACGACTGGGCCGGCATGGCCGTCGGCCTGCTGCAGCTCGGCCTGTACCTGTTCCTGCTCTACGCCGACTACGCGGTCGTCATCAGCGGCGTCGATCCGGTCACCGCTCTCTACCGCTCGTGGCAGACGGTGCGCGCCAACCTCACCGCCTCGCTGCTCATCCTGGTCGGGACGACGTTGCTGACGATCTTGATCGCCCTGCTCATCGACCCGCGGCTGGAGGGCGGCCTCGGCGACATGATCGGCCTCTTCGTGATCCGCATCGTGGCGCTGGGCATGGTGAGCTTCGTGGCCGACGTGTCGCTGATCATGGTCTACATCGACAGCGTCGAGCGCCACGCCATCCCGGCCGGGCGCAGGATCTGAGGGCCGAACCGATCAGCCCGACGGCGCCGGACCGACGATCCGCCGCGCCCAATCGACGACAGCGCCTGCGATACTGACCGCGCGCCTGCGCTCGTCCTCTTCGATCGGTTCTTCGGTACTCGGATATCGACTGGCGACCGCATAGGCGGTCAATGCGGCGACTGCGAGTCGATCGATATCCCTCGTCATCTCGGTCGGTAGCTCCGCCAGCAGGATCTCGAGGTCGTGTGTGCGAGGTGGATCGGCTCCACGAAAGACGAGCACAGCTTTGATCGCCTTCTCGGCAGCCTGCTGCGCGTGAAAGCAGAGCGACTCTCGCAGCACATGAGGGTGCCCGACAGTGCGGGCGATCTCGAGGTCGCTTGCGGCGTACGCGAGCCAGCGTTGGGGAGCGGTCTCAGGCGGCATACAGTTCCTTGCCCTCGCGGAGGGCCTCACGGTAGATGTACCCCGGTGTGTCTCCGTGCAGCTCGATATCGGCCTCAGTCGCCACCACGAGGTCGACGGGAGGACGATCGCTGCCGAGATGTGCGTAGAGGTATTGGGCGGTCCGGCGACGATGCGTACCATCGGGCATGACCACAAGGAGGTCAAGGTCGCTGTCGCTGTGCTGCTGCCCTCTCGCGACAGACCCGAACAGGATGACGCGCCGGGGGTGGACCTGCTCCACGATCCGCCGCACGACCTCGTCGAGGATGTCGTCTGTCGCGATCACGCACTTACTCCCACTCGATGGTGCTCGGCGGCTTGCTGCTGATGTCCAGCACCACCCGGTTCACCTCGGGCACCTCGTTGATGATGCGGTTGGAGATGCGCTCCAGCAGATCGTACGGCAGCTTGGCCCAGTCGGCCGTCATCGCGTCCTTGCTGGTCACGGCACGGACGACGATCGGGTAGCCGTAGGTGCGCTCGTCGCCCTGCACGCCGACGCTGCGCACCACCGGCAGCACGGCGAAGCTCTGCCAGAGCTCGCGATAGAGGTCGGCGGCGCGGATCTCCTCCAGCAGGATGGCGTCGGCGCGCTGCAGGATGTCGACGCGGTCGCGGGTGATCTCGCCGATGATGCGGATGCCCAGGCCGGGGCCGGGGAACGGCTGCCGCCAGACGATCCGTTCCGGCAGGCCCAGCTCTTCGCCGACGGCGCGCACCTCGTCCTTGAACAGCTCGCGCAGCGGCTCTACGAGCTCAAAGCCCATCTTCTCCGGCAGGCCGCCGACGTTGTGATGGCTCTTGATCTTGGCCGCCTGGCGGGTGCCGCTCTCGATGACGTCGCTGTACAGCGTCCCCTGCACAAGGAACCGTGCGCCCTCGATCTTCGTCGCCTCTTCCTCGAAGCAGCGGATGAACTCGGTGCCGATGATCTTGCGCTTGCGTTCGGGGTCGACGATGTGGACGAGCTTCTTGAGGAAGCGGTCCGAGGCATCGACGGCGATGAGCGGCACGTCGAAGTGCTCGGCGAACATCTCGACGACCTGCTCGGACTCGTTGAGGCGCATCATGCCCTGGTCGATGAAGACACAGGTGAGCTGATCGCCGATGGCCTTGTGGACCAGGAGGGCGGCGACGGAGGAATCGACGCCGCCCGACAGCCCCAGGATGGCCCTGCCGACGCCGACCTGTTCGCGGATGCGCCGCACCTGTTCCTCGATGATGCTGGCCGGCGTCCAGCTGGGCGTGCAACCGCAGGCCTTGAAGAGGAAGTTGGCGAGGACATCCATGCCGCGCGGCGTGTGGACCACCTCGGGGTGGAACTGCACGCCGTAGAAGCCGCGGCCGCCGTCTTCCATGGCGGCCACCGGCGCGCCGCTGCTGGCCGCCAGCAGATCGAACCCCTCCGGCACCTCGGTGACGCCGTCGCGGTGGCTCATCCAGCACTGCTCCTCGGCCTCGAGACCCTCGAGGATGATGCCGGCCGTCGACACGTGGAGCGAGGTCTTGCCGAACTCGCTGGTCCCGGTGCGCGCCACCGTGCCGCCCATCTCACGTGCCAGGTACTGGTGGCCGTAGCAGATGCCGAGGACGGGGACGCCGAGCTCGAAGAGGCCGGGGTCGACCCGCGGCGCGTCATCGACGTAGACGCTGGCCGGCCCGCCGCTGAGGATGATGCCGGCCGGCCGCCGCTCGCGGAGCTTCTCGACCGGCGTGTCGTGCGCGATCAGCTCGGAGTACACATTGAGCTCGCGCACGCGGCGCGCGATCAGTTGCCCGTACTGGGCACCGAAATCGATGACCAGGACAGTGTCGAAGCCGCCCGGAGGGTCGGCCGGCGCCGGCGCCGCGCCGGAGGACGCCGCCACGTCGTCCGCCGGCGCCTCATCCCATGCCAACGTCCTGCTCCTTCTGCAGCTTCTTGCCCTCGGTCATGAGCGCCGGAGCGACCATGACCTCGGCCTTCTGGAAGGCGTGGATGCTCTCGTAGCCGCACGTGGCCATGCTGGTGCGCAGGGCGCCGAAAAGATTGCGCGTGCCGTCGTTCTCGTGCGCCGGGCCCACGAGGATCTCTTCGATGGTGCCCTTGGCGCCGGCCTTGACCCGCGTGCCGCGTGGCAGCTCGGGGTGGAAGGTCGCCATGCCCCAGTGGTAGCCGCGTCCGGGAGCCTCGGTGGCAGCCGCCAGCGGCGAGCCGATCATGACGGCGTCGGCACCCAGGGCGATGGCCTTGGCGATGTCGCCACCGGTACGCATGCCGCCGTCGGCGATGACGTTGCAGTGCGTGCCGGTCTCGAGCAGATGCTGGATGCGGGCCGCGGCGGCATCGGCGATGGCGGTGGCCTGTGGGACGCCGATGCCCAGCACGGCCCGCGTGGTGCACGCGTGACCGGGCCCCACGCCCACCAGCACGCCGACGGCGCCGGCGCGCATGAGATGCAGGGCGGTGGCGTACGAGGCGCAGCCGCCGACCACCACCGGCACCGGCACGCTGCCGATGAACTCCTTCAGGTTGAGCGGCGTGCCGCTCGAGGAGACGTGCTCGGCCGAGACCACGGTGCCCTGGATGACGAGCACGTCGAGGCCGGCTTCGAGGACCGCCCGGTGGTACTGCTCCACCCGCTGCGGCGTCAATGACGCGGCCGCCAGGACGCCGCCCTCCTTGATCTCCCTGATGCGGCGGCCGACCAGCTCGTCTTTGATCGGCTCCAGGTAGATCTGCTGCATGCGGCGGGTCGCCGTCTCCTTCGGCAGGGAGGCGATCTCGTCGAGCACCGCACCGGCGTCCTCGTAGCGCGTCTGCACGCCCTCCAGATTGAGCACCGCCAGGCCGCCGAGCTTGCCGATGCGGACGGCCATCTGCGGATCGACCACGCCGTCCATGGCGCTGGCCAGCAGCGGCAGCTCGAAGCCCAGCTCGCCGAGCTTGAAGCTGATGTCGACGTCGTCGATGTCCCGCGTCCGCCGGCTGGGGACGATCGCGATGTCGTCGAAGCCGTACGCCCGACGACCCTTCTTCCCGCGCCCGATCTCGACTTCCATGGCGACCTCCCGATATAGAGAAACGACCCCGACACAAGTGTGCCCGGGCCGTCGATGACTACCGGTGTGCGATGTGGACTATGGCGCTCCTCCGCAGGCCCTTCGGATGCTAGCAGAGGCCCCGATGAGGCGCAACGGACGGGCAGTGGACGCCCCGTGTGCCGCGTCAGGAGCCCCAAACGTGTGGCTCGGGCCGTGGACCGGGCACCCGAGCCGCCTTGGAACGTCGACGAGCGATCGGTCTCGAGCTCAGGTCGCGTGGCGCCCACGCGGCTCGCAGGCGCGTTCTTTCAGGCGCTGCGCTGCCGCGGACGGCCCAGCAGGATGCCACCCAGGAGGAGGACGCCGGCGCCGATCACGCCGAGCACGATCCAGCCGATCAGGCCCCACGGGAGACCGCCCTCGGGATCGCCCACCAGACGGTTCTCGAGCGCCTTCTTCTGGACGCTGCCCAGGGTGACCGCTCCGGACCAGGTGGCCACCTTCTCCCCGTCCGCGTAGCGGATCTCCACCGTCGCGGGATAGCTGCCCTCCGCCGGGTCGGTCTTCCACTTGACGGGGTAGTCAGTGCTGGAATCCGGGATCATGTCGCCGAGGTCGATCTTCTCCGTGAAGCTCCCGTCCTCAAGGGCGATGTCGCCCTCCCCCTTGGTGGGGCCGGTACCCCGATTGGCGATGGACACCAGCAGGTACATGCCGTCGGGACGGGCTTCGGCCGTCACGCCGCTGATGTTCAGCTCGGGCACGGCCGGGCCGGGCGTCGTGACCAGCACCGTCAGCACCATGCGCGTCACCATCGTGATCTTCGTGGTAGCCTGATCGCCGCCGGCCTCGCCCGAGCCGCTGGTCGTCGCCGCGGCCGGCTCCCACATCGAGATGCCGCCCAGATGCACGCCGGTGGTCACCTCCGCCGGCACCTTCACCGCGAACGGTACTTCCACGCTGGACTCCGCGGGGATCTCGACGCTGGTGCGCGACAGCTGGATCCAGCCACCCACCGCCTGCGGCTTCTTGTCGCCATCGCTGTACGCCACGCCGCCGAACGTTGCCGCCAGGCCGTCGCACGGCGCCACGCGGATGACCTTCGCCTTGTCGGTGCGGTTGGTGAGAACCAGGACCCGCCGGACCGCGGCGCCGGGGTCGGCGTCGAACTTGAAGAAGCCGAGCTCGGCGTTGGGCGAGCCGGGCAGCGGCCGCGCGTCGAAGCCCATGGTGCCGGCACGGGCCGGCGGCGTGGACAGCAGCGCCAGCGCCGACAGCAACAGGGCGAACGTCACCAGCGCGGCAGCGATCGGAGTGCGCCGCGTGACTCGCCTTCGCGTTGCCTTCGACACGGTGTCTCCGATCCTCGTGCCGGTCTCCCGGCAGCTGCCCACCCCGATGGCGACACGCGTCTGGCCGACGCGCACCACTGGGGTCATCGCTCTCATCTATCGGCAGCGGCGGCGTGGAGCTACAGCGCCAGCGTGGCCACCGTCGTGGTCACGGTGCTGCTGTAGATGCCGGCGTACTCGTCGGCGCTGATGGCCAACGTCCACGGCTCACCATCCGCGGCCGTGAAGTCGTAGGTGCCCATGCCTTGGCCGTGCGCGGAGCAGGCGACCATGATGACACCGGCGCCGCCGGTGTCGATGGTCGCCGCCGCGTGCAGCGTGCCCGGGACGTCGGAGCTGCCGGCGTCGGCCTTGGCTACGGCGAGCATCGGCATGGTCAGCGAGTGCAGCGCGATACTCTTGCCGGCGTAGGTCGCGTTCTCGAACCGGGTGGCCACCAGCGTCACGTACCAGCCGACCCCGGTGCCGCGCGTGTCTCGTATCGAGAAGCCACTGAAGTCGGTGCCCCCGCCGGCCTCGCTCGCGTGCAGCGTGAAGCTCTCGCCCCTCAAGGTACCGGCGAACGTCCCGGCGATCAGCTCGCTGGAGATGCCCAGACCGTCCTCGGCGAGCGCCACCCCGGTGACCAGGTTCAAGGCCGCCGCGACGCAGGCGCAGATCAGCGCCATCCTGGCCCTCGTTCGTCCGTTCCAGCCCTTCACGACTGCCTCCGGGTCGCCGCGACACCTGCTCCGCCGACAGAGGCGTGCAGCCTCTACACACCGATATCGACCGCCGGGAGCTGCGGGATGAACACGATGGACGGCCGCAGCCGGCCGCGGCGAGAGTCGTGCCGGCACGGCGCCGGGAAGCGCTGTGCCGGCACAAGGAGGCGCCGGCCGGGAGTCCTTCAAGGGACACCCGGCCGGCGCCTCTGCCACCGATCTTGGCTCCGCTCTGCGTCTCAGCTCAGACGCTCAGCCAGAACCCTGGGATCACGGCGCCAGCGCCAGCGTGGCCAGCGTGGTGGTCACGGTGCTGTTGTAGGTGCCGGCGTACTCGTCCGCGGTCAGGGCGAGCTCCCACGAAGCGTCCGCCGCGGCCGTGAAGTCGTAGGTTCCCATGCCCTGGCCGTTGGCGGAGCAGGCGGCCATGACGACGCCGGCGACGCCGGTGTCGATCGTCGCCGCCGCATGCAGCGTGCCCGGGACGTCGGAGCTGCCGGCGTCGGCCTTGGCGACGGCCAGCAGCGGCATGGTGAGCGAGTTGGCCACGAGATCCTTGCCGGCAACGGTCGCGTTGTCGAAGACAGTCGCCTGCATGGTCACGTCCCAACCCACACCGGTGCCGCGCGGGTCGTTGATCGAGAAGCCGCTGAAGACGGTGCCTCCACCGGCAACGTCGGCGTCGAGGGTCGTCGCCGCACCGGTCAGGGTGCCCGCGAAGGTCCCTGCCGCCAACTCAGTGGAGATGTTCAATTCGCCGCCGGTGAGGACGGCTGAAGTGCCGTCGTCGCCGGCGAAGGCCACCCCGGCCGACAGCGCCATGGTCAGCGAGACCACGGCCGCCGCGACCAGCAGGCGCATGCCCGTCCTCTTCCTCTCCGTCCGTGTGTTCATGTTCGGACCTCCCGTCTGCGACACCCGCGTCGCTCACTTCGGTGTGGAAACGTGCCCTCTCATGTTCGGCCGTCCATCACCCCATCCACAAGAGGCGGACCCCCCTCTTTGCCGGGGGGGTCACTGGGTGCCCGGGGACGCGGAGTCGCACGATCCACTCCAGGCGGAGGATGCGATCCACGCCGGGCGGAAGACTCCCGCGCCGCGCTGGGGTGGACCCGACAAGCCCGGCCGGGCAGCAGTCAGGCGTCCGGGTCCAGAAGACCCCGGTGAAAGCCCTCGGCGACGGCTTCGGCGCGGGAGTGTACGCCGAGCTTGGAGTAGATACGCGTGAGGTAGTTCTCGACCGTCTTGGGCGCCAGGTAGAGCGCCGTCGCGATCTGGGTCGTCGAGCGGTTGGCAGCCAGGAGTCCCAGTATCTCGTGCTCCCGCCGGGACAGCCCGTACCGGCTCCGCAGGCAGGCGCCGGGGCTGTAGCCTAGCGACCGAAGACCGGTCGAGATCGAGCCCTCACCGTGGGTGTTGATCACCGTACTGCCCGACATCGCCGCCTCGATCGCACAGAGGAGTGCATCGTCGTCCGCATCGGCGCCGATGTAGCCGCGAGCGCCGGCATCCAGCGCCGAAAGGATGCTCTCAGGATCTTCCCGGGCGCTGAGGACGATCACCGGCAGCTGCGAGTCTGCGGCCCGTACCTCACGGATCACCTCGCCGGTGCCGCCGTTGAGATCATCGGCCAGGAGCAGACAGAGATCACCGGCGCTCTCACCCGCGACGGCATGGGCCTCGCGGTCGGCGGGCGCGGCACCGGCGCTGCGGTCGTCCGGGCCGACCGCGGCTTCCGACGCCACGACGTCGTAGCCGGACATCCGCAGCATCCCCGCCAGGGCCGCCCTCCTCCGAGCGCCTCCATGGGTAAGGACTATGCAGGGCTGCGCGACGTCGTCGGTCATGTCCTGACTTTGGCTCACGGATCCCGTACCTGCTCGGTGCGCCTCGACGGTGCCCAGCTGGGAATGGACCCTGAGGCGACCCGGTGCCGGTCCGGTTTGATGCGGTGGATCATCATCTCGATATCAGCATCGGACATGACCCCTTGTCTCGTGAGGGGCGATCGTCTAGATGCATCACGAAAGGCCACGGAATGAGAGAAGAGCCGTAGTCTCTGTGGACGACGAACGCCGTACCGGATCGCGATGGCCTCTCTCGAGGGGGGATGCGCGGCGACGATCCGGATCGCCCGCCCGACGCCAGGCCGCGGGACTGATGCTTCGGCGGCAAGCTGCCGATAGGGATGATGCGAGCGCAGAGGGCGGTTCATGAGCGACACCATCCTGTTGATCACAGTCCTGGTCGTCTTCGGATGCGCGGCACTGCTGGTGCTGCTCACCCTGCTGACGCGCGTGCTCGCCATGCGCAGACGGGCTCGGTTCCTGCAGCTCGAGCCACGCTGCAGAGAACAGGTGGAACAGCTCATCCTCAGCGGAGTCCGCCCAAGCATCTCCAGCACAGCCGAGCGCCGGCTGATGCTCGACCTCCTGCTCCGGCACCTGGCGCTGCTGCGCGGCCGCGAGGCCGATCTGATCATCGGGCACCTCGAGGAGGACGGCTACGTCGAGGATCTCGCCGAGCGGCTCTCCCACGGCCGTCCCTGGAAGCGCGCCGCGGCGGCCGATCTGCTGGGACGCAGCCGCTCCTCCCGTGCCGTGCGACCGCTCACCGCGGCGCTGTCCGACCACGACGAGGACGTGCGCCTGGTCGCCGCCCGCAGCCTGGCGCTCATCGGCACACCCGACGCGGTGGACGCTCTGGCCGGCGCCCTCGTGGCGCCGACGCGCTGGGCGCTCGCGATGGTCGCCGACAACCTCGTTCTGCTGGGCGGCGCCGCCGTCCCGGCGCTGCTGAGCATGATGCGCCGCGACGGCGACCCCCAGGCGGTCGCCGCGGCGGCACGGATCCTCGGCGAGGTGCGCGACCCGCGAGCCACCGAGGCGCTGCTCGACGTGGCTCGCCTTTCGGTGGACATCGACGCCCGCGCGCAGGCGGTCGCGGCGCTCGGCAAGATCGGCAGCGCGGACGCGGTCCGCACCCTGCTGAGCGCGCTCCGCGACCCGGCGTGGGAAGTCCGTGCGCAGGCTGCCAAAGGACTCGGCCGCCTCGGCGACCAGACCGCGGCGCCCGGCCTGCAGCGCGCCATGCCCGATCCGAGCTGGTGGGTGCGCGTCAACTGCGGCGAGGCGCTGGCGCAGCTCGGAGAGCCGGGACGACTCGCCTTGCGGGACGTTGCCGGCGGCGACGACCGCTACGCCGCCGACCAGGCGCGTGCCGTCCTCACACGACTGGCCACCGCCGCTGCCCGCACCGCGGGTGAGGCGGCCGCACGGGCCAGGCATCACGACGCGCCGGCCGCGATGGTCGGCTCCGCCGGCGGTGCCCATGTCGGCGCCCGTGGAGGCGCGACGGCATCGCGTCCGGCGGCGCGACTTGCGGGAGTCGAGCAGCTGTGACCATCCTCGTCGAGATCATCAGCTGGCTCGCCATCGTGTACTTCGCGGCGCTCAACCTCACTTACGCAGCGCTGATCGTCCTCTCCTTCGTCGAATCCGGTCATCACGAACGCCGGGCCCGCTACGGCGGCTACGACATCCTGTTCCGCTCCCCGTTCACCCCGCCGGTCTCGGTGCTGGTCCCCGCGTTCAACGAAGAGCCGACGATCGTCGACTCGGTACGTGCCCTGCGCTTCATCGAGTACGGCGAGTACGAGGTGATCGTGATCGACGACGGCTCCACCGATGGCACCTTCACGGCCCTGCGCGACGCCTTCGACCTGGAGGACCAGAGCACTCCCATCCGCCGCCGGCTGGAGACGGAGACGGTGACCGGCGTCTACGTCTCACGCACGTGGAGCGGGCTGCGCGTACTCCGCAAGGCCAACGGCGGCAAGGCAGACGCCCTCAACGCCGGCATCAACGTGGCGCGGTTCCCCGTCTTCTGTGCCGTCGACGCCGACGCCATCCTTGAGAAGGACGCCCTCTTGCGGGTCGTCAAGCCCTTCATGGAGCATCCGGCAGAGACCGTCGCGGCGGCCGGCATCGTCCGCGTCCTCAACGGCTGCCGCGTGTCCGCCGGCGCCGTCGAGTCGGTCCACGCGCCGCATCGCTTTCTGCCGCTGGTGCAGAGTGTGGAGTACCTGCGCGCCTTCCTGGCCGGCAGGACCGCCTGGAGCCGTCTGGGCGCGCTCTTCATCATCTCCGGGGCCTTCGGCGTCTTCCGCAAGGAGGCGGTCGTGGAAGCCGGAGGCTACCGGACCGACACCGTCGGCGAGGACATGGACCTGGTGCTGCGCCTGCACCAGACGATGCGCTGGGCGCGCCGGCCGTACCGCATGGTCTTCGTGCCGGATCCGGTGGTCTGGACGCAGGTGCCGGAGCGGCTGCACGACCTCGGCCGGCAGCGCAACCGCTGGCAACGCGGCCTCCTGGAGTGCCTGGTCCACGGCAAGGGGATGCTGGGCAACCCACGCTACGGCGTCCTCGGCTGCCTGGCGCTCCCGTACAACTGGCTGTTCGAGGTGCTGGGACCCTTCGTCGAGCTCGCCGGCTACCTGGCGGTCATCGCCGGCGCCGCGACCGGCATACTGGACCTGCGCTACCTCGGCCTCTTCTTCCTGCTCGCCGTCGGCTGCGGGATGGCACTCTCCATCTCCGCGATCCTGCTGGAGGAGACGCGGTTGCACCGCTACCGGTCGCCCGGTGATGTGACCCGACTGCTGCTGGCAGCGCTGGCCGAGAACCTCGGCTACCGGCAGCTCACGGCGGTCTGGCGGGTGTGGGCCACGGTCGACTACCTGCGCGGCGCCGGCGGCTGGGGACACATCGAACGGCGCCGCCTGGCGACCGACGAGACCGGCCGCGGCGCCATCGGCGGCGAGGCGGCCCATAGGCAGTCGCCTGCGGCATCGCGCCCCGGCGCTACCGACTGACGACCCCGTCTGCGGCTCTCCGCGCGCGGCGACACCACGACGACCCGGATGAGCCGCCCACCGCGTCGACGATCTCGGGCACGGAAGGCGGGCGGCGGCCTCAGGTGACGGCGCCGCCGCGGAGATCGCCGCGCGCGGCGGCCGAACGGGCCAGCAGGGCTCGCGCCCTGGCCCGCAACTCACGCAGCATGAACGGCTTGGTGACGTAGTCGGTGGCGCCCATCCTGAAGCAGGCGACGATGTCGTCTTCGCCGCTGCGCGCCGTGAGCACCAGCACCGGCAGCCGCTCCAGGCGACCGCTCTCGTGCAGCGCCGTGAGCACGTCGAGCCCGCTCACGCGAGGCATCATGAGATCGAGGATGAGCAGATCGGGCTCCAGATCGGCGAGCAGCCGGAGCGCCTGGTCGCCGTCGTCGGCCACCCGCACATCGCAGCCGTCGGCCTCGAGCGCGTGACGCACCACGCCCTGCACGTCTGGGCTGTCCTCGGCCAGCACGACCAACGGCGGCCGCCCGCCCGGCGGTCGCCGGTCGTCGTCCGGACCCGGATCCGGCTCGGTGCGCCGGTCATGGTCCGCAGGCAGATGCTGCACCTCGACACCGCGCCCGGACTCGGCGGCGTGGGAAGGCAGCCCCCCGCCCTCACGCCCGCCGGCATCGCGCCGCGCGTCGGTGTCACTCGACCGGGACAACGTCCAACTCGGTGACGGCCGTGGTCTCGAACAGACGCTGGGCCTCGGACGGCTCGAGGACACCCGCCCCGGAGCGCTGCGTATTAGCGGCGGCGCACGCCAATGCCCAGCGCAGGCACTCGGTCGGCTCCACGCGCTGATAGCGATAGGCGATGAAGCCGCCCAGGAAGGCGTCGCCGGAGCCGACGGTGCTGACGATGGTGGTGAGACGCGGGACGGTCGCTTTGTAGATGTGATAGCGCTTGCCGCGGCGCAGGCGCGCATAGCAGCCCTCGCGCGACTTGATGATGGCGTTCTGGGCGCCGAGCTCGCAGACCAGCCCGGTGGCGTCGACGATGTCCTCTTCGCTGTTGAACTCGTGCATCACAAGGTCTTCCGCCTCGCGGATGTTCGGCGTCACCAGCCACGGCTTGGCCTTGACGCCGCGACGCAGCGGCTCGCCGTACGTGTCGAGAGCCACGAAGCAGCGCCGCTTGGCGAGCAGACGGATGATCTGCCCGTAGTAGTCCTCCGGGACCTTGCGCGGCAGGGAGCCGGCCAGCACGACATACCGAGCTCCCTTGGCGAGATGGTCCACCTCGGCGGTGAGGCTCTCGAGCTCGTCGGCGGCGACCAAAGGGCCATATTCGATGATCTCCGTCTGGCTCATCGTAGTGGGATCGATGACGGCGGTCGAGGTACGCGACTCGTCGGCGATGCGTACGAAGTCGTTGAGCATCTTCTCTCTGGCCAGACCCTCGAGGATCTGCTGGCCGGCGCGGCCGCCGAGCAGTCCCGTGGCAATGACCGGCTGGCCGACCGCACTGATGGCACGCGCGACGTTGACCCCTTTGCCGCCCGGCAGCGCCAGGCTCTCGCTGGCGCGATGGCGAAAGCCGGTCTGGAAGTTCGGGACGGTGAGGGTCTTGTCGATGGCGGCGTTGGCTGTGACCGTGATGATCATGGCCCCGTCTCTGCACGTGGGCGGACGACGCGAGGATGCTGCCGCCGGGCCCCCCATTAGAGCGGGCGGATTATAGCATGCGTGGGCTGACGGCCGCGGGTGCATGCCGCCCGCCGCGGCGAGCGGCCGTCGCCGTGCCTTGACAGCTTCCAGCCGCGGGAGTAGCTTGCGCTGTGGCCCAGTGGGTCACAATCCTCGTTAGGTGAGGCTCCAGCGTATTCACAGGCCGCTGCCCGGAAACGTCCAGAGACGCCAACGGGTAGAACAGGCACTACCGGTCCAAGGTCTTGCCCAAAGCGGCTGAGGGGCGGTGTCGGGTACATGACCGGCGCCGCGGCCTCTACGGTGCGCTGTGCTAAAGCTCGGACGAGTGAGGATCGCCCCAGCTTGCCGCGTCTGCGGAGCCTTTCCTTGCGAGGAGAGGCTCTTTTCATGTCGGGTCGCCGACGGCGACCCGACCGGACGCACGGAGAGGGGTGAGGCCATGTTCTATCTCAGCCGACTGCTCGGTCAGCCGGTCCGCGACGCCAGCAGCCAGCCGGCCGGCACCCTGCAGGACCTGGTCGTCCTCTGCTCCGGCGTCTACCCGCGCGTCACGGCGCTGGTGCTCAAGCGTCGCGGCCGCCGGGCGTTGGCCGACTGGTCGTCGGTGGCCAGCATCGAGGAGTCGGGCTGCATCCTGGCCGTCCCCGGCGCCGAGCTGCACGACCGCGACATCGGCGACGAGGAGCTGCTGCTGAGCGAACGCTTCCTCGACAAGCAGCTCGTCGACCGCGACGGCCACAAGGTGATCCGCGTCAACGACATCCAGCTCTCGCGCACCGGAGACAGCCTGTACGTGGTCGGCGTCGACATCTCGAGCGGGGCGCTCCTGCGTCGCCTGGGGCTCGCCAAGGTCGGCGAACGCCTGACCAAGCGTCCACGGGCCCGCCTCATCGACTGGCGCACCATCGACATCTCGGAGAGTGACGACGCCAGCGTGCGCCTCACCGTCCCGCGCAACGATCTGTCGCTGCTCCACCCGGCCGACATCGCCGACGTGGTGCACGAGCTGACGCCCGAGGAACGCGCCGCCGTCCTCGAGGCATTGGAAGACGAAGTAGCCGCCGACGCCATGGAAGAGATGCACCCGTCGTTCCAGACGGCGGTGCTCACCGACCTGCCGGACTCCGAGGCCGCCAACCTGCTCTCCAACATGGCCCCGGACGACGCCGCCGACCTGCTGGCCGACCTCCCCGACGACCGTCGCGACGCCCTGCTGGCGCTCATGAAGGAGGAGGACGCCGAGGACGTCGAGGAGCTGCTGGCCTATCCCGAGCACTCTGCCGGCGGCATCATGACGCCCGACTTCGCCACCGTGCCGCCGGGCGTGACCGCCGAGGAGGCGCTCGAGCTGCTGCGCACCGAGTCGGAAGACGTCGAGACCATCTACTACATCTACGTCCTCGACAGGGCCGGCCATCTGCGCGGCGCCTTCAGCCTGCGCGATCTGCTCACCGCGCCGCCGAAGCGCAAGGTGCGCGAGTTCATGACCACCGACCTGGTCGCCGTGCGCACCGACGGCAGCGAGGAGGAGGTCACCGAGCTGATCGCCAAGTACAACCTGATCGCCCTGCCGGTCGTCGACGACGACGACAAGCTGCTCGGCATCATCACCGTCGACGACGCCATCGACCTCGTCCTTCCATTAGCCTGGAAGAAGCGGCTGCCGCGCATCTTCCACTGAGGGTGACTCATGAAGTTGTCGGCCGCCAAGCATGGAGTCGGAGCGGCCGTCCGCAGGCTTGGCCGCTCGCGTCTGGTCCTCTTCCTCGCCGTCATGGGTCCGGGGATCATCGCCGCCAACGCCGGCAACGATGCCGGCGGCGTCACCACGTGGTCGATCATCGGCTCCAAGTACGGGTACAGCCTCACGTGGCTGCTGATCGTGATCACACCGATGCTCTTCGTGGCCCAGGAGATGAACGCCCGCATCGGCATCGTCACCGGGAAAGGCCTGGCGGCTCTGATCCGCGAGCGCTTCAGCCTCAAGGTCACGGCCCTTGCGATGCTGGCGACCATGATCGCCAACTTCGGCACCACGCTCTCGGAGTTCGCCGGGGTCGCCGCCGCCTCCCAGCTCCTGCACGTGCCGACCTGGGTCGGCGTCCCGGCCGTCGCCGTCGGCCTCTGGTTCCTGGTGACCAAGGGCTCGTACCGCAAGGTCGAACGCGTCTTCCTGGCACTGAGCCTGATCTACGGCACGTACATCGTCTCGGGGCTGATGGCCGGCCCCGACTGGGGTGCGGCCGCCCGCGGGGCGGTCCCTTCACTGGAGATCACGGAGACGTGGCTGATCGTGGTCATGGCCGCGATCGGCACCACCATCACGCCCTGGGGGCAGTTCTTCATCCAGGCGGCGGTCGTGGACAAGCGCATCTCGATCCACGACCTGTCACTGAACCGTCGCGAAGTCATGATCGGCGCCTTCCTCACCACGCTGGTCGACTTCTTCATCGTCGTCGCCTGCGCCGAGACGCTGTTCCGCAAGGGGATCGTCGTCGAGACCGCCGCGGAGGCTGCGCAGGCGCTGGAGCCGCTCCTGGGGGCCGGCGCCAAGTACCTGTTCGCCGTCGGCCTGCTCAACGTGTGCATCCTGGCCGGCGCGATCCTGCCGCTGGCCACCGCCTACGTGGTCTGCGAGGCCTTCGGCTTCGAGGCCGGGCTGGACCACTCGTTCTCCGAGGCACCGGTCTTCAACGGCATCCTGACCGGCTTCATCATCCTGCCGGCCGTCATCACGCTGATCCCCAGCTTGCCGCTCGTCGACATCATCGTGCTCACCCAGACCGTCAACGGCGTGCTGCTGCCGGTCATCCTCATCTTCGTGCTGAAGATCGTGAACCAGCCCGAGGTCATGGGCGAGCACGTGAACTCACGCCTCTTCAACGTCGCGGCCTGGACCTTCGCGATCGTCCTGATCGTCCTGAGCGTGGTCCTGGTCGTGACCAGCCTGCCGCTGCCGTTCCTCGATTGAGGCCTGCAGACACCCTGCCGGCCCCCGCGCCCTCCCGCCGACCGCGGCGCCGCCGGATCGCCCACGGCTGGCATCGTCGTACCTGTGGTAGCATCCCGCGATCGGGGATGGAGTCCCCCGTTGAGCGCCCCACCTGGGCTGATGGCTCCTACGGCGCGTCTCCGCGACGCCCTCAGGACCAGCGTAGAGGAGGGACTCCGTCATGCAGCAGCTCTTCGCCGTCGCCGCCCTCTGGCTCGGCCTCGCCGTCGTCTCGGCCGTCATCGCCTACCACCTCCGCATCGCCGTCGCCCTGGTCGAGATCTGCGTCGGCGTCGTCGTGGCCGCCGTCGCGACGCACTACGGCTGGTTCGACGCGCTCGGCTCCCAGGAGGAGTGGCTGCGCTTCCTCGCGTCCACCGGCGCCGTGCTGCTCACCTTCCTGGCCGGCGCCGAGCTGGACCCGCTGGTGGTGCGCACCAAGCTGACCGAGATCTCGGTGGTCGGGCTCATCGGCTTCATGGCGCCCTTCCTCGGCTGCGCCGCCCTCGCCTACTGGGGTCTGGGCTGGGATCTCCGGGCGAGCCTGCTGGCCGGGGTGGCGCTCTCGACCACGTCGATGGCCGTGGTCTACGCGGTGATGCTCGAGACCGGCTTCAATCGCACCGAGTTCGGCAAGGGCATCCTCGGCGCCTGCTTCGTCAACGATCTCGGCACGGTCATCGCGCTCGGTCTGCTGTTCTCGCCGTTCACGTACCGCACGGCGGTGTTCATAGTCGGCACGGCAGCGGTCCTGATCGCGCTGCCGTACGTGATCCGCCGGCTCACCCACGTCTACGGCCACCGCACAGCCGCCATACGCACCAAGCTGGTGATGGTCGTGCTGCTGGGCCTCGGCGCACTGGCCTTCTGGTCCGGCAGCGAGGCGGTACTGCCTGCCTACATCGCAGGCATGGCACTCGCCGGGAGTGCGGCGCAGGACCACCACTGGATCCGCAGGCTGCGCACACTGACCGTCGGCTTCCTGACGCCGTTCTACTTCCTGCGTGCCGGCATGCTGGTGAGCATCGGCGCCATCGTCGCGGCGCCGCTGGTGCTGCTCCTGCTGTTCGCCGGCAAGGTCGGCGCCAAGATCTTCGGCCTCTACCCCTTCATCGCCCGCTTCCGCAGAGATCGCAAGGAGCGCTGGTACTACACCCTCATGATGTCGACCGGCCTGACCTTCGGTACCATCTCGGCCCTCTACGGGCTCACCAACGGCATCGTCTCGGCGGAGCAGTACTCGTACCTGGTGATCGTGGTGATCGGCACCGCGGTGATCCCGACGCTGATCGCCAGCCTGGCCTTCGTGCCGCGCCATCTGCTGCCCGAACGCGAGGCTCCGACCATGGCACTGCCGGAGGAGGCGCCGGAGCAGGTCCTGACCGCCGTGCACGAGGAGCTGGACCTGGAGATCGAGGAGGCGGAAGAGGCCGGCGAAGAGGGATAAGGGTCAAGCGGAGCGGGGCGGCGGCCCTTGCGGCGGCCTCTCCGCCCGATCCGACGCACTGCGACGCGCCGTCAATGCTCTTCTTCGGCGATCTGTTCGCCGATGAGCTGCAGGTCGAGCCCCCCGCACTTCGGGCACGCCAAGGGCTCGTCCTCGATGTCCAGCTCGACTTCCTCGAACCGGGCACCGCAGTCCTCGCACTGGTAGATCCTGTCCACGGCGCCCTCCTTTCCCCACGTGCTTTCTACCCGCATGACGCGCGGCACAAATGTCGGCCGGCACGGCCGGCCTCGGCCGGGCCGGCGAGTGTCGTCCGATGGGCATGTGTCGACAGCCCGGCAGGACGCGACGGCTTGGCGGAGCGCGGCGGCCCTGCGGGTCAGAGTTTGCCGAGCAGCGAGAGCAGCGTGTGGCGGTAGCGTGGTGCGCGGACGGGGTCCCATGCCTGTGGGAACGTCCGCACCAGACGGGCCAGCTCCATCTGCTTGTAGGCCATGTAGTTGGCCACGCCGGGGGCGACGATCAGGTCGGTGCCCTGCTCGGCGCGGGCGCGCTTGCCGGCCGCCCGGCCCCATCCCTCGCCGGAGAGGAAGTCGCGCAGGATACCACTGGTGACGACCGCGTCCTGCAGATCGCCGAGGTGGTCCTGCAGACCCTTGACGGTGTGGATCACCAGCTTGCCGCCCGGCCCCAGCACCTCGGTGAAGAACTCGAGCGTGTAGCGCAGGTACTTGCCGGCGATACGGAGCTGGTGCAGGCGCGTCAACGGGACCTCGGGACCGGTGACCCACTCGTCGTAGGCCAGCACGTTGGCCAGCTCCGTCAACACCACCGGCGGCAGCGCGATGTTGATCCGGCGGCCGCGCGGCGAACCGTCAACCGAGAAGTCGGGTACGGCGCCGGCGCCGCGCTTCTCGAGGAACTCGCCGAAGCCGTCGACGAAGCTGCGGAAGTCGCCACCGTCGAGCCACTCGATCATGCGCTCGCGGCGCTGCTCGCGCTCGATCCGCCAGGCGTCGAACAGCGGCTCCAG
Source organism: Thermoleophilia bacterium UBA6103 (assembly GCA_002423545.1). GTDB lineage: Bacteria > Actinomycetota > Thermoleophilia > UBA2241 > UBA2241 > UBA6103. Next base: position 58,780 of record DIWP01000044.1, read on the forward strand.
CTCGTCGCGGCGGTCCGCGGGCAGCTCGTCCAGATAGTGCTCGGCTTTCTCGTGGAAGACGTCGAGGTCGCGCACGGCGCCGAGCAGCCGGCCGGTGCGCCGCAGGCTCTTGAGATGAGGACGGTAGGCCTTCTCGTCGATGTACGGTCCGAAGACGGTCAGCGCGGCGCGCATGCGCCGTGTCGCCACCCGCATGTCGTGCAGCTCCTCGTAGTCGACGCCGGCCCGCGTACCGTCCTCATGGGCCAGCATCCGCTGGAAGTGGAAGAGGACCGTCTTGCGAGCCGCCTCGGACATGAGGTCGTCGGGCTCGATGCCGGGCGTCTTGCGGCGACGCTTCGAGTCTTCAGTGGCCGGCCTCTCTTCCGGGACTTCGGCGTCGGCCGCGGCCGGCTCATCGGCGGCCGCGCTCGGCTCGTTGGCGCCCACAGCCGACTCGGCAGCGCCGGGCGGCTCATCGGCGCCCGCGACTCGCGTCTCAGGTCCGGCCGAGGCGGGCCCGCCGGCGGCCGCCAGCAGCGCCTGAGCGCGGGCGAATTTGGACTGGGTCTCGGGCGTCAGCTGCCAGTGATCGCTCAGATGACGGCTCAACGCTTGCAGATCGTCGTCGGTGGCCTGCGGCCGCAGCTCGGCCTCGATCTCGTGGTAGCGGTGCGTGCCGGCGGCCGTCTCGACGGTCACGGTGTCCAGACTGACCTCGGCGACCAGCCGGTCGCCGTCGAAGGCATCGCGGGCGATGCGTCGCTGGGCCAGCGTGACGACCGTCTGCAGCGGCCGGCCGCCGGTCATCGCCGCCAGCCGGCGCCGCAACGGTCCCGGCGGCAGCGCCTTGACGACCAGGCCGCCCGACCGCAGGTCGACCGGCACCACGGCATCTGACGGCGACTCGGCCTGCCGAACGTCTGACGTGGCGGCCGGATCGTCGGCGGCCAGATCGAGCTCGAGCTCCTCACGGCGAAGCGCCGCGTCGACATGAGCCGTGCCGCTCGGGGCGGGCGCGTCGAGACCTTCCCCGGCGGTCCCCGTGGCCGAAGCGCCCCGATCCGAGTCCTTCGTCGACGCTGCCTGCTTCGGAGAGCCCCGCTTCGATGCCGCCCTGTGCGATGCCGCCTGCTTGAGGGTCACGGTGACCATGTCGTCCCAGTCGCGTCGCCGCAGCGTGTACCCGGCGGCAGCCACGGCCCCGTCCTCGGTGTCGAGGTAGGCATCGCGCAGTCGGCGCTCGACGCCGGCCATGAGGCGGTAGCCGGCCAGATCATCGGCGATCGCCAGGCTCTCATACGTCTCCTCGTCGGGGACGCCGAACTTGACCTCGACTTCCATTGTTCTCGCTTCCTCTCTCGCGGACGCCCGGACGCCCCAGGGCCAGACCGGATCCCGTGAGCCCGACGTACGTCAGTCAGCAGGCCAGGGCCGCCGACGGTATCAACCAGACCAGATGGCCGCGCCGCACCGAGTGACCGGGCAGATCCACTCGCGCCAGAGCGCCCTTCTTCATCACGATACGGCTGCCGCCGGTGAGCCCGCTGATGATCTCGCTGAAGTCGGGCTCGTGCCCGACGAAGAGGATCGCCGCCGCGTGGTCGTTCTCGCGCACCAGCTCCTCCAGGGTGTCGAGGTCGAGTCCGGCCGCCAGACGCTCGTCGTGCAGCAGGCGACCACGCAGGTCGAGGCGTTCGGCGACGATGTCCGCGGTCTGCGCGGCACGCACCAGCGGGCTGGTGATGATGACCGTCGGGTCGAGAGTCATGCGCCGCAGGCTGTCGGCCTCGGCCCGCACGAGCTCGACGCCCTCTTCCGTGAGCGGTCGCTGAGCGTCGTCGCCACCCCACTCGTCGCGCGCGACCACGCGGCCGTGGCGGAGGAAGTACAGACGCATCTCAGGCCTCCTTGCTCAACCGCGGCTCTCTCGTTCGGCCGCGGCCTTCTCCTGGTGGTAGGCGATGAACCACTCCATCGCGTTCAACGGCTCTTCGCCCGATGCCGGACGCACACGCTCGTACGATCCATCGGCGTGCATGCGGCGCGCCTTGACGTTGTCGCGCAGGTACGTGGCCAGGATCTCGTCGCGCAGCCGCCGCACGATACCCTGATCGACGACCGGGAAGATGATCTCGACGCGCCGGTTGAGGTTGCGCGGCATCAGATCGGCACTGCCCACGTAGACCTCTTCGGCGCCGCCGTTGTTGAACCAGTAGATGCGGCTGTGCTCGAGAAAGCGTCCGACGATGCTGGTGACGGTGATGTTCTCGCTGACGCCGGGGATGCCGGGTCGCAGGCAGCAGATGCCGCGCACGAGCAGCTCGCACCTCACGCCGGCCTGCGAGGCCTCGTACAGCAGGCGGATGAACCGCTTGTCCACCAGCGCGTTCATCTTGAAGACGAGATGGCCGCTGCCGTCCCGCTTCTGATGCTCGATCTCGCGCCGGATGAGCTCTTCCATGCCCGGCCGCAGCGTACGCGGGGCCACCATCAGCTTGCGATAGCTGTTGACGGTCGCGTAGCCGGTGAGGCTGTTGAACGCCTCGCTGGCATCGGCGCACATCTCCTCGTCACACGTCATATAGTCGAGGTCGGTGTACAGCTTGGCGGTGGTGGCGTTGTAGTTGCCGGTACCCACATGCAGGTAGCGGCGGATGGAGTCGCCCTCCTTGCGCACCACCATCGCCACCTTGGAGTGCGTCTTGAGCCCGACGAGCCCGTAGACCACGTGCGCTCCCTCGGCCTCCAGCGCCTTGGCCCATTCGATGTTGGGCTCCTCGTCGAAACGCGCCTTGAGCTCCACGAGGACGGCGACCTCCTTGCCGTTGCGGGTCGCTTCCAGGAGGGCCTCGACGACCGGGGCGTGCCGGCCGACGCGGTAGAGCGTCGACTTGATGGCCAGGACGTTGGGGTCTGTGGCCGCCCGGCGGAAGAGGTCGAGCACCGGCAGGAACGACTCGTAGGGCCGGTGCAGCAGGACGTCACGCTGACGTATCACGGCGAACGGGCTGGCGCCGTCCTCGAACTCGACCGGCACCGTCGGCACGAACGACGGGTCCTTGAGGTCGGGCCGGTCGACGGCCACCAGGTCCCAGAGACCGCTGGTGCCGAGCGGCGGATCGACCTCGATGAGGTCGGCGCGGTCCAGCTCCAGGTTCTTGACGAGGATGTCGCGGACGAACGGCGGCGTACCGGTGATGATCGAGCAGCGCACCGCCTGACCGAAGCGCCGCCGGCGCACGCCTTCCTCCATGGTCTCGAGCAGATCGTCGGCCTCCAGCTCCTGTATCTCCATCTCCGCGTCCCGTGTGATGCGGAACGGCCAGGAACCGATGATCTCGTGACCCGGGAAGAGCCGGTCGAGATGGGCGGCGATGATCTCGTCGGTCCACACGAGGTAGTGGTGCGTCGGCCCGTCTTCACCAGCCGCGCCGCTCGGCGGGCCGACGCTGACGAAGCGGGACAGCGTGCTCGGGACCTTGACGCGGGCGAACGCGTTGTCGCCCTCCGGCTGCCGCGGGTCGTGGAGGAGCACGGCCAGATTGAGGCTCAGGTTCGAGATGAACGGGAACGGACGGCCGGGGTCGAAGGCCAGCGGCGTGAGCACGGGAAAGATGTGCTCGTCGAAGTCGACGGCCGCCACCGCGCGCTGGCGTTCATCGAGGTCGTCGTATGAGAGGACATGCACGCCGGCCGCCGCCAGCTCCTCGAAGAGCTCCTCGAGGCACCCGCGAGCCCGGCGCATCAGATCGAAGGCGCGCTCGCGGGCGGCGGCCAGCGTCTCGGCCGGCGTCATGCCGTCGGCCGAGCGCTCGGTGACGCCGGCCGCGACCTGCTGCATGAGCCCGGCGATGCGGACCATGAAGAACTCGGCCAGGTTGGAGCCGAGGATGGCGATGAACTTGACGCGCTCAAGCAGCGGGTTCTGCGGGTCCCCTGCCTCTTCGAGCACTCGAGCCTGGAACGCGAGCATGCTCAGCTCGCGGTTGATGAACAGGGCGGGGTCGCTGAGATCGACGACCGCCTGGTCGGATCCGGCGCCGGCGGGAGCCACGGCCTCGGACGCCACGACGGCCTCGGACGCCGTCTGCGGCTGCCTCGCCTCCGGCTCGCTCTGCATGTCACTCACGCTGACTCCCTCCTCGGCCCGGAACGGCGCCTCTCATGGGCGTCCCGCAGGCACGACCACCGACGCACGAGCAGCAGTCGGCGAACACATCACGATAGCCTATCCTACGGCCCATTTGTTAAGGCGTGGCGCCGGCCGCTCCGCCCGGCCGGTTCGCCCGCGGGCCGCTACTCGACCCGCAGCGTGCCGTCGTGGCGCGTGAGCGGCTCCACATGCACCAGCACGTCGACGTTGGGCAGGCAGGCGCGGATGTCCGCAGCGATGTGGTGAGCGGCGTCGTGTGCCTCGCCGATCGACAAGTCGTCGGCCACCTGGACGTGCAGGTCGATGTACCGGTGGCTGCCGGCCCGCCGGGCGCGCAGCTTGTGATAGTCGACGATGACGGCGCCGCGGTGCTCGCCGACGCACCGCTGCACCAGCTCCATCTCGTCGGCCGGCAACGCCTCGTCGAGCAGCACGCGAGTCGAGGCCATGATGAGCCTCACGGCGGTCACCAGGATGAGCAGCGCGATGGCGATGGCGAAGGCCGGATCGAGCCACGTCTGACCGGTGAGGCGGACCAGGATGAGGCCGACGACGACCCCGAGCGACGTGTAGACGTCGGTGCGCAGGTGGGCCGCGTCGGCCTCCAGCGCCGCCGACTCCGTGCGCCGTGCCGTCGGATAGAGGACGCCCTGCGAGACGAGCAGGTTCACCAGCGCCGAGAAGCCCATCACGCCGACCGCCAGCCACAGGTGATCGATGGTCACGCCGTCGATCAGCTTGCGGATGCCCTCATAGATGATCACGACCGCGGCGGCGAAGATGAGCAGCGCCTCGATGATGCCCGAGAGGTTCTCGATCTTGCTGTGTCCGTAAGGGTGGCGCTCATCGGGCGGGCGGGCGGCGGCCCGCACCGAGAAGAAAGCGATGAGCGCCGCCGCCAGGTCGGAGGCCGAGTGGGCCGCCTCCGAGAGGATGCTGATGGAGCCGGAAAGGAAGCCGACGATGAGCTTGAGCAGGACGAGCAGGCAGTTGGACGCTATCGAGAGCGCGGCGGCGCGCATCTTGGCGCGGTCGTCGCCGCCGGCCGCTGCAGCCCCGCGGGTGCCGTCCGGCATCGGCGCTGCCTACTCCTCGAGGGCGTCGAGGAGCGCGCGGCCGGCCAGCGCCCGGTGACTGGCGCGATCCTTCTGCTCCTGCGCCAGCTCGGCGACCGTCTGACTATCGCCGTTCGGCACGAAGACGGGGTCGTACCCGAAGCCGCCGTCGCCGCTGGGCGACCCGGCGATAGCCCCCCACCACTCGCCGCGCGCCACGGTCTCGGTCATGTCCGGCGCCACGGCGGCCAGCACACAGACGAATCGGGCTCGCCGAGATGAACCATCACCCTCAAGTTGAGATAGAAGCTTGGCGTTGTTGTCGGCGTCGGTCGCGTCCTCGCCCGCGTACCGCGACGAGAGCACCCCGGGCCGCCAGCCGAGCGCCTCGACCTCGAGTCCGGAGTCGTCGCCGATGAAGTAGTCGGGCAGGCCGGACGCCGCTGAGACGCTCTCTGTCCCCGCCGCCCCCGCGGTGACGGCCTGTGCGAGGGCCCGCGCCTTGCCGAGAGCGTTCTCGGTGAACGACGCCTCGCCCTCGGGCGGCAGCGGGATACCGGCCGGCATCGCCACCGCCTGATGCGGCGCCAGGATACTGCGGTACTCCTGCAGCTTGTGGCGGTTCCCGCTGGCCAGCATGAAGCGCACGTCAGCCCTCGTGCGCGTCCGGACCGAGGGCCGCCATGACCGTCCTGGTCTGTGCCTCGGTGACCCGTGCGGCGCCGGCGACACCCAGGTCCATGAGACGGTCGAAGAGCGAGCGCTCGAACGGGTCGCCTTCGGCGGTGGCCTGGACCTCGATGAGCCGCCCCGTCCCGGTGACCACCAGGTTCATGTCGACCGACGCCGCCAGGTCCTCCTTGTAGTCGAGGTCCAGCAGCGGCTCGCCGTCGACCACGCCGACGGCCACGGCGGCCAGCGAATCGAAGAGCGGCAGCTCCCTGAGGCGCTCGGCGTCACGGATCCTGGCCAGCGCCAGGTGCAGCGCCACGTAGCCGCCGCTGATGGCGGCCACCCTCGTGCCGCCGTCTGCCTGCAGGACGTCGCAGTCGATGTAGATGGTGCGATCGGGCACCATCCCCATATCGGTGACGGCACGCAGGCTGCGGCCGATCAGACGCTGGATCTCCTGGGTGCGGCCGCTCTGGCGGCCGCTGACCGCCTCGCGCGGCGAGCGGCTCGTCGTCGCCGCCGGCAGCATGCTGTACTCCGCCGTCAGCCAGCCTCTCTTGGACCCGCGCAGCCACGCCGGCACCCCGGGGACCACCTTGGCGGTACACAGCACGTGCGTGTCGCCGAGCTTGATGAGCGCCGAGCCGTCGGCGTTCTTGGCCACGTCGCAGGTGATCGTCAGAGGCCGCAGCTCGTCGGCAGCCCGTTCCTTCCTCATACGTCCCTCGTTTCTCTGCCCGCCTCGTCCGGCGGTCGGATGGCTCCGTCAGCCTACCTCACCGCGCGCCCCACGGACCCCGGCGGTGCCGGTATGCACCCGCCTGGAGCGTCATGACGCCTGGAGCGTCATGGCACCCGGCGCGATCTCCACTTCACGCTTGCCTCGGCATGCGCACCACACCCGCGATCTTCAGGCAGGATGCGGCGTCATGTCAGAGGCCGTCTTGGCTTGAGACCGAGGACGTCGCCGTAGCGGCGCACGACCATCAGCAGCGCGGCGCCGATGCTGGCCATCACCGCGGCCTCTCCGAGTGCCACGAAAGCGACGCTCGGCCAGTACGGCAGATCGAGCACCAGCGCCAGCTCGACCGGCACGCCGAGGCCGTTGACCACCACCGGCACCACCAGCGCCCACGGTCGCGGGCCGATGGCCCACATGCCCAGCGCCGCGACCAGCGTCAGGGCGGCGCCGTATACCACGTCGATCAGGCCCAGCGGGCTGGCGAGATTGGCCAGCGCCGTGCCGACCGCCAGACCCGGCAGGGCGGCCACGTCGGCGGCCGCGAACGCCAGAAGGCCCTCGGAGACACGGAACTGGACCTGGCCGTAGGCGATGCTGCTGAGCCCCGGCGTCAGCGTCAGCGCCACGTAGAGCGCCGCGTACACGGCCGCCCGCGCCAGAAGGCGAGCGCTCACACGCGCGGCTCCAGCGCGGCCGGATCGACGCGCTCCACGCTCTCCAGCGGCATCTGCAGGAACCGGGCGCCGACCGCGCGGAACGTCTCGACGTCGCCGGTGCAGCAGAAGCGATACTCGCCCTCGCGGTCGTCGCCCTGGGCGACGTCCTGACGAGCCAGCGTCTCCTCGACCTCGAGCGCGATCTCGGCCGCCGGGCTCACCAGCGTGACGCCGCGGCCCATGACGCGCTGCAGCATCGGCGCCACGTGCGGATAGTGCGTGGAACCCATGATCACCACATCGACGGCCCGCTGCTTGAGCGGTCCGGTGTAGCGCTTCACGGCATCGAGGACCTCGCGCGAGGCGACCTCCCCCTCCTGGATGTAAGTGGCCAGGTCGGGGCAGGCCTCCTGATAGACGTCGATGCCCATGTCGAGGCTGTGAACGGCGCGCACGTAGCTGCCGCTGGCCACCGTGGCCGGCGTGGCGAGCACCCCGATGCGCCGCGACCGTGAGCTCTGCACGGCCGCCCGGGCGCCCGGCATGACGGCGCCGATCATCGGTGTCTCGAACTGCTCCTGCAGCGCCGGCAGGGCGGCCGCCGTGGCCGAGTTGCAGGCCACCACGATGAGCTTGACGCCGGTGCGCTCCAGGAAGGTCGCGATCTGCCGGGCGAACAGGCGCAGCTCGTCCTGCGTCCTGGAGCCGTACGGAAAGCGCAGCGTGTCACCGAAGTAGACGAAGTCCTCGGCCGGCATCGCCACCAGGCATTCGTGCAGGACGGTCAGCCCGCCGATGCCGGAGTCGAACATGCCGACCGGCAGTCGTGCAACGGCAGCGGTCTGCTCGGGTGTACGGGAAGCAGGCACAGGCAGATGCCCCGGTAGCTGGACGTGCGCGGGAGACGACGGCGCGAGCTGGAGACCGCGAGCGCCGTGTCCCGCCTGGAAGAGTGAGTATCCCAGAGGCGGCCGGCGCAGTCCAACGCCGGGTATTCAAGTCTGAGCAGCCGCTTCCCGATACTGACCCCACACGGCACGCAGCCGGGCGGTACGGGAAGCGACGGCACCATGGAAGACGGCACGAGCATAGAGCTGTTCTCGTTCACCGACGAGCGCACCACCGAGACGATCGTCTTCGGTGAGGCCGCCCGCGAGCAGCGCCGCCCACCTTCGGCGGCGGCGGCGGAAGTCTGCTGCCGGAGCTGCGGCTCCGACCTCGTCCACCCCGTCGAATGGGACCGCACCGGTGAGGAGACCTGGCTGCTGCTGGTGCGTTGCCCGGACTGCGAGACGGCGTACGAGGTCGCCTTCGGTCGCGTCACCATGGAGCGCTTCATCGCGCAGCTCCACGGCCAGAAGCGGGCCCTGGCGCTGGAGCTCGACCGCTGGAGCCTGGCGCGGTTCCGCGAAGAGGTCGAGCGCCTGCTCGCGCTGATCGGCGACGACCGCGTGCTGCCCTTCGACTTCTAGCCCCCCCGCCCCCCCGAGCCCGGCTCGCCCCCTGGCCGGGTCTCGCGAACGCCGGCCCCGGCAGCGTCCCACTCCTTCGCTGCCGGGGCCGGTATCGCCTCCGCTCCTCCGTCGTAGGCGTAGCGCCGGACCTGTCCGGCGGATCTACCCGCTCCTGACCGGCCCGTGCCCATCAACGTCCACCTCCGACCCCGGGGCGGGCAAAGCGATAGGATGACCGTCCCATGCAGAGCGGACCCCTCAGGATCATCCCCCTCGGCGGCCTCGGCGAGATCGGCAAGAACATGACCGCCGTCGAGTACCGCGGCAAGATCGTGGTGCTCGACTGCGGCATCGCCTTCCCGCGCGACGAGATGCTCGGCATCGACCTGGTCCTGCCGGACATCGGCTGGCTCCTGGAACGCCGCGACGACGTGCTGGCGTTCCTCATCACGCACGGCCACGAAGACCATCAGGGCGCCCTGCCCTTCGTCCTCAAGCGGCTCGACCGACCGGTCTACGGCAGCCGCTTCACGCTGGCGCTGGCCAAGTCCAAGCTCGACGAGCACGGCCTGCTCAAGACCGTGGACCTCAACGAGGTCGACGAGACGTCGCGAGTACGGCTGGGGCCGTTCGACGTCTCGTTCATCGCCACCAGCCACAGCGTCCCCGACTCGCTCTCCATCGTGCTGGAGACCGACCTCGGCGCCGTCCTGCTCACCGGCGACTACCGCTTCGACCACACGCCCATCGACGGTCGCTTCACCGACGTCCACGCTTTCGCCCGCCTCGGCGAGCGCGGCGTACTGGCGCTGCTCGGCGACTCCACCAACTCCGAGACGCCCGGCTCGACGCCTTCCGAGAGTACGATCGGGCAGGCCTTCCACCAGATCTTCGCCGAAGCCAAGGGGCGCGTCATCGTCGCCTCCTTCGCCTCGCACATCCACCGTCTCCAGCAGGCCATCACCATCGGTCACCTGCACGGCCGCCGGTTCGCCGTCTCCGGCCGCTCGATGCAGCGGAACGTGAACGTCGCCCGCAACCTCGGCTACCTCGACGTGCCGGACGACGCGATGATCAAGCTCAACCGCATCGACGACTATCCCCCGGAAGAGGTCCTCATCCTCACCACCGGCAGCCAGGGCGAGCCGCTCTCGGCGCTCACGCGCATGGCGTTCAACGACCACCCTCAGGTCGAGCTTCACAAGGGCGACACCGTCGTCATCTCCGCCAAGCCGATCCCCGGCAACGAGCGCAGCGTGTCGGCGACGATCGACCGTCTGCTGAAGGCCGGCGCCACGGTGATCTACGGGGAGCGCAGCGGCATCCACGTCAGCGGCCATGCCGCCCAGGACGACCTCAAGATGATGCTCGACCTCGTGCAGCCGAGATACCTGGTGCCGGTCCACGGCGAGTACCGCCACCAGCATACGCACGCCCAGCTCGCGCAGCGGTCCGGCATGCCGCCGGAGAGGATCTTCGTGCTCGAGAACGGCGACGTGCTGGAGCTCGGCGCCGACAAGGGCGAGGTCGTCGGCAAGGTGCAGGCCGGCATGGTGTTCGTCGACGGCTTCGAGCTCAGCGACGCCGACGGCCTGGTGCTGCGCGACCGCCGCCGTCTCGCCGACGACGGCATCCTGATCGCGGTGGTGACGGTCGACGAGCAGACCGGCGCCCTCGTGGCGCCTCCGGAGCTGGTCGCGCGCGGCTTCCTGCACGACGACGAGCGCCTGCAGCAGGTGTTCGCGGAGTGCACCGACGCCCTCACGACGCTCATGGCCCAGCTCGGCGCCGAGCACGTCACCGGACAGCGCCTGATCCGCGAGGACGTCAAGGAGACGCTCGCCACCGTGGTGCACAGGCGCACCCGGCGGCGGCCGCTCATCATGCCGATCGTCATCGGGGTCTGATGTCCGCGGCGCTGCACCACGGCTCCCCCGCACGTCCGGCATCGTGCCCGGAGGCGGGCGGCAGGACGTGAGTGCGTCCGCCGCGGCGGCGCTCCTCGAACAGGCGGCGCGACGCCGCACCTTCGCCGTCATCAGCCATCCCGACGCCGGCAAGTCCACGCTCACCGAGGCGCTGGCGCTGCATGCCCACGTTATCGGCGAGGCCGGCGCCGTCCACGGCAAGGCCGGCCGCCGCGGCGTCACCAGCGACTGGATGGCCATGGAGCGTCAGCGCGGCATCTCGGTGACCTCGGCGGTGCTGCAGTTCGACTACGAGGACGCCGTCCTGAACCTGCTCGACACCCCCGGTCACGCCGACTTCTCGGAAGACACCTACCGCGTGCTCGCAGCCGTCGACTGCGCCGTCATGCTGCTCGACGCCGCCAAGGGGCTGGAACCCCAGACGCTCAAGCTGTTCGACGTGTGCCGGCATCGGGCGCTGCCGATCATCACCTTCATCAACAAATGGGACCGCCCCGGTCGCGACGCCCTGGGGCTGATCGATGAGATCGAGGACCGGCTCGGCCTGCGGGCCACGCCCATCACCTGGCCGGTCGGCGCGGCCGGCGACCTGCAGGCATTGATCGACCGCCGCGACCCGGAGCACGTGATCCGCTTCACGCGCGCGCCCGGAGGGGCCAGGAGAGCGGTCGAGCAGCGGATACCGTCCGCCGATGCCGCCCGGAGCCTCTCCGGGGCGGCCGCCGCCGGCGAGGAGCTCGAACTGCTCCGCGAGATCGGCAGCGACCACGATCCGCAGGCCTTCCTGGCCGGCAGATCGAGTCCCGTGTTCTTCGGCGCCGCCGTCTCGAACATCGGCGTGCGCCTGCTGCTCGACGCGATCGTGCGCCTGGCGCCGGCGCCCGGCCCTCGCCCCACTCGCCACGGCCGGTCGGTGCCGCTGGAGGCGCCCTTCTCCGGCCTCGTGTTCAAGGTCCAGGCCAACATGGACCCGGCGCACCGCGACCGGATCGCCTTCGTGCGCGTCTGCTCGGGGACCTTCGAGCGGGGCATGGTCCTGCGTCACGCCGCCACCGGGCGGCCGTTCACGACCAAGTACGCGCACGCGATGTTCGGGCGCGACCGGACGACCATGGACGCGGCCTATCCCGGCGACATCGTCGGCCTCGTGAACGCCGGCGCCCTGCGGCCCGGCGACACGCTCTACGCTGAGCAGCCGGTCACCTACCCCGACATGCCGACCTTCGCCCCGGAGCACTTCGCCGTGATCCGCGCCGACGACCCGAGCCGCGCCAAGCAGTTCCGGCGCGGCATCAAGCAGCTCGATGCTGAAGGCGTGGTACAGGTACTGGGCTCGGATCGCCGCGGCCGCCAGGCGCCGGTGCTGGCCGCCGTGGGCCCGATGCAGTTCGACGTCGTGGTGCATCGTCTCGAGCACGAGTTCGGTGTCCCGACGATGCTCGAGCCGCTGCCCTACCGGCTGGCCCGCCGCACCGACGAGGCGAGCCGGGAGCAGCTCGACCACACCACCGACGTCGAGGTCCTCACACGGCTCCACGACGGCGAGCTGCTGGCGCTGTTCGCCGACAAGTGGATCCTCGGCCTCCTCAAGCGCGACGCGCCGGACCTCACGCTCGAGCCGCTCATCGCCACCACGGACTGACGGCCGCAGAGGACACCCGATGTGAACAGCCAAGGCCGTCGGGTCGTGCGTCGTTGACTGTCCCCAAAGCGACCGTGCTGCCGCACGATTGGCTCCAAGCGTGGTTCAGACGTCAACCCGCAGTGTCTTGATGCTATGATGCGCCGGCCGCACTCACGCCATCCCTCACAGAGCACCACCTCGACGCGTTCCTGGCGGCCTGCCGTGGCGGAAGGGTCAGGGGCGCGATGATCTCGGATGCCTACCTCGCCGGCATCGCCATCAGCCTCGGCTGCGAGCTGGTGACAGCCGACCGGGGGTTCGCGCGCTACCCAGGGCTACGCTGGCGGCATCCGTTCAACGACTGATCCTGTCCGCCACGCACTGCGATGCGCGGCTGCCGACATCTTCGACGGCGAAAACCCGCACCAACGCCGGGTGCGTTCGGCCGACTGCGGCGGGTGACGCCGGAAAGGGCCGGTCAAGGCAGCAAGGCTGGGCTGAATGGCTGGGCTGAATGGCTGGGCGGGAAGTGGTGCCCCCGGAAGGATTCGAACCTTCGACCTCGCGCTCCGGAGGCGCGCGCTCTGATCCCCTGAGCTACGAGGGCACGTGGAAGCGCAATGTTAGCACGAGCGGCGCCTGACGGCGCTCGCGGACTCACCGGTGTGATCGCCGGCCGGCGATCACACCGCTTCAGGCTCTGCGGGACGGCACCTCAGCTCGCCCGGTGGTCGGCCTCCCCGGCCAGCTCGAAGTCGTTGCGCGTGAGCCCTCCGGCGCTGTGCGTGGAGAGCGTCAGCGTCACCTTGTTGTAGCGGATATCGATGTCGGGGTGATGCTGCATATCCTCGGCCGCCTCGGCGACGGCGTTGACGAAATCGACCGATCCGACGAAATCGTGGAACCGGTACGTCTTGACGATGGCGTCGCCGTCCTGCTGCCAGCCCTCGAGATCGGTCAGCGCCTCGGTCACTGCGTCCTGCGTGAGCTTCTCCATGCCCCACCTCCACGTCGCGGTCGGCCGGCACCGTCGTTCCCGGCACGGACGGGCACGACACGATTCTAGCCGCCGGCGGCGACCGTGGTAAGGCCCCTCAGGTCACGGGCGGTAGCGGATGACCAGGCCGCGCACGTCGAACGGCGGCCCCGCGCCGACGAGGCAGCCTCCCAGCGCATATACCGCCGAGCTGCGCCACGCCTCGACCCGGTAGAAGGCGTCCTGGCTCGCGAACGGGCTGTCGTATTCATCGTGCCAGCGGATCTTGCCGGTCGACGTATAGGCACGCAGCAGCGCGTTCGCCGCCGCCCCGGTACCGACCGTACCGGCGAAGTACGGCCGCCGTGAGGAGTCCACGCTGACGTCGTAGAAGGTCGCTTCCCGGCCGCCGGCAAGGTCGCGGTAGAGCTTGGTCCAGCGCCGTACGCCCCCACGCGTGTAGCGCATGGCCACTGCGGAATACTGCGGCCCCGCGACACGCTCGCTGCGGCCGGCGACGTACAAGTTGCCGGCCGCATCGGCCACCACGCCAGACACGTCCTCTGAGCGATGATCGGGGCCGTCATACCGTCTCGCCCAGCGTCGCTTGCCGTTTGCGTCGTACCGCAGCAGCACGACATCGTCGCCGGCGCCGGCGTTCAGATCGGATTCCAGAGCCACGAAGAAGCCGCCCCGGGGATCCGCCACCACCCGGGCGTCGGCCTCGTTGCCGGGCCTGGCGAAACGCGCCTCTGTATGCCACACGCGGGCGCCGCTCGTGCGATCGAAGCAGAGGGTGACGCAATCATCGTCACCGGCCATCGAGCGGCTGGTGCCGCCCACCAGGATGTTGCCGCGTGAGTCGCGGGCGATACTGGTGGCGGCGTCGTGACCGGCCGGACCCACGTACGTCTCGGCCCAGCGCACGTCGCCACCGGCTGAGACCTTCAAGACGAGCCAGCCGCTGGTGGTGAAGGGTATGCCGCCGGTGTTGCCGGCGACGAACACCGTACCGCCCGGCGTGACCGTCAGGGCGACAGCGACGTCCACGGCGCCGGCGCTGAGATGGTCGTGGGTGAGCTTCCAGCGCACCGTCCCGTCGCGGCTGTACTTGACCAGCAGAGCGTCGGTGGCAGTCGGCGGTGCACCGGTATACCCGCAGGCATAGATGTTGCCGTACCTGTCGGTGGCGACATCCTGGAAGACCTCACTGGTGGGCGTCACCGGGTCATGGCGATACGTCCGTAGCCAGCGGCTGCCGGTGCGTCGGTACGTGACCAGGAACCCGTCGTAGTCCTGTGGCGGTGTGGTAGTGGCCACATGCACGCCGCACAGGGACACCGACCCGTCGCCGGCGACGCAGGCCGACGCCGGCTCGAAGACGGGCGGTGTGAGCGCGAACCGTCTGACCCAGGAACGATGCGTGCCCGCGGCCAGCGCCTCCGCGGCCACACCGGCCAGCAGGACCGCACACAGCCCGACGGCGAGCAGCGCGGCGACCGTCGTCCGACGGCGCCTGATCCCCCGACCGACGCAGGCATGACGTGAGCCGCGTCGAGCCGCCGTCCCGCGACTCGCGATCGAGCCGTCCATGAGGCCCCCTCCCCCGCGATCACCGATGGCCGGCGCCCATCATGTGGACGCTCGAGGCTCATCATCCGAACGTCACGAGACGAGTATGCGCCCCAAGCGTTCGCATGTGAAGGCGAGGCGTTGACGGCGCGGAGGAGCGTTCCACGGCGCGGCGTGGTCTTGTTCCGCGAGACACGCGGCGGCCGGCGATGGCCGGCCGTCAGCAGAGCGGGTGGCGGACCTCCAGGACGCGGGCCACCTCATCGACGGCGAAGGAGGGCCAGTCGGCCTCGGCACAGCCCCGCTCGTGCGCCGATACGGGGTCCGAGCAACCGTGCCAGGCGCGGACCCCGGAGCCCCGGTCCAGGACGGTGCCGATGCGGGTGGCCTCGACGCCGGCGCCGGCGAGGGCGTCGAGCAGGTCGGTGGCCTCCTGCGCCGCGCAGGAGATGAGCAGGCTGCCGGAGCCGATGAGCCCCAGCGGATCGGCGCCGAGCAACCCGCAGACGCGCCGGGTCTCTTCGTAGAAGGGGATGGCATCGACGTCGACGCCGACCGCATGCCCGCCGGCGGACGCCAGCTCCAGGACCGCGGTGGCCAGCCCGCCTTCGGTGACGTCGTGCATGGCGTGGACGCCGCCGAACCTCGCCGCGACCCGCGCCTCGACCAGGATGCCCAGCAGCTCGCGGAGCCGCAGACAGGCGGCGAGCTCATCGTCGGTCATGCCCATGTCGCGCAGCTCGTCGGCCAGCTCGGCGGCCAGCAGGGCCGTGCCCTCGACCGCGATCCGCTTGCTCAGCACGACCGCATCGCCGCTCGCCATGCTGCGCTTGTCGATGAGCCCGCGCTCGCCGAAGGTGCCCAGCATGGTACCGCTGACCACCACCCGCGTGACGGCGTCGGTGACCTCGGTGTGACCGCCGCACAGGGTCACGCCGTTGGCGGTGCA
The DNA here is from genome assembly GCA_002423545.1 of Thermoleophilia bacterium UBA6103. Taxonomy (GTDB): domain Bacteria; phylum Actinomycetota; class Thermoleophilia; order UBA2241; family UBA2241; genus UBA6103. The sequence continues at coordinate 74,543 of DIWP01000044.1, forward strand.
CTCAGAGCCGATGCCGTCGAGGAGGGTGACCACCTGGGACGCCGTGCTGCCGAGCGGGAAGAGCACGGTCGCCAGGAACCAGCGCGGGTCGGCGCCGCAGACGGCGATGTCGTTGGCGTTCACCACCAGCGCCCAGGCGCCGGGCGAGTCGGCGGCGAACGTGATGGGGTCGGCGCCGAGCGAGATGATGCCGCCCGGCGAGGTGTCGACCACGGTGACGTCCTCGCCGACCCGCGGCGGCACCAGCACCGACGGGTCGTCGTGCGGCAGCTTCTCAAGAAAGCCCTCGAGCAGGTCGGCCGGCACCTTGCCGGCCGGCAGCGGCAGGCCGAGGCCGACGATGCGGCGCACCTCGGCCAGCGACGTGACCGTGAAGTCGGGCAGGTCGGGCGGTGCCATCGAGTCGCCGCTGTCGAGCAGGACGGTCACGGCGCCGGCCCGCTTGCCGGCCTCGATCTCGAAGACGTAGTCGCCGACCACCAGCATCTGCCGCGGCGAGACGCCCATGTGCTCGGCGGCCGCCAGGACGCCGTCGGGGTGCGGCTTCTGCGCTACGTCGTCGTCGCGCGTGATGATGACCTCGAAGTCGGCCGCCGAGACCGACGGGAAGTTGGCGAGAGCACGATCGACGGAGGCGCGGCTGTTGCGGGTCTGGATGGCCAGCGGCAGACCGCGCTCGCGCAGCCAGCAGACCAGATCCTCGGCGCCGTCGTTGGGCCGCGCCCGTGCGGCGGCGGCGATCTCGACGTCGTGCACCGCCTCCAGCGCCGCCTGCCGCGCCTGCGGATCGGCCATCTCGGCGATGAACTCGAGGATCGGCCGATCGTCGGGGCAGCCGACGCGGCGGCGGATGAGCGCGAAGTCGATGGCGCCGGGCGCCGTGAGCGTCTCGTCGAAGTCGAACAGGACGGCACAGACCCGGAAGCCGCGCGGTGGGCGTTGCTGCATGAGTCCGCTCCCCATGGGTGGTCACAGGATCCTCAGGCAATCCTTGCACGACCACAGTGGCCGCGTCGAGCGGTCGGCACGAGGCAGGACCCCGATCGAGCTGCGAGACACGACCCTCTACCGCTCGTACACGACGGCGTATAGACTCTCGTCATCCCGATCGTCGCAGCGATGTAAGGAGAGTCCACATGTCATCGTACAAGCTGATGCCAGAGGCAGTGCCCCCGGCAGGCCGCCGTGGCGGTTCGTCGGTCTACGCCGAGATACTCGATCAGTTCCTCGCCATGAAAGACGCCAGCGTCAGGGTGGAGTACGACCGCAAGCCGTCGACCGTGTACATCTCGCTCAAGCGCGCCGTCAAAAGCGACCCCAGGTACGCCGCCATCAAGGTCTCGCAGCGCGGCGAGAACGTCTATCTCATCAAGGAGTAAGGCAGGCGGTCAGTCCCTGGACTGCATCCGCTCCTTCATCTCCCGTTCCATGTCGCGATCGGCGTCGCGTTTGGCGATGTCGGCCCGCTTGTCATAGAGCTTCTTGCCCTTGGCCAGGCCGATCTCTACCTTGGCCCGGCCATCCTTGAAGTACACCTTGGTCGGTACGACCGAGTAGCCGCGCTCGTCGACCCTGCCGCGCAGCCTGTCGATCTCGTGCCTGTGCAGGAGCAGCTTGCGGTCGCGGCCGGGCTCGTGGTTCCAGATGTTGCCCTGGACGTAGTGGCTGATGCTCGACCCGACCAGCCACGCCTCGTGGCCGCGGATCTCGACGTAGCTGTCGCGCAGCGTGATGCGCCCCGCACGCAGGCTCTTGACCTCGGTGCCGACCAGGACGAGCCCCGCCTCCAGGGTCTCCTCGATCGAGTAGTCGTGGTACGCCTTGCGATTCTGGGCGACCATCTTGATGCCGTGTTCCCGTGCCATCTCAGCCAGCGAGGATAGCACGGGCGGGCACACCAATGACGCCGGCGCGCGCCGCCTTCAGCGCCGCCGGCCCGGCGGCGTGCCGGGCGGCCGCTTGCGATCGGCGTCGCGGGCCGCCCGCCGTCTGGGCGCCGGCCGGCGGCGCGGTGCGCCGGCGGCCGCCTGACGGTCGCGCTGCACTTTGGCGCCTTCATGTCCCGCCAGATCGAGCGTGACCCGGCCGCGCGCCTTCTCGATGCGCTCCACCGTCACGCTGATGCGGTCGCCCATGCGGTACCGTTTGCCGCTGGAGCTGCCGACCAGCGACGCTCCGGTCGGCGACTCGTAGAAGCGCTCGTCGCCGAGCCGGGACGACGGCACGAAGCCCTGATACGTACCGCCGAAATGCACGAAGACGCCGCCGCCGATGAGGCCCACGATCTCTCCGTCGAAGACCGTCTCCCATCCCAGCCGGACGAGGAGGTCCTCGAGCAGGAAGGCAAGGGCGACGTCATCGGCCTTGAGCTCGAGCCGGGCGATGACGCGCTCCCGGGTCGAGCACTCCTCGGCGACGGCGCCGAGCACACCGTCGGCCAGCTCGCCGCCGTCCAGGCCCAGATGAGCGCAGAGCGCCCGGTGCACCACGAGGTCCGGGTAGCGGCGGATCGGCGACGTGAAGTGCAGGTAGGCGCTGCTGGCCAGGCCGAAGTGACCGAGGTTCTGGGGCGCATAGCGCGCCTGCTTGAGCGCGCGCAGAAGCAGCTGCGGGAACGCCAGCCGGCCGCGCCGCTCGCGGGCGCAGAACGGCGGCAGCATCTCCGAGAGACGGCGCAGGGCACCGGCGACCTGCTCGGCGCTCGCCGTCTCGCCCTCTGGGAACGGCGGTGTCGGGACGTCGAGCTCCTCGAGCATCGCCATGAGGCCGTCGGCGGACCGGGCGTCGGGCGGTTCGTGCACGCGATAGATGGCCTGGGCCTTGCGCTGGACCAGGTACTGCGCCACGGCTTCATTGGCCGCCAGCATGAACTCCTCGACCAGCGCGTGCGACGGCGTCTCGGGACGCGACGAGGCACCGATGAGCCGGCCCCCGCCGTCGAAGCGGTACTCGGGCTCGAAGGAGCCGATGCGCAGGGCGCCGCGCTCGAAGCGCCGCCGGCGCAGCACGGCCGCCAGCTCCCAGGCGAGCAGCAGGTGGTCGGTCAGCTCCGGGTGGGCCGTGAAGGTGGCGCCTTCGACCAGGGCGCGGCTGTCGCCGGCGTCGCCCGCCCGAACGCGGCCGTCTTCGGCCGTCTCCGCCTCCGCCCCGGACTCTTCGACGAGCCCCGTCGGCGCCGCGTGAGGCGCCGCCTCCGCCGCCGCGACCTCCGCCGCCACGTCCTCTCCCGCCGAGCGCGGCGGCTCGCCGGGCAGGTGCTCGGCCGGCAGCGTGACGCCGTTCTCGGCCAGAAGCGCATCGGCAAAACCGTACGTGAGTCGGTGATCGCTGTGGATCAGCGAGCGATAGAACCGCACCCGACCGCGCTCGCCCCGTGCGTCGAAGGAGAACTCGGCCGTGAGACACTTGCGCGGCTCGCGCGGCCGCAGGCTGCAGACACCGGAGCTGAGCTCACGCGGCAGCATCGGCTCGGCCGACAGCGGCAGATAGACGCTGCTGGTGCGGCGCCGCGCCTCCTTGTCGATGGCGCCGTCGAGGTCCACGAAGTAGCTCACGTCGGCGATGTGCACCCAGGCACGGTAGCCGTTGTCTTCACGGCGCACCGAGATGGCATCGTCGAAGTCGCGCGCGGAGTCGGGATCGATGGTGAACGTCGGCAGGCCGGCGAGATCGACCCGCTCGGGATCGGTGCGGGTGGTGCGCTCCTGCACCCGTTCGGCTTCGTCGATCACCTCGCCGGCGAACCCCTGCCGGATGCCGCGCGCGTGCAGCAGAGCGCTGAGCACCGCCGACAGGTCGCCGGCCGGACCGAGGACCTCGACGACCCGCAGGCGGTTGCCCTGATGCGGCTCGGCGAGGACCAGGTCACCGAGGTTCACGACCGGACCGCCCCTGGCCATGAGCCACTGACGCTCGTCGGCGAACAGCGGCTCGAGCGCCCAGTACTTGCCCCAGCGGACGACCTCGAAAGGCATGGGGGCGGTCCAGTCGGGCTGTGGGGTGCGCTTCACGCGAGCCACGCTCGCCGCCTCCTCCTCAGTCCTCTTGCTCGGCGATGTAGTCGAGCGCCGCGTCGAGCTGCTCGTCGCCCTTCTGCTTGGGTCGGTCCTTGACCACGATCGCCGGCTTGATGCCCTTCTTGTTGATGTTGCGACCGTCGGGGGTGAGGTAGACGGCGATGGTGAGCTTGAGCAGCGCCCCGCCGGGCATGGAGACGATGCTCTGGACGAGGCCCTTGCCGAAGGTCTTTGTCCCGATCAGGGTGCCGCGCTCGTAGTCCTGGATGGCGCCGGCGGTGATCTCGCTGGCGCTGGCCGTGTATTCGTCGACCAGCACCACCATCGGCATGTCGGTGGCGAAGTCGCCGGTGGCGTCGAAGACCTCCTTCGGCGAGTGCAGACCCTCGGTCGAGACGATCGGCCCCTCCTCGATGAAGAGACTCGACACGTTGACGGCCTCGGAGATCAGGCCGCCGCCGTTGGACCGCAGATCGAAGACGAGCCAGGACGCGCCACGGCGCTCCGACCAGTCGATGGCCGTGCGGACCTTCTCGCCAGCGTCCTCGGCGAAGTCGGTGAGCCACACGTAGCCCACCTTGGTCTCGTCGGGCGCCGTGAGCATCTTGCGCTCGACGATGGGGATGGTGATCTGGCGTCGGGTGACGGTGATGGTGCGCGTGCTGCCGTCCTCCTTGCGCACGCGCAGCTTGACGTCGGTACCCTCGTCGCCCTTGATGTGGGCGATGTTGGCCTCCAGGGAGCGGTCTTTGGTCGGCACGCCGTCGACGGCCAGGATCGTGTCGCCGGCACGCAGGCCGGCCTTCTTGGCCGGCGACCCGTCGAAGACGCCGGTGATGAGCACCGTGCCGTCGTCGTTCGTCTGCAGCGAGGCGCCGATGCCCGTGTAGCGGCCTTCGGTCTGCTCGCGCAGCAGCTGCGCCTCTTTCGGCGTGAGGTACACGGTGTACGGGTCCTTGAGCGACTCGAGCATGCCGTCTATGCCGGCGGTGCCGAGCTTCTCGGCATCGACCGGCCGGTAGTACTGCGTCTGCAGCTCCTTGATGATGCGCGTCTGCAGCTCGCCGGCCGCCGCCGCCTGCTCCTTCTGGTCGCCGCTCAGGTCGACGTTGAGAGCCGGGACCACCCAGCCGACGGCGAGACCGATCCCGAAGCCCACCACCAGGACGGCAGCGATGAGGAGCGCCTTGAGAGCGATCCGGACGCCCTCGGACTTCAGTTGAGGTACCCCATGGGATCGACCGGATTGCCGTTGATGCGCACCTCGAAGTGGAGGTGCGGGCCGGTCGAATAGCCGGTGCTGCCCACGTATCCGATGACCTGTCCGCGGCTCACCGGGCCGCCGGAGATGGCGATCTGCGACTGATGCGCGTAGAGCGTCGAGATGCCGCCGCCGTGGTCGACGATGATGGTGTTGCCGTAGCCACTCATCCAGCTGGCGTAGATCACGCTGCCGCCGTCGGCGGCCTTGATCGGCGTGCCGTAACCGGCGCCTATGTCGATGCCGGTGTGCATCTTGCGGACGCCGAAGATGGGGTGGATGCGCCAGCCGAACGGCGAGCTGAGCGTGCCGGAGCAGGGCCACGTCATGCTGCCGGTGGCGCGGCCGTCGCCGTCGCCCTGCATGCCGACGATCACGCCGGCGAGGCCCTGGCTCTCTGAGGCGAGCTGCGCCTCCTGGGCCTCCCAGGCCCGGATGTCGCTCTCGACGTCGCCGAGTGCCTTGTTCTTGGCCCGGCGGTCGGCCTTGACCGTACTCTCCGCCGCCAACTGCTCGGCCTCGAGCGCCTGCAGCTCGTCGGTGCGTTCCTTGAGCTCGTCGCGGATGGCCCGCGCCTCGCGGGTGTCGACCAGCACTTCGTGCTTCTGCGTCTTGACGGTGTTGCGGGCGGTGGTGAGGTCGCCTACCAGGTCGTCGTCGCTCTCGACGAGGCGGCGCAGGAACTCAAGGCGGGTGACGAGGTCGTCGAAGCCGTTGGCGTCGACCAGCACGTCGAGGTAGTCGAGCTCGCCCATCTTGTACGCCTCGACGACGCGGGCGTCGAAGACCTTCTGCTGCCAGGCGAGCTCGATCTCGGCCCGCTTGAGCTGGCGCTGCTTCTCCTGCAGCTCGGCGTGCAGCTCCTCGTACCTGGCCTGCTGCGTCTCGAGCTTGCCCGAGACGACCTCGATCTTCTCGCCCAGCGTCGCCAGCTTGGACTCGATGGCGCTGAGACGCTTGTCGAGGTCGGCGATCTTCTTGCTCAGGCCGCTCTTCTTCTGCTCGGCCTGCTCGATGAGCCGCTGCAGCTCTTCCAGCGACTTGGCGCCGCCGGCCGGTTGCGCCTCCAGCAAAGCGAGCGTGCCGAACGCGACGGCCATCAGGCCCACCGCCAGCAGCAACGGCGTGAGACGACGGATCAGTGTGCGCCCCCGTGCTTCCACTCTGCGACCGTCCCGGTCCCGACCCTCACACCTTCAGATAGCGGCGCATGGCGATGGCGCTGCCGACGGCGCCCAGCAGCGCCCCAAAGAGCACCAGCGTCGGCAGCATGCCCAGCGGCCAGACGCCGTTCTGCACCCACAGCGGGTACATCTGCACCGAGAGGAAGCGCAGCGACGATCCCTCGATCCAGTCGAAGACGGCGAAGTTGACGCCCCAGATGGCCAGCGCCGCCACCAGCGAGCCGATGAAGCCCGTGATGAAGCCCTCGAGCACGAACGGCCAGCGGATGAACCAGTTGGTGGCGCCCACCAGACGCATGATCTCGATCTCGTTGCGGCGCGCGAAGATGGACAGGCGTACGGTGGTCATGATGAGCAGCACGCCGGCGATCGCGAACAGCGCCGTGCCGCCCCACATCGCCTTGGTGACCAGACTGATGGTGCCGAGCATCTTGCGCACGGTCTCTTTGGCGTAGCTGACGCCGTCGGTCTTGCCCGGCGCCGAGTTGTCGACGATGGGATCGTCGAAGAACCGCGCCGCCACCGCGTCGACCTGATTGGCGTCGTTGACGAAGATGCGGAACGACGCCGGCAGCGGGTTGGTCGTGAGGTTGGCCAGGAGCTGATCGGCGTTCTCGCCGAGGCGCTCCTTGAACTCCTCCAGAGCCTGATCCTCGGTGACGAAGCGATAGTTCTTGACCTCCGACATGTCGGCGATCCTCGCCTCCATGGCCTTGATCTCATTGGGTCCGGTGTCTTTCTTGATGAAGACCTCGATCATGACCCGGTTCTTGAGGCTCGTGGCGCCGCTGTTGAGGTTGTCCTGCATGACGAGGACGAGCCCCAGGGTGGCCATGCTGATGAACACCGTGAGGACGGCGGCCAGGCTCATGATCCAGTTGCGGCGCAACGACCCGAGGGCCTCGCGGAAGAAGAAGCCGAGCCTCATCGCCGGCCTCCCGAGTCGGGCAGGACCTGTTCGTCGGCCGGCGCGACCCGCTGCGCATCGCCGTCACCGTCCGGCGCCGGCGTCTCGGCGGCCGGGCGGGCGCCGGCCGGGTCCGGGACCACAGGCTGCGCCGGGTAGCCGGTGGCCGGCTGTGGAGCGGTCTGGCCGGGCAGCGGCGGCGCGGCCTGGCCGGGCTGCGGCGGGTAGGCTACGGCCGGCTGGGCCCCGGTCTGGCCGGGCTGCGGCGCGTAGACGACCGGCGGCTGGATGCCGGGCTGGCCCGGCGCGGCCGGTCGTGCCGGCGGGGCGGACTGGTACTGGCCGGGCTGGCCGGGCGTGGCCGGCTGCGGG
>DIWP01000009.1 GCA_002423545.1 Thermoleophilia bacterium UBA6103
CGGTGCAGTCGTCGGGCGCCACCTGCACGGTCAGCTCGTGGTCGGGGAAGTCTTTGGTGCGCACCGGCACGTGCTTGAAGCCCTCCGGCGCGCCCTCCAGCGCCTCCGGCGGATAGATCTTCATGCGGATGGTGGCGTNNGCGCACTTGCCGCACTGGATGCAGACCGCCGGGTCCCAGATCGGTATCTGCTGGGCGATGGCGCGCTTCTCGTACCGGCTGGTGGCGGTCGGGAAGGTGCCGTCGGGCGGGAAGGCGCTCACCGGCAGCAGCTCGCCCTCGCCGGCCATCAGCCGCGCCGTGACCCGCTTGACGAAGGCCGGCGCGTCGGCGGGGATGTGGGCGGCCGGCCCGGCCGCCCCCGCTGTGCCCTCTCGGTCGGGTACCGCCGCCTCGAGCTTCACCGCCGCGCCGGCGACCGGCACCTCGACCCGCGTCAGGGCCTCGAGCGAGCGGTCGATGGCGGCGTTGTTGCGCTCCACGATCGTCGGGCCGCGATTGCCGTACGTCTTCTCGACAGACTCCTTGATACGCGCGATCGCCTCATCGGCCGGCAGCACGCCGGAGAGCTTGAAGAAGCACGGCTGCATCACGGTGTTGATGCGGCTGCCCATGCCGACCTCGTCGGCGATGGCGTAGGCGTCGATCACCCAGAGCTCCAGACGCTTCTCGACGATCTGCTGCCGCACGTGGGCGGGCAGCCGCTCCCAGACTTCGGCGGCCGGGTAGGGGCTGTTGAGCAGAAAGGTCGCCCCGTCCTTGGCGCGGTCGAGGATCTTCATGCGTTCCAGCAGCCCGAACTGGTGGCAGGCCACGAAGTCGGCGTCGGAGATGAGGTACGTGGAGCGGATCGGCTCGGGGCCGAAGCGCAGATGTGAGACGGTCACCGACCCCGACTTCTTGCTGTCGTACTCAAAGTACCCCTGGGCCCACAGGTCGGTGTGCTCGCCGATGATCTTGACGGAGTTCTTGTTGGCGCCGACGGTGCCGTCGGAGCCGAGGCCGAAGAACAGCGCCTGGACCTCGGCCTGCGGCCGCCGGACGTGCAGCTCGGGCTCGGGATCGATGCTCAGATGGGTCACGTCGTCGCGGATACCGACGGTGAAGTGGCGCTTGGGCCGCTCGCCGGCAAGCTCACGGAAGACGCCGGCCACCATCTCCGGGCGGAACTCCTTCGACGAAAGCCCGTAGCGGCCGCCGATGACGTGCGGGAGCCGCTCGAAGCGTGCGGCGGCGCCCTGGTCCGTCTGTTCGGCCAGCGCCGCCACAACGTCCAGGTAGAGCGGCTCGCCGAGGCTGCCCGGCTCCTTGGTACGGTCGAGCACGGCGATGGAGCGCACCGTCGGCGGCAGCGCCGCCACCAGCTCGGCCGAGGGGAACGGCCGGTACAGCCGCACCTTGAGCAGGCCGACCTTCTCGCCGTCGGCCGTCAGCGCCTCCACCGCCTCCTGGGCGGCGCCGATGCCCGACCCCATCAGCACGACGACGCGGTCGGCGTCCTCGGCGCCCTCGTACTCCACCAGGCCGTACTGCCGGCCGACCCGCAGCGCCAGCTCGTGCATCACCTCGGCCACGATGCCGGGCGTGGCGTCGTAGTAGGGGTTGCACGCCTCCCGCGCCTGGAAGAACGCGTCCGGATTCTGTGCCGTACCCCGCACCACCGGCCGGTCGGGATCGAGCCCCCGAGCCCGCAGCGCCAGGACCTCCTCGTCGGGGGCCAGCGCCACGATGTGATCCTCGTCGATGAGTGCGATGCGGTCGATCTCGTGCGAGGTGCGGAACCCATCGAAGAAGTGGATGAACGGCACGTGGGACCGCAGCGTGGCCACGTGCGCCACCAGCGCCAGATCGTGCGCCTCCTGCACCGAGGCCGACGAGAGCAGCGCCCAGCCGGTGCTGCGCGCGTGCATCACGTCGCTGTGGTCGCCGAAGATGGAGAGCGCGTGCGTGGCCACGCTGCGCGCCGCCACGTGCATCACGGCCGGTGTCAGCTCGCCGGCGATCTTGTACATGTTGGGGACCATGAGCAGCAGGCCCTGCGAGGCCGTGAAGGTGGTCGCCAAGGCGCCCTTCTGCAAGGCTCCGTGCAGGGCACCGGCGGCGCCGGCCTCGGACTGCATCTCGACCACGTCCGGTACCAGTCCCCAGACGTTGGGCGTACCGGACGACGCCCAGTTGTCGGCCATCTCGCCCATCGGCGATGCGGGCGTGATCGGATAGATTGCCACCACTTCGCTCAACGCGTAGGCGATCCGGGCCGCCGCCTCGTTACCGTCGAGGGTCGCCCACTGTGTCTGCACCGAAGCCTCCCTGATCGCCCGATCGTGAGTGCCGTAGCCGCGTCTCGGCGCGCGAGGACGCAGCGATGACCTACGTGAGGTGCTGGACGAACCAGTCCCTGGCCAGCTCGCCGACCCGCTCCAGAGCGCCCGGCTCGGGGAACAGGTGCGTGGCGCCGGGGATCACCTCCAGCCGCACCTCGGCCTGCGCCATCTGCTCCCGGGCGCCTTCGTTGAGCTTGAGGACCAGGTCGTCGGCGCCGCCGACGACCAGCAGCACCGGCGCCGAGACACGCTCCAGCGCCGCCCCGGCCAGATCCGGACGGCCACCGCGCGAGACCACCGCGGCGACGCGTTCGGGCAGGTCGGCGGCCAGCATCAGCGCCGCGGCGGCGCCGGTGCTGGCGCCGAAGGTACCCAGCGGCAACCCCGACAGGCGCCCGTCTGTCCCGACCCAGTCGGCAGCAGATCGCAGCCGGCCGGCCAGCAACGGGATGTCGAAGCGCAACTCCCTGCTTCGCCGGTCGACCGCTTCCTCGGCCTCGGTGAGTAGGTCCATGAGGAGGGTGGCGAGACCGGCCTCCTGCAGCACCTCGGCGATCAGGCGGTTGCGCGGGCTGTGACGGCTGCTGCCGCTGCCGTGCGCAAACACCACCAGGCCGTGCGGGTCCCAGGGGATCGTCAGGTCGGCGCCCAGCGAGACCGGTCCCGCCGGTATCGCGACCTCCCCGGCCCAGACCACACGCTCACCGACCATCCTTACCCCCTGTGTCTGCAGACGGCCGAGCGCCGGGAGAGCCCTCCTGGCCGGCCTCATCGGCGCCCGCCGCGGCCTCTTCGTGCTCGGTGCGGGCAGCGTCGAGCAGCCGCCGCACCTCGTCGTCGCTCGTCTGGCTGAAGTCGCCGTACCAGGAGCCGACCGCGTACATGGCCGGCGGCTCCAGCACGCAGACCACCTCGTCGGCCTCTTCACGGATGATCTCGCAGACCGGCGGCGGGCCCACCGGCGCCGCGACCACGACGCGCAGCGGCTTGCGGGTGCGCAGGGCGGCGACCGCCGCCCGCATCGTCGAACCGGTCGCCAGTCCGTCGTCGACCAGCACGACGACCTTCTCGGCAACGTCCAGCGGCGGCCGGTCGCCCCGGTACAGACGTTCTCTGCGCTCCAGCTCTACGCGGGCACGCTCCTTGAGTGCCGTCAGCTCCTGTGGGCCAACGCCGAACTGGCGCGCCAGGCGCTCGTCGAGCACCAGCACGTCGCCGGTGGCCAGCGCTCCCAGCGCCAGCTCCTCCCGACCGGGAGCGCCGATCTTGCGCACCACGAGCACGTCGAGCGGCGCCTGGAGCGCGCGGGCGACCTCGTACGCCACCTCGACGCCGCCGCGCGGCAGGGCCAGCACCAGCACGTCCCGGCGGCCCTTCAGGTCGGCGAGACGCTCCGCCAGCACAGTCCCCGCGTGCCGCCGGTCGGCATACCCTGCCGACTCAGACCGGTCCCTGTCTTTCCACGGCGGTGTCACACGTCACCTCCAGATACCCGGCATCGGCCGCCTCAGCCACCCCGCGAGCCGGCGGACGTCTCGTCGGCGCCGGCGCCATCCGTGTCGCGCGCGCCATCCGTCTCGCCCGCGCCCTCGCGCGCGCGCCGCTCTTCGACGCTGCGCTTGAGCAGCGACATGATGTCGATGACCTCGCCGGCGGGCTGCTCGGGAGCCGCCTCCGCGACCGGCTCCACACCACCCACCTCGGCCTTCTCCTCGATCAGGCGCAGCAGGTCCTCACGGTACTCATCGCGATACTGCTCCGGGTCCCACGGCTCCACCATGGCCTCCACCAGCTGCTCGGCCATGGCGATCTCGCGATCGCTCACGCCCAGCTCCTCCAGGTCGTCGCCGGGCAGATCCAGCTCGTCGGGCGCCCGCAGCTCGTGCGCATAGCGCAGCAGCTCGAGCACCAGCACGTCTCCGCGCGGCACCACGGCCGCCAGGTACTGCCGCGTGCGGATGACGACCCTGGCGACCGCCACCCGGCCGCTGCGTCGCAGCGTCTCACGCAGCAGCGCATACCCCTTGCGGCCGGCCTTCGTCGGCGCAAGGTAGTAGGGCCGCTCGAAGTACGTCACGTCGATCTCGCCGGCGCCGACGAACGCTGTGATCTCGATGGTCTGTGTGGCCACGGGGTCGGCCCGCTGGAAGTCCTCTTCGCTGAGCGTCACGAACTCGCCGCTGCGGTACTCGTAGCCCTTGACGATGTCTTCGGGCGGCACCGGCTCGTTCTGCTCGTTCTGACGTTCCTCGTGGATCACCGACATGGTGCGGCGGTCGAGCTGCCGGAAACGCAGGCGGTCTCGCGACTCGGCCGGGAAGAGCCCGACCGGGATGTTCACCAGACCGAAGCTGATGGCGCCTTTCCATAAGGAGCGGGGCATGTCTGCCTGATGCCCGTCAGGGGCGCCATCGCAAACAGACACGTGCAGCTGTGGCGGCCGCAGTGGCTCCTGTTTGCCGCCCGGGACGACCGGGTAGCCGATAGAGCATGCCCGTCGTCCTTCTATGGAAAGGGGCAGCATGAGCAGGGGTCCCACAGAGATCGCCCGGATCAGGGCGGAAGACGCGTTGAGCGATGCCCGGGACGCGATACAGGCGCTGCGGCACCGCGACGACCGTATGTGGAAGCTGCGGCGCTCGGCGAAGAAGAGAGCCCGCACCGTCCGCCGCAGGTGGGAGACCACCGCTCCGGCGGCCGGCGCGACCGTCCGGTCCACCGCTCGCGGCGCCGGTCGCCTGGCCGGGAGCGGCCGCGGCATCGCCTTCGGCGCCGGCGCGCTGACCGGCCTTGCGATCGGCGTCTGGATCGGGCGCGCAGCCACCGACGCCGCCGTGCGGGAGCACATGGCCAGGCTCGCCGAACCGGTGAGCCAGACGTCGCATGCGCTCGCCGACAAGGCCGGTGCGGCGGCCGACGCCGGCGTCCGCAGCCTCAAGAGCTCGGGGCACGCGGTGAGCTCGGCCACCACCAGAGCCGCCGCGACCGTGGCTCACGCGCCGGCGGCGGTGTGGACCGGCATCGCCGGCAAGGCCGACGGCAACGGCGGCGGTCGCGACGACGACGCGCCCGCCGACTGACGGCTTCAGGGAGCGGTCGGCAGGAGCTGCTCGACGGTGGCGGTGCCGCCGCCGGCGCCGTAGGCGACGATCATGCGGTCGGTGGTCCATTCCACCGGTGCCCGGTCGTCGGTCCACGGATCGTCGATCGGGCCGATCGTCGCCAGATCGCGGGCGAAGAGCTGCGTCAGTGACGCCAGCTCACCGTCGGCGGCCAGCAGGCGCCGCCGCAGTTCCGGCTCCGGCACCGGCTCGTCGAAGCCCACCACCAGCGTGTTGAAGCGCAGCGCCGGCCACGCGACCACCTGGGGAAACTCGGTCGCCAGCGTGCCGGCGATGGCGTCGACAAGGCTGCGGTCGCCCGGCAACGACGTGACGTTGAGCGCCACGATGCCGCCGGGAGTGAGACGGTCGCGGGCCAGGGCGAAGAACTCGCGTGTCGCCAGGTAGAAGGGGACGTACGGCTGACGGTAGGCGTCGGCCATGATCGCGTCGTAGCGCTGCTCGGTGCTGCGCAGGAACGGCCGGGCGTCGGCCGTGATCACCCGCAGGTTGGGGTTGTCCTCGAGGCCGAAGAAGAGCCTGCCGGCCTCGCTCACCTTGCCGTCGATCTCGACGCCGTCGATGCGTGTGGAGGGGAAGAGCTCGCCGTACGCCCGCGCCGTGGTACCGCCGGCGTTGCCGAGGATCGCGATCCTCTCCGGCACGCGGTCCATCAAGGCGGGGATGGTGAGGAACATGTCCCACTCCCCTCCGGTGAACACCGTCCCCTTGACCCATCTTGAGTGTACCGCCTGACCCTCATTCAGATAGAGGTAGCGGCTGTCGCCACGTTCCGCGACCTGCACGAACTGGTACTGGGACTCCTCCTCGAACACCAGTCCCGGCGTCGCCTTGACCACGCCCGGCGGGATGAGCAGCAGGCCGGCCAGCACGATGCCGACGATCAGCCAGCGCCAGCCGAGCAGGATGGCGGCCGCCAGCCCCACCAGGGCGGCCGCGCCTAGCAGCGTCCGCTGCGTGCCGACGAGCGGGATGAAGACGATCGCCGGCAGGAACGTGCCGAGCAGGCTGCCGACGGTGGAGAGCGCGAAGATGCGGCCGGCGGTGCGGCCGGCGTCCTCCACGGTCGGCACGGAGAGCCGGATGGCGAACGGCGTCACCATGCCCAGCAGCACCACCGGCGGCACGAAGAGGAAGAGCGACCCCAGCAGCGAGCCGATGATGGCCCCGGCCGACACGGTGTCGAGAGCGCGCACAGAGAGATCGAGCAGCGGTCGCGCCAGGAACGGGACGATGGCGGTCACGACCGCCGCCGCCAGCACGATGAAGCCGAGCAGGCGTGCCTCCGGCCGGCGGTCGGCGATGCGGCCGCCGAGCCAGTAGCCCAGCGACAGCGAGGCGAGGACCAGGCCGATGATGTTGGCCCAGACGATGGTCGACGAGCCGTAGAAGGGCGCCAGCAGACGCGAGGCGCCCATCTCGATGGCCATCGACCCCATGCCTGCCAGGAACACCAGCCACAGGAGCGGCACCGTGCGCGCCTTCGTCGTCCCCGCCGCCCCGGTCGGCGCTGGTGTCGCGGCCTCCGCTGCTACTGCCGGCGATCCCGCCGTGGAAGTCGTCACGTGCCTTGCCCCTTCGTCGAAGCCTGTCGATCTTGCAGCTAATCCTAGCGGCCGGCGCAGGGACAGCGCTCACCGTTGCGACGGGTCCCCTCGGCCGGCGACATCGTGCAACGCCACCATGAGGGCCTCGACCGCTTCGTCGGTCTGACCGCCGGCGTGGAAGAACCGCACCACGCCGGTCCCATCCAGCACGACCACGTGCGCCACGGGACGGGGCGCCTCACCGACGAAGTCGCGGACCACAGATCCATCGCCGTAGACTGTCACGACGCGACGCCACTGCGGCTTCGGCACGCCGCCGCGCATGCCGGCGTCGATCCATCCCGCCAGCGGCCGGTAGACCGGCGAGGGTATCGTGGGTACCTCGTAGACCGTCGTGTCCGGCGCCCGCCGGGCGAGCGCCGCCAGCCAGCGGTCGATGTCCGACTGCGCGGCGCGGCGGTAGGCGATCAGGAGCACTGCCGGCGCGCCGGCCACGTCTTGCGGAAAGCGGACGATCTCGCCGGAGAGGGCGTGGCCGAGGACGGCCGGGAAGGGCCGGCCGACGATGTCTCCGGCGCCACGACCGGGGACTCGGCCCCGCGTCTCACCCGTCTCGCGCATCACGCCACTCCGTGTCTCGGCTCGTCCCTCCGGGAGCATCGCCCGCCGTCGTCGGTCCTCGTCCTCGCGTCCCACGGCAGACGTGCGCGTCCTGACCGTGGTTCTTCCCCGTAGCCGACGAACGGACGCGGAGCCTGCAGACGGGACGCGAGAGGGGACACGGGCGGGCCGGCCGGCAGGCGGAGACGGGGCGCGAGCGACGGAAGCGGCCGGCGCGTGTACACTGGGGTCAGCGCGCCGGCCGTCCCGCGACAGGCCGGCGCCGGTGCGTCCCGGGCCGCTCGGTCCGGCCACCGGCCGAGACGGCGGCGCGACGGCCGCCGCAGATCACCCCCGAAGGTCAGAGCACTGCCATGCACGCTGCCGAGAAGATCCGCAACCTCGCCATCATCGCCCACATCGACCACGGCAAGACGACGCTGATCGACAGCATCTTCCGGGCCGCCCATGTGTTCCGCGACAACGCTCGCATCGAAGAGCGGGTCATGGACAACAACGACCTGGAACGCGAGCGCGGCATCACCATCCGCTCCAAGCACTGCACTGTCGAGTGGGACGGGCACCTCATCAACATCATCGACACCCCCGGACACGCCGACTTCAGCGGCGAGGTCGAGCGCGTGCTCAGCATGGTCGACTCGGTCCTGCTGCTGGTGGACGCCAACGAAGGTCCGATGCCGCAGACCCGCTACGTGCTGATGCGGGCGCTGCGGACGGGGCTGCGGCCGATCGTGATAGTCAACAAGGCCGATCGGCCCAACGCCGACCCCTCCGGCGCCCTCGACGCCACTTTCGACCTGTTCGTCGAGCTTGGCGCCGACGACCAGCAGCTCGACTTCCCGGTGCTGTACGGCTCCGGGCTGGAGGGCTGGATCGTCGCCGACCTCGACGAGTACCGGCGCGAAGAGATCGACCGTGCCGAGCACGAGCGCGACGGCAGCGCCGAGCTCTCTCCGGCGATGCGCGCCGAGCTGGCCCAGGCCGGCATGGCCGACCTGTTCCAGACGATCATCGACAAGGTACCACCGCCGCACGTGGACCACGAGGCGCCGTTCCTGATGCAGGTGAGCACGCTCGCCTGGAGCGACTACGTGGGCCGCATCGGCTGCGGCCGCGTGCTGCAGGGCACCCACCGGGTAGGAGACGAGCTGCGACGCACGATGACCCGCTGGGACGAACCGGCGCGCGTGGCCACGAGTGTCGATACCATGCCGGGAGCTGCTCCCGCGGTGACCGGCGACGACTGGTCGATCGTCGGCACCCAGACGGCCCGCAGCGCCCACCTCTGGGTCACGCGCGGTCTGGAGAAGCGCGAGGTCGAGGAGGTCGGGGCCGGCGACATCGTCTGGCTCAACGGCCCCGACGAGATCGGCATCGGCGACACCCTGAGCGCCCCCGAGCTGCAGGACACGGCTCTGCCGCCGCTCGAGATCGAGGAGCCGACCGTCTCCATGTTCTTCCTGGTCAACAACGGCCCGTTCGCCGGCCAGGACGGCCGCGCCGCGACCCTGCGCCAGATCAAGGACCGGCTCATGCGCGAAGAGCGGGTCAACGTCGCCCTGCGCGTCGAAGACATCGGGCGGCCGGACGGCGTCAAGGTCTCCGGCCGCGGCGAGCTGCACCTCGCCATCCTCATCGAAGAGATGCGGCGCGAGGGCATCGAGCTCTGTGTCTCGCGCCCCGAGGTCATCACCCATCGCGACGGCGCCGGGAAGCTGCTGGAGCCGATCGAGCAGCTCATCATCGACGTACCCGAGGAGTACCAGGGCGCCATCATCCAGGAGCTGGCCCTGCGCAAGGCCGACCTGGTGAGCGTGCACGCCACCGGTACCGGCCTGGTCCGCCTCGAGTTCACGATCAGTACCCGCGGGCTGATCGGCTATCGCTCCGACTTCCTCACCGAGACCCGCGGCCTGGGCGTCATGTCGTCGCGCTTTGTCGGCTACGGGCCGTGGCGCGGCGACCTGCCGGCCCGCAACCGCGGCTCGCTGGTCAGCCAGGCCGGCGGCGAGACCGCCTCGTACTCGCTGGAGAACCTGCAGCAGCGGGCGGTCCTGTTCGTGCGACCCATGGACCGCGTCTACGAGGGCATGATCGTCGGCGAGAACGCCCGCAGCGGCGACATGCTCTGCAACCCGACCAAGAAGAAGCAGATGGGCAACTACCGCTCGTCGACCAAGGAGATCGACACCGGCCTGAAGGTACCGCGCACGCTGACGCTCGAGTCGGCGCTGGAGTGGATCGCCGGCGACGAGCTGGTGGAGGTCACCCCGCAGAGCATCCGCGTGCGCAAAGCGATCCTGCGCGCCGAGCAGCGCAAGCAGGCCGCCAAGCGCTGAACAGCGCGCGGCGCCGGCGACGGCCGGACTCAGAACCGGTTACCGGTGCTGCCGTCGACCTGCCAGGGCTTGGTCCAGGTGCCACCGCGGGCATCGCGCCAGGTGATGCCGCGGAAGTCGTTGTTGTCGCAGTTGCTGAGGTACATGACGCCGCCGCCCGGAGCTGCCGAGCGGATGACCGACGAGATCCAGCGCGAGCCGCGCATGTTCTTGGCCAGCAACGCCTGCGAGTGCGACTCCTGGCGTACGCGCTGATAGCGGACGGTCATGTCGGCGCGCACGTTCCTGAACGTCCAGCCGCAGGAGCGGCCGACCGGTCCGGACAGATTGAACGCGGCGCCGCGCGTCTGGTAGATGCGCAGCCCGTCGATGGTGAAGTCGCGCGGACCATTGAGCTCAAAGCCGTGACCCCAGGGGAACGCGCGACTGGTGCCGGCGCCGCGGATGGTCACGTTCCTGATCGAGCAGAGACGGCCGGGGCCGTCGAAAGACACCGCCTGTGAGCCCTGCGGCGCAAAGGTGACGCCGGTCAGCGAGATCCTCGTGTAACCGCGGGCACTGCCCCGCGCGGTGCACTCGAAGCCCATGCGCGCCGTCGATCTCACGTAGCAGTTGATGAAGCGGATGTGGTGCACGCTGCCGTTGCGGTCGTTGATGCTGATGTTGTTCCAGGCGCTGCCGTCGAAGACGCAGTTCCGGAAGGTGATGTGGTGGGCACGCGAGATGAGCACCGTCGCCTGCTGGAAGCGACGGCTGGAGACGAAGCGGACCCGGTCGTAGGTGCGGTACTTCTGACCGCGAGTGAGCTTGAGGTCGCGGATGACCCTCTTGGTCCGCGGCGGGTCCTTGGGAGCCTTTGGCGGCGCCCCTGCCGCCGGGTCGGCGCCGCAGGCGACGACGGCCGCACACGCCAGCCAGACCGCGGCGACGGCGAAGACGGAGGCGGTGCCGCGACGACCTTGAGAGCGCGGGTCGCGAGCGGGTGGCTTCGATGAGCGGGCGCGCCGATGACGGCGCTGTCCGTGACCCAGCATAGGGGCTCCTCCTCTGCCCGGGTGCATCGTCTGGCGCAACGGCCGACCGTGACCGGTCGCAGAAGCGCGGCCGGCGACGGCCGCGCGCATGCTGTCATGTTGAAGACGAGTGGATAGGTCTTCTTCTTACACGAAGCGGCCGATCGAGACAAGTGCCGGGTCAGAGCATGATCACCAGGCTCACCCCCATCACCGCCATGCCGGCGATGAGGCCGTAGATGGCCAGGTGGTGCTCGCCGTACTCGCGTGCGGTAGGCAGCAGCTCGTCGAGCGAGATGAAGACCATGATCCCGGCGACGATACCGAACATGATGCCGAAGGTGATCTCATTGAAGAACGACCGCAGGAACAGGTAGCCGATCAGCGCCCCGACCGGCTCGGACAGCCCGGAGAGCGCGGAGTAGATGAACGCCTTGCGGCGACTGCCGGTGGCGTAGTAGACGGGGATGGCCACGGCGATGCCCTCGGGGACGTTGTGGATGGCGATGGCGATGGCGATGGAGATACCGAGCTTGGGGTCTTCGAGGGCGGCGATGAACGTGGCCAGGCCCTCGGGGAAGTTGTGGATGCCGATCGCCAGAGCGGAGAGCAGGCCCATGCGCAGCAGCCTCGGGTCCTGCTCGTGCGCCATCGCCGCCGGCATCAGCGGCACGGCGGCTCCGCCGCCCGCGTCGACGGTGATGTCCCGCAGGGCCTCGGCCTCCTCCATCTCTTCCAGGCGTCGCACGGTGTGCGGGTTCTCAAAGCTCGGCACGAGCTTGTCGATGACGGCGATCAGCGCGATGCCGCCGAGAAAGGAGGCCAGCGCCGCCCAGCCGCCGGCGCTGAGTCCCATGCTCTCCTCGAACGCCTCCTGGGACTTCTGCAGGATCTCGACCAGCGAGACGTAGATCATCACGCCGGCCGAGAAGCCGAGCGCCACCGACAGCATGCGGGTGTTGGTCCGTTTGGCGAACAGCGCCAGGACGCTGCCCAGCCCGGTCGCCAGGCCGGCGAACACCGTGAGCACGAAGGCGAAGCCGACGCTCACGGCACCGGATCCCGGACGGCAGACGATCGCATGTGATCGTACGTCTCCATACCCGGGAGTCTACCAACCGCTCGGCGGCCGACGGCCGGCCGTCTTCTCGAGCGGCTCGATGCCGCTCCCTGGAGGACCCGGCCGTGTATGCTCACACGCATGAAGAAGCTCTGGTTCATCGTCATGCTCGGCGCCTGGGTCGCCTTTTTTGTCCTGGTCGGCGCCTCACCCTCCACCCTGCTCGATATCTGGGACTGGGTCGGCAGCCTGTCGTGGCCGCTCGAGGTACTGCTCTGGATCGTCTTCCTGCCGTGGATGCTTGCCTTGGCGGTCTGGCGCTCCGGCTGGCCCGACTGGCTGCGCTGGCTGCTCATCGTCATCCTCGCCGCCGGCTGGACCGCCGCATCGCGCCCGAAGAAGAAGTAGCGACTCCCTGCGCATCGCATAGACTTCGCCCCACCGGTGACCGCGAGCAAGGCGAGGCAGCGTGAGCGTCGAGTATCTGAGCAAGCAGATGGGCGCCAGTGAACAGATCCGCTACACGGAGCGCCACCACTGGATCTTCCCTCTCACGGTCATGATCAAATGGATCGTCTTCGCGGCCGTGGTCGTCGCCCTCATCATCCTGTTCAGCATGTGGTTCCCCGACGCCCGCTTCGTGCGCTGGTTCTACTTCGTCCTCATCGTGCCGGTGGTCCGCATCGGCTGGGGCTTCCTCTCCTGGCGGATGAACGTGTATGCGCTCACGAACCGGCGCGTCGTCGAGGTCACCGGGGTGGTCAGCAAGCGCGTCAGCGACTCGTCGCTGGAGAAGCTCACCGACGTGGTCCTCACGCAGTCGCTGTTCGGTCGCCTGCTCGGCTACGGGACCATCGAAGTGCTCACCGGGGCCGCCAAGGCCGGCATCAACTCGCTGCGCCAGATCAGACGGCCGATGGAGTTCAAGACGGAGATGCTGAACGCCAAGGAAGAGCTGGAACGGGAGATGGGCCAGAGCGGCTGAACCCGCCCGGCGAGCAACGGAGCGCCGTTTCCGGGCGGACCTACCAGGTCAGACCGGCCATCTGGGAAGCGCCGTGGGCGACGAGCAGCAGACCGAACAGGGCGACCGTCGCCGTTCCCAGTGAGGCCCCGTGCGCCACCAGCCACCTCTCCATCGCGTCGGTCGACCGCCGACCGCGGTCGCCGAGCCGGCGGTAGAGGAACAGCGGCAGCCACACCGGCACCAGCGCCACGATCAGGAACAGCGCGCACGCGACCAGACCGCCGGGGATACCGATGTCCGGCGATGTGGCGGCGTTGGCCACCACCAGCGTGGTGACGATGTTGCGCACGCGGGTGACGCTCAGCAACAGACCGAGGCCGAAGCAGGCGATCCAGGGCAGGCGATCGACACGAGACACCCAGCGCTGCAGGCGAGCGCCGGCCGGTGACGCATCGCCGTCCCCCTCGGTGGTGGGCGGGACCGCCGACGGCGTCACGGCATCGCCATCGGCCCGGGGCTCGTCCCGGGCGGCCTCCCGGGCCACGTCCATCGCTGCGCCCCGGGCCAGCCGCCGGCTGCGCGAGCGCCGTCCCAGGAACCAGCCCACGGCGCCGGCCGTGAGCGCCACGCCCAGCACCAGCTCGGCGCTGCCGCCGATCAGCGCATGTATGCGTGCCGAAGGATACGTGGCCCCGTGCAGTGCCGTGACGGCGACGATCATGAAGGCCAGTGCCCAGAACGCGTACCCGAGGGCGTACCAGGCGGCGGCCCGCACGCCCCGCGACGAGGCCAGCAGGGTGACCATGCCGACCATCGCCGTCGGCGCCAGAGCGGCGACGACGGCCGCCAGGATCGTCTCCGCGATCAACGCCGACATCGACACGGTCCCCTTTCGCCCGACCTCGGCCGGGCTCGAGACGGCGCACCGCCTCGACCCGTCCGGGCGGCACGCTCGTCCCTTCTATCGGTCATCAGGCGCCGCTTCGACAGAGAGGCGCTGGAGCCTCTGAGCGAGCGCGCGCGCAGCGGCACGGCGCGACAGACCGCGGGCCGGTGGCCGGCACCGGGTGCGCCGGACGCTGTCCGACAGGCGACGCATCATCCTGAACCTCCGGGGCGGGGCACTGTCGGCACAGGTTCCAAGAGGCTCGCGCAGGGGAATCGGATGACTGTACGTCCGGCTTCCCGGTCTTCCGGTGCATCACAGAGGGCGACGGTGACACACTACGTGCTCGTAGGCTACGACGGCACGAAGAGAGGGCGGGCGGCCGTCTCCAAAGCGATCGACCTGGCTGCGCGGGAGCGGTGCGACATCGTGGTGGTCTGCACGCACGAACGGCCGGCCGACTTCAGCAATGCCCCCTTCCTGCTCGGCCGCCTGGATGAGAGCGCCTGGGTACGGGAGTGGGAGCAGCAGACCCAGGAGGATCTGCGGCATGAGATCATGCGCATCCGCCTGGCCGGAGTCGACGCGGTCGCCGAGTGCAGCCTCGACGACCCGGCCGACCTGCTGCACGACCTGGCCGAGGAGCTCGACGCCGACTACATCGTGGTCCCCGACGACAGCAAGGGAGTGCTGGCAGACCTGATCGTGGGGTCGATGGCCCAGCGCCTGAAGCGGACGAGCAGGATCCCGGTGGTGGTGGTCCGCGACGACGAGTGACGGTCGCCGCAGCGCGGGCCGAGCCGCTAGAGTCACGGCATGCGGCTCGCGGCCAGACTGCCCATCCTGACGTCCCTGCGCGGCTACAGGCGCGCTTGGCTGCCGCGCGACCTGACGGCCGGCGCGCTCATCGTCGCCCTCGCCATCCCGCTGAGCATGGGGATGGCGGAACTGGCCGGCATGCCTCCGGTGGCCGGCCTCTACAGCTGCATCCTGCCGCTCGTCGCCTACGCCTTCTTCGGCTCCTCGCCGCAGCTCGTGGTGGCGCTCGACGCCTCCACCGCGGCGATGCTGGGCGCCGCCGTGGCGCCGCTGGCCGGCGGCGACCCGCTCCGCTACGCCGCTCTGGCCGGCGGCCTGACCCTCCTGGTGGGCATCGTCCTGCTGGCCGCCGGCGCCGCCCGGCTCGGTCTGATCGCCGACTTCCTCTCCGAACCGGTGCTGCTCGGCTACCAGGCCGGCCTGGCGCTGGTGGTCGCCGCCGGTCAGCTCCCGCGCCTGCTCGGCGTCACCGTGCAGGCCGACACGACGCTGGGGCAGTACTGGGAGCTCCTGGCCGGCCTGGGCGGCGCCCAGCCCTGGTCGGCGGCCCTGGGCATCGCGGCCCTGCTGATCGTGCTGCTGACACGCCGCCTCTGGCCGGTGGTCCCCGGAGCGCTCGTCGCTCTCGTCCTCGGCGCCGCGGTGGTGTACGCCTTCGACCTCGAGTCGGCCGGCGTGGCGGTGCTGGGCGAGATCCCGTCGGGGCTGCCGCCGCTCGGCGTCCCCGACGTCTCGTGGGGAGACCTGCGGCAGCTGCTGCCGGCGGCAGCGGCCATCGCGCTGCTGGCCGCCGCCGACACGCTCGTCAGCTCGCGCGTCTTCGCGGCCCGCGGCCGGTACGCCGTGGACGCCGATCGCGATCTGGTCGGCCTCGGGGCGGCCAACGCCGTCTCGGCCCTGTCCGGGGGCATCGCCACCAGCGCCAGCGCCGCCCGCACGGCGGTCGCCGAATCGGTCGGGTCCAGGACGCAGGTGGCCGGACTCACAGCCGCCGCCCTCATGGTCGTCGTCCTGCTGGTGCTCACGGGACCGCTCGCTTACGTCCCGGTCGCCGTGCTGGCCGCGATCGTCGTGGCGGCGGTGCTGCGCCTGATCGACCTCAAGGCGCTGCGCACCCTGTCCCGGGTGCGCCGCGTCGAGCTGGTCATCGCTCTGGCGGCGCTGATCGGCGTCGTCGCCGTCGGGCTGCTGCAGGGGGTCGTGATAGCCATGGGACTCTCGCTGCTCGACTTCCTCTGGCGCACGAGCCGGCCACACGACGCCGTGCTCGGCCGGGCGCCTGGTCGCAGCGGCTTCCACGACATCACCCGCGTACGTGACGCCACCGGCGTCCCCGGCGCGCTGGTGTACCGCTTCGATGCGCCGCTCTTCTACGCCAACGCAGAGCGGTTCCGCAGCCGGGTCCTCCGTCTGGTCGGCCGCCATCGGGGCACGCGCCTGGTGGTATTGGATGCCTCGCCGATCGCCGACATCGACGTCACCGCCGGCCGCATGCTCGGCGAGCTGCAGGAGCAGCTCGCCGCCGACGGTGTGCGCCTGGTGGTCGCCGCCGCCGTGGGCCGCGTCCGCGATCTGCTGGTGGGAGACGAGCTGAAGGTCGACTTCACCGCCGCCGACATGTACGACACCATCGCCGAGGCGCTCGGCACAGGCGAGGACGGGGTGTCCCCCACAGCCACCCACGGGTAGACGGTCGGCCGCCACGCACCTGCACATACGACCGGCGACGCGCTTCAGCCGCTTGCATCAGTCCGATCGACCGATCCGACTCTCTCGATGCATCTGCGCGCGCCGTTCCCCCAAGAAAGGGAGTACCATGAAACAGGGTCGGCCTTGGGCCGACCCCGGTATCGCGTAACGGGGGCACCCGCTACGCGGTCGAGCAGGACCGTGGAGGGCCGGGTGGCCCGGTCCCGCTCCGCTCTCGGTGGTCACTCGTGACGCCACCGATCGTACACATCGTCCCGGCCTCCAGCATGCGCCGCCGTGGCTGCTTCGTCGGGGACGTCACTCCACCAGGGTGCATGCAAGCATCGCCGTGGAGGGATGTCATGAAGATCCGCCTCATCGAGCCGGCGCCTCCCGGCCTCAACATGTACTCCTACGCCCTCTACCCCCGTCTCGGGCTGCCGATCATCGGGGCGGCGCTCGACAGCAGGGGGCACGACGTCAGGATCTACAACGAGCAGATGGCGCCCCTGGACAGGGACGACCTTGATGACGCCGATCTGGTCGGCCTCAGCACCATCACGTCCACCGCCGTCGCTGCCTACGGGATCGCCGACGAGCTGCGCCAGCGCAGCATCCCCGTGGTGGTCGGAGGGTCGCACGTCACCTTCATGGCCGAGGAAGCGCTGCAGCACGCCGACTTCGTCGCCCGCGGTGAAGGCGGCGACACGCTCATGGTCGAGCTGATCGAGGCGCTGCGCGGCGAACGCGAGCTGGAGTCGATACGCGGCCTGTCGTTCGTGCGCGACGGTCGTGCAGTCCACACGGAGACACGCGAGCGCACTCCCCATCTGGACGATCTGCCGGTCCCCGACCTCTCGCTGATCGTGGGTCACGAGCGGCTCACCTCGACACCGATCATGACGAGCTGGGGCTGCCCTTTCGCCTGCACGTTCTGCTCGGTGACGGCGATGTTCGGCCGCAAGTACCGCACCCGCAGCATCGAGGCGGTCATCGCCGAGATGAAGGACAAGCGGCCACGCCGCATCTTCTTCTACGACGACAATTTCGCCGCCGACCCCAAACGCCTCAAAGCCCTGCTGCGGGCCATGATCGCCGAGGATCTCGTCGTGCCCTGGACCGCGCAGACTCGCACCGACGTGGTGCGCGACCCCGAGCTGCTCGAGCTCATGCGCCAGTCCGGCTGTGATCGGCTGTGTCTGGGCCTCGAGTCCGTGAACCAGGAGACGCTGGACACGTACAAGAAGTCGCAGAGCGTCGCCGACGTGGTACGGGCCATCGACACGCTGCACGAGTACCGGATCAAGAGCCACGGGATGTTCGTGCTGGGTGCCGACACCGATACGGTGGACACCCTGCGCGAGACGGTGCAGTTCGCGCTCGAGCACCGCATCGACACACTCATGCTGAACATCCTCACGCCGGGACCGGGGACCCGACAGTACGCGGACATGGAGGCAGAGGGACGTCTGTTCGACAAGCGCTGGCAGCTCTACGACGGCCAGCATGTGGTGTTCACGCCGCGAAACATGACGCCGCTCCAGCTGCAGCGCGAGACGCTGCGTGGCTATGCGCGCTTCTACTCACTGCGCCGCTGGTTCTGCTATCTGTTCACGTTCCGGCGTGCGGAGTTGCGGCTCACCACGCTCGGTCTGTTCTACATGCGCAAATGGCGCCACGAGAAGGAGAACCGGTCGTTCATGAAGTCGCTGCGCAGGCGCTGGTGCCCGGGGACGTGAGCGATGCTCCAAACGCGAGCCGGGCTCGCGACGTGGACGGCACTCCAGCCGCGGATCGGGCTTGTGACGCAGACGACAGCCGGGCCGGGCCGGGCGAGGCCGGACGAGCTATTCGAGGTAGTCGCGCAGCGGCTGCGCGCAGCGATACGCCTTGAGCTTGCCCATCGTCTTGGCCTCGATCTGGCGGACACGCTCCCGGGTGACGCCGAGCAGCCGGCCGACCTCCTCGAGGGTACACGGGTTCTTGCCGGAGATGCCGAAGCGCAGCTCGATGATCATCCGTTCGCGCTTGGTGAGCAGACCGAGCACGCCGGCAAGCTCTTCTCGCCGTACTGTATGAGTGACTTCCTCGAGCGGCGGGACCGCGTCCTTGTCTTCGATGAAATCGCCGAGCAGTGAATCGCTCTCTTCGCCGACCGGCGCGTTGAGGCTCGCCGGCTGCTGCGCGATCTTGAGGATCTCCCGCACCTTCTGCGGCGTGATGCCCATCTCGACGGCGATCTCTTCCGGGGTCGGCTCGCGGCCCTGGTCCTGGAGAAGCTGACGCTGCACACGGACGAGCTTGTTGAGGTTCTCGACCATGTGGACCGGGATGCGGATGGTGCG